>JAZUCF010000030.1:0-59526 GCA_045638945.1 Clostridia bacterium | reverse complement strand
GGTTGGATTGGCGGTCTTAAGACTGTTAGTGCAAAGGATATGATGGAGAAGAACGCTGACAGAGCTATGTATCTTGCAATCAAGGGTATGCTTCCCGCTACAACAATCGGCAGAAGCGCTCTTACAAGACTCAGAGTTTACAAGGGTAGCGAACACAACCATCAGGCTCAGATGCCCGAGGTTTGGACTCGCGACATTAAATAAGGGAGGGTGAATTAAATGGCAATCACACAGTATTTCGGAACAGGTAGAAGAAAGAAGTCTGTTGCTCGTGTTCGCCTCGTTCCCGGTAAAGGCGAAATCACAATCAACAAGAGATCTATTGATGATTACTTCGGTCTTGAGACACTTAAGGCGATTCTTCGTCAGCCCCTCGTTGCTACAAACACAGAGGGTAAGTTTGACGTAATCTGCAATGTTCAGGGCGGCGGTTTCACAGGCCAGGCAGGTGCTATCCGTCATGGTATCGCACGTGCACTTCTTAAGGTTGACGAAGAAGCTTACAGATCTGTACTCAAGCAGGCTGGCTTCCTTACTCGTGACCCCAGAATGAAGGAAAGAAAGAAGTACGGTCTCAAAGGCGCTCGTCGTGCACCTCAGTTCAGCAAGAGATAAAGACTTTGTATCAAAAATCCCACAACTATCGCAGTTGTGGGATTTGTTTTACCCATTTTGCCACAAATTTGCCACAAGTAGGTGAAAATTTTTTCATATTTACCTTTGTCATAGCATATATACAATTAGGTACGTAATGTTATCTTTATAAATAATTGGCGAATTTTGGTATAATTAATTGAAGTATGGAGGTGTTTATGTTATAATGACATTAGAGGTGATGATTCAGATGCAAAATCCTAATGCATTAATAGCAATGGCACAAGTTAGCGGCAGTTCAGATAATCCATACTCAGTTTTCTGCGAATACATAAAATATTGTATGGCTATTAATTCTGCTGAGTCAATGACGATAACAGATCTAATCGACTCTATAAGTGATCAATTTGGGATTCATTTACCATACAATATTACCTTACAATGTATGCAAATACTCAGTAATTTTGGATATGTTAGCCTTCAGAACAAATGCTATCATAGAGAAGGTGACTTCGATATTAGCGCATTTGAAAATGAACGTGACAACTATAGAAACATTGAAAACACCTTAATAAGTGGATTGATCGAATACGGCAATAGATATAACCGTACTTGGACCACTGACGAGGCTCGAAAACTTCTCATAAGTGTGTTAGACAGAAAAGGTATTGCTTTTGATATTTTTCTTAAAAATGGTATATCGGAAGAAATTACTGACATCGAGTTGCTTGAAATGGAAGACCTTGCAAACATAGAAGATGATGACATCGAAAACGATGGTTTTCAAACAGAGCAAATTAATAATGAACCAATTTATAAAGATTTATTATTTGTAGGAAAGTTTATACAGGAAACACTTAATACCCAAGGCTCTATGAGAGGCTATCTGATTAAAGTCTGTCAAGGATTGATGCTTTGTTCTGCTGCATATCAATTACCTTCGTCAGATTCAGGAATAGTCTTTGACTCGATTAAGGATACTAGTTTTTTCTTTGACACAAAACTTTTATTAAGATTTTTGGGCTGTGCTGGACAAGCAGCAGTTGAAGCCACAAAAGAATTGGTAGATCTTATTCAAACCAGTGGTGGAAAAATATATTATTATGCTCAAACTTTAGATGAAATGAACCGAGCCTTTGAAAAAGCAATTCGCAGTTTACAAAAAAATCATCCTCCACATGACGAAGATATGCGTTTATATGCATTGGAAATTAAAAATAGTATTGATGTTCTTTCTACAAAAAAAACAACTATTGAGAAAGAACTTTCATCGCACCAAATATTTAAGAGAGCCAACGAAACTTTTGAAGAAAAATCAAGATTGCAATTTGGTTTTGACAGATTAGATTTGCAACAATATATGCAAACACATTTGTCTTGGGACCCGAAAACAATTGAAAACGATGCCTTAGCAATATGGGAAACCCATATGAAACGAAGCGGTAACTATAGTGAATATTGTGGAACTAAAGACAAATTACCTGTTTTCGTTACCACTAACACAAAATTAATAGGAATCGTATTAAGTTACAAGGAAAGTCGAGCAAACACAACGAATATTCATGGTTGGAAGCCGAATCGCTTGCCTGTTATTTCAGATGTCAGATTAACTTGTAGATTGTGGAATCCTTCTATAGGGCAAGAAAGATTACCTGTATTATATTTAACAGCCAATGCTGTTGCAGCACAACGTCCAACTCAAAAATATATAAACAGGATAAAAGATGTTGTTGAACAGATACAAAAGTCCACACCTGAATATTCTTCAATATGTTTGGCAGCTTATTTTGACGATAAAGTAACAGATACAATTTTAAATGCAACTGTTGGACTAGAGGAAAATTTTGAAATCGACAAATTAGCATCAACAATTGACGAAGTTATTGAATTCAAAGCAAGAGAACAAGAAAAAGAAACAGAAAAATACAAACAAAAATATGATGCTTTGATAAATGAAAGGGAATCTTCAAGGCAAAAAACTATAGACGGTGCTGTTTTGTCTCACGTTGATCATCTTGGAATCAAGGGTGCCTTTCTATGGTTGACACTACATTGGGATGCCATTTTTTCGTGTATTTTTTTAATAATATCTGCACTCACATCTTTTCTTGATAAATTAATAACCGGCGTTCTGCTTTTTGTTGTATTATTAGGTATTCAGTTGATAGAAAAATTTGCTCTTTCCAGTTGGCTAAAGAAAAAAATATTGCATTTGCTTTTAAATAGTACAAAAGAAACTTTCAAAAATAAAATCGCTAAAAATCTTCGGGGCAATGAACTAAATTTTAAAGAAGAAATTATTAGTCAATCTATAGAAAGAACAAAACTTTTCAAAAAATGTGAAGATGTTTTAAATAAATAGCTATACTCTATTTTAACACAAAATTATAAGATATTAACTAGAATAAACTCAATTGTTAGTTTATATTCTTTCTAACAAACTGTTTTTAAAAGGTCAATTTAGAGATTTTCTTAAAAATTTAGTGCCTAGTAAAAAGTCTTTTTCAAAGTCATTTTGAAGGATTTTTAAAAGGCAAACCACCAAAAATTATGAGGTGTCTCCCATATGGAGACACCTCTCTTTCATTCCCTCACCCAAACAGAGCGCTTGAAACTGTCTTTGCCATTCTTACTTTAACCTCGGCGTACATATGTGCGTACACTCTTGAGGTTATGTCAGCGCTTGCGTGTCCAAGATGAGCGGATATGTTTTCAATATCCTCACCCGCAAAAAGGAGAAGTGCCGCATTCGTGTGCCTCAGGCCATGGATTGTCAGATTATGTTCAAGGTTTAACTCTTCCCTATGTTTCTTGACAAAGCGCCTGAACTGATCATTAAGCAGGCTTCTGTCGTACCAATTCCCGGTACAGCTTGTAAACACCAGTTCAGGATGCTGCCATGCAGCACCAACAATCTCTTTCTGTTTATCCTGTTCCTCCTTATGTTTCTTAAGGATTTCTATAGTTTTATCATCAATTGCTATTGTCCTTGTACTTCTTTCCGTTTTCGGTGTGGAAAGAAACCATTCATTCTCTGCGTAAGATAACGTTTTATCAATAAAAATAGTTTTGTTTTGGAAATTTATCGACCTCCAACGCAAGCCGAGACATTCTCCGGACCTCATTCCCGATAGCAAAAGTAGTCTTATTATGGTATTAAATACGCTATATTCTTCAGTTAATGCCATAAGCTTCTGCGATTGTTGTAGGTTCAAAACATTTTCTATCCTTCCATACTCCCTTTCCGTACTTTCTTTCCATATAGCTCCACTACATGGATTTTTATTTATATATTTTTGACTCACTGCGTATTTTAATATGCTGTGAAATACTATTTTGATTTTATTTGCCGTCAAAGGCTTACACTTAAGCCCCGTTAGAAATGCCGATACATCAGATGTTTCTATGTCCTTAAGTTTCCTGTTTCCGAATACCGGTGCGATATGATTTTTTACATTTGACTTGTAGTTTTCTATTGCAACCCTTTTGAGTTTGTTTGGGGCATATTCTTTAAAATAAATCTCGCACAAGTGGTTAAAGCGCATATTTTCACCGAAAGATTTGTTTCCTCTCGCCTTGCATGCAAACTCCACATAAGCTTCCATAGCCAGTCTGTCAGCCTTACTCTCAGAGGCCCCTTCCGGAGCAGTAAAGGTTCCGTAGTGACGGATATGCTTCCCTGCTCCATCATAGCCGGCTGACACATTAAACTCATAGGTATTACCGCGCTTCCTGATACCGGGGGCAACCTTTCTTATTTCCTGTGTCATTACAAGTCCCCCTTATGCTGAGACGGTCAAGGTTCTGAGATAATTACATAAATTATCAAAGTTTATGAGAGCCTTTTTCCCTGAATACACTGCCTGTATCTGCCCGTTTTTGAGCATTACCCTTATTGTATTCTCCGGGAGAAGTCCCGTCTTGGCAATTTGTCTTACTGTCATCATTTTTGGCATTGTTGTTTCCATAATTTTACCTCACTAAAAAACATATTTTCGCAGTCCTCCTCGTATATAGTACGGCGAATTACGTCTATATACCCGAGGGGATATCACCTCCTCTATGGTGTAATTCCCGGTGGCAATTACACCACCGGATTGTTAGATTACTTTAACTTGATATCAAGATATTTTCTCGATATCTTGTCCTTCCCTCGCTTATAGCCTCGGGTCGGAAAATCCTTCCCGAATTTTGTCTCGCTCATTGGAGTAAGGAAGTTATCGGAACAAAAGTCAATATATGCTTCATACAATATCCTGGCTCTGACCTCTCCCCCTTTTTCCTCCTTGATACACGCCTCAATAAACGAACCAAGTGTATCCTGGGATTTACGGTACTTTTTCGTTGCTTTCTCCACAATTTCACACGGCTCCAAGCCTTCTGAATAATACTTCATGGCTCCTTTAACCAGCCACGCGAGAACTCCTTTTCGTTCTTGCTTCAGTTCGTTAAGCAGGTTCTTGTTCAGTTTATTCTTAGAAACCGTATATAAGAAAGGTATCACACGTATTCTTCTCCAGATGCCATGATCCGTTCCTGTTATTATAGGAAGATAATTGGTATCAATCAACAGTTTGAACTCTGGGTCAAAGGTGAAGGCCAGTTTATAGAGCTGCCTTGCAGAAAGCGTTTCACCACTTGACATAATTTTTATTTTCCCCTCGTTGAGAATGTCTGTACAATTCAACTCGCTGCAACAAACAAGTCTCTTGTGAGGAAGCTGTGCGATTTCTGAATTAGGCGCCCCGGCGCGTTCAACACTTGTCAGCACCTTTGAAGGTATCACCGTCGCGTAATCACCCATAATATATCGTAGAAGTGAAATCAAGGTGCTCTTTCCATTGGCTCCATTTCCTATACATAAATGAATGACCTGTTCTCTGGTTTCACCGCTTAAGCAGTACCCCAGGAATCTTTTAATATATTTAATAAGTTCCTTTTCCTCAAAGGTATCTATTAAAAACTCCTCGAATTTCGTGGCTTTGGCTTCGGGGTCATATGCAACCGGAATTAATTTTGAAATATAATCTCTATAGTCGTGCTTCTTGATCTTTCCCGTCCTCAAGTCAATCGTGCCATTCAAAACATTAAGAAGATGTGGATGTGTATCAAATATCGAAGCATTGCATGCCAAAACACTTTCTAGTCCTTCCAGAATTGCTCTTATACTAGCTTGATTGCAACACTTCTGTACATGTCTCACCAACTGCTCCGAACTATTCTTGCGCTCTTTGCTGCCCAGAGCTTGTAACGTATAATCTCTTCGGGCTTTCATAGAAGTCTGTACCCATAATGACACCATTTTTTTAATATCCGGCATCCAACACCGCCCGTTCCATATGTAAAAGCATTTTTCCTCACAATTATATTTTACATACTTACCGAAAATTTCGACAAAAAATTCTATATTCCCTGCATCATCCGTAGAGAAGTCAAGAATCTTGGGTTTTATTTTCTCAACCCTCACACTCAGTTCTAGTTTATAATGAACTTCCAAATCTCTGATATACGCCCCGATATTACTTCCGTGAATTACAAACTTTGAATCATCCTCACACAACCTGGGGGGTTTCATCCTTTTTTCTTTTTCAAGTTTCTCATAAATTTTTTTTACTAATACTTCCCGTGACCCTTTTGACATATGATTTAATCCTTTCTTATTAAAAACATTTTACAGCTAAAGATATTGACTTAATATTGTAAATTATACGATATCGTGATATAATAAAAATGGTGGCCACCATTTGCAATATCATCGGCTGCAAGGGTATTGTAACAAAAACAAGAATATTAGTCACGGTCTTTTGGTAGTGGTTATCAAACAAAAAGTCAATTCCTCGCAAACGGCTATATAAAGCGGTTTGTGGGCATTTTTTGTTTTTTTGAATATTTAAAAAACACGTGTTTTTAATGCTAAAATGGGGATTTTTAAGAAAATTTTTTTGAAAACCACTATCTGAAAGAGAGGTTTTAATCGTATGGCAGGAAGAAAATCAGGGAATTCTGAATCCAAATATCTCGGTAAAACTAACCCAGCCATTATAAACAAAGTGCTGGATAATCCCAGAGTTCACTATCCTAAAAACAGAAAAAAATGGAAAGTTCCGTCTTACTATCTCAGGTATTTTAATCCAACAAAAGGGGTTATACATGTAACCACCAGTCCGTTGAAAATACCAAAAGAAATGGCTAAACCCAGATTCTTATCATTTATACGGACTTTTGAAGAAAATAACAACATACGTCTTTGCAACATATCAAAAAATGAATTATTATATTCTTTTCTCGATTTTGTTGAGCATACTAACTCGGTAATAGCACTAAAGGACGATAGCCGTCAATTTGTTCCATACAGGTTTAAATTTCCCGATGTAGCAAAGCTGTATCTATACAAAGCATTTTATCCTGAAATATTTGACTATGATATTGTACACGAAGGAACTCAGGAAGTTATAAAATTCAAAAGCACATACATAGAAGAAAACTTTCATGATATATACATACATATGGAATTTTTATTTACTGCCATGTTATATGATGCTCTTCTTATTGCAATAGAGCGTTATTCTGTTGAACAAATTAATTCCATGAAAACCTACGACGTCGATATTAATCCCGGAGAAGAAGTGTCGGACTTGCTCGAAGACCTCAAGGGGTGGTTGGACCCAGACGCAAGCAATGAAGAATTCCGCGATCCTCGTGAAAAAATTCTTCACGTGTTTATTCCAAGCATAATATTCTTTTCTAAATTTCATTATTTTTTATACGAAAAAAGAGATATCTCAAAAGTCTTAATAACTACAACTATGAAGTATGGTCCCCTTTATAAAGGAAATCGTGCCGTTCAAAGCAGATCTGCGTTGGAAAAGGCTTTAAAAGAATGCTATAAAATACTGAACAAAAAACCATTTAATTTTTACAGTCTTCTTAATTTATATCATATCAACAGAAAAACCGGTTTATTTGATTTGCAAATAACAAAAGAGAATGTTGATTTTAAGCCGTACCTTTTTGACGGAATATTAGTAAAGCATTTAATAAATGAAATGATAACTTCCAACAGTATAAAATTAGAAAACTATAAAGCACAATTTGAAAACTATGACTGCTCAGGTCAACGCTTTGACAAATCCCTGGCATTATCTTCTATTCATAATAATCCAAACTGTATTGCTGATAATCTAACTACAAGAGATTACGAAACAATTGATTTTATAATTTCAAGTGCAGCTAAATCAATGCAAGTATATTATTTAACCGAAAATGAAAAAGAAGTACCTCCTTCACTAGCCTGCAGCTTTTTGGACTGGATTTCTAAAGAGGGTTATACGAAAGATATTGTGGCTGAAAGCCCTGTTTTAAAAAAGTTCAGTATAGATAATGTTGATTTTGAAAATGTTATGTTTTTCAATCAATTAAAAAGTGATGCAGATGATTAATATGACTTTTTCAGAGAAAACACATAATCAGAATTTGAAAAAGTTAGCATAAACCTGTCACCCCGTCACCAGGGACACAAACTCAACTTTCGAAATGTTTGTATAAACCCGGCACCCCGTCACCGGCGGGAAACTCATATTATTTTTCAAACCTCTTTTTTATCCTGCTCCACTTTCTGTCTGACCACCAGTACAGCAAGAAGAAAAAGATTATGAAGCCGCATACGCAGACACATAAAAAATTAATAACTAATGCGATGCCCTTACTTACCCAAGGGTTTGTAACGGCATCACTCATTTCACACAACCATTTTCCAACTAACGCTGTCAGGGCAATTCCCATTAAATCCAACACCATATAAAACAAAACTTTTTTACTTATGACATTCACCTTCTTCTTGTTTTGCGTTATAAACTGCTACTATGACCTCAATCAGTGCCACCAGCACCAGTTTTATGTACTTCATATTCTTATCATTTATATTTCACCGCCCATATAGTAGATGTATTCTTCAATTTCTTCGGGAGAGAATCCTTTCCCGAGAAGTTTGTCGATATCGTCGGGAGAATAGCCCTGATAGCACGCTATTGATTTTAAGTCTTCTATGTACTCGTTTTTCGAGTAGGTTCTTCCCCATCCGCAGGAAGAAAATCCAAAATCCCACCAGTTCTTTCCGCTGTAGCAGCTGTATTCAAAATTCTCTTTTTTCAGTTTTCCGTCATAGCCGATTTTAAGTATCTCCCCTTCGCTTATCTTGATTTCTTCATATTCAGCACTTTTGAGTTTCGGAAACAAGGGTGAATCTACAAGGGCCTTGTAGAGGATTTCGTCTGTGCTTGCATAGACATAGAGCTTAAGCTTCGGAAAATGAAGTATTGATACAGGGGAATCACCTTTTACAAGATAGAGATTATTTCTGTCATCAAGGATTGAAAAGCTGAAGCTTCCTTCAACCTTTTCTGCCATGTATTTAATACTGTCAAATCCGATTCTTTTCTGACTTTCTATAAGTTGTACCGCTATGTAAGAATCTGTTTCAACTTTAGTTTTGGGAAGCTTGTATTTCTTTTTAAGTTCATCATCATTATAAAGTACTCCGTTATGCGCAAGGGAAAACCTTGCGTTTTTTGTTTTGCCGAAGAATGGATGATTGTTGTAATTTCTTTTCTCGCTTCCTTGCGTGCTATGGCGTGTATGACCTATCAGTGCTTTCAGGTTATCGGAATGCTGAAAATCAATTTTATTTGCCGCCTTTGCTTCTTTGATAATTCTGATTATTCCTCCGCTGACAAATGATATCCCCGTTGCATCCGTACCTCTTACAGAAGCGTGTTCTGCAAGAGCATTGGTAAGGTCAGATAATCCTTTAATGTCTTTGTTACTGTAATTTACAAAACCAAATAGTCCGCACATTTACATCTCCTCGCTTTCATTTGATATTTCGTTTACATACAGTCGTTTTTGTTTCAGGTATTCTATAAGCTCAGCTTTCTTGGGAAGAATCTTCTGCACAAAGTCACTCCAGGACATATTTTCCATTTCAAGGTCTGCCATATGAATAGCATGAAAGCATATTTCATCTACAAGCTGAAGAGTAGCTACAAATGTACTGTAGCAAAGCGTGCCTCTGAATAATCTGAATTCTACCGTATTGGCATTTTCAAGGTTTACGGCTACATATCTTCCCATGTGCCTGTCCTTTGCTTTCTTATATGTTTCTTCAGATGTAGCTGATATGGTTGCATATCTTGCTGCCCACCTATTAAGATTCTCCTGAGTTCTTCTGCTGAATTTAACTATCTCGTTCCAATGCTTTTCAACAAAAAATACGATTCTCCCTATAACTGCTTCCTGCTGTCCATATGTTTTCCCGAATGCATCTCTGCTTACGTGGATGTGCAGTCCACATGTACTTGTCTGATGTGACCTGTAGCCTAAGCTTACAGCTTTATCAAACACTTCGCTCCAGTTCATTTTGTTAATATGATAATCAAGGCTCATAGGATGGCTTACTATTTCAAAACCGTCATCAATACTTCCGTCATGCTTACAGTAGATATGCTCGTCTGCATCGTTGGCAACGTTAATGATTGTTTCTGCCTTATCGTTTTCTTCCCCACCTCTGTCTATCTCCAATTCAACGCCGAAAAACAAATTACCCGAACCGTAGAAAATCGGTTCAGGTTTATAACTGTAATTTTTTATTGCTCCGCTTATAAGCTTCTGATAGCAGTCGTAGCAATACGGATAATCACTGTCATCGTTTTCGTAATAAGCCGCGTCATTATGTATGAGTCTGCCACAGTCTTCGCAGTTAGTATAGTTATAATCGTAACAGTGCCTACAAAGTACAAGATTTTCATTACCCTCTGCATCTTCACGCCAAATTCTTTCATTGCAGTTCATACATACTACCGTTTTTTCGATGAGGCAGTCTAAGCAATATATATTGCCCTCAAATTCGTGATAGTTATCTCTTTCAAGTATTGCTCCGCAACAAGAGCATGTTAAATTTCCGTTTTTCATTTTTGTTCACTCCTTAGTATTCATAGTTCATTAGCATAGTTGAGTGTGTGTTATCGTCGATTACAAAAACTTTTGCCGTTGTAATTGGATTAAAGTTTAACACATACTCTTTTTCATATTCAGGCTCTTCCTGAGTATGGACTATTAGTTGTTTTCCTTCTTTTTCAGACAAAGAAAAAACCTGCAGATAGTCTTTATCTACAGGTAATGTTCGTATCATCTCCCACATAAGTAATTGCAGTGAAATTGGAATATTCTCCGCTACACCTCGTGTTATGAATTTTTGATTGTTAAAGATATGCGACACCTCCATATATATTTTCATAGATATGATATATATTTTCAGGGTGCAAGAAACCGAATAAAAAGGAAAAACAACAACATTTAAATATACTGAATGAAAGGAGTTGTTACATCATGTTTCAAAACGATTATGATGTACTGACAGCATACGAAGCTATGGATTATTTAGGTGTTGGTGAAAACTCAATATACCGTCTTTTAAAAAGCGGTGAATTAGGAGCTTTTCGCATAGGCAGAACATGGAAAATTCCTCGCAAAGAACTTGATAAGTACATAGATAAAAGTGTAAAGAAAAATTGGAAAGGTTGATTCTTATGTATAAATATGATTTTATTAAATACCTTACCGTTTATATGGAGGGTTACGAAAGAACAGGAAAGGAATCGGTGCTGCAGCGGGTTACCGCAACGGGATTCTTTGCATCTCTTAATATCAAAGGTAAGAAAACCAACATAATACTGACGGCCGGGCATTTTGCCGAAAAACTGAACAGAGTAACATTTTGGCTTCGTTATATAGATGAAGACAGAGTTGTTACAGTTCCACTCTCTTCAAAAGTGGAATGGAATTATTGTGAGGATGCTGATATTGCCTACTGTGAACTTGAAGTGATTGAGAAAAAATTCAAAAAGATTACGGGCAAAGGTATTTATGCAACAGTAGTCACAGAAGATAGAATTTTAAAGCAAGATGAACTTGAAAACATTAACCTGTTAGATGAAGTCATAACAGCAGGCTATCCCAACAGTGAAGCAAGCACACATCATAAATACCCGATTTTCAAAAAAGGATATATTGCGTCACTGCCAAAAGATTGTGTTGAGGATAAAGAAGGATTTATCTGTAATAGGCGGATGCTCAGGCTCCCCTGTTTTCCTCAATACTACACCTCCGAAATTTCTCGGAATACTTGTAAGCGGTGCAGCGGGAAGTTCTTCGGAAAGTTCCTGCGTGAGTATGTATGTGCCGGGGTATACGGTGTTGGAGTTTGTGAAAGGATATTGAATAGAGAAAGAGCGTTGCGGAAATCCGCAACGCTCGAAAAATCTTGAAAATTTGATCGCTTTGCAATTTTAGCACTTTCCCCATCCGGTTTTATCAGGGGTTCTCTTGGGAATACCCAGTATTTCACGTGCGGTATCTACATAGTATCGGTAGTTTTCAAGAGGAGTTCCATTAGGGATTCTATGATCCAGACTAAAAATCATACCGCCTTCTCTCATCATTGGCTGCATTTTATATTCCAGTTCTTTACGAATCGCCTCTTTGCCTTCCTTTAAAACATACTTGTCTATGCCACCCTTAAAGGCAAGCTTGTTGCCATATTTTTTTCTAAGCTCCACAATATCCATTCCTGCCGCCGGCTCCATCGGAAGCATAACGTTTATTCCGCAATCAAGGTAGGCATCAATTACAGGATTCATATTACCATCACTATCCATAGAAAAAATCTTTGTGCCTTTTGATGAAAGCATATCCCATATTTTTCTGTAATAGGGTTGTATGTACTCAGCAATGAGCCCAGGACCTATCAGCGGACCGCTTTTTCCCGCCATATCTTCATGAGCAAAGATAAGATCAATCGTAACTTTATCGCTGATTCTGTCGAGAACTTTGAATGCGGTATCTTGTATAGTAGCTATCATATCCTGCATAAGTTCCGGCTGTTCATAATAACAAAAACAGCAATTTTCCTCTCCCATAAGTTCACGCGGAAAATCAAATCCACCGGGGATAGTTGTACGCACAACGCTACCTTCTTTTTGAGCTTTTATCGCTGCTTCAAGCTTATCCTCATTAATTCTTTTTTCATTGAAAGTATAAAATTCTTTTATTTTAAGCCAACTGTCCATATCCGTTACAGGATATTCAATAGGATGGGGGATGGTTGCAGTGGATTTAACAAGCTTGGTTACTCTTCCGATTGCATCCCTTTGAATAAGGTATTCCTTGGTATCTTCAATTATTTCCGGCTTGAAGCCACCGTAAAGTCCGGTGTTGCCGCCACATTCCACTAACGAAATATAATCGAAATCAAATGCAGTCATACCAATCTCTTCCGGAGAAGCTCCCTGTTCCTGCCATTCTTTATCAAGGCCAATGAGTGGTCCAAATATTTCCGAGAACATAGGTCTTTCGCATTCTCCAAACGTTAGCAGATTAATATACTCTTCCCTTGACCATTTCATTTAAAACACCTCTTTTTTATTATTATGCTTCTTTGCAAAATTCAAGTGCCGCATCCGCCGCACTTGCTGCATCAGCGGTATAGCAGTCCGCACCGATGCTATCGCAGAAATTCTGAGTAATAGGTGCTCCACCTATCATAATTTTAACTCTGTCGCGTATACCTGCCTCTTTTGTCTTATCAACAACATTCTTCATTTCATTCATAGTCGTTGTAAGAAGGGCTGAACAGCAGATAAGATCAGCATCGGTTTCCTTCGCTTTTTCCACAAAAGTTTCGGGAGCCACATCAACCCCAAGATCAATTACTTCCAGACCTTTACCCTCAAGCATAATCTTTACAAGGTTTTTACCAATATCATGAAGGTCTCCTTTTACAGTTCCAAGGACAGCCTTTCCCTTGCTTTGAGCTTCATCTCCAACCATATACGGTTTAAGTATTTCAACACCTGCATTCATTGCACGTGCTGCAACGAGAACTTCAGGAACAAAAACCTCATTGTTTTTAAATTTTTCACCAATAATACTCATTCCTGACATAAGACCGTTTTCAAGTATTTCTTTTGCGTCTATACCATCTTCGAGAGCTTTAGCTACAAGCTCCTTCACCTTTGGCATTCTGCCTTGCTGCAAAAACGTACTGATTTCTTCTAAAATACTCATACTCTTTCTCCTTTTTAATTTATATTTACACCGCGCTTCGTTCTATACTTACCCGGTGACACACCCATAACCTTTTGAAAAATTTTACTAAAATAGCTTTGGTCTACAAAGCCAACGAGGTTCGCTACATCAGCCAAAGATAAAGAATTATCCATCAAAAGTATTTTGCTTTTTTCTATTCTTATTTTATTGATGTAAGCCGAAATGCTCATATTCATCTCTTCCTTAAAGATTCTGCTTAAATACGTCCGGCTGAGATAAACATGTGCTGCAATATCATCAAGATTTATTTTTTTCATATAATTATCCTTTATGTACGCTATAGTCTTGAACATAATATCAGCGTGTTTTGCGTTATTCAAATCAAAAACATAGCTTACAAAACGTTTTATAATACCGGTTAACCAAAAACTAAGACTATCAAGGGTTGTAAGCTTCTCAATTTCCTGAACATAATTGTTATTAAGCAGGAATATTCGATCAACCTCCGCTCCACCTTCTATTGCAGAGCGAGAGAGAAGCACGATAAGTTCTAAAACCCTTGTTTTTATTATTTTCAAATCAGCATTTGAGTGAAAGAAAATCTGCCCCAGAATCTTGTTGATGATTTTTTTTGCTTTATCTGCGTTTCCTTCTATAATTGCTTCTTTCAAATCTTGCTCAAGTTCTATCGGGTAGTTCACTTCATTTTGTACAGAATCAAGTTGCTTGTATATATCATTGAGAAAGTCTCCTGAAAATTCTTCACTGGAGACACTTTTTATTCTTGGTGCAAAAACAGCAGACAAAATTTCTAAAAGGTCGTTAACCTTTGATGTATCAAAATGCACAATTTCCGTTACATTTTGAAAATCTTCAATATCTCCCATCAAAAAAGGACCAACTATACTTGCCTTGCTGACAGTAACATCCTCCTCCGTAATGGGAACAGCAATGAAAACATAACCGGCAGGGCAATAATATATGTACTTGTTGTCCCATCTAACGGCTTCATAACATCCATATAAATGCGTATTAACAAAGTCACAGCCGATTTGACAGCTTTTACAAAACAAAGCACCTTCTTCAAATGTTTTCAACCGGACATTTAACAAATTGCAGTCAACGCCAAAAAGTGAAGAGATGTGCTTCTGATATTTTTTTATAAGCTTTTCCATCAAAACTCTTCCTTCCTTTTGTATTTTATCTTTTTCAAAAATGCATTTATAGAAAAAAGTTGTTTATTTTTGTACTATATTATCAGATTGAATGAATTGTATTGTAAAAAGAAAAAATTTTTGTTATGATGAACTCACCGGAGGAGGGTTGGAAGCGTATGTTTTCAATACTAATAAAAACGAAAGATAAAGAATATTTATATAAATATAGTGAAGAGGTTCTTCTTTCTGATGTTTTAGGGGATGCCTTGGTACACTTCGATAAGCCTTGCGGCGGAAGAGGCTCTTGCGGAAAATGCATGGTTGTTGCGAACGGAAAGAAAGTACTTGCATGTATGACAAAAGTCAGTAGTGATACTATTATTGATTATACCAGCAATTGTAACGATATTCAAGGCGTTACATTTTCCCAACCCGTCCGCACGGATATGAAACCACTTTTAAAGTCAGGGTATGGAGTTGCCATCGACATAGGTACAACCACAATCGCAGGATATGTTTACAAATTCCCGGAAGGCAAATGTGTTAAAAGTATAGGGCTGCCGAATTTACAGAAAAAGCACGGTGCAGATGTAATTTCACGAATAGACTTCGCAGTAAATGGCGGACGGGATATTTTAAAGGAAGAAATTTCTGAGCAAATAGCACTTATTACAGAAGGATATGATATTGACAAATATATAATCACAGGAAACACCGCTATGTTGCACTTTTTTGCCGGCCTTGATGCGTCAGGCATCGCAACAGCACCGTTTGAACCCAAAAGTCTGTTTGGTCACTGGAACGGAGATGTTTACTGTCCCCGATGTATAAATGCATATGTTGGTGCCGATATTACAACCTCGATAATAGCCAGCGGCATGCTTGAGGATAATATTTCGTTTCTTGTAGACATAGGAACAAACGGAGAAATGGCGTTAAACAAAAACGGCAAACTTTTGTGCTGCTCAACCGCTGCCGGTCCGGCTTTTGAAGGAGCTAACATATCCTCAGGGATGTTAAGTGTCAGCGGTGCGATAAACAAGGTATATATAGATTCGGGAAAAATATACTATACAACTATTGATAATCAGAAACCGCTTGGCATTTGCGGAACAGGATTAATTGATGCGGTTTGTTGTATGCTTAAGCTTGGTATCATTGACGAAACAGGCTATCTTGAACATGATTTTGAAATTGGTGACAGCGGTATATATATAACACCATCTGATATAAGACAGCTGCAACTTGCAAAGTCAGCAATACGTTCGGGGATTGATACGCTTTTAAATAATTGTATGATTTCCTACAAAGACCTTGACCGTTTTTATATTGCGGGTGGATTCGGAAGTTTCATCAATAAGGAAAGCGCTGCAGCAATAGGGTTGATTCCCACGGAGGTTCTTGACAAGGTACAAGTAATAGGTAACGGTGCCGGGGCGGGGGCTTGTATGTTGTTATTAAATAAAGATCTTATTGAAGAATCGGAAAAAATTGCAGACAATGCCGAAACAATAGAGCTTTCCACACATGAATTTTTCTTAAACGCATATGTAAACAATATGATGTTTTAAATATCAAAACAGAGGAGTGTATTAAAATGAACATGAAGGTTTGGATGGAAAATTTAAAAAAGCAGACTGAAAAAAAAGCAATGCCTATTTTATCTTTTCCTGCAGTAAGTCTTTTGGGAATAAGCGTGAGAGAGCTTATTTCAAGCAGCGAATTGCAGGCACAGGCAATGAAAAAGGTGGCGGATCGAGTTCCTTCGCTTGCTTCTGTCAGCTTTATGGATTTATCTTTGGAAGCTGAAGCATTTGGCTCTAAAATCGTTGTTTCAGACGATGAAGTCCCCACGGTGACCGGTGCTATTGTTACAACCCCCGAAGAGGCGGACGCACTTGCAATCCCCGATGTAAGGGCGAAGCGGTGCGGCATTTACATAGACGCTATTAAAGAAGCAGCAGACATGATAACTGACCGCCCGATTTTTGCCGGAGTGATAGGTCCCTTTTCGCTGGCAGGAAGACTTATGGACGTAAGCGAAGCTATGATTAACTGTTATACTGAGCCTGATATGGTACATGTAACTCTTGGTAAGGTAACAGAGTTTATTATAGATTATATCAAGGAATATAAGAAAGCCGGTGCAAATGGCGTTGTTATGGCAGAGCCATTAGCCGGAATGCTCTCACCTTCACTTGTCGATGAATTTTCATCAGAATATGTAAAGAAGATAGCCGATGCGGTTAAAGATGATAACTTCTTATTTATATACCATAATTGCGGTGACAACACTATTCTTATGGTTGATTCTATTCTTTCAACGGGAAGTGATGCATATCATTTCGGGGATTCTATAAGTATGAGTGAAATGCTTACACATATCCCGTCCGATACTATTGCGATGGGAAATGTAAGTCCGTCAGCTCAATTTAAAGGCGGGACTCCCGAAAGTATCCGTGAGAAAACGAAAGAAATTATGTCAGAATGCTGCAAATACCCCAACTTTATAATCTCCTCTGGCTGCGATATTCCTCCCACCTCAGATTGGGAAAATATAGATGCATTTTTTGAAGCTGTAGATGAGTTTTATAAAGAAGTTTAAGAGGGTGAAATAAAAATGCTTAAGGAAAAAATAGAGGCACTCGATTTCGATACTGTAAAAGATATAAAAGTATCAGACATTACATTTGAGCCTTCGCTGATTGAGCTTTGCAAGCAAAATCAATGCGGTAATTATGGAAAGTGCTATACGTGTCCTCCATTAATAGGAGATACGCAAGCTCTTATTAAAAAAGCAAAATCTTTCAGTAAAGCTATAATCTTTCAGAAGATTTATAAGATTGAAGACTCCTTTGATTTTGAAGGTATGGATATGGCTGCAAAGGATTTTTCAAAGCTTGTTCAAACCGTTAATGATATATGTAAATCGGATTCATCAAAGCTTATTGTATTAGGGTGCGGAGGATGCAGGATTTGCGAAAAATGCGGTGCTATTGATGGGGTAGAGTGTCGTTTTCCGGATAAGGCGGTTGCTTCTCTTGAAAGCTATGGAATAAATGTTTCAAAGCTTGCACAATCGTGCGGAATGAATTATATAAACGGACAAAAGACCGTTACCTACTTTGGTGGCGTACTACACTTCTGATTGATACTTGACCGCAAAAAATGAATACAAAAATGGGGGAATGGATTCCATAGCGCACTCCACTCCCCCGTTTTTATATTTAGTCATTCATAAAGCAATCTTTGCATAGTCCCGCAACAATAAAGTCTAAAGGAATATATCTACCGCAAGCAGGGCAAAAAATTCTTTTCTCGCAGTCTTTTTTGTGCTTTGCAGAATCGCTGCATCCGGAATTCGCTTTTAAATTTTTATCATCTGAAAGGTGTTCAGATTTCATAAGAGCTATTCCCTTTCAACTATTTTTTTATTTGCTTAAGCCATTGTTTCAAGCATTTTCAAAGTAATTTCATATCTGCTCGGCTCATTGTTCAGAAAACGCTTTAATTCATCAATAGCGTAGTCCGCCAAACGCCAGAATTCGTTTCCGCTGGCTCCTGCCATATGGGGAGTAAGAATACAGTTAGCACGATTATAAAGAGGACTATTCTCAATAGGCGGCTCAGGATTTGTTACATCAAGAACAGCCGTAATATCAGCACGCTCTTTCAAAACCTTTATCAGGTCAGTTTCCAGAACCTGTGCTCCCCGCCCCGTATTAATAAAGGTAGAATACGGAATCATTTCAGAAAACAATTCATAATTCAGAATGTTCTTTGTATTTTCATTATCTGCCAGATGATTGGAAATAACATGGCACTGAGAAAATAAATCTTGCAAACTCACTTTTTTTACGCCCATCTCCGTTGCTGTTTCATCAGGTAAAAAGGGGTCAAATACCAATATATCAACCCTGTAATTTTTAAGCATTTCTATTACAAGCTTACCTATCATTCCGGCTCCGATTATTCCGATTTTAGAGTCATAACACCCCGGATATTGCCGGAAACATCTGCAAGCGGGAACATATTCTCCTCGGCTCATCATATGCGAAGCGGTATAAAAGCCCTTATTCGCCAGAACTATTTGTGCAACAGCATATTCAGCAACGGGAATAGCATTAGCAGCCCAAGCACTATGTACTTTAACACCGCAATTCATAAACGGTCTTCCGAATTTCTGCACAGTTCCTGCCGCATGGAAAACACATTTCAAATTCGGAAAAAACGACTCAATTTCTTCCTCAGTAAGAGGTTCTACGCCCCAAGTGGTAAAAATATGCTCTACGTCATTAAACAACTGCGGATTTTGCTCTACATCCGTTTTTGTATAAACAGTTTCATCAAAATCGGGAATAATGCTTTTTATTTCCTGCATATGACTCTCGTTAAAAACCTTATTCAAGCGTACAGAATCACTTGTATAAAATATAGCTTTCATCATTTCATCCTTTCTGATATATGCAGAAGAGCTCGCGCTTCTTCCCCAAGGCTTTCCATACTGTCATCAGGCATAAATTCAAGCAGTAAGGTTTTATCCTTATCAAAGCAGTTAAGATACTTAGTCCAGACTTCAAGAACTTCACCAAGAGGATACCTGTTCCTGCCTTTCCAGTTAAATACATGTATATGTTTAACATACTTTGCTATTTTGGTTGCATACTTCACATTCTCTTCAGCCGAAACATACTGATTGGTTTGCCAATACATCTGAAAATTGGGAGAATTGACAGTTTCCATCAATTCCAAAGCTCCCTCTATCGTCTGGGTAAAGGACCAATTATGGCACTCCATACAAAGTGTCACACCGCTCTTTTCGGCAATTTCTGCAGCTTTCTTACACTGAAATAAGAAAGCTGCTTTTTCACTCTCCGTATAATTATCCGATTCCCTGTCTCCGCAAAATAATCTAATGATATTTGTTCCGAGTATCTTTGCAGCATTTATATATTTTGGGAGTTCCTTTAAATCACTCACACCTATCCTGAAATATGTACCGTAAGAGGAGCAGTAAATTCCAAATTCTTTTTGCAAGGCGACAATTTCGTTAAGCCGTTTCAAGTCGTCGCACGGAGCGTGAATATCACTGCCCCATTCAATACATTCAAGACCTGCATTTTTCGCCGCCTGAATAACTTCTCTCGGACTGTGGTTTCTGAAGGAAACAGAAACCAGCCCTTTTTTATAATTACTCATACTTCTTGATTCCCCTTTTCCCTTTACAGAACATCAATTCCCAGCATTTCGGCAACATAATTAAGCTCTTGTTTTATATCTCCGAATACAAATACCTGATGACAGCCCAGCACATTTTTTATGTACTCGTCAAAGCTGTCAAATTTAATTTTCAGCTGTGTTCTGCAGCTTGGCTCATACTCTCCGTGCGTTCCTGTACAGTTTTGAACAGTCATCTTTGTCATATTATCCGATATTCTGCAAACTGTCATCTTAACGTTCTCCGGAAGCTCTACCTGCGTGCTCACGCCTATCCGGCTTTCGTGGTGGTTCCTGAGAACGTACTTGCATTTATTCCCGTTTATTAATACAGGTGCTGTACAGTGCACAAAATTCACTGTTCCGTCAGGTTGAATATTCGGATTTGCCATCCATACACTGTCTTTTATAAGCAGCTTCATAATCAGCATAGTCACCGCACTGTCCATATCTCCCTCGCAGGAAACCACATAATCGGTGTATGAATTTATATAGCTTACACCAAGACAAGAGGTTGTTCCTGCTTTAAGAAGATTAAAGCATGCAAGTGCTGCACCCGATGCCCCATATTTTTCAAGCAGTTTAATTAATGCCACCTGAAATCTTGAAGCGTCGGAAACATCATCAGCCGTGGGCTCAACAATATTTTCTGCACCTGTTTTCCACTGCGTATCAAATTGCTTGGCATCTTCTAAAGTAATCGTACTGTAAAGCTCTGCAAGCTCACCCTGAGGCACGTTTATTATTTCAATACCGAATTTTTCTTTGACCAGGCTCCAATCTTTTACTGCACTGATAACCCATGGCTCAGTATCACCTATTGCCAGTAATCTGCTTCCTTTTAATTTTTCAACACAGCAAGCTACATTTACCCGCTTTTTAAGTTCATCATAGTTTACGGATAGGCTCACATTGCTGAAACTGCGTTTTAGAACGGCATATACATCCATTACCGCAGGAGCTGCATTGTTAATAAGCATATTATTGCTTACGTCATTTCCAAAGCTGCCTTTTATGTATCCTGCATACATCAGGATATTGCCAAAGCAATGTGCAGCTTTAATCACATTAGGCTGAACGGCTCCTGACATCGGAATGGCTATCATCAAATCTCCTTTGCTGTTTTTTAAAGCTTCAAAATCAAATTCATCATCGACTAAATACGCTTTTGAACAAAGGTCTCCTAATTCCTCTTTTATCTGTTCAAAGGCATTGTTCAAAACCTTTTGATCTGTCCAATAGCGGCGTGCAGCAAAACAGCATAATACTATATCCAAATTTTTGCCCCCTTGTATATAATCCATCATTTACTCATGCTGATATCTACATCTTCCCCTGCAAGGAATCGACGCACTTTCTTCTGTCTTTCCACGTCATATTCTCCACGCTCTACTGCTTTTCTTAGAGCAGCTGTTGAACGAGCACTATAATCCTTAATTGCCGCATCAAGCGTCATCTCACCGAGCCAAACCTTTTGGAAAAGAGCACCCCATTTGTCACCTTCTACATTGTAGGCTTCTTGTCTTGCATAGCGTGCATCCTCTACAACAAATTCTCCGAATTTGAGGAATCGGGGATCCATCTTTGTTTTATCTACAACATCGAGAACATCACGCTTCGCTGAAAGATTGATTCCTCTTTCAAAAAGAGCAGCACGTACTTTCTTTGAATATATGAACTTTACTACTTCCATAGTTTCCTCAGGATTTTCAAGAGCCTTCTTACCAATAAGATTCATACCGCCTCGGTTGTTCCAGTGAGCAACAAGCTTTCTTCCTTCGGGAGCGGGGTACTGGCAGACATCCCAATCACACTCTGCAACAAACTGAGTTGTATACACACCTACATCCCAGCTTACTGCGGGAATCATACCAATCGTTCCTGCTGCAAAATATGCTCTTGCCATATCGTTGTCAAGAGAAAGAGAATCGGGGAAAAGGCTGCCGTCGCTCTCCATATCAAGGAGCCACTGATACATTTCTTTATAATTTGAAAAATCAACGGTAAGGTTATCAAGGTCTATATACTTCTGTGAATTTTCAGGGTCGCTGCCCGATGCATCGTAATAGGAAGACAAAGCATAATCTACAGTGTATCCAAGACCGTATTTAATCGGGAAAGCAAAGCCGTGGATTCCCTCTCCCAGAGTGCTGATTTTCTTTGCATATTCTCTTACTTCTTTCAAAGTCTTGGGAGGTTTAGCTTCTCCGTTTTTATCAATAATACCTGCCTGTTTAAAAAGGTCTTTATTATAAGCAAGAGCAGCAGTATTAACCCTCGGCTGTACGCTATAGGTTTTGCCATTTTCTACAGTCTGGCCCTCAACGCCTACCTGTCCGAAATCCTCAATAAATTCCTTGCCTCCCGGAAGATCTTCAAGGGCAACTGCATCACCGTTTTTGATAATATTATCACGCTGAATTGTTGAAACTACAAAAATGTGAGGAAGCTGACCGCTCTGCTGTGCTACATCCACACGGCTTGCATCCATTGATACAACCCAGTCAATGAAAATATTCTTTTCATCACCTGTTGTAGCGTTCCACTCGTCAACAAGCTCTTCATAAACGGCCTGTGCACCGGCCTCGCCTGACCATACAGTAATTGTAACATCATCGTTGTCTGCAATAGGTTTTTGCTTTGATTTGTCCTTTCCGCCTCCGCAACCTGCAAAGCAGCTCACGCATAATGCAAGTGCAAGAAGCAGGGTTAATGTTCTCTTAAAGTTTTTCATAATAGTTCCTCCTAATAATTTATTTTCCGGTGTAACAAACACCGTTATTTATATATATTTCAATCAACTGGATAATCTACAACTGTTTCAACAGTTGTTTTCCCCTTCGGGAATAGGTATTTCACTGCCTGTATATGGGTACGCGGATTTATCAGATTGGCGTTCGGATTACATGGGAAAACGATTTTTTCGCCGCTTCCGCATATATTTCCATCGTCCTTGGCGGGAGTGGCAAAAGCACAGTCGTATGCAACACACTCTTCCTCGCAGGTGACAGTATGTTTTCTGATATGTCCGCCTTCTTTAGGAATAATTTCGGTTTCAACTTCAATTCCTTTATATGGTGACCATTTTGAGTAAACCGTTCCATCTTCCCTGATTTCATATTCCAGACATTTTCTTCTTACATATATTATTCCGTCAATTTCAAATGCCAGCATACTGTCGGGACCTGCCTGCTCAATGTTAAAATAGGACCTGGGCACATTGAAGGCATATTTTGAACTGTATGCAAACTTTGAATATTTACATTCGCAGTGTGCCGGGCCCCATTCTGCCCACTGTCCTGCTGTCAAAGCAATCGGGTAACCATTGTATCTCTGAACAGTCATATATGCTTCGGGAATCACTCTAACGCTTTCAAGCTTGGGAAGCGGCAATGCCTCTGCTTTAAAAAATTCGTGTTCATCATCAAGCGCAAGGATAAGAAAGGTCTTGAGTGCCCAGTAGGGAGAGCCATAACAGTTATACTGCTCCGACATAATAAGGTTGGGGTATGTGTAACCAATGGATAAAACATTTCCTCCATCCATAATGGGATGCGACATCCACCATTCAAGATTTCTTGAAATGATACCTTTCATAACCCCCATCGGGAAAGGCTCTATTCCGGCAAACACACACGCACTCCAGAAGCAACACTGTGCAAATCTGTATGTAAGAGAACGCCCGAAAGCAAGTGCGCTTCCGTCCTCCGCAAACCAATATATGAAATCCTTTGCAAAAATCATTGCACGTTCTTTGAATTTTCTGCTGGTTTCAGGGTCGTCCTTTTCCATTACCTTTGCATAAACCAAACCGTAAAAATGTATTGCAAAAGGAATATAATAGTCAGCCTGATCCCTGCATCCGTCATGGTACCACCCGTTGGAAATATAAAAGGTATCTATACTTGCAAGATTTGCTTTTATTTTTTCCTCGCTGTAAGAAACACCTACGTTTTTCAAACCCAAATTAACCAGAATAGCAAAAAACGTCCAGTTATTATCTGCACATTTTGCACTGTTCATCTGCCAAAGCCATGTACAGAGGTTTTCTTTTTGTTTATCGTTAAGCGGCTCCCATATCTTGTGAGGTGCTAAAATGAGACCTAATCCTATAGCTGCCGTTTCAACCATTTTCTGGTCTTTGTTCCCGATTTCTCCCCAGTATTCACTGTGATTCGGGTCAGTACCGTTTATAATTCCCTGAAGATAAATTTCATTGAAGCCTTCAAAGTCGTTGCCTCCTCCCCACAAGGGAGCGAGCCCCCACAAAACCCTGGAAAAGCCTTCCAGCATAGCACCTGTTTCTCCGTAATATGCTCCGGTATGTCCGCATTTAAGCCCTGCGGACCCGGGAGTATAATAGGCTTTTAGTGGGGAAACAATTTTCTTCAAACAATCAATGTAGTCTGCCTTTGTATGTAACATTTTCTGTTCCTCCCGTGTTGTTGGCTTATTTTTTCTGCTGCGTAGGGCCGAGATTTTTTACTGCGGGACTCTTTGCATCCTGAGGAAGAGGATAATATTTTTCTGCTCCTATCTCTCTCTGATAAAGCCTTAAATGTTCACCCTCGGGCTCAATTTTAACCACGTCTGAGCCTCTCCACGAAACTTCAAATTCCTTTTCCTGTATTACTTCTTTTCTTATCTCGGTTTGTATTTCGTGTAATAATTCAACCTTCGTACCTGAAGCAACATTTGAAATATAAATAAGTCCGTTTCTGTAAACAACGGGAATATTCACTCCGTCAACACGCAGTTCAATTTTGCTTCCCATAAATTGATGTTGTCTTATATACAAATCTGTGTTGATTTTCGGTACTATACTCATATATCCCTCGTTGGGGTAATTAGTTGTTATACATACGTTCTCATCTTCTTTATCAATGGGAAGATTAACGGTAATTCCACAATCAGATAAAACCGCAATATTACTGTAGACACTAAATAGTGCCTGCGGTGCCGTTCCTATACAGCATCCGGCGATTGAGCGGAATTTAGTTATGGACAATGAGTTAGCTTCTCCGCCGCCTGACCAACCGCCAATTATTCTCTTGTCAATGTCTTTCCACGTTTTATCATCTTTATCCTCTTTGGAGTTATCCACAGAAACGAATCCACCATATGTAAACTGCTGTTCGGTTAAATGGTTACGGGTGTATTTATTCACTAAATCCCACTCATCATAACCGCACTCAATAAGTTCAAGGGCACATTCTATCATATCTCTTATACAACAGGTTTCACAATGCTCCTCGCTCATCGGATGCCATTGTGCATATTCGGGAACCCAACCGTATTCGGAAGAAAGGGATTTTGTATAATTATATATCTGATAGCCCTTTTTAATATAGAAATCATTCTTTGTGTAACGACCAAGCCTTACAAGCCCCATTGCTGTCCACATGGTAGAATGAACGTGACCGTAATATTCTCCTTTGTAATTAAAATACCTTGCCATTTCAAGAAGGTGATTTGCAAGTCCGCACGCCAATTCAAGAGCAACCTTGTCCCCGAACATTTCCGCTCTTACAGCAAGAGGCTGAATAAGAACTCCGTTACGGATAGCTTCCTCTCCTCTGCCCGTTACCCTTTCGGGAACAAAACCCTCTCCTGCAATATATAAATCTGAGGGGAACTCAAAAATATCTTCCGTAAAATGATAATCTCCGTTCCAGAATGTTCTGATTTTTCTCTCATGAACAAGCGACCTTAATCCGCGAACCAGTTCGCTTGCTCTCTTTTCAGCCTCAGCATTATCAGGCTCGTCTTCAAGCAAGCGATTTAGTCCGCTGAGAACCCATGCCATTTCGTGAAATGAGGTGTGCTTGATGTTTGACCAACTGTACGGCTCGTGAAACCTCAGTCCGTGTTCTCCCCAGGATTTAAGCATATGTCTTTTAAAGGCTTCTTTAACCATATATGCCTTATCCGAAGCTTCTTCTCCAAGGATTTTTATTGTACATGAAATAGCTTCATACCAGCTTGCAACAAGCTCTGCATCGTCTACTCGTACATGGCGGGCATATGCAGGCTTTTCATTTATTTCAATGTACCAATAAGGCAAATAATCATATGCTTCATCTACCATTGTTGTGATATAATTTTCGCCTCTTTTGGCAACTGCTTTTACGTCAAATTTTTCGTACTGTTTCATATTCAATCCTCCAAATCACACATTGCTTACCATATAAAAAAATCATTTCCCTTAAGTTTAAGAAGTGCTTCCGCAAAGAAGAAATCACCATATATTATGGGAATGTGAACACCCTTCATCGATTCATGAGGATATCTCTCGGTGCCCATTTGTACAACCGAATCTTCATCCTCGCTGTAATTACAGAAATGCTCATCTGTTGCTTTTAATATCTTAACAGCTGCATCCGTATACATCTTTGCTTCTGATTCTGAAACATATTTTGCAAGCTCTAAAAGACCGCAAGCGGTGCATACTCCTGCTGTGCTGTCATAATACATTTCCACGGAAGAAGGAACTCTGAAATCTACGGGAGTAAGATAATTATTTGCAGCACAATTCACAATAAAATAATTAGCGGTCTTAATTGCTGCATCAAGGTATTCCTTTTTCTTTGTATACGCATATGAAATAACATATCCGTATACTGCCCAGGCAAGCCCTCGTGACCAGCAAGAATTTTCATCATATCCCTGACCGCCGTAAACTCTTACAACCTCTCCGGTTTCGGGATTATGCTCAACAATATGATTAATGCTTCCGTCCTCTCTTACATGGTCCTTTAAAGCCATATCTGCGTGACGCATAGCGATTTTTTTAAGGCGGGGGTCACCGATTTCTTCCGATGCCCAGTAAAGGAGTGATAGATTCATCAGACAGTCAACAATTGACCAGCCTTCATTTTTTCCGCCGTTCCATGCCCTTATGTATCCTCCGTCAACATTAAACCTTGAAGCAAGAACAGACGCACAATACAAATTCTTGTTATAAGCTTTTTTGTCTCCGGTAATCTTATAATTTGCACCGGAAAGAATGTGCCACATAAAGCCTACATCATGATGCAGCTTGCTATAATCTTCAAAAGCTGCATCAAGAAGCTCTTCACTGCGAATGGCGGTCGTCTTATACTCCTCGCAGCCTGTTTCTTTATACATAAGCCACATCAGTCCGCCCCAGAATCCGTTTGTCCACCATTCCGGCATACCATCAATCTTATTGTCATGAGTGCCGTCTATTGTTGTATAGGGAATTTTATCTCTGCTTTTCACAGCAACTTTTCTAAGCTTTTTATCAAGCCTATTAAAAGTCCTGTCCACCCATTCTCTTGTTATATTGTCCATTTAAAAAACACTCCTTAAATTGTAACTTCCCGAATTACTTAATTATCAGCATAGCAACAGGATCACCATAGCGTGTCTGGAAAATAATTCTGCTTGCTTTTCCTGTGTTCACGTAATCGTATATATCCTGATAGCTTCCTTTATAAACCGCCTCACCGTTGGTTTCTGCCTTGTCATAGATAAATACGTTGAACTTATCTGCAGGATATACTTCCATCGTTTTGGATTCTTCTTCGTTTCCAAAGTCAGGTGCGGTTACCACTCCGTAGGCACTCTGATTTGCCAGAGCGATTTCCATAAGGTTATCATTCAAACGGTAAACAAACGCATTACCCACTCTAAACTGACTTGTAAACTTTCCTGTATCCATTCCTTTTCCGGTTTCTGCACTGTAGAACTTTTTAACCGCTGCAACATTTCCCTTAGTGTTAAGAGTGAGGTATACGGCATCCCCTATTGCAAAGGGGTCCATTTTGGAAACAACATCCATATTATTAACAAAAGCTTTCTCTTCATTTCCGTTTGCATTAATAAGTGTGAGCTGCAAAACATACTCATCATCTTCATTCCTTGCATAACGTGTCCCGGTAATTATTCCGAATACATTCGTTCTGTCATCAGCATGAACAGCCTCTGTTTCATTGATTACAACAACGTCTGCCAAAACAGCTTCTGTTGTACCATAGGTATCTACTGTATATGTTCTTCCCGAAAGAAGGCTCGATGTCTTTTGAACGGAATAGAGATCTTCATCTTCTTTATCCGTAGGAATTACAAAAACAAACGCATTATCAGAAAGAACAACCTTTGCTGAAAAGGAACGCGTCTTTCCTCTGTACTGCCAATCCTGTGCCGTTGCTGTTTTCTGCATAACACCGCCGTCAGACACAGTGTCAATGGACTTTATCTCTCCGCTATGGTTCAGCTCATACCTTATAACCTGTTTCATTGAGCCACCGCCTGCAACACTCATTTTTGAAACAATCTCCTGTGTGCTTTCAGCTTCGTCATCGTCAATGTATACCTTTTTTGCACTGCTGAGAATCTTCATTTCACCGTCAGATGTAAAGATTTTGAAATCAACCTTTCTGCCGAGTGCTCCGACCTCTCCGCAATCTACAAGGTAACCCCATTCAAACGTGTCGCTATTCCCTGTAAAATAAGCAACATTTCCGAATATATCAAGATAGAACGAGCCTTCTGCTCCTAATTCAATTTTGTCGGTGCTTTTAGAATAGAAATCGTCTGCAAGAAGATATTCACTGTCATCAATCGCTATATACTGCTTGTCGCCGTCTGTATACATCTGGGTTATACGTCCGTCTACAACTTCTTCGTTTTTGATAATCCGTCCGTATTTTCCGTCCTTTGAAACGATTGCGGATAAAACCTCACCATATAAAAGGTCTGCCACAGGGATTGTCACCCCATTTGCATCCACAAGAGTCCACTCAGCCCTGTCCTTAAGCTCGGCTTTAGCTCTGCCAAGCCCGTAGAACGTTCCGGGTGCTTCAAAGCTTGCAAATGGGAAATTTACATAATCTTCGATAATTACAATGTCGTAGATGCCTGAGTTTTTACTGTCAATCAGCTTGATACTGCCTGTTTTAGGAGCCATTTCCAACGGAGTGCAATTAAACTCTGCCTTTCCGTTATAAATAATATCGGCAACATCACTTATTTTCTCGGTTCTGCGATTTCCGTTTACATAGTATGTATAAACGCCGTTTGAAAACTCGTAGGAATGTTCTTTATAATTCAATTCCAGCACATCCTGGGTTTGGTGAAGAACAACCGAAAGCAGCTCCCTGTCCCCTGAATTTTCCTTATAATAGAACTTTACTCTGTTTCCGAGCATATCGGCAGCCCTGGTCTCTCCTGCATTGTACAATACACCATCAATCATTACATAACCTTCTGCCACTTCGTACTCCCCTGTCAGCGAGGTTATATGATTGGCGGTTATACGCCCCTCTTTGTACAAAAGACCGAGTGCACCCTCCGCCAGTGTTTTGTTGTCATCATATGTAACAGAAGGATTTTCTTTTCCCGCTACACTTGAAAGGGATAGCATCTGTGCAGACAATGCCTCGTAAATCATTAACGCTACATCTCCGCGGGATATAGGTTCATACAGTGCAGCATCCACATTTTTAAGAAGTCCGAGCTTAACTGCATATTGCATGTATCCGTTGGGATATCCGCCGTTATAAAGGGCAATATCACCATAGCCAAGTGCAGTGACAATCATCTTCATTGCTTCTGCAGAGGTTACGCTATCCTCGGGTTTAAAAAGATTGTTCTCCTTACCGCATACCAATCCCATTTCATATGCAAGGTTGATATCCTCTACACACCAGTAATCAAGGGGAACATCGCTGAATACACTCTCTTTAACCTCATTTTCCGTGGGAACGGTTAAGTCGGAAAGTCCCATTGCACGGATAATTACAACCGTGAACTCCGCACGGGTAATATCATCATCCGGAGCAAATTTTCCGTTTTCATTTCCGTACATGATACCCAAATCCATAAGTACTTGTGCCGCAGTTTCATATTTTGTTCCCGTTGTATCGGGAAAAACAGCCATAGCAGGCACTGCACACACTGTCAGCAGAATCGCCGAAAGCATCATGCACAATATTGCACGCAATTTCATTTTTCCAACCTCCCCTTTATATTTTCTTTGCAAGAGTAAGCACACTGAAAATTATTTTTGCAGCCTGTGCACGTGTTGCAAACTCCTGAGGAGCAAATTTGCCATTACCCATACCGTTTATTATTCCTGCTCCGCTTAATGCGCCTACGGCATCCTTAGCGTAGCTATTTATAGTTGCACCGTCACCAAACGCTGATTCTTTAACCTCAGGAGCAGCATTTACAAAATTAAGAAAACGGTATGCAAACACAGCCATATCCTCTCTGGTGATTTTGCTTCCTACGCCAAACTGTGCGCTGCTGATTCCTGATGTAAGCGAGAGCTGATATGCCGTTGCAATATAGGGTTCATACCATGCACCCTTTTGCACATCTTCAAACTCGCACACTGCATTAGCGTCCTTTATTCCGAATCCCTCCACAAGCATCTTTATAAACTGCTCGCGTGTAACGGGGCTATCAGGTGCAAATTGTGTGCTGCTGACGCCATTAATAACACCGGCATTATAAAGAGCCTTAATGCTTTCGTGTGCCCATGCTGAATTTGCAATATCAGTAAAGGGCAATCCGCTCAATGGCTGAACCGTGTAATCACGGCCTCCTCCGCCACCGCCGGTACTGCCACCTGCATCATCGTTGCCGCTATCTCCGCCGTCTCCGCCTGTTGTGGGAATAGCAGCATTGAATGCTTCCTGCATCTGACCAAGGGTTGCGAAGTCTTTCTTTGTCACAGCCTTCTTCGGCTCTGACTTATCGGTAGCCGAGGAATATGCAGTATAATTAATGGTAGTAAGTATACTGCTGTTAGGTGAAATAGCTTTATCATATGCATCGTTCCATGAAACAAGGTGATGGAGTGCACGAAGTATTGCCGCGGTGTTAAAAGCATCCTCCAATGCTTTTTTACTCTTAAAGTTTTTTCCATAAAGAGCCGCTATCACTTCACTTCTGTATGTATCCGAAAAATATGTGTCACTGTAGGTTGCATATGCTGTCATTTGGGGAATTCCCATTTCTTTACCATATTTATTCGCGATTACTTTTGCTTTAGCTGAATCAGCAGCTTCATTTAGTGCACAGATTCCTGTGTAACAACGAAATACATCTACAACGTCACCAAGGTTGTCTTTTGTTGCTGTGTTCTCAGTAAGCCATGCAGCTATAGCTTCGTAAATCATACTGCAATCCGTAATGGCATCAAATTCCTCTGCCGTAAAGCCAAGATATGAAGCATAGTGATTCACACCGTCTGCCTCAAAAAGTGCTTCTACATCATCCTTATTGTTACAAGCATTAAGTGCCGCAAGAGCAGGATTAAGCTCATTATCTGTAACCGCATAAAAGCCTGTTGTTTTCTTCGTTTCTCCCATACTGCTTACAATAACGGTGTAGTATCCTGCACCTGTTATCTCGGGATCAACATTAAATTCAACTGAAAAATCTCCCTGCTCTATGCTTGTCGTTTCGCCTGCAAAAGCATATTTTGCTGTCAAATCGACGCTCTGTCCTGATAAGATGCTGCTTGCAAGTGATTCTATATTTCCGTCAAACCCCGGACGAAAAACCTGAACGGTAACGGGATTTCCGGATTTTTTACTGTCAAGAGAGCCGCTTACGGTAATCTGACCGTTCAGCGAATCGGGAGTATTAAGCGATATTGCTTTTACACCTGTCATACTGAAACAGAATACCAATAAGACAGCAATACTGATTATCTTCTTCATAGTTTCAACATCCCTTCCTTAGTTCTGAATAATTACCATTCGTTTTTCTCCGTTCCATTCAACCTTGGCTCCGAGAGCTTCCGCTACAAAACGTATGGGAACCAATACTCTGCCTTCAGTCAGCACAGGAGCTACATCAAGTTTCAGCGTTTTCGAGCCTACAACCGCACTTGATCCTCCCACAGGAAGTTTCATAATTGTGCTTCCGGAAACTGCATACACAGTCTGTGTGGGACTATCCCAGCTTACGCCTGCTCCGAATGCTTCAAAGACTGCACGCATGGGAACCATAACACGGTCATTGACGATTATCGGAGAAGTATCAAAAGAGATTTTCTTGCCGTTTAAAGTAGCAGTAATTTCATTACTGATATACGCTCCGAATTCAGTTACACTGTTCCATGTGTTTCCGGCAGAATTACCGTAGCCAATCATACGTATGTAGCGTGCGGGGGTAACAGTATCAAACTCGTGAAACTCGGGTTCTAAGTACTTACCGCTTGACTCTCCGCTGTAGACAGTGGTGAAATTCTCTCCGTCCTGACTCAGTGCAATATCAAAATATGACTGACGCACATTACCGCGCATCCATGCAATATCTACACCCATCAAATCACGCACTTCGCCTAAGTCAAACGTGATATACTTTCCTTTTCCGTCAGCTGTCCAATAGGAAACAAAATCTCCGTCAAGGGTATATTCGGGAGCTGTTCCCTCGCCTGATTCGTCGGCAAAGGCTTTTACAATCGGCACTTGCTGTCCGCCGAATATCTTTCCTGTAAACTGAATAACGTAATCTTTTGTAACAGTCTTATCGGGACTGGTAACATGTATTACCACCTTCTGGTTAACCTTTTCGGGCATATCAACCGTAACAGTAGCCATAGGAGAAGACGGGAATGCCATAATGTTATAATCCTTCATGCTCATACGAACAAGGCGGGCATCTGCATCGGGATTATATGTGTACTCAGTTACCTGTGATTTGAAATCCTCAAGAGGATGTGAATTTATAAGTATAGATGTAAGATCGGCATTTGCTCCGTCCTGCATTTCTGCATCCGAAAGCTGCACATTCATTGAGGAAGTGTCAACAACTACCTTTTTATTACCAACCGCAAATGTGAACACCGAACCGCTCTGTGAGCAGTTAATCATGTTCGGCTGCTGCCCTGCAGGTGCCCATGCAAGAGAGGTGGCATTGAGCCATTCCTTTTTGTCCGCCTTTATTGTTATTGCACTGCTATTTGTCGTGCTGCCGTTTGTGTCTTTAACAACCTTGACTTTCTCTGCTTTTGCCGTTACGCCTGCGGGGGTAAGCTCTTTAATGTGAAGATTATTAAGACTGCTTGTTACTAAAAATTCATTTGCGGTAATTTCAAAAACATTTTCCGAATATGGGAACAAGCGAAGCTCCAGGGGCTTAATTTCATCTGTCCTTATATCATCAATCACAAGGAGAGCATTCTGTTTTTTCAGATATACCATATGTCTGTAAAACTTCTCAAGCCCTGAATTCATCGGATATGCCTGCGTTGCATCGCCTACAAAATAATCATATTCATCTTCAGAGAGTACTTTTTTTATCTCAGGCTTGGCGGTGCTTATCTCTATATCCTCCATGCTGTTAAACCAAGTATCATCGGAACCCTTTTGTCCCTTTCCGTTTATCAAAAGAGTATTATGTGTATCGGTGTATTTTTTATTATATCCATCATCCTTTATAAGGACCTCGCCGTTTGCATAAAGGATAAAGTGGTTATTATCAGGGTGCATATGGCCTTCACCGAGACGATGCTTCTCAAGAGTCAGTGCTTTACCACCGCCCAAAAGTCCAAGATAGGGGCCACAACGCATATAGAGTGCACTTTCATTTCCTGACCAGTCTGAACGGGCTGAAATTGCACCGTGGTCTTCAAAATATCTGAGGGTAGGCAAGCTTGCAATAGATTCTTCTCCAACTTCGGGGTTATACCACATTAGTGCAAGCCATGCATCTTCTTCCTTATTAATGCCTTTTTCAACAGCTTCGCGGGCAAACCACTGTGCCTGAGGAATATTATATTCTCCTGCAAGCTTTCGCATTAAGCTTTCGGGGCCGTTATAGTCAAACTGCCAGCCATCACCAAAACCGAAATTGTTGCGGTATCCCCAGCCTGACTGTGAATATGACATATATATTCTGTAAAAAGCCGTATTTTTAAGCCATTCGTGGTCGTATAAATCAAGTCCGTAAACTGAGCGCGCAAGATCAAGATACAAAAGAATATGCACCAATCCATATCCCCAGTATCCGACACCTTCGTGACCATAACCGTCATCGCCCAGAGTATCCATTACATATGCAAAGTTTTCAGCAGCTTGGGTAAGCCAGTCATAGGCCTCTTCATATTCGTCATATATTGCAACGGCTGCTGCTGCAAGTCCGCCGTTATTAATCCAGTTATGATTCTGCTTGTAAGCCTTTGTCCATGTTCTGGGCTTTGATGTTGTTGCAAGATACATAGGAGTGCCGTGCTGAATCACAGCATCCAGAATAATTTTTCTGTCTTTGGCATCAAGGTCATCAAAGCACCAATCATAAAAATATGCTATACCTTCTAAAATATGACCTGCTGCAAGGTCGCCGTCATTTTTACCCCAGGCGGCAAGATCGCACGCCATCATCGTCCATTCATATGCAGCATCAAAATATTTCTTCTCACCCGTAAGCATATATGCAAAGGAAAAGTACGCTATGTAATTTCCTATGTATCGCTGAGTTTCATCTGTGCCATTATCATTGGGATCAAAAACATAAAGCGGTTCCTTTATAAGCATATCTACTTCTTCTATTAATCGCTTATAAATATCCGCACCTACAGGTGTGTCAATCTTGGCGCGTACCTTTTCCCATCCTGCCTCGTCAAGAAGGAGTCTGGGATGCTGACCTTTTTTCATTTCCATATTATTTTTTATCTGGTTTTTCTCAGGAAGATATTTCTCAATTTCCAAAGGAAGAGGGGTAAGTCTGCCGGGAATTTTTAATGCATCTACTTTACTATCCTGAGCACTGGGATTATCCTTGGAAGCATAATTATTGATAGACTGAGTTCTTGAAATCCATGGAGCTTTAAGGGGCTGCTTAATATCTGTTACACCGCCCGTGCTCTCCTCGGGAAGCGCAATGGGTGCATGCAAGCCTTCGTAAACGGTAAGATATTCAAAATAACCCTTACCGGTTCCCTTATAGTGGTTCAGATTAAGATTATCCACAATATTGGTTTGAAGCGGAATTCCGGGAATGTAGAGCACGCCGTCAATTATCTGGCTGTGTTCACCGAGAGTACCCATATAATCCTTAAAATCATCAATATACATAAAGAAATCAGCTTTTTTCTTCTTCATGTCAAAGGATATTGATACGTCTATCCATTTTCCGGCCTTCGGAAGTTTCCAGTTGGCAAGAGGTTTTTCATAAGTATTATTTTTATCATTGCTTACCATAAGCTCTCCGCCCGATGAAAATGAACAACTCATATACAGTGTACCGCCGGAGGTAAACTGCAAACCGCAGTGATGACCTGTGAAATAGCGGAAACGTACAGTTTTTCTTCCCGTTATTGCAGGAAGAGAAGCAGACAGATAAGGACCGTCATTTGCGTCAATATCATTAATACATATAGCCTTATTTTCACTGTCTGAGGGTTTTTCAATGGTTACTGTTCCCATTTCGGGACCCTTGCTATTCACCCAGCCGGGAATTTCTGATGTTCCCTCAGCCAGATTATTAAAATCCATATGATAATAAACCTCGGCATCTGCCAACTGTTCCGTGTCGTCCCACGCCATAGCGGGAAGCACAGCCAAAAGCATGCTGAGCACCAGAACATATGAAACTATTCTCTTTATTTTCATACGAAAGCTCCTTTCTATTGAAGACTTCTTGCAGGAGAAATTATGTTACCTCCCGTGAGGTCTTCCCATGTATAAACGGTAATATAGTCACCCGCTGCCTTGTTTTTCAGGGTTATCTCCGTACTGAGTGTTGCCGTACCCGGAACAAGCTCTCCTCCGATAATCTGTGCCGGAAGAGCCTTAGCACGGCTTGCCGATACGGATTTAACAATACCCTCTGCCGAATACTGGAACACCAGCATCACTGCATTTTTCTCACTGTTTGTTTCGTTGGTAAGAGTTGCGGAGGCTGTGACAGAGTTATTATTTCCTATTTCGCTTACAGAAAAGCTCTCATTTTCTACCCTTGTCTTCTTACCGCTTGTGGTAAAGGGGATTTTTGTGCGGTTATCCATCAGCTTACCGAGCTTATCCTTTATTCCCACAAGGTGAAGAACGTACTCGGTTTCGGGCATAAGCTCCTTAAAGCTTATATTATAGCATTTACTGTTAATGAGATTTCCCGTCAGAGGAATTTCCGTCTTTCCGTCCTTTGTGATAAGGCGGATACCCTTAAGTGTTTCTGTATTTACCTCATCGGAAAAATTAAGCGTAAAGGAATTATTCATTATGGAAACAGTATTTCCATCCGAAAGCTCTCCGCCAAAAGATGTATTAACAGAATCAATTGACGGCAGGCTTGTTATTTTAAGGTAACGAAGTGTAATCACAGGTGCTTCCGTTTCAATTTTTGTCCACACCGAGCCAAATTTCACGGCATCGATATAGCTTACATCTGCCGCAAGAGGAACATTTTTAATGGTTGCTGTTCCCGTACTGGTATCAACCGTGACTCCAGCTTCTGCATTATATGCCCCTGTATATCCTACCAATGTTGAATGAGTAAGTGACAAGTCATATGTACGCTCTGTCATATCAACGGTAAATTTAACTGTCACGGGCACCGTTGCACCGAATTTATAGTCACTGTTATTCTTGCCGAAAAGTATAATTGTACTGTCATCATAGTCGCCCTTTGTGAAATCCGTAACCAGTCTGAACACTCTTGAGGGAAGAGTGAGACGAACCGCTTTTTCCTCCCCACTGTAAAGCTCAACATAGGGATTAGCACCGCTTCCTATATTGCACAGAGGGAACTCAATTTCAAACCGCCCTGTCTGCTCAGAGAAAGGAACTGTAACGCTTGCGGAATCAATTTCGTGAATAGGTCCTATACCCATAACATTAAGCTTGGCGTTTGAATCATATACAATCGCTGTCTTTCCCTCTCCTGTTCCGTTGTAATATTCCCATCCGTTTGTTTCTTTAGCGGACATATCCAGATGTAACTGATATTCACTGAAGTCTTCGTTTATGGAAACAAGCTGCTTTGCTACAGAGAATTCTTTTACGGTGCGGGGAACCTCAGTTTCATTGGTATCTTCTACATTCTCTATTACGAGGAGATAATCGCCTTCTTCCAGATGATCAAACGGCATCTTTATGCTTTTTTTGTCATCGGAAAGAATATTTTCTATTGATACAGGTTCTGTCGGGTCAACAACCTTAAAAAGCTTCAGGCAGGAAACAGTGCTTTCTTTGATCTCATGAGAGAAATTAACAGTTATGTATTCTGCACGTGTGCTGACTTTTCCCGTTTCGTTTTCAATAACACTGCCAAAGGAATCCGTTACATTCACCAAAGCGGGAGGAGTTGCCTGATAAGTATGCTTCTGTGCCTCTACGGCAATTGCCATAACTCTTGCTCTGTAGTTGTAGGTGTTTGTTCCTATCACAAAGGATTCAATGTCTGTTGCACTGTTTGAAACTGTGAAAGGAGTTGTTGTTTTGATTGTTTTTGACACGCTTGTATCAAGATTGCTTGCAGCACCACTGGGAGCTGTAGAGTAATCCTGTGAGGTTTTAATGGAAAGTCCCATTTCTCCTGCTTCAAGATCAAAATCAAGTTCCCATGTCAATATTGAATTTGCAAATTGAACACTGCAAATTGCAGTTTCTGTTCCATTTGCTGCGGTAGTCAGCTTTATCGCATTTTGGTGATATCTCAATCTGACAATAACCGAACCATCAGCATCATATACATATATGTTTGTATTTAAATCAGATACTGTTTCAAAGGTCAGCTTTGCTTTTCCGTCCAATACGTCTGAAAATTCTTTTTTCAATCCTACAACATAGTACTGACCGCTATCATGAGTTCTCTTAATCTCAATTGTGTGGTCTTTATTGTAGCTTGCACTTGTTTGCTGTCCGATATTGAATGTTGTTGATACATCAGTATTGTCGGGATTATAAATTGACCATCCGCTTCCCAGAATTGTTCCAATATTTGATGCAGTCACGTTCTGTCCAACATAAGATGACAGGTCAGAAAAATCCACGCTGAATGAATTTTCCGTATCAGCTTCCCAAATCCAACCTCCCATTACCGAAATCGGGGCTGCAGAAAGCATTATAACTGCAAGAATTAAAGATAAGCATTTTTTCATTTTCGTTTACCTCCTGATGTTCAATAGTAAAAAATATGACCATATATATTAACTGGAAGATAACCTCCATAATTATATTATAGCAGAAGTGCCATCGTGTCTAAAGCGGCAAATGTTGGTAAATAATTAATCCAACGCATGCTCACAGGAAAGATTTTCCCCCGACCAGAACCGCTTTGCCGTCCAGTCAGCGTCCGCCTCTGACCAGAAGGATGCCGACTCATTTAAGCCAAGGGGAAGGAATACACTGCTGCATAAATACAAGCTTGCAGTAGAAATGTACCTTTCGGCGAGAAGCGGCTGATAACCGCACACTCCTAACCTGAGCCAGCCTTTTTCGTCAAACATATCGGGGAAAGAACAAATCCTTTTTATAACAGCGGTAAGAGCACATCGTACCTGTGCAGGAGAAATCTCCTCCTCAAGCATATTAAAATATGCCATTTGCGAAAGAAGATGAAAAGACCCGAATCTGTAGGTCAGTGACCTTCCTATTGGCGGATAGCTTCCGTCGGGTGCAATCATATGCTCAAGATGTGTCGCATAATGAGATGCACGCTTATATATACTTTCCTTTAAAGCACTCCACGACGGATAAACATCCCCTACCGTATTAATTACATCAACAAGCATTGGCTGAATTACAAGACTGTTATAGTAATCAAAATGCATTCTTTCACCGTCGCCATACCAACCGTCTCCTTTGTACCAGTCCATATGCTTTTCCAAAGCATAGTCAATTCGCATAGGATCCCAATCGGGAGCTTTAGCATAGTACAGAAAGCTTTCAATCATAGCGGAAAAAAGCAGCCAGTTATTTTTATGAGGCTTTTGTGTTCTTGTTTTCCGCATACTTTGGAGAAGCTTTTCTTTGGTTACACTGTCAAGCTTTTCCCAGAGCTCCTCGGGTGCACGAAGAATACCTTCAGCCAGAAATGCCGCATCCACAATAGGCTGCCGATTGGGATAAGGGGTAAAATCGATATAATCGGCAGAATCCTCGTCTACTGCATTTTTGATGCAAGTTCTCATAAGAGCTGCATAATGCTTTCTGAGTTCTTCCTCTTCTCCCGAAAGCCCTTTGCAGGAAAGCCACGGAGCAATACCGACAATTACTCTGCCCAAAACCTCAAGATATTCCCACTGCGAATAGCTTTCTTTTGCGTGTATTGATTCAACAGGCATATCTTTTTTCAGCCTGTTTTCTGCCAAAGCCTCAACTACGGGCGATACTATTTTAAGCATAGTATCAAGCCAGTATTTGCGAGTCACGTTCATTTTTATCTACCTTTCTATTCACTATTCAGAACAATTTATATAAAGCGGTAAGTTCTTCATCAGCGCTCTCCTGCTTTAACGTATATCTAAACTCCAGTGCGGCAGTTTTTTTCTGCTGCACTACAGAAATTTTCAAATTCATCTCTATAAATCTCTGTGGAAAAAGAGATTTAAGCTCATTTAAACCCATTATTATCTATATAAATACGGCTTCCTTCACAGAGAGAAGCCCGTTCATTTCTTTCTCAAACGGTGTATATGCCGAAGTATTTAAGCAGACTCTTTACAAATAGTCTCGGTTTTTCAATTATGTTTTTTAAAAACAGCAGGGCAAATAGTTTGCCCTGCTGTATAATTATGTCTTACTGCACCGTATAGTAATAGGTGTCAAATATCGGTACAAGGCTTGAATCCATTGCAAAAATTCTTACCTTATCGCCTGTTGCAGGGGTTATACTGATGGGCACGGAAATCTGTGCAGCTTCACCGGTTGCATCCAATACAATATTCTTTGTATTTACAGCAGCCTTTTTCATGGAGCCGTTGGAAGCATAGTGAACAACAAATACATTGATATCCTTTGCAGCATCGCTGTTCTTAATGGACATTGTGTATGTGTAATCCACAGCAGTCTGGCTTGCAGGAATTGCGTTCACTGCATCACCTTCGGAATCCTTTAAAACGCCTGTGCGAACATCCAATGCCTTGTTATTCACAGACTTAACAACAAAGTTGTCAAAGTATGCAAAAGCGGTATTACTTCCGTTGGGTCTTCTCATCTGGAGCTGTACTTTGTTTATAGAGAGATTTTTTCCGCCAGGACCGCCAATTTTAATGGGGCGCTTGGATTTTACAACAACTGTATTACCGTCTTCTGTAGCTGAAAATGCCTCATGTGTAGTTACCGCATTTCCTTTTTCACCGTCGGATATGGAGTATGTTATTGTTACGTCCATTGTTCCTTCCACAGGATGCATTACAAAATTCAACTTATACAATCTGTTGCTTGAAAAAGCATGATTAGTTAATGCCACAAGGGTGTCGTTTGAATTTTGCCAACGAATAATAGCAGTGCTTGCATCGAAATACAAACGGAAAATAGAAGCATCACCGAATAATTCTATACCTGTATAGCGGTTTCCCTTGAAGCTGGTTTCAATCATTACATCACCGGTGTAAGGAGTTGCAAAGGTTTTCTCAGCCGCAACTACCTTGTTTGTCGATGAAGAGTTTGAAACCATAAGAGAGTTTCCTGAAACAACATTTGTATCGGAAAGCTTTACTTCACCTGTAGCATCTGTTTCAAGGAATGTTTCCCAGCCGATAAGTTTATTTCCGTCAAAGGTGTCACCCTCTATAACGTCGGGACCTTCCGGAGCGACAGGTGTTTCAATAACAACTTTTTTCTGTGCCTCTACGGCAATTTCCATAACTCTTGCTCTGTAGTTGTAGGTGTTTGTTCCTATCACAAAGGATTTAATGTCTGTTGCACTATCTGAAACTGTGAAAGGAGTAGTTGTTTTGATTGTTTTTGACACGCTTGTATCAAGGTTGCTTGCAGCATTGCTGGGAGCTGTGCTATAAGCTTGTGAAGTAGTAATTGTAAGTCCCATTGTTCCTGCTTCAAGATCAAAATCAAGTTCCCATGTCAATATTGAATTTGCAAAAGTAACACTGCAAATTGCAGTTTCTGTTCCATTTGCTGCGGTAGTCAGCTTTATCGCATTTTGGTGATATCTCAATCTGACAAGAACCGAGCCGTCAGCATCATACACATATATGTTTGTATTTAAATCAGATACTGTTTCAAAGGTCAGCTTAGCTTTACCGTCCAATGCATTTGAAAACTCTTTTTTCAATCCGATAACATAGTACTGACCGTTATCATGAGTTCTCTTAATCTCAATTGTGTGGTCTTTATTGTAGGTTGCACTTGTTTGCTGTCCAATATTGAATGTTGTTGATACATCAGTATTGTCGGGATTATAAATTGACCATCCGCTTCCCAGAATTGTTTCAATATTTGATGCAGTCACGTTCTGTCCAACATAAGATGACAGGTCGGAAAAATCCACACTGAATGAATTTTCCGTATCAGCTTCCCATTCTGCAACATCAGCCAATGCTGAAAGGGGGAGTGCAGTTAACATAATAACTGCGAGAATTAAAGATAGGGTTTTTCTCATTTCTTTTTTACCTCCATAAAATAAAATATTTATATATAAATTAATTTCAAAAAGCAAGCTTCCTTGCCTTTCTTCAATTAAATTTCTTTTTGTAATGTTTTTATCCTCTATTCGATGCAGGAATAAACCACATTTTTAATTTTTCGGTGTTCATCTGCCATTGAGGCATTCAATACATGCTGCATATAAGTAATTGACAAATTACTTTCCGGATCAATAAGCACATAGGAGCCTGCCGCTCCGTCCCATCCGAACTCACCTATATTTCCATTAGCTCCGCCTCTGGCTAAATCGATCATCGTCCGAACACCAAGTCCGTAGCCGTATCCGCGCTTGGAATACCAATCTCCGAAATTTTCAAGCCTTTTTTTATCAAGGAAATTTCTTCGCATCATATTAATGGTGTTTCTTGATATAATACGTTCTCCGTTTTCACAAGTGCCGAAATTTGCCATTGCCTTTGCAAATAATGAATAATCGGAGGCATTGCTTATTAACCCTGCTCCACCGCTATCATGCTCACTTCCAAGCTTGTAGATGCATTTTAAACTAAAGGGCTTAAGACTGTTTGTTTCCTTGTCATAATTATACTTCTTTGCAAAAGCTTCAGTATCAAGCACTGTTTCATCAAACCCTGTGTTTTTCATTCCGAGAGGCTCGAAAATGTTTTCTTTGACATAATCACTGTAGCGTTTTCCCGATATAATCTCAACCACCGCAGCAAGAACATCATGTGCCCAACTGTATCTCCAACGGGTTCCCGGCTCGTATTCAAGGGGCTGGGAAGCGAAAGCACGTGCAAGCTCTGTTGTCGGAACTTTTCCATCGGTACGTTTTTTCACTTCTTCTATTATGTCACAACGCAGATTGTAATTAAACCCGGCTGACATTGTGAATAAATCTTCAATTCTGATAGGGTTTTTACATTCCGTAATTATTCCCGTTTCCGTTTTTACCGTCATATTCTTATATTCAGGAATATACCAATAAAGCGGATCAGATAACAAGAACTTGCCTTTTTCGAATAACTGAAGTGCCGCAGTACAGGTTATGGGTTTTGTCATTGAATATATGAAAAACAATTCCTCTCCTGTCATCGGAATTTTATTTTCCAAATCAGAATATCCCGTGCTGTAAGCAAAAACCTTCTCGTTTTTATAAGACACAATACAGCTTGATCCTGAAAGCCTTTTTCCGTCAGCCAAATCATCAAGCAGTATTTTTAATCTGTCAAAATTCATTGGGTTCACCTCACTTATTTAAGTGACCATCTCTCCATATAGTCATTCCATACATTTTCAAACCATAAATCGGAATTGGGAATCGGTGTCACCTCTGTAATATGGGTTTCTATGCTATCTTTGCAAACGCAGGCAACAACACGCTTTGAATCAAATTTGTCTGTGCTTTCCGCCTTTACAGCAAATATATCCTTATCAGTGAGGGGTTCTTCCGAAACCAATGCTCCGCCCCTTGTTCCCATTTGTGCGGCGGCTTCTATCATTGATTCAAGCACACAGCTCTGTGTTAAAAACATATCCTTTAATCTGAATATCTGCAGAAGATTGCATATATCGCTGCCCGTGTTTTCACTGAGTATATTTTTATACTTTTTCCATACTTCCTCTTTTAGTGCTTTCATCCTGTCGGGGATTCTTATATACGATGCCGTATCACTCATTTTCTTGCGGTATTCATCACGCTGAGAAACAAGCTTTTCATCATATTTTTCGCCTTTTCCCAAGGAAAAAATGAAGTCAAGTGTTTCTTTTGCCTGCTCTGCTATGTCGGCAACATCTGCATTTTCAAAGCCTTCCTTGCGTTTATTCAGCGCTATACTTTCTGCGGCACGCATTGAGCCTACCTGCGTGGAATTAAGTGCAGAGCCGCCCGGTCTGTAGACACCGAAGGTTCCTGCGGCTTCTCCCGCAACATACAGCCCCTTTATATTCGTTTCCCAGTTAAGGTCAACGTCGATTCCGCCATTATTATGCTGTGCACATACCTCTACTCTGAGCGGTTCTTTATACAAATCAATACCGTTGCTCATATACAGGTCGATTGCTTTTTTATTCATTTTTTCCAGTCGCTTTATGGGGAGCTTAAGCAGCGCATCCGAGTTTTTAAGGTATGTATATGCCTCCTCGGACAAACATTCAAACCCATTTTCAAGGGCGGACGGTTCACTTCTGAAATCCATATATACCTTATTTCCCTTATTGACAGTTTCATTAAATATAATCAGGTCAATAATTGAGGAACCGTTAATCTTGGCAGTATCAAAAGGCCACTGATAACCTTTTTTGAATACCAAGTCCATTGCCTCTGCTATATTTTCAAAATAATCATTCAAAAATTCTTTTTCGTTTCCGTCTTTATCAATAGATATATATTTAGGTATTACCTGCTGATATGTTCCCGAAACGTTCCACCTGAAATCCACTGATGCAAGCCCATACTGCCACTCCTGTAAATTTGCACATTTTGCACCTGCTTCTATGGCAAGGGAGCTCATACCGTTATGGCATTTTGGGTACACACTGCTCTGATATATACCTGCGGGGCCTCCCGTAGCCATAACTATATTTTTACAGATAAAGAGTACAACACCGTTGTTTTCCTCGTATAAGCTACTCTTATCAATGCCTACTGCACCTATTATTTCTTCCTCTTTCACAAGAAGCTTGACAATAGTTGTATCGTCGATAATGTCAATTCCTTTTGCTTTTACACTTTTTTCAAGAGCCTCGGTCATATACTTCGATGTCAGCGGGCCCGCGGAGCTTGCACGCTTATGTATATCGTGGTCTGTCATATAGCCAACATACTCGCCGTATATATTAGTCGGAAAAGGAACGCCGAGATTCGCAAGCTTCAAAAAGCTTTTCGCGCTGCAAGCCGCCTCAATCAAGGCGTGCTCTCCTTTTACACCTTTTCCGGCAAACAGGGACTTTGCCATATCCGCTACACTGTCTGCTTCCGACGAGGACAAAGATAGCTTATAATATGTCTGCTTATCGCTGCCTGTATTTCTTGACGTGCCTAAGTTTATCCCTTCAGTAACAATTGCAATGTCGCTTACGCCCAGAGTGTAGAGCCAGTCAGCAGCGTTAAATCCTGCACATCCGCTTCCTATAACTAATGCATCAAGCGTGTAGCACGGGATTTTTTGTGTGTTTATATCAACAAATTCTTTTTTCATAATAAGCACCTTTACAATCTTTGTATATGGAATCCGCCGTCTACATCAATTGACTGGCCTGTTACATAAGGAAGCTGACCGCTGCAAAGTACATACACTGCATCAGCTATATCCTCGGGTGTTCCCCATCTTTTAAGAGGAAGAAGCCCTCCGCCGATAAGATTATCGTACTTTTCTTTAACCTTTTCAGTCATTCCTGTTTTGATTATACCGGGACGGATTTCATTAACGATAACGCCCTCCGGTGCAAGTCGGTCTGCAAAAAGCTTAGTTATCATTGACACGCCTGCCTTTGAAACGCAGTACTCACCGCGGTTTACCGAGCTTGTATAAGCCGACATTGAAGAAATATTTACAATATATCCGCAGATTTCATCAGCTTTTCTCTGAGAAATCATCTGCTTTGCCGCAAGCTGAGTGAGGAAAAGAGTTCCCTTTGTATTGATATCCATCACAAAGTCATAGCTTTCTTCTGTCATTTCAAGAAGGTCTGCTCTTACCTTCGGGGCAACTCCTGCAACATTCACAAGTGCATCTATTTTTCCGAAGCTTTTAACTGCTTCATTAACAAGCCTTTCTCTGTCGGTGCTTTTTGATAAATCACCCTGAACATATACAAAATTTTCATTTTTTTCCGTTCCTTCGGGTGAAACGTCCATTCCGACAACATTCCATCCGTTTTCTAAAAACTTTTTTACGGTTGCAAATCCGATTCCGCCGTTGCAACCGGTTACTATTGCAGTATTCATTATTTCCCCCCTTTAAAGGCTCTCTCTTATTTCATTTCCGATGGCCTGTGGCTTTCCGTCTCTTCCTTTTTTATACAATGGCATATATACCTCGCTGTCTCGAACAGGGCAACCGGTTACTCCTCCGTCACGCATCATTGTTGTACATTTACTGCATGTCACACAACATTTATTTCTCTGCATACCGCCCTGTTTTATAATGTCATTTGCAAAGCCCGGATAGGCAAATGCCTGTCTGCCAAAGCCTGCCATATCAAACCATCCGTTTTTAATACATCCTGCCGCAATATTAGCCCCATATTCACGAAGCCATGTAAAGCCAGTTGCTACTATTTTAAGTTCGGGTACAGCTTCTTTTATTTCTCTTGCCGCATTAAGAAGCTTATATACATAATTAAGCTGATGAATGGGAGGCTTATAGGGACCTGCATCATAGGGGCGGTTTACATGGGGGTTATAGTAAGGGTTTCCACCCGTTACATTTACCATTTTTACGCCCATATTATAAAGCTCGCGCACAAGTTTCTTTGTTTCAGCCAGGTCCACTTTCCTGAAATCTTTTTTATCTGCACCAAATCCAAAGGGATAGGGAATTTCATCATAAGCACTGAGTCTTACTACTATATCTATATCGGTTTTTTCTTTAATCTTCTCTATTATATTAAAGAAGAGTCTGGTTCTGTTTTCAAAGCTTCCGCCATATTTCCCGGCTCTTTCATATGCGGAAAGAAATTCGCTTAAAAGGTATCTGTGACAACACTTCACGTCAACCGCATCAAACCCTGCCTGCTTTGCAAGGATTGCCGCCTCCGCATACTTTTCTACAAGTGCATCAGCTTCTTCGTCGCTGATTATATGTACATTTTCAGGTAAAAAGCGGTCGAGATGTTCGTTATTGTATGCAATAACCGCGGGAAGTCCGTTTCCAGGCTTTGCATATCTGCCCGAATGTGTAAGCTGCACGACAAGATATACATCTCCCTCACTACAGCTTCTGATATGATTAACAAGCTTTGTAAATTCACCGACGTTTTCCCTGTTTATATGCATCTGACGGGGATTTGCCCTGCCATCCATACTGACAGCACATGCCTCCATCCACAGCATTCCGCTACCGCCTTTTGCAAAGCGTTTATAGCGTCTGTAAACAAGCTCGCTCGGAGAACCGTCTGCGTTACAGTCACAACCCTCCATAGGATGCACCACAAGAGAGTTTTTAAGAACTTTTCCGCCTACCTGAACCTCATTTTTTAAAATACTGAGGTCATCCTCAAACGGAATATCTATTGAAAGCTCGCTCATTTTTGCAAGAAGCTCGTCTTTTTCTTTGAAATTAAATACACTAAATTCATTTGCCATCTTATCATCTCCGTTGACTAATTCTTTTTTTTATGTTATGATTACCTCTGCGAGGTGATTTTATGAAAACATACATTAAGCACGGAATTCGTATTATCTACAATACTGAAAATTCTTCCCGCTTTAATATGCACAAAACACATTTTCACGACGAATATGAAATATATTATCTCACAAGCGGCTCACGCCAGCTTTATATAAATGATAGGGTTTTCCCACTCACAAGCGGCTCGCTCGCCTTCGTTGACGGTGAAGATATGCACCGTACCTTTTCTGCAAACGAAGAACCTATTTCACGCTTCGTTATATGTATGAGAAAATCCAAGCTTCAAAAAGAATATCCCGTTCTTACCACGCTGTTTGAACAAGGCGGTGCCATAAACCTTAATATATCACAGCAAAAAGAAATGGTAAGGCTTCTTGATATGCTGAAAAATGAATGTGAAAGAAATGACTTTATGCAATACGAAGCAATTAGCGCGCTCGTATTAAAGCTTTTTATAAACGCTTTCAGACTCCGCAAGGAAGCATCCTCCGTTGTGAATGATTGCAGCAGTCTGGCCGTTAACATCATTGACTACATAAATTCCCATTACAATGAAAAATTAACCCTTGAGGATATTTCATCGCACTGCCATATCAGCATAAGCCACCTTACAAGACTTTTTAAAGCTTCTACAGGATATTCTATCGTAGAATACACAAATACTCTTCGGGTTAAAAAGGCAGCTGAGCTTCTTAAAAGCACCGACTTGTCAATTTCTGAAATCGCACTGAAAACAGGCTTTTCAAGCTTTTCCTATTTCGGGAAATTATTCGCCGAATGCTATGGTGTATCACCGCTGAAATACAGAAAGGCAGATTAATACCCTTATTTTAATATATCATCCGATTTTTGTATTTTCTATAAGAATATAACTATCTTACAAAATTTTTATAACAATCTGCTCATTTTGAAAAGATATATAATAAAACAGGCACTCATTGGTTCGATGAGTGCCTGTTTTGCTATATAATTTAAAATTAACATAACATAATTATAATGATTAATAATCCTCCTCATGGAAGGGTAATGTTTATATAAGCTATATAAGCTTGGGAGAGGGAGAATAATTAATTATTAAATATAAATTATAGCTATAGATTACTGATTATAAATCATATTATTACATATGTAAAAATGCGTATATAATTATTAGATATAGATATTATTACAAATGAATTTACGGAGGGATTTACAATGACTATACATACATTTGAAACGAGTTGCCTGCTTTCCGAAGATGATTACTATTTAATCCAAGAGAAGCTAAAAAAATCTGACCCATCCAAATGGGCAAAGGAAACAAACGGAATGAGCTTCTGGGGACTTTCCAAAGAAGGAATCATAATAAAAATGTTTATAACCAAGAACGAAAAGCAAGGCTTCTATGCCTACAATATCATATATAGAATATCCGCCCGACGGGTCATGAATAATCATGATTTTGTCGGGCTTTTTAATACAAACGATTATGAAGAACTTGAAGCAAAAGTAGACTCTATCCTTCACAAAAAATGCAAGCTCCTCCCTACCCTCGAGGAATGTAAAATGCGAAGAATTGATTATTGCATTAACGCAGAGCTTGATAGCCAAGAACAGGTTAAGGCATATATAAAAACGATGAAACGAGCAAATATTCCAAATCATCTGCAGTTACTTGAAGCATATGATAAAAAGTCAAAAAGAACAAAACCTATGAAAGATGATTTTACAATATACAACGATAACTATATAGCGGTTTCAATATATAACAAACAGCGGCAAATGATTAATGAACAAAAAGAGTCAAACAAAGCTATTTTCCCAAAAGCAGAAATCAAGCGAGCGGAAAACATAGTCCGTATTGAAATCCGTTGCATGGAGGGAAAAGTCAGTGAATTAAAGAAAAAATTTAATTTGAATAGTATTAGCGACTTTATGGAGTCTTCACAGGAAATGGGAGATTATTTATTCAATTACTATCTATCAAGGATATGTAATGATGGGAAAATCTGCGCACTTTCAGAAGCACACAAAAGAATTGATATGGGCGAATACAGACCTGAAAACACGAAGCTTTTAAAAGAATTTATAGAGTATTCCAACCATTTCAGAAGTGCTGCAAAGGCAGTTTCTATGTACAGAGAATGCTCGGGTAAAAAGGAAGTTAATCGTATAATCTGGATGCTATCTAATATAGAAACCAGTTACGTTACTGCTACAACCGAAGTCGTAAAGTTGTTTGACAACGGATATATTCCTACACCATTTGAGCTGTATGAGGAATGGTGTTGACATCTGTTTTCTATTTTACACAAAAAAATGTTTGATCGTTTATTTAACATTTACTTGACTCATAGTTGACTAAATCCCTGATAATAAGCAATAAAAGGCTTTATTATACAGTTTTTTAGTTGATTTATAGTTGACTGATGAGTGAGAAATATGCAAAAAATTGACTTTTATAAAAATAGTAGTATAATAAGTCTCAAATAATATTTATTCTGAAACTATATGTTGGGAGGTGTAAAAAATGCAACCGCTCATAATTGATAGTAGTATGAATTTATGTGGGGGTTATATCTCTTTACCAAAGATTGAAGATGAAATTGATGTTGATAATGATGCATCAGATGCCGAATCTGAGGACGAAGAAGATGATGAATAATTGTTTGCCACAAATTTGACACAACACGATATTGAAAACGGCAGAAATTACACACTTTACGGCAAAAAAATAAACAGTAAGCTTTAAAAAACTCACTGTTTTAGCCGTTTTCAGGCGTTTTTTAACGATACCCGACACTCTCTATAGAACAGCAAAAGATAATTATTGTCTTTATTCAAAAACCTCGGAAAATCCGAGGTTTTTGTTTTTTTGCTCCAAAAGAACAGAGTTTCTATAATAACCAAAAAGACGAGGGGTTTCCTCGTCTTTTTGGTTGGATTTATTAGTTTTTTTAAAAATTATTCCTGTGTCTGTTCTTCTGTAGCTTCTACAGCTTCAGCAGGTGCTTCAACTGCAACTTCTTCTGCTACGGGAGCAACTTCGGGAACGAATTCTACAGGAGCCTCGGCTACGGGAGCCTTTGCTATCATTTTATCCAAAGACTCTTCCGTAACGAAGTGAGCTACTGCTGCACAAGCGATAAGTCCGATTAATGCAAACCAAAGACCCCAAGCTGTACCAATGTTGTATGACATGCCGCCGAACAGATTGCCGCTGCCACCCATAAGTGCACCAAGTTCTTCTTCCATACTTCCTGTCTTAATCATAGCACAAATAAGAGAAAGCACGCCAAGTCCTGCACCTATGTATGTGCAGAGAAGGTTTTCCTTCTTCATGCCGCGTACAGCTGTCACAATAATTGCGATTGCCGCAAGAATTGTAAGAATACCTACAAGGGAAACGAGCATAAAACCATCCTCAAAAAGAATGTCTGATAAGAAGCCCATACCCTCACTCTGAGACTGTCCGAATGCCTGCACGCTTGTCTTTATGTATGAAGCGAAGCAGTAGAAAAGAAGTGAGAGAAACGCAACAGCACTGATGATAAGATTCTTCTTACCGATTTTGTTAATGATCTGATTGAAATCCATTATTTTTTCTCCTTTCAAGTTAATACTTTAATTAGATTATAGCTTATAATAATGACAAAAACAAGTATTTTATGTAAAAAAATGTATTTTTCTCTGCACTATTTCTTATTTTGAGGATTTTCGTTAAAAATATATTCTTCAAAAAAAGAAAAACAACTTGAAATTATTGTTTATTGCTTTTAAAATATATTTAAGGAGGCATATTTATGAACTGTGAATTCAAAAGAAAACTACCCATGCCTGTGGAGATAAAGGAAATGTATCCCCTCTCTGAAAGCATGAAAAAAATAAAAGAAGAAAGAGATAGTGAAATTTCCAAGGTTTTTAAGGGCGAAAGCGACAAATTTCTGCTTGTGATAGGGCCTTGCTCTGCCGATAATGAGGACAGTGTACTTGATTATATTTCAAGACTTGTCCCCGTACAGGAAAAGGTAAAGGATAAGATAATAATTATCCCCCGAATCTATACCAACAAGCCCCGTACTACGGGAAGCGGATATAAGGGTATGCTTCATTCACCCGACCCGGCTCAAGAATCTGATATGCTCAAGGGAATTATAGCAATCCGTGATATTCATATGCGTGCAATCCGTGAAACAGGCTTCACCTGTGCCGATGAAATGCTTTATCCCGAAAATTACAGATACCTTTCTGACCTGCTCTCCTACGTTGCCGTAGGGGCGAGAAGCACGGAAAACCAACAGCATCGCTTAACTGCAAGTGCCATTGATGTTCCCGTGGGTATGAAAAACCCCACCGGCGGTGACCTCAGCGTAATGATGAATTCCATTACCGCAGGGCAAAGCGGACACACCTTCCTTTACAGAGGATGGGAGGTAAAGAGCACTGGAAACGAACTGACACACGCCATTTTACGCGGATATGTGGATAATATGGGACATTCTTATCCCAATTATCATTATGAAAATCTGATGGAGATTTGCTCTCTTTATGAAGAAAGAAATCTTAAAAATCCTGCCGTTATAGTGGACGCAAACCACGCTAATTCAGGAAAAAAATATATGGAGCAAATCAGAATCTCAAAGGACATTCTCTACAGCATGAATCATTCCCCCGATATTAAAAAGATAGTAAAAGGAATTATGATTGAAAGCTATATTGAGGACGGATGCCAGAGGATTGAGGACGGAATCTACGGAAAATCAATCACAGACCCCTGTCTTGGCTGGGAAAAGAGCGAAAAACTTATTTACACAATAGCCGAATCACTGTAACCTTACAAGAATAAAAGAAGGATGTACCTTTAATTAGGTACATCCTTCTTTTATTCTTGTAAATTAATCCCCTCTATAATTTCCTCTTCTTCGGATTCTTCCCCTGTTTCTTCTGTGGGAATTTCCTCTTCTTCTTTTTCGCTAAGGTCGCCGTCAAATGAAATATATGTTATATACTCATTTTCATCTTCAACCTTTGCATTAAAAACAAGGTTTTCTTCGGCTTTTTCTTCCAGAAGATATATAAAGGAATCTATAGCCACTCTTTTTCCGTTAATTCTTATCTCCGTATCGTCATCTATTAAAAGATGCCTTTTTTTCTGCCTTTGTGTGTTATTATCGGTTACCCTTGCGGTTATCACATAACCCTCGTCACTTTCCACCGCACTTTCGCCGTAAAAAACCACACTGCATGAGATAATTTTAACCTCTTTTTCCTCTTCTTTTTCTTCGGACGGCTCTTTTTCCTCCAGAATAATGTCTCCGCCCAGACTTTGGGTTTCGCCATTTTCATTTTTGTCGGAGCTTAAAAGAAGAAGCACAGCACCAATTGCAATAACAAGAAGAATACTAATAATCACAAGAGTATATATAAGAGCTTTACTTCCCTTTTCTTCGGGTTCTTCTTTATTCATAAGCTCTTCTTCAATATAATCATCGTTAAATTCCAAGGCATTTTCTTCTGAATCTGCCTTTTTATCTACAGGAGTAAAAATCATGGTTTCTTCATTTTCTTTATTATTCATAATTTATTCCTCTATAGACTGAGAGGGCTGTACATTTTCCTCTTCTTCGCTTTCTTCCTCCTCATGCTCGGTAACACCCATGGAAACAACCTTTACGCCGTCATTAAGTCGCATCAGTCTTACACCCTTGGTGCTTCTTCCTATGGTGCTGATACCGCTTGCGGGAATTCTTATTATTATTCCCTCGGAGGTAATCATAATAATATCTTCTCCGTCCTTTACGGATCTTATACCGATTACGTTACCCGTTACTTCACTGCACTTATAGGTCTTTATACCTACACCGCCTCGGTTTTGAACACGGTATTCGGAAAGCTCGGTTCTCTTTCCGTAGCCGTTTTCCGTTACTGCAAGAAGCTGTGTATCCTCAGTTGCGAGGCACATACCGATGATATAATCGCCCTCTCTGAGAGTAATGGCTTTAACACCCCTTGTAACTCTGCCCATGGAGCGTACATCTTTTTCGTTGAATCTGATAGCCATACCGTTATAGGTACCTACTATTACTTCATTTTCTCCGTTTGTAAGCTCTACCTTTATAAGCTCGTCACCCTCATCAAGAGAAATACCTATAATACCGCCTTTTCTTGAGGTATCGTAATCCGTTACGGCTGTTTTCTTTATAACGCCGTTTCTTGTACACATAAGGAGATATTTATCATCCTCAAACTCACGAAGTGCAATTACGGCAGTTATCCTTTCATCCTTATCTACAGGAAGAAGGTTTACAATAGCACTTCCCTTTGCCTGACGGCTTGCCTCGGGAATCTGATAACCTTTCATTCTGTACATTCTGCCCTTTGAGGAGAAGAACAGCATATGGTCGTGAGTTGATGCCACAATAATGCTTTCCACAAAGTCCTCTTCTTTAGTTCCCATACCCTTGATTCCTTTACCTCCGCGGTGCTGGCTCTGGTATGTGGAGGCAGGGATTCTCTTTATATAACCGCTGTTTGTAAGGGTATATACACTCTCTTCCTCTTCAATGAGGTCCTCTATATCAATTTCCGTCATTACATTTTCAATGGAGGTCTTTCTTTCATCGCCGAATTTATCGCGGATTTCGGTAAGCTCCTCTTTAATCTGCTCCATAAGAAGATGCTCGTCGGCAAGAAGTGCCTTAAACTGCTCAACACGGATTGTAAGCTCGTTAAATTCTTCGTCAATTTTCTCTCCGTTGAGTCTTTGAAGCTGTGCCAGACGCATATCAAGCACGCTCTGTGCCTGAATTTCGGAAAGTCCGAAGCGAGCCATAAGATTTTCCTTAGCATCATCATAGGAATTTCTGATTACTTCGATAACTTCATCAATATTCGCAAGAGCAATTCTGAGACCTTCTAATATATGCATTCTTGCTTCCGCTTTTGCAAGGTCGTACTTTGTACGGCGTGTAACTATTTCTTTCTGGAAGTTGATGAAATGTTCAAGAACCTCTTTAAGTCCCATTGTTTTAGGCTTTCCGTCGCAAATTGCAAGAAGATTTACGCTGAAGCTGTCCTGAAGTCTTGTGTATTTATAAAGCTGATTAAGTACTACATAGGGGTTTGCATCCCTCTTTAAGAAAATTTCAAGTCTTATACCCACACGGTCGGAGGAATGGTCGTCTATGTCAGAAAGACCCTCAATCTTCTTATCCTTTACAAGTGCCGCAATGGATTCAACAAGCATTTTCTTGTTAACCTGATAGGGAAGTTCCGTTACTATAATGGAGCTTGTTCCGTCCTTGTGCTCCTCAATCTGTGCCTTTGCACGGATTATAATTTTTCCCCTACCTGTGTTATATGCACTTCTGATTCCGCTTCTTCCCATAATGGTAGCACTTGTGGGGAAGTCGGGTCCCTGAATATGCTCCATAAGCTCTTCCACGGTTATGTCGGGATTGTCAATCTGTGCCATGGCACCGTTAAGAACTTCAGTAAGATTATGGGGAGGTATATTTGTAGCCATACCAACGGCAATTCCGCTGCTTCCGTTTACAAGCAGGGTGGGGATTCTTGTGGGAAGGATTGTAGGCTCTTTTCTCTTTTCGTCAAAGTTGGGAGCAAAATCAACGGTGTCCTTTTCAATGTTTTCGAGAAGCACATTGGCAAGCTTGCTCATTCTTGCTTCCGTGTAACGGTATGCAGCAGGCGGGTCTCCGTCAACACTACCAAAGTTTCCGTGACCGTCAATAAGAGGATATCTCATTGAGAAATCCTGTGCAAGCCTTACCATTGCATCGTATACTGACGCATCGCCGTGGGGATGATATCTACCGATAACATTACCGACGGTTGTAGCCGATTTGAAGAAAGGCTTATCTGAGGTAAGATTTTCTTCATACATTGAATAAAGAATTCTTCTGTGAACGGGCTTTAAGCCGTCACGCACATCGGGGAGCGCACGGCTTACGATAACGCTCATGGCGTAATCTATAAATGCCTCTTTCATTCTTTTTTCAATATCTATATCAACAATGGTTTGAGTATCAAAATATTCCTCAAAATGGGAATCTTCGTATTTTTTATTCTTAGCCATTTTTTTAATTCCTTTCCGCCTTATACGTCCAAATTGGTAACGTACTGTGCGTTTTCTTCAATAAACTGACGTCTCGGCTCTACCTCGTCGCCCATAAGAATACTGAAAATTTCATCAGCCTTTTGTGCATCCTCCAATGTAACCTTGAGAAGAATTCTGTTTTTCGGGTCCATGGTTGTTTCCCAAAGCTCTTCGGGATTCATTTCACCAAGACCTTTGTATCGGCTTATATCAACCTTTGCATTTAAATCTCCGTTTTTAAGTTCCTCGCTTATTTTATCTCTTTCTTCATCACTGAAGGCCACCTGGCTTTTCTTACCTCTTGAAACCTTATAAAGCGGAGGCTTAGCAAGGTAAATATGTCCTGTTTCAATCAATTCTCTCATAAATCTGAAGAAGAATGTGAGAAGAAGCGTCTGAATATGAGCACCATCGACATCGGCATCGGCCATAATAATAACCTTATCATAACGGAGCTTTTCAATATTGAATTCTCCGCCTATTCCTGTTCCGAGTGCCTGAATTACGGGAGTAAGCTTATCATTTCCGTATACCTTGTCCTCTCTTGCCTTTTCTACATTGAGCATTTTACCCCAGAGAGGAAGTATTGCCTGATATTTGCTGTCACGTCCGTTTTTCGCAGAGCCGCCGGCGCTATCACCCTCGACGATATAAATTTCCGTCATTGTGGGGTCTTTTACAATACAGTCGGTAAGCTTACCCGGGAGAGAACTTGAACCTAAGGGAGTTTTTCTGTTTGCTTCACGTGCCTTTCTTGCCGCAATTCTCGCACGCGATGCCATAAGAGCTTTTTCAATTATTGTCTTTCCTACAGTGGGATTTTCCTCAAGAAAATCTGCCAGCTTTTCACGGAGCATATTTTCTACAAGTCCGCGAATTTCACTGTTTCCGAGCTTTGTCTTGGTTTGTCCCTCAAACTGAGGTTCTTCAAGCTTTACGGAAATTACGGCTATAAGTCCCTCTCTTGCGTCCTCGCCTGTAAGTTCTTCATTATCCTTAATTATTTTATATTTCTTTCCGTATTCAACAAGCACCTTTGTAAGAGCTGCTTTAAATCCCGTTTCGTGAGTACCGCCCTCGGTAGTTGAAATATTATTTGCAAAGGATTCTATTACTTCATCATATCCGTTATTCCACTGAAGAGCAACCTCTGCCACGGAGCCGTTTTTCTCTCCGCTTACATATATTACCTCGGGGTGAATTTCCATAAGAGTGTCTTTTCTGCTCTTTTTATCATCAAGAAGATAGGAAACGAAGTTCTTGATACCTCCGTCGTAATGGAGGATTTCCTCCCTCTTTTCTTCTCTTTCATCCTTGAAAATAATTTTGATACCGCCGTTTAAGAATGCCTGTTCACGAAGCCTTTTAAGAAGAATATCATAATCGTATACGGTTTCTTCAAAGATTTCTCCGTCTGCCCAGAAAGTAACCTGTGTACCCGTTCTGTCGGTTTTCCCTATGTTATGAACTTCTCCGTCGGGGACACCTCTCTTATAGCTCTGGAACCATATATTTTCTCCGTCGTGAACTTCTACCTCAAGCTTTGTGGAAAGAGCATTTACAACAGAAGCACCAACGCCGTGAAGACCGCCGGAAACCTTATATCCTCCGCCTCCGAACTTTCCGCCTGCGTGAAGCACGGTAAAAATAACATCTATTGTGGAAATACCCATTTTAGGATGAATACCGTGGGGCATACCGCGTCCGTTATCCTTTACGGTAATTGAATTGTCCTCATTTATTGTAACATCTATTTGTGTACAGTACCCTGCCAAAGCTTCATCTATACTGTTGTCCACAATTTCATAAACAAGGTGGTGGAGACCCCTTGCCGATGTAGATCCGATGTACATACCGGGTCTTTTTCTTACGGCTTCAAGACCTTCCAGTACCTGAATTTGGGTTTCGTCATATGAATTATTAACTTTCTGTTCCAATAGACTCATTCCTTTCTGCTCTTTTAATAAGTGTCTGTACAGAAATCTGCGTCATATAAACACTCTTTTTTTCTTTCGACTTTGTTACCACATATGTCCTTGGAATTTCTTCCCCTAAATAACAAACTTTTTTTTCTTTTTCGCTTTTGCGGAGAAATTCTCTTGTTTTTTTGCTGACCGACGTGTTTTCCAAATCAAAAATTCCCACTATTTCTTTTTTTCTTAAAACTTTGCCCTCTCCGATATGAAGAAACATTTTCACATCACCTTTTTACCGTCTTTGATTTGTATAATATTTGAATTCTCATTTATGAATGAATTTTCAATATCGGTACATGTTATTATTATCTGCTTTCCCTTTATCTGACTTGTTAAAAAATCACGCCTTTTTTTATCAAGCTCACTTAATATGTCATCAAGGAGCATCACTGGATAATTTCCTGTTTCTTCCTTTATTATTTCCATTTGTGCTGTTTTGAGACATAAAACGGCTGTCCTTATCTGCCCCTGGCTTGCGTAGCTTTTTGCATTTTTACCGTTTATAAAAAAGTCAATTTCATCACGGTGTACGCCTGCCATACAGAAAAAATTTTCTTTTTCTTTTTCTGTGTAATCATTTAATTTATTTATAAAATTTTCTTTGGTTTTTGTAATATCACCGCCCATTTTAACAGACGGATTATATATTATTTCAAGGTCCTCTTTTTCCTTTGAAATTTCTTTTTGTATTTCCTTTGCCCTTTCTTTTACCCTCTCTATATAGCTTGACCTCATCATCATTATTTTGCTTCCCGATTCTGAAAGCTTTTCATTCCATATATCGAGAGTTTTATAATCTCTTGATTTTAAAAGAGCCGTTTTCTGATTTACTATATTTCTGTATTTTATAAGCTCTTTTATAAACTGAGGGCGAAGCGGCATTATTGCACTGTCGCAGAATTTTCTCCTCATTTCAGGCATTCCCTTTATAATACTCATTTCATCGGGAGTGAAAAGAACACATATAAAATTACCTAAAAGCTCACTCGTCTTTTTTAATTCAATGTCATTTATATATATTTCTTTTCTTTTTCCGCCTAAGAATTTTATTCTTCCCTCATATTTTCTGTCTTTATTTTCAAAATTAAGTGATATGGCACTTTCTTTTTCACCGTCTTTTATAACCTCACGTCCTACGCTTCTGAAGCTTCTTCCGTACGAAAAATAATAGACAGCCTCGAGTATATTTGTTTTGCCCATACCGTTATCGCCGTATATTATATTTACTTCATCACCGAAAGAAATTTTTTCGTTTTCGTAATTTCTGAAATTATAAAGATTTAACTCTGAGGCTCTCATTCTATTTCATATTCCTCATCAAAAATTTCAAATTTATCTCCTTTATAAAGCTTTTTTCCGCGGCGAAGCTCAATTTCTCCGTTTACCTTTACTTCTCCATCTAAAATAAGCTCCTTTGCGTGTGCTCCGTTTTCCGCAATACCGCAGTATTTAAGAGCACTGTCAAGCTTTATAAATTCTGTTTTTATACTTATTTTTTCCATTTTATACCGCCTTATATTCTAACCGGAAGAACCATGAAAAGACAGCTCTCATCATCTACTGAATTAACGATAAGGGGATTAAACGGAGAATTCATTTTAAGCTCAATTTCGTCGCCCTCGCATCTTGAAACAGCATCGTGAAGATATTTATAATTAAATCCTATTTCAACTGCTTCTCCGAAGTAATCACATTCAACAATGTCATTTACTTTACCTAAAACGGTTTCACAGCTTATAACTATGTTTCCGTCTCCGAATTTAAACCTCACACAGTTTTTGCTTACTTCGTCTATAATAGGCTCTACACGCTCAATAGCCTTTGTAAAGGCGTATGAGTCCGTTTTAACAATATATTTTGATTCTGCGGGGATTGTGTTGCGGTACGAGAAGAATTCACCCTCTATAAGACGTGATGTGATTGTAACACCCTCACCCTCTATAAGAGCATAATTTTCACTGAATGATATTTTTATATCATCTTCCTTGCTTCCGCTTATAATCTTTGAAATTTCGCTTTGTGTTTTTCCGGGAATAATGAATTTTGCATCGTTATTTTCACCGTCTAATTCCATTTTTGTAAGAGCGAGACGATAACCGTCAACAGAAACAACAGTTAAAACATTATTTTCTATCTCATAAAGAGAACCTGTAAGTATCTTTCTTGCATTATCAAGAGATACTGCAAAGAGAGTTTTCCCTATTATTTCACGGTGTTTATCACTTTTAAGTGTAATACTGCTCTTTTTAGCAATCATAGGAGGCTGGGGAAACTCATCTGCATTAAGACCAACAATCTTATAATCTGAATTTTTACAGATGATTGAAACATTGTAATTTTCATTGGAAGAAACTTCACAAACATCATCACGAAGCTTCCTTACAATGTCGCTGAGCATCTTTGAATCTAAAACAATACTTCCCTCTTCTTCAACATTTGAGGAAATAGATGTTTATATAGATATTTCAAGATTGTTGGAAAGAA
>JAZUCF010000029.1:0-6068 GCA_045638945.1 Clostridia bacterium | reverse complement strand
GGATAATCCCCAAATCGGAACTTTTTTACAATTGTTCTTTCATATCCTCCAGTGCTTTAAGTGCAAGGGAGGAAATATATTCATAGCGTTCTTTTTTATTTTTAATCTTTACTCTTTCCCAGTCGATAATGCCGAAATTGGCATTCATCGGCTGGAATTTTTTGTTTTCGCGGTCTGTAATATATTTTATCAAAGCTCCGCTGCAGGTGGAAGCCGGGAAAACAACGCTTTCCATTCCCATAAGCTTTCTTGCGGCATTAATACCTGCAATCATTCCCGATGACGCCGATTCCACATATCCCTCTACGCCCGTTATCTGCCCTGCAAAAAATACCTTGGGGTATTTTATCAGGCTGTAATCGGTGTTCAAAACCAAAGGCGAGTTTATATAAGTGTTTCGGTGCATTACTCCGTAGCGGACAAATTCCGCATTCTCAAGACCGGGAATCATAGAGAAAACTCTCTTTTGCTCGCCAAACTTTAGATTGGTCTGAAAGCCCACAAGGTTATAAAGAGTTCCCTCGGTATTATCACGGCGAAGCTGAAGCACCGCATATGGCTCCTTTCCCGTTTGGGGATTGGGAAGTCCTTTCGGTTTGAGAGGTCCGAAGCAAAGTGTTTCTTTCCCCCTTTGTGCCATAATTTCAACAGGCATACAACCCTCGAAAACCTTTATGTTCTCCACGCCCTCGTGAAGCGGAGCACGCTGGGCATTTATGAGGGCATCATAAAAAGCTTCATATTCGTCTTTTTCCATGGGACAGTTGATATAATCAGCTGTTCCCTTATTATACCTTGCCGCGAGGTAGGTTTTCGTTTCGTCAATGCTTTCGCGAGTTATTACGGGGGCCGCCGCGTCGAAAAAGAATAGACTTTCACTACCCGTCAGATTTGCGATTGACTCACTGAGCTTTTCATGGGTAAGCGGACCCGTTGCAACTATGGTAAATTCATCCGTATCAATTTCGCTTACGGTTTCGTTTATGAGTTCTATATTCGGATGTGCCTTAATATGTTCCGTTACAAGTGAAGCAAATCTGTCACGGTCTACTGCCAATGCACCGCCCGCTGGCACCTTTGTTTCATCAGCACATTTTATGACAAGGCTTCCCAACCGCCGCATTTCTTCTTTAAGCAGACCGCAGGCGTTGTCAAGCCCGTTTCCCTTAAGGGAGTTGGAGCAGACAAGCTCGCACAGGTTTTCATTTGTATGGGCAGGGGAAAAAACGGCAGGCTTCATTTCGTAAAGCTTCACCTTTATTCCTCTTTGTGCCGCTTGCCAAGCCGCTTCACACCCGGCAAGACCGCCGCCGATTATTTTAAGCTCCATAACTATTCCTCTTCTAATGTATCCCTGTGAACAAGGTTGTAAAAAGGTCTTTTTACAACCTTGTGTTGGTGTTTATTTCTTCTTATTCGTTTCACAGTCAGGGTTTGAGCAAACCGTTACGCTTCCGCGTTTAAGATACTTTCTTGTCATTACGCCTCCGCAGGAGGGACAGGGGGTCTTTGTAGGCTCATCCCAAAGGATAAAATCGCACTTGGGAGCGTTTTCACAAGAGAAATATTTCTTACCCTTCTGGCTGCGTCTTTCCACAATTCTTCCTCCGCACTTGGGGCATTTAACGCCTGTGTCCTTTAAAATGGGCTTTGCGTTTCTGCATTCGGGGAAGCCGGGGCAAGCAAGGAATTTTCCGAATCTTCCAAGCTTTATTACCATATTTCTTCCGCACTTTTCGCAGATTTCGTCTGATACCTCATCGGCTATCTTAACCTTTTCAATGGACTTTTCCGCTTTTTTAAGCACTGCCTCAAAGGGACGGTAGAAATCATCTATAACCTTTACCCATTTTGCACTGCCCGTTTCAATATCATCAAGCTGTTTTTCCATATTGGCAGTAAAATCAACATCCACAATATCCTCAAAATTTTCTGCCATAATATCAGTAACAATTGTTCCAAGCTCCGTAGGCTTAAGCATACGCTTTTCCCTTGTTACATAATCTCTTCCGAGAATGGTGGTAATGGTGGGAGCGTAGGTACTGGGGCGCCCTATGCCGTTTTCCTCCATAGCCTTAATAAGAGATGCCTCGGTATATCTTGCGGGAGGCTCGGTAAAGTGCTGTTCCTGCTCTTCTTTGCCTGCCTTAAGCCCCATACCCTCCTCCACCGCAGGAAGGCGCTTTGCATCCTTTTCTTCGGCTTCTTCGCTTCCCTCAACATACACTGCACGGTAGCCTGCAAATTTAAGCGTTTTTGCACTTGCACGGAAGGTGGCACCATTAGAATCAAATTCTGCGGAAAGAGTATTATAAACTGCATTTGTCATCTGACACGCAATAAATCTTTCCCAGATCAGCTTGTAGAGCTTATAAAGGTCGGCACTTACCGAAGCTTTTATCATTTCAGGCTCAATTGAGGGAACTGATGGTCTGATTGCTTCGTGAGCATCCTGTGCATTCTTCCCTGTCTTATAATTTCTGGGAGCCTTGGGCAAATACTCTTTTCCGAACTTATCCGCAATAATTCCTCGTGCCGCAATCTGAGCATCGGGATTAAGGCGGAGAGAGTCGGTTCTCATATATGTTATAAGACCAAGTGTTCCCTTTCCGGGAACATCTACACCTTCATAAAGCTGCTGTGCGGCAGACATTGTTCTTCTTGATGTAAAGCCAAGTTTTCTGCTCGCCTCCTGCTGAAGTGTACTCGTAATAAAGGGCGGTGCAGGCTGATTCATTTTTTCGCTGTAGCTTGCACTTTTTACTGTAAATGCACTACTTTCGATCATATCAAGTATTTTTTGTGTATCCTGGGAGCTTGCAAGCTCTTTTTTCTTTCCACCAATGCCGTAGAATTTTGCAAGTATGGACTTTTTCTCACCTTTTTTACTAAGGGGTACGCTGATTGTCCAGTATTCCTTAGGCTCAAATGCATTAATCTCACGTTCACGGTCTACAACAAGTTTTGTTGCCACGGACTGGACACGGCCTGCACTAAGTCCTTTTTTAACCTTTTTCCATAAAATTGGGCTTATCTGATAACCTACTATTCTATCAAGCACACGGCGTGCCTGCTGTGCATCCACTAAGTTTTCGTCAATGGGACGTGCTTCCTTAAGCGATGCCGTAACAGCACTTTTTGTAACCTCATTAAATGTAATTCTGCACTTTTGGGTAGCATCAATGTCTAAAATATTGGCAAGATGCCAGCTTATTGCCTCACCCTCACGGTCAGGGTCAGTTGCGAGATATACTTTGTCCGCAGTCTTTGCGGCCTTTTTGAGCTTTGTAAGGAGCTCACCCTTACCGCGGATTGTAATATACTTAGGCTCGTAGTTATTTTCGATTTCTATACCGAGCTGGCTTTTCGGCAGGTCACGCATATGACCCATAGAAGCAATAACTGTATAATTTTTTCCGAGATATTTATTTATTGTCTTTGCTTTTGCCGGTGACTCAACTATTACAAGATAGTTTGCCATTAGCATCCCCCTCCTGTTATTTTATCGCGTATTTATTTCCGCGTCCTTTTTTTATAATACCTTTTATTTCCATCATCTGAATAAGTGCCGTCAGCCTTGACGGTTCAAATGAAATTCTTTCCTCTATCAAATTCTGCGTATCTGCTCCGCTTGTTATTATGTTTACAATTTCTGCCTCATATTCCGAAAGTCCCTCAAGTGGGGCACTCTTTTTTTCAGTTTCTTCCTCTATATACCTTTCATTCTCATATATGCTTCTTCCCGCTTCCTTTTCCCTCACGAAAAAGTCAGGATTAATAGAAATCAGTTCATCAATAACATCCATGGCATTTAAAAGAGGCACGGCACCGTCACGAATAAGCTCGTTTGTACCCTGGCTGAGCTTATTATCAATATTGCCGGGAACAGCGTACACTGTCTTATTCATATCCATTGCCTGAGAAGCCGTAATAAGCGAACCGCTTCGATGCCCCGCACGCGTAACTACCAATACATCTGAAAGTGCCGCAATTATTCTATTCCTCCGCGGAAAATTATTTTTGTTGGCAGGCTCTCCGAATGAAAACTCGCTGATTACACTGCCGCCTTCTTTTACAATCGCAGAAAAAAGACCGTGATTCTCTGAAGGATAGGCAACGTCTATACCACTGCCTAAAACGGCAACCGTGGGAGCTTTCGCCCGCAGTGCACCCCTATGGGATGCCGCATCTACGCCGAGAGCACCGCCCGATACTATTCCCGCGCCTGTCTGCCCTATTTCCATGGCAAAATTCTCCGAAACCCTGATGCCGTAGTCGTCACACTTTCTTGCCCCTACAATTCCTGCAAACACAGTGTTAGAAAGGAGCGTAGGATTTCCCCAGATAAAAAGAACGGGCGGCGGCTGAGCAATATTCCTGAGCCTTTCGGGATACAAATCGTCAATATAAGTGACCACACTGCATCCCATTTTTCGTGCCATTTCAAAATCTTCTGCTGTTTTTTGGTATATTTTGCTCCCCTTATCTATGGAAGCCTCATCAAAAAGATCTTCTTTTTCCGAAAGCTCACGGAGTGCTTTTGCGCTCTGCCTTACCATGCGTGATTTAATTGTCCATATGAACTGTCTTTTTCTAAGTTCCATTTTTATTGCACCCCTAATAACTTACACTAAAAATGCCTCTTTGTAAAGAGAAAACTTAAGGTTTTTTTGTATTTTGGCGGTAATGCTCATATATCATGACAGACCCTGCAACCGCCGCATTAAGGCTTTCCGCATCACTTCGCATGGGTATTTTAACCACACTGTCACAAAGGGAAAGTGTATTATCCGTTATCCCGTTTCCTTCATTTCCTATAACTATCAGCACTTTTCCCGTTAAATCCGCCTCGTAAAAATCAACGCTCGTTTCACTAAGCGCTCCTGCTACAATCTTATAACCGTTCTTTTTAAAATATTCTATTACGTGCTCACTTACCGCATTTTGTACCACGGGGACGGAGAATATGCCCGTCATTGTGGCACGGATAATTTTTGGATTATATAAATCACAGCATCCCTTAGTAAGAATTACTCCGCCGCAATCAGCCGCATGAGCCGTGCGGATAACACTGCCGATATTACCGGGGTCTTGCAGAGCTTCACACATAATAATGCATTTTTTTCCCGAAACTATTGTATCTTCAAGCTCTTTTTTTATGATGCGGCAAACCGCCATTACCCCCTGGGGCGAAACCGTCTCGCAGACCTCTGCAAAAAGCTTTGGTGCAAAAGTGAAAGCATCGCATTTTATCTTAAAATCAAGGGTTGTCCCATCTTTTAAAATAATACACTCCATATCTGCATTCTTTTCGATTGCATCACGAACAGAGCGTATTCCTTCAATTAGAAAAAGCTCTTTTTCACTACGCCCTTTTGCTGTTTTAAGTAATTTTGCAAGTTTAAAAATTTTATTTTCGCGACTTGTAATTATCATAAATTCACCATTATTAATTTTGTTGTAAAAAGAAGCGTGCCGCTTCACCTATCCCGCGTCTTTACTAAGCTTAAAGCCAACAAATTCCGCTCGCGATTGATTTACGGCAATTCCTTATGGGTAAAAACCGTTTCCGAAGCTTGTCGGAAACGGTTTTTATTATTCATTATTAAAGGCTTTTCTTAGCTGTTTCTACAAGCTGTGTAAAAGCTGCGGGATCGTTGATTGCAATTTCAGAAAGCATCTTTCTGTTGATTTCAATGTTAGCCTTCTTAAGACCGTTCATGAAACGTGAATAGTTGATGTCATTCATCTTGCATGCCGCACTGATTCTTGTAATCCAAAGAGAACGGAAATCTCTTTTCTTAAGCTTTCTTCCTACATAAGAGTAAGAAAGTGATTTCATAACTGCCTGATTAGCAATTCTGTAAAGCTTGGATTTTGCACCTCTGTAGCCTTTCGCAAGCTTTAATATTTTTTTATGTCTTTTTCTGGTGCTGAGTGCACCCTTAACTCGAGCCATTTTATAGTCCTCCTAATTCTTATTTATAAGGTATAAGCTTCTTAATAACTTTTGCGTTTGTTACATCTGCAAGAGCGCCCTTTCTGAGTCTTCTCTTTCTCTTGGTGTC
>JAZUCF010000028.1:0-35308 GCA_045638945.1 Clostridia bacterium | reverse complement strand
GCTCGTGGTCACGAAGCTTGAGGTGCTCATCCTTCATGCCAAGGTTGAGGAGGAACTGGTGGCAGTATTCCTTCCAGAATGCGAACCATTCAAGGTCTGTGCCGGGCTTGCAGAAGAATTCAAGCTCCATCTGCTCAAACTCACGGGTTCTGAACGTGAAGTTACCGGGGGTTATCTCGTTACGGAAGGACTTACCTATCTGGGCAACACCGAAGGGGAGCTTTCTTCTTGTTGAACGCTGAACCGAAGAGAAGTTTACGAATATACCCTGCGCGGTTTCGGGGCGAAGGTAGATTTCAGCCTTTGCATCCTCTGTAACGCCCTGAAATGTCTTAAACATAAGGTTAAACTTACGGATATCGGTAAAGTTGTGCTTTCCGCAGTCGGGGCAGTTGATGTTATTATCATTGATATAATTAAGCATCTGCTCGTTGCTCCAGCCGTCAACTACGATATCCTCGCCTTTTTCGTGGCAGAAATCTTCGATAAGCTTGTCTGCACGGTGACGGGACTTACATTCCTTACAATCCATAAGGGGGTCGGAGAATCCGCCAACGTGTCCGCTGGCAACCCAAACCTGAGGATTCATAAGGATGGCACAGTCAAGACCTACGTTGTAGGGGCTTTCTGTAACAAACTTCTTCCACCAGGCTTTTTTTACGTTATTTTTATATTCTACACCCAAAGGACCGTAGTCCCATGTGTTGGAAAGACCGCCGTAAATTTCACTGCCTGCATAAACGTAACCGCGTCCTTTGCACAGTGCGACGATTTTTTCCATTGTTTTATCCTGATTTCTCATAAAAGGTTTCCTCCCAATAAGTAATACAATTTTTATCCATTGTACTATATTTTACCCTAATTTTCGGGATTTGTCAATGAAAATAAAGGCATCTTCCGAGTGGAAAGATGCCTTTTTAACGAATGTTTCTTATTTAACTGCTTTTTTTGCCTTTCTCATTGCCATGATTCTGTTCATTTCGTTATAAACAATCATGAATCCTTCGTCAACGCCCATACCGGGTTTTGCAAGAATCTGAACAGGCTGAGTTGCCATTGCGCAATGTACACAAACCTGTGCACTGCGGTCTGTTTCGTTACAGGTACCGCCCTGATATGCACCGATGCCCTTTTCCTTACAGTAAAGAACTGCTTCGATAGTATTGTTGATACCGCCGAGGTCGGGAGTCTTAATCTGCACCATATGACCTGCCTTGTTATCGGCAAAAAGCTTGATATCTTCAAGGGTGTTGCACCATTCGTCTGCAACAAGCTCCACATCGCATCCGCGTCTGTCAAGCTCCGCTGTAAGACCTGCAAGAGCCTCAAGCTGTGTTTCACGGTCGCAGTCACAGTCCATAGGTCCTTCAATGCGAAGGTGGAAAGGCTTTGCAATCTTGCCTAATTCCTCGATATAGTCAGCCATTTCCTTATAGTTATTGTTACCGAAAGCGGCACCGATTGTACCATACACGTCCATATGCATTACGGGGTTGTAGCTTTCGTCTGTACGATTATTTAAAATTCTGTGACGAAGCCATGCAACATATTCTGCAAGCTTCTCGCCGCGTCTTCCGAGCTTTGTATCAATATTATTGATAAGTGCGTGAGGAAGCACCTGTGCACCCTTGATAATCATTTTATCGGAGTTGTCGTAGCGGTCATCACCCGACTGTGTGAAAATCGGGATGGGAGTTTCGGAAACTGTGCATCCGTATTCATCTGCTACAACCTCGCACATCATTCTGCCTGTTGCCTTTGCAACTGCATCTAAGATCGCCTGTGATACGCCATAGCGAATAGCGGTATGAAGGCGTTTTCCCTCAACTTGGATTGCCTCCATCATGGCACAAAGTCCCCTGAAATCGTCCGCTTCTTTTCCTACAAGCTGGGGCTTTATGTATTTATCAATTACGGGGATAAAATCCTTTGCAAGGAAAAGGGGATCACGGCCGCCTGCACCTGAGTACTGAACTGCGGCACAGTCACCGTAGGCTATCTGTCCGTCCTCTAAAACAAGCATTACGGAAATGGATTCGCCTGCCTGACGAACTGCAGTAAAGCCCTCTGTTACAGGTTCACCTACATAAAATACTCCGTCGTGGCCTGCACCCTGCTTAATAGCACGCTGGTCATCAAAGTAGAAACCGGTACGGCCGGCTGAGCATACAACATCTATAATTTTCATTTTAAAAACATCCTTTCACAAATGTGATTGTAGATTTTTTGCTTTACAAAAAATCCTCCATAACTTTCAATTTTCCATTTTCAATTTTCAATTATTAATATTTAGGTCTTCCTACAAGCCTACCCTTACCGATAGAATAAACGTCATCAATAACCATCTGGAAAGAAGCCTCTCTCTTTTCAGCCTTTGCTCTTTCTTCAATTTTTGCATTATGGAAGTCGAGAAGGTCTTTGTCAAAGGGAAGGTTACCTGCATTAAGAATACGAACTGCACCGTCATTGTCACGACAGGGAAGCATTTTTCCTGCATTGATACGGCAGGGAGCAAAGGGAACGTCAAGCACACCTGCTTCAACACCGCGGCATGTGCCAACGGCAATGTCACCCTTACCAAGCTCAAAGCATTTGTCAACAATGGCACGAGTTTCACGGCGGATGATTTCCTTTTCATCTTCAAGGCTATTTGCACGAAGCTCCTGATCGGCAAGCATATTTACAACCTGCTTTGTACAACGAAGTCCTTCTGCGTTAGCTTCCATTGTAGGAATACCCACTGCTTCGTGAGGGGTTTTAACAATAACCTTTGTTGCTTTTGCAAGTGCCGCAATGGTGCTTCCGTAAGAAATTACACCAAATGCCTTCGCTTCATCTGCAGGGAATCCGCCCATCCACTGGTGGAGAACGGTTGTTACCTCTACATCGTTATATCCGTACTTCTGCAAATATTCATCGGTAAGCTCCTCAAGAGTGCGGATTGCCGCAACGTCCTGAACAAGATTTCCGCACTGACCGTAGCCGACAGTAATATTTTTAACGCCCTGCTCCGCTGCAAGAAGTGCTTCGATTATTGCAACTGCGTGAGAAATACAGGGGGGTACAAGCGTGCCTGTAAGAGGTCCGTAAGGCTCACGGTTAATGGAAACACCCATTTCCTCATAAAGTCCCGTAAGACGGTCAACATACTGCCAGTCACGGATTGTACGCTCCATGGGAATGTTTTTACAATAAGGAAGATTGTAGGAAATTCCGCCACCCTCATAGCTTGTGAAACCGCCCGCAAGAGTGATTTCCGTAAGAAGTCTGGCATCGGGCGTACCGTGACGAACCTGCATGGGAACATTTACACTTTCAATAACACGGCGGCAGTTCATTACACCGTGGTTTACTGCGGGGAATCCGTTAAGCATGGCTCTTTCAAGTCTTAAAGACTCGGCAATACCATTTTCCGCTTCCTCATAACGGTTCTGACGTGTGTAACTGTCGATAGTTGAGGGAAGAAGGTCTGCTTCGCCCTTTTCTTCAAGATACTGCATCAGCTTGATATGTTCTTCAATAACGGGTACGCCTGCACGGGGCTGTACCAGTGTACGTCTGTCTCTTTTTGCATCTGAAAGCTTCTTTGAAAATTTTCTGCATTCGGGCATTGCCTTGTGATACTTAACAGCTTCCTCAAGGTCTACATCCTTACCCGTGGGCCACTGAGTCAGAACTTCCTGTCTGAGTGCGTTAAATTCATCATCACTGATTCTTTTGTTCTGAAGATTCATAATACTTAAGCTCCTTTTTCATTATTCGTAACGCGACCTCGGGGTAATACGATGAAAGTAGCCCCATTGCCGCCAATATATATGTTCTGTCTACCCAAACATCTGCTTTTTTGGGTCTTAAAGAGGCAGGCTTTAACGGCGAGTAAAGGGCGAAAGCTGCAATCTCTGCCGTTCTCTTTGCGTGGATAAGGCTTCCGCCCGTTACCACAATATTTTTTACCCCTGTCAGGTTTTTTCCCTCCTGAACAAAGGTCTGCCCCATCATTGTATATGTTTCCGCAATGGTTCCTGCATGTCTGCCCACTGCCTCGTCTACGGCACATGATGCCAGTGCAAAATCCAAGTTTTCAAGCTCGTCTTCTCCGCAGGGGACTTTATCTGTATGGCATTTAAGGTCTGCCGCAATTTCCTGTACCCTTTCCTTGGTAAGCCCTGAAAGAGTGCAGATGCGGTCAATTCCTGCGGCATCAATGATACCTGAAAGGCTGTACCTCATACCGATATCTCCCTCTACGGTTCTCTTTGCATAAGGCTCGGGGATTCCCTTATAGACGGTATTCATATGCTCAGGCATTCCGTCAGCTATTGAATATACGTCGGTGGTCGCTCCCCCTACATCTACTGCCACGAGAGGTCCTATTCCCCTTTCATCGCCATATCCGTCTGCTAAAAGCTGCATTGCCTGAAGCACTGCCGAGGGGGTAGGCATCATAATATCTGAAAGAAGCTCTGCTGCTCGGCTAAGCCCCTTTGCCCTAATGATGCGGTTTAAAAATATCTCCCTTATCTGCTTTTGAACAGGCTCTATCTGAAGCACTCCGAATTTCGGCATTACATTAGGGCAAACATAAACCTCGCACCCGTCAAGGATTTTGCTGCATTCCGATGCAGCACTGCGGTTTCCTGCAATCACAATGGGGAATTTGGGATTAAGCCTTTTGAGCATTTTTGCATTATGAATAATACATTCCTTGTTTCCGCCGTCCGTTCCGCCTACCAAAAGAAAAATGTCGGGGTTAGCCCTCTCAATTTCTTCAAGGTCGCCATCCGTCAGCTCAAACGAGTATATCCCTGCAATCTTTGCACCTGCACCTAAGGAAGCAAGCTTTGCCGCTTCCCCCGTAAGCTCGGGGACAAGACCGCTTGTCACCATTCTTAGCCCGCCTGCCGCAGAAGAACATGCATAGCACTTATCGTAGACTATCTCCCCTGTTTTTTCCTTTAAAAGGTCTAATCCTTTCAAAAGCCCGTCATTTATATCCGTCTGCACGGTAGTGTACGATGACGCAGTTGCTAAAATTTTTTCATTTTCAATATCTACCGCAGTAAGCTTGGTATATGTGCTGCCGAAATCAATCAGCAATACACCCTTCACTTATTCTCACCGTCCATATGTAAAAGCTCGTAAAGAGCCTCGATGGTTGTTTCTGGAGTCGTTCCGGGAGGAAATGCTCTGTCAAAGCCCATTGCCTTGAAACGCTTTTCAACGTCCTCGAACTTCTGCTTACCTATAACAATATTACCGCCAACCAAAAGGGGGATTCCCTTAAGGCCTGCCTCGTCACACTTTTCACGCATACCGCGGCAGTCAAGCTCTCCCTGTCCGTACAGAGAAGAAATTACGATAGCGTCCGCATCCGATTCGATTGCTGCGGCAATGTACTCCTCCTGTGAAACCATAACGCCAAGATTTACAACCTCAAAGCCTGCTTCCGTAAAAGCATGGTACAAAATCTTGTTTCCTACGGCATGAACATCAGCACCGATTACACCGATGACCAATACCTTCTTTTCCTTGTTACCCATAGTTGCACCTCATTATATCATCTTTATATTGTTCTATACCTATATAATATAATGTGATATACCTTTTGTCAAGAACCATTTTAAAAATTTTGCAAGTTTTTTTGCAAACATACAAAAAGGGTTGTAACAAAATGAAATTCATTCTGTCACAACCGCTTTTTATTATATACTTTTGGTTTCCGTAAGTTTCTTTATTTTTGCTTCAAGATATATAAGTGAGCCTTCGTCCATTTCATAATAACATTCTATAAGTTCACCCTTGAACTTCTTAAAAATATCCGCCGCTTCTGCTCCGAAATACTTATTATAATGCTTGGGAACAAGGATTGCATCCTTCCCTTTTAAATAGTCCCCCGGACTTCCCCCGTCGGAAATTACAACAGGACGGGAAACCTCCACATCCTCAGCATATGTCGTGCAGGCTTCGTAAAGAAGCTGTCCGAATCTGGGGCTGTAGCTCATTATCCCCACCTTGGCACCACTGCGAAGCTTTATTATATGGGACAAGCATCTGGGTGAGGGGCGAAGTGCCATACGGGCAAGCTTCTTTTTTATGGGAAGCACATTTTCAAGATAATCAGCGTGCGAAGAAGTGGTAACTATAAGGTCAAAATCCTCGCTTAGCTGATAGGGATACTCCTTAATGTTTTCCAACATGTATGAATAAAGGTCCACACCGGGAGTGTGGCGGAGCTGGTCGGAAATCTGCGAAAGTGTTTCGGGGTTACATTCAACCACCGCTATTTTCACATGGGCTTCCTCCTCGGAACGTTCGCGAAGCTTAAGATTAAGAAATATATTTATCTCCGTATTACTAAATCCCATTTCTTCCAAAGAATTAAGCATTTTATCAATCGCCGCCATCGCCTGTTCCTTGCGGCTTCCGGAATTTTCCGCTCTGTAGCTGACAAAGGTACCTCTTCCCTGTACCTTTTCCAAAAGTCCTGCCCTTTCAAGCTCGTCATAGGCACGCTTTACCGTTCCCCTTGCAACGGCAAGGTTCTGAGTCATTTCCTGCACGGTGGGAAGCTGCTGACCTGATTTGAGATTTCCTTTTTTAATAGCAGTGCGGATTGTATCAACCAACTGCTGATAAATAGGCACATCAAGTTCATGATTAATGGTAAGATTACATTCCATTTTAAATTACCTCTTTTAAAATTGTTCTATACCATTTTAAACAAAATGCAGCATTTTGTCAAGAGGGATTATACCAATTTATCCATAAAAAAACGCAGGGAATATTAATGTTCCCTGCGTTTTTATAGGTTTACAGACTTTCAAGATAAGCTTGCCGTCCCGTTTCGTAAAGATTATTTCCGTCGCTGTCAATTACAACAATCACGGGGAAATCCTCTACCTCAAGGCGTCTTATAGCTTCTGCTCCAAGGTCATCATACGCTATGACCTCAGCTTTCTTTATACATTTGGAAAGAAGTGCTCCGCAACCGCCGATTGCACCGAAATACACTGCTCCGTGTTTTTTCATGGCGGCGATAACTTCTTCTCCGCGTTTACCTTTGCCAATCATACCCGTCTGCCCCTCGGCAATGAGAGTAGGGCTGTATGCGTCCATTCTGTAGGAGGTGGTGGGTCCTGCACTGCCTATTGCCTGCGAGGGCTTTGCAGGAGTAGGCCCTACAAAATATATAATCGCATCCTTCATATCAAGAGGAAGCTCTTTTCCCTCTTTTACAAGCGCACAAAGTCTTTTATGTGCCGCATCACGCGCTGTATATATAACTCCCGAAATAAGGCAACTGTCACCTGCCTTAAGTTTTCTTGCGTCTTCTCTTGTAAGAGGCGTTTTTATATTAATGGGCATTTATATCACCTCCGTTTTGTGGCGTGTTACGTGACAGTTAATGTTTACCGCCACGGGAAGCCCTGCAATATGCGTAGGGAACTGTTCAATATTTACGGCAAGGGCTGTTGTTCTTCCGCCAAAGCCCTGAGGTCCGATTCCGAGTGCATTTATTTTTTCAAGAAGTTCTTCTTCAAGTTCTCTGTAAAATTCTACGTCGTTTCTCTCGTCCAAGGGTCTGAGCAATGCCTTTTTTGCAAGGTATGCCGCCTTGTCAAAAGTGCCGCCTATTCCTACCCCCACAACAATGGGAGGGCAGGGATTAGGGCCTGCCGCTTCAACGGCATTTACCACAAATTCCTTTACCCCCTCTACTCCGTCAGAGGGGCGAAGCATAGCAATTTTGCTCATAATTTCACTTCCGGAGCCCTTGGGGGCAACGGTGATTTCAATTTTGTCTCCCGGTACAAGCTCCGTGTAAAGCATAGCAGGGGTATTATCACCCGTGTTCACTCTGTCAAGAGGGTCTCTGACAACGCTTTTACGGAGATAGCCCTCATCATAGCCCTGTCTTACACCTTCGTTAACCGCTTCGGTAAGGTCTCCGTCAATATGTACGTCCTGACCAATTTTGAGAAACACACACGCCACTCCGGTATCCTGACAGACAGGCTGATTCTTATCATCGGCAATTTTATAATTTTCAATAATACGCTCAAGTATTTCTTTCGCCTGATCCCAGGGTTCCTCGCTGTGAAACCTGCGTATACAATTCTTCACATCATTGTCAAGATGACAGTTTGCATCTATACAAAGCTTTTTCACCGACTCAGTAATAAGCGAAGCTTTTATCTCTCTCATACCATTTCTCCTCATCTTACATTGTAGATTCTGTCAAGGATTCCTCCGTCACGGCACATAACCTCCGCCACGACTTTATCCCCTTTCGGGATTTTACGGGGGATTCCCGTTATTTTCTCCGTTTTTGCCTTTAACTCTTCAATATCAATTATGGGAAGCTTCGCATCCTTAAGTCTTTGACGAAGCTCGGCATTTTTCGGATTTACTGCAATTCCGCCTTGGGTTACAAGCACATCAATATCCTTTCCGGGAGTTGACACGCAAGTAACATGGTCAGTTACAATGGGAAGCCTTGCACGCATCATAGGTGCAATAATCATAGAAAGCTTCGCCCCTGCCGCTGTATCGCTGTGGCCTCCGCTTCCGCCCATAATATAGCCGTTGGAATCGGTATGCACGTTTACATTGAAGTCCGTGTCTATTTCCGTTGCACCCAAAATCACCACGTCAAGGCTGTTTACAGCCGCACTGCGTGATGCGGGAGATGCGTACTGCATCGAGGAAATTTCCATATGGCGTGGGTCATTTTTAATAGATTCAACCGCATCAAGGTCAAAGCACTGAACATCCAAAAGATTTTTAAAGCACCCTGCCTTAAGCATATCTACCATATATCCCGTGATACCGCCCAGTCCGAAAGAGCCGCAAACACCCTTCTGGAGCATAATATCCTTTAGGAATTTTGCCGCCGCAAGAGATGCTCCTCCTGCACCTGTCTGGAATGAGAAGCCGTCCTTAAGAAGTCCCGAGGCTTCTATAACCTTTGCGGCATTCGCCGCCATTACAAGGCCTACCGGGTCACGGGTAATTTTCGTAGTACCCGACACGATGCCTTTAGGATCACCGATTGCTTCTACAGTTACCACATAGTCAATATAATCTTCCGATATTGAGAAGTCCTGCAACGGATATTCCACAAGATTGTCAGTAATTACGACGGTCTTTTTTGCAAACATTGCATCAGCAAAGGCATAGCCCATGCTTCCGCAAGCGGATTTTCCATATTTACCGCTGCAATTTCCCATGGGGTCTGCAGAGGGTGCCGCAATAAAGGCTACATCAATGGGCGTTTTTCCCGTGGAAATATCGGCAGGTCTTCCCCCGTGAGTTCTGAACTGAACAGGGTTTTCCATAATACCCTCGGAAAACTCTCTACCCAAGCCTGCTGCAATATAGTCGGTCTGAACTGTAGTTACCACGCCGCTACGTATATGACCTGCAAGCGGCATATGAGCATCAAAAAGCGAGCTTGCATTTACCGTAAGGTCCTTTATTCCCATTGCGGCTATTTCATCCATAACCATATTTAAAACATAATCTCCGTTACGAAGGTGGTGATGGAAAGAAATTGTCATTCCGTCCTTAAGGTTTGACAGAGAAATTGCTTCCCTTATTGATTTTACAACCTTATTCATTAATTATCCCCCCTGCCTATTCCAAGAGCCTTCGCCATGGCAATTGTACGCTCTGCTCTTGCTACAATGGGTGCATCTATCATTTTGCCATGGAGTGCTATTGCACCCTTGCCCTGCTCGTTAGCACGGCGGATTGCGTCCATAACCTCATACGCGTAATCAATTTCCGATACCGTGGGGCTGAATACACTGTTTATTACCTCAACGTGCCTTGGAGAAATAGATGCCTTGCCGGTAAATCCCATGCTTTTTGCAAGGCGTGCATCCTCCCAGATTCCCTCATCATCATTTACATCGGTAAATGGGGTGTCATATACATCAATACCCGCAGCACGTGCGGCAACAACAAGGCGGCATCTTGCATACTCAATTTCTCTGCCCGCCTTGGTACGTTTGCACTGAAGGTCTGCCGTGAGGTCCTCAGCACCCAAAAAGAGAGCCTTCACACGCGGACACGCTGATGCAATCGCGTAAGCGTTTTCCACACCTGCCGCCGTTTCAATAAGAGGCATAAGACCCGTAACACCTTTTTCTATATGTAGTCTTTCTTCAACCTCGCTCATATAAGCATCTGCAACAAGAGCATCCTCTTTAGTTCCTGTTTTGGGGAGAAGAATAAGAGCAGGCTTATAAGGAAGAAGTTCATCAATATCCTTTTTCCAGTAAGGCGTATCCACGGAATTGATACGCACTATCACCTCGCATCCTCCCAAATCCATATAACGCATAGTATTGCGGACAAGAATACGTGCCGCATCCTTTTCGGCAGGCGAAACCGCATCTTCAAGGTCAAATATAACGGCATCTGCCCCAAGGCAGGATGCGTTAATAAGCATATTGGGGTTGTTTCCCGGTAAAAATAACATACTGCGACGCATCACTCATTCCCCTTTCCTCTAAGGATTGCAGTTTCTACTCTGGCACGGATAACGCACTCAAGCGCACCGCGGTCAACCACACGGACATTTGCACTTTTAACCTCGTTTTCCTTTAGTACATCTTTTATTGCTTCCTGGATTTCTTCTCCGAACTGCTCTTTTACAACAGATTCAAGCTGAATTTCAATTTTACCGTTTCCGGGCATTATCTCAACATAAGCATCGCTGGATTCCATAGTTCCTGCAAATGCGTTTTTCAAAATTTCCATAAAAGCACTCCCTTCCATATTGTTATAGTAACAATTTAAAGATATTGTATAATACAATTTAGAAAAAAGCAATTGTTTTTAAAAAATTTTTTCATTTTTTCCTTGCATATAAGATTTCATAAGGTATAATTAAGGTAATAAAAGTATTAAGGAATTTTGATTATGAACATTGAGCTTACTAAAAAACTTCAAGGTTCAAAACTTAATAAATGGAAAATTTTCCTGAGCAACGCACACCTTTCTCCCGACTTCCAGACAGACAGCACAGCCTTGGTATGGGAGAATGATGAAATCATTGCCTGCGGTTCACGTTTTGGCAATCTTTTAAAGTGTATCGCCGTAGATGAAAACCATCGTGGAGAGGATTTAACAGCCTCAGTGCTTACACTGCTCAGGCAGGAGGCTTTCCAAAATGGTTACTCCCATTTGTTTTTATACACCAAGCCTGAAAACAAGCTACTGTTTTCCTCACTGCTTTTTTATCCCATCGCACAGACAGACAGTGTTCTTCTTATGGAAAACAAAAAAGGCGGTATAGATGATTTTTTGGCAGGACTTCCCGTAGAAAAAAGCGGTGGCAAGGTGGGCTCTCTTGTTATGAACTGCAATCCTTTCACACTGGGACATCGATACCTTGCCGAAACAGCCTCCGCAGAGTGTGACAGGGTGTATATTTTTGTGCTTTCCGAGGAGCAAAGCCGTTTTAGTGCAAAGGACAGAATGGAAATGGTAAAACGAGGAACCGCCGACCTTTCTAATGTGTCGGTCCTTCCCACAGGTCCTTACATGATTTCATCTGCAACCTTTCCCACCTATTTTCTCAAAGAAACTTTGAATACTTCCGATGTGCAATGTAAGCTTGATATTGAGGTATTCACGAAATACTTTGTCCCCCATTTTTCAATAACGCACAGATATGTAGGCAGTGAACCGCTTTGCCCTGTTACAAACAGCTACAACAAGCTTCTTGCGGAAAATCTGCCAAGGCACAATGTGACACTGATAGAAATTCCCCGAAAAAGAGAGGGAGACGCACCCATCAGTGCAAGCCTTGTGAGAAAGCTTATAGATAGTGGAAATATCGAAGATGTGAAAAAGCTTCTTCCGAAAACCACCTTTGACTATTTAAGAGAAAACAATCTGATAGGAGGTCAATTATGAAAGACAGACAGCAAAGCCATATTTTAAGCAGTTATTTCGCTCCCAGAGGTCACAACCGAATGTATGCCTTAGGAATGCAGTTAGCACAGCTCTATCTTTCGCCTTTTGATAAGCTTATCGGCGTTATAGGCGAGGCAGGAAGCGGTAAGAGCGCACTTCTTCGCGGAATGTTCCCCGGACTTGAGCTGACAAATGACGATGACGGAGTTTATGTTCGTCCTCTCCCCCTTTTGGAGCAAAGCGGAGGATTTTTTTCTCCCCACACCTACCATGTGGATATTAGGTTTGAAAACGGATTTACACAGATGAGTGTACTTGCCGATGCCATTACAGAAGCACTTCAAAGCGGAAAACGCGTTATTGTAGAGCATTTTGATTTGGTTTATCCCCTGCTTGGTTTTAATGCTAATCTTCTTATCGGTGTAGGCGAGCAGATTTTAATATCTCGTCCCACACTTTTCGGGCCCGAACCGAATGAAATACGCAGTAAGGTTTATGAATCACTTTCCTACAGACTTATGGCACACAGTGCAGAGGATCTTTGCGAAATGTGTATGCCCCCTGCCGATATGGAGCGCTGCGGGCATGATGACGTAAGGCACGGCTTTGTACTTTGTTTCCCCGAAACCAAACCCGAATTTGACATTGAGGAAATTGAAAAGAAAGTAAATGAACTGATTGCTTCAAATATTCCCATTACCTATGAGGACGCCACCCATATCAACGTTAACGGAAGGTCGCATTTTTGTACAGGTCCTCGTATTCACGTGTCTCATACGGGGCTTATAGAAAACTTCCATTTGCTTCATCATTTCATTTATGACCGTTTCAGCAGAAGATATCTGCTTGTAGGCTGTGTGGGAAAAGATGCCGAGGCCAATCTTCAAAAGCTTGATGCTCAGCAGAAAATGCAGTCTGACCTTATAATGTAATTATGGGAGATTGCTATGAGAGAGGTAACTTTAGAAGAAATACTTCGTGTGCGTGAAGAACGTGTAATAAGACAGAAAGAATTTCTTTCGCAATACAACTGTCCGCTGATATGCTTCACAATGAATATTGCAGGGCCCGTAAAACATTCTCCTCTTATTGAGCGTGCTTTTTATGAGGGTATACGTTTACTAAAAAAGGTACTTCCACAGGAGAAAATCACGGATTGTAAACTTAGGATTAGCTACACAGGATGCGAAATGCTGATGGCAATTGATGACGACTCTGCCGTTTTAAAAGAGCTTTGCACGAAAATCGAGGAAGATTCCCCTTTGGGAAGGCTCTTTGACATGGATGTTATCAATAAGAACGGTGAAAAGCTTACACGGAAAAAGGAACGGGGCTGTATTGTATGCGGAGCAGAGGGCAGAGGTTGCAGTGCAAGAAGGCTTCATAGTGCAAAAGAGCTTTGGGAGATAACACAGAAAATAATTTGCAACCACTTCAAAGAAGCAGACAGGGATAAATTTGCCATAGTTGCAACAGAAAGTCTTATTAAGGAAGCACGAACAACTCCGAAACCAGGCCTTGTAGATATGGACAATAACGGCAGTCATAAGGATATGGATTTGGATATGTTCATTAAAAGTGCGAACGCTCTTACTCCATACTTTAGAAAGTGTATAGAAATCGGGCAGAATTTTGCAGATAAACCTGACGGAATTTTCCCCGAATTACGCCGGGAGGGGCTTTTGGCGGAGCAAGCCATGTATGAAGCCACGGGCGGAGTAAACACCCACAAGGGTGCAATCTATTCAATGGGAATAATTTGCGGAGCTTTGGGATGTCTATGGACGGCAGAAAAGGAAGTCTTGTGTGCGGACGAAATTTTCTCAATGTGCAGTCGCATTACAAAGGAAGCAGTTAATGCCGATTTTCAAAATATTGACAACTCTACTGTCGGAGGCAGACTTTATCTTGAAAAAGGCATAAAGGGAATCCGCGGAGAAGTTTCCGAGGGTTTTCCGTCGGTAAAAAACATTAGTCTGCCCACGTTTAAAAAAGCATTATCCGAAGGGTTTTCGGAAAACGATTCCGCTGTATTTGCCCTGCTTCACCTTATTGAAAACGTTGAAGATACCAATATACTAAGCCGAGGCGGTGAGGAGGGCAGTATTTTCGCCAAGAGAGTAGCAAAGGAGCATCTTTCAAAATCGCCTTTTCCCGATTTAAGCGAAGTAAGGCTTGCCGACAAGCTCTTTGTTGAAAAGAACCTTTCCCCAGGAGGGTGTGCCGATTTATTAGCGGTTACATATTTTATCCATAGAATAACAAATGGGCTTTGAGAAAATTCTCAAAGCCCATTTATCATTCTTTCTTTTTTGCAATTTCAGCGATTTCGGGATACTTTGATATCACATAGGAATATCCGTTCTCCTTGTGAGGGATAAGACATTCGGAGCAATCCTTTATTCCCTCTTCTATGTACTTGAAATTTCCTCCGCACTTATCTCCCAACGCATAGAGGGGGCAATAGCAGAACAGGCAGTTAAAAAACTCACCGTCTGTTTTATGGCACGGAAAATAAATGCAGTCCTTGTTTTCAAAATACGAAAAATTGTTATTCATAGAATTTTTCCTCGCTTGCTTTGGCATCTGTTTGTTGATTTCAAGAATATTATATAATTAAACAATCAATAAATCAAGTCTATTTTACGTAAAAAGAAGCGTGCCGCTTCACCCCCGTCGCACCCGAGCATTGCACGAACACAGCTTCATGCGAATTAAATTTACGCAAATTCCTATACGGTAAAAAAGAAGCAGGTCTTTAACCTGCTTCGTTCAGCATATTCTCAATAAATATCCCATATCCTCTCGTCGGGTCATTTACAAGGACGTGGGTTACGGCACCGATGAGTTTTCCGTCTTGTATTATAGGACTTCCGCTCATTCCCTGTACTATTCCGCCTGTTTTTTGAAGTAGCACGGGGTCGGTTATTTCTATTGCCAGCCCCTTTGTTGCACTTTGATAGGGCATTGTTCGTAGAATTCTGATTTCGTACTCTTTTATACCCTCATCCACTGTGGAAAGCACACTTGCCTTTCCCGTGTGTACCTGACTGATAACTCCGATAGGATATAAGGTCCCGTCTATATCAGAATGGGGGAAAATGTCCCCGAAAATACCTGCCTCACAATTTTTTCGAATCGTTCCCGAAATTTCCTGTTCGGAAGAAAAGCTTCCGCAAATCTGCCCCGGAGTACCTTTTTTGCCCTTTGTCAGTGAAAGAACACGGCTTTTTTCTATAGTACCGCTTCCCACGTCAAAAGGAATCCCTGTATCACTGTCGCTTATGGAATGTCCCAAGGCACCGTAGGTCATTGCTTCTTCATTAATATATGTCATAGTTCCCACACCTGCCGTACTGTCACGCACCCATACCCCGATTTTAAGTATTCCGTCATCAGCGTCGCGGACAGGGGTAATTTTAATCTCTTTTTCGCGTCCTCCGTGAAGCAGTTTGATTTGCGAGTTTTCCTTAAGAAGTTTGGGGACCTCTTCACTGCTTTTAGGCACTTTTCCGTTAATCTCTGTTATAATGTCCCCAACCTTAATTCCTGCCTGGAGAGCCGGGCATATGGAGGCATTTTCGCCTTTAATGGGAGATAGATTCGTTACAATAAGCCCCTTGTTGAAAATCCGCAGTCCCACAAGCTCGCCTGATGCATATATGCTTTTCGGGGCGGTAACATTAAGCCTTATCCTGCGAAAAGGTACTCTGCCGCCTATTTTTAAAATCGCATTGTATTGCCCCTCTTTAAGCGGAGTTACTGTTTTGGCATTTGAAGAAACGCAGACCCCCTCGGGAATATCTCCAAGGCTCACCCCTGCTCCGAGATTCTTTTGGTGAAGTTCGTGAAGATGCATTGTTATTTCAGCGGGAAATGCAAATAATATATCCGTATACAAAATTGTTAAAGAAATCAAAATTGCAAAAATTGAGCGAAGCGGTTTTTTAAAAGATTTCATAACACAGTCCCTCCCTGAGTTATAATACCTGAAACCGCTTCATATTATGTAGGAAATTTATTCTTTAAATTTATATTGATTCAAGCTTTTAAAAGTATAGCCTTCCTTTCGTGCATAGTCAATTACCCTGCCGAGAGCCTCGGCATTTCCCTTTGAAACTGCGTGCAAAAGCAGCACACAGCCCGGATGTATGTCCGATATGGTTTTTGAAAAAGCTGTATCTGCATCTGTGTTATTATTCCAGTCAACATATGCTTGTGACCAAAATACGTTTGTATATCCGTTTTTATGAGTCAGCTCCAATGTTCTCTCGCTATATTCTCCTTTGGGCGGACGCAGGTACTTACAGTTCTTTTTGCAAATTCCGTAGACAAGCCTGTCAAGACCGGAAAGCTCTTCGAGGAGTTTTTCATCATCTGTTACCGATGGCAGGGAGGGATGATTTACAGTATGATTCCCTATAATATGCCCCTCCTTTGCCATTCTTTTAATCAGGTCGGGGTTTCCTTTCACATAAGGGGCGGTGACGAAAAATGCAGCCTTCACATCCTTTTCACGAAGCACATCAAGTATTACGGAGGTGTACCCATTCTCATAGCCCTCATCAAAGGTGAGGTATATATTTTTTTCCCTGGTATTTTCCTTATAAATACATTCGTAGCGATTCATCAGTTCTTTCTGATACTCTGTAAATTCGGGTCCGTCGGGTGTTCTGCGAAAGCCCCATCCCTGAAGCTTGTTTGAAATTGTGATGCCCGATGTTCCATTTACAAGAGATGCTTCCTTGGACGGCGATGATTTTCTCGCACAACCACAAAGAAAAAGTATTGGTATTAGTCCGAAAATTATATATTTCCGCATTTTTACCTCCAAAAAAAAATAGCACTGTATTAAACAGTGCTATTTTATTCAGAATATTAATATCTTATGCTTTTTTCTTTGCTGTGTAGCTTGCGTTTTTCTTTGCGGAAAGATTCTTCCACCATGCCCAGAAGGGAGCCGCAACAAAGAGTGAGGAATAAGTTCCTGCTATGATACCCACGATGATGGGAAGTGCAAACTCACGGATTGAATCAACGCCCATTACGTAAAGCACACCGATTGTGAACAGTGTTGTAAGGGATGAGTTGATTGCTCTGAAGTATGAGCTGCGGATACTGTCATCAGCAATTTCATCAAAAGATGCCTTACGCATAGTTCTGTTATTCTCACGTACACGGTCAAATACAACGATAGTAGCGTTGATTGAATAACCTAAAATCGTAAGAATTGCCGCAATAAAGCTTGTGTTAACGGTAAGACCGAAGAGTGCATAGAAGCCAAGCATGATGAGTACGTCGTGCGTAAGAGCTAAAACGGCACTTGCACCTGACTGAAGGTCGAAACGTATTGTGATATAGATAAGCATGAGAATTATCGCAAGGAAGATAGCCTTAAGCGAATCTGCGATAAGTCTGCCGCTTACAGTACCGTTAATCTTAACTGTTGAAAGAAGGCTGTCATCTTTAAGGTTGAATGTGGAAAGGATTTCATTTGTGACAGCCTTGTTCACGTCATCCTTAAGCTCAACCGTCTTGATATAAACCTGTGTTTCGCCTGCTTTCTGAACAACCATGTCATCTGTCTTGGCATGTTTCTTAACAATATCTTCAATCTGCTGTTCCACCTTGGCAAAATCCTTGATTTCGCTCTTCATATCAATCTGGATAGTGTTACCGCCGGTGAAATCAATACCTAAATTAAGTCCTTTTGCAAAAAGGAGAACAATGCTCAAAACGACGAGAACTGCTGAAATTGTGAAAAATACTTTTCTTTTAGCTGTGGGTGAAAACATTATTCTCCCCTCCTTTTCTTAGATAAACCATAGAGCCAGGGATTCTTAACTCCAATTGCCACAAGTCTCTTAAGCAAGAACTTGGTAAGAGTAACGGCTGTAAACATACTAAGGACAATACCGATGAAAAGAGTTACTGCAAAGCCCTTTACCGTACCTGTTCCGAAGAAGTAGAGCACAACTGCGGCAATAATGGTTGTGATGTTAGAGTCAACAACTGCTGTAAGTGCACGCTTAAAGCCTGAATTTACTGCTGCTCCTACGCTCTTTCCGTTACGAAGCTCGTCCTTAATTCTTTCGAAAATAACTACGTTAGCATCAACCGCCATACCGACTGAAAGAATTACACCGGCGATACCGGGAAGTGTAAGAGTTACAAAACGCCATTCGGGCTGATAGAAGCCAGCCATAATAAGTGTTGTAATAGCTGTGTAAGCGATAAGCGATACACAAGCTACAAGACCGGGAAGCCTGTACACAGCGAGCATGAATATCATTACTAAAAGAATACCAATAAGTGCCGCTGTAAGAGATGTGTTAAGAGCTGTAGAGCCAAGGGTGGGTCCGATATTGTTAAGCTCTGCCACTCTCAGATTGAACGGAAGTGAGCCTGAGTTAATAAGGTCTGCATAATGCTGCGCACTCTCAGCGGTATAATTACCTGTGATAATACAGCTGTCATCATCGATTACTTCGTTAACCTGGGGCTGCATCTGTACAGCATCATCAAGAACGATAGCAATGAAATCTTTTCCTGCACCTGCATTTATTGCATTCTGTGTTGCAACCTTGAAGCTCTTTCTGCCCTCGTCTGTAAGGTTAAGCTGAATATAGTGAACGCTTCCGCTGTACTCGCTCGTGGGGCCGTACTTGGCACCGGCACTCTTTACATATTTCTTTGAGCCGTCCATTACCACCTTACCGTCAGCATCACGAAATTCCAGTTTAGCAACCTTACCGAGCTTTTCAACAGCATCGTGAGGATTCTGCTCACCGGGAATTTCGATACGGATACTTGTATCATCCTGGCGGGTGATTGTAGCCTCAGTATCAACAACAGCATCAAGACGGGTACGGATGATGCTCTCCGCAGCATCCATTGCATCCTCAGATACTTTGCTAAGATCCTCTACATCGGGTTCAAATACTATGATAGAACCGCCTACAAGGTCAAGTCCCTTCTTAATACCTCTTTCTTCGTCAAAGGTACTGGGGACTCTCAAGCTGCCGATTTTTACGTCAAATGCGGCAATACATGCACATGCGACGATAAGCACGACAACAAGTAAGAATGAAATGACATTTTTTACTTTCATTTTTGTTCCTCCTTTGTCATTATAACGTTACTATTATAACGAAAATTACTTCATTAGTCAATAGAAAAAGGGAATATTTGCACATTGAAAATAATTATTTTAGATTTATTCCCGTGATTCCGCCTGCCGCACCTGCTACAGATGCAATTATTAAGTGCGATACCATACCATGAGGCAATGCACCTTTGCCCCATAAAAGGCAGCCAATACCTATAAGGATACAGGTGTAGATGCACCCTGAAATCATTCCTACAAGATATCCTCTGCTTGTGGTTTTCCGCGAACAAAGGATGGCGGCAATAAAGGCGGAGAAAATCCCGCAATAATCACAAATTACCGAAAGCACAGACTCGGACGGCGGATAGAACATAAAAACAACAGAAAGGACAGAAAGGACAACCACGGTAAGTAAAAAAGCTATTATGTACGATACTATATATTTTTTCATTGGAACGGATTTTAAAAATGATGAAAACATAAAAACACCTCCGAAATAATAGGGAAATCCCCTACTACCATATTCGAAGGTGTTTTTGATTATTCTATCCGTTTTTATTTTTTAATCTTCAAACTCTGCATCCTTACCTGTGCCTGCTTCTTCGGGCGAATCTGTCTGAGCAGATTTAAGAACCTTTCCCACAGCGGCTTTCTGGAATTTAATCTGCACGGGATTCTGCTTGAATCCTGTTTCAACAACGATGTCGTTATCCTTGATTCTAACGATTGTTCCTACGATTCCGCCTACCGTTACGATTTCATCACCCTTTTTAAGGGAATTAAGCATGTCGGAAATCTGTTTCTGCTGTTTCTTCTGAGGTCTTATAAGAAGAAAATAAAAAATCAGAATAAAGGGTAAAAGTTGGATTACAAGTGCCAATATTGCATTCATAAAAAACATCCTTTCTAAATTTAATTATATATAAGCCGCACTGCAGCTTTATAACTTAACCTTCCTCAATTATATATTGAGCTATGTTACGTGCATTTTTTTGGTTGACGGTTAGCTCATCGCCTTTTTTGGGAGCGGCAACTGCAATATATATATCCTTAGAACTATTTAGTCCCATATAGGCTGCATAGTCATTATCTTCGATTGATATTGCATATATACGACCTTTGGAATCTTTAAGGATAGGTGCTTTTTCCCCTTGGGTATTTATATAAGTCTCAACATCCTCGAAACAGGTTTTATCTTCAAAATTTTCAAATGTTTCTTTTGTTGAAATATAGAGATCATACTGATCGCTGTCAACAACATCCACAAAATCTTTATCAATATCCCTCTGCCGGTCATATATAAATGTATGCATAATAGCTTTTTTCTCACCGTCTTCATTGGAATCGTGAAGAAGCTCCTTCCACATGGGAAGGTTATCATTAAAGGTCTGGTCGTTAGCATATTGTGTTCCGAAATATCCCACAACCAAATCCGGGGATTTATCCTCGGTTACTTTTACAACAACGTAGGTTGTGCAGACGGCAATTATCAGGAAAAAAATCAAGTGCCATTTATAATAGTTGATAAATTCACGCATTTGTACGCCTCCGTAAAACCAACATTCACACTATGCCATTATACACCACCCCACACTTCATTACAAGAAAAATTTAGAAAATTTTCAATATGCTAATAAAAGACTAATATAATTAACTTAAAGGATGGGGATTTTCAATGGCAAATAAAAAGAATCAATATGGAATTGTCAGTGCAGTATGCATGGTGGTGGGGTCTGTTATCGGGAGCGGAATATTTTTTAAAGCCGAGCAAATCGACCGTGCTTTGGGAGGAAATACGGTTTTGGGGGCTGTCTCCTGGGGAATCGGCGGCATAGTCATGTTGATATGCCTTAGTGTGTTCGCGTGCTTTTTCCGCGATTTCAGCGAAGAATCCACCCTCATAGGGTGCGCAGTGAAAACCGTGGGCAAATCATATGCTTACTATATAGGCGTGTTCATGGCAACTGTTTATTATCCGGCAATGTGCAGTGTTCTTTCCTATCTTTGCAGCAGGTATACCTTAATTTTTTTAGGTGCACACGACAGCACAAACATCAAATGTATGTTTATTTCAATATTATTCCTTTTTATAAGCTTTGTTATAAGCTGCTCCTCAGCAAGTATTTCGGGGAAATTTCAAGTCGCAACCACCTTTATAAAATTAATCCCGCTTTTTATTATGATATTTTTCGGAATTTTTCACGGCGGAGAAAGCGTACCTTTCTTTAAGGGAAGCGGCTGTGCAGGTCCCTCAAGAGCTTCCTTATACGGAGCGGTAGCATCATCAGCCTTTGCATACGACGGCTGGATTTCCGTAATAAGTATCGGCGGGAAAATAAAAAACCGCCGCAAAAATCTGCCGCTCTCTCTTATCTTGGGCGGTGTTATCGTTGCGACGGTATATATTCTGTACCATATGGGGCTTTCCGCCACACTTAAAAACATACCTGCCAGCGGCAATTCAAAAGAAGCGGTAAGGCTGGCATTTGATAAAGTTATAGATGGAAGCGGAGGTATTCTGACCGGCTTCGTGGCAATATCCTGCTTTGGGGCATTGAACGCTTTGATGTTAGGCTGCACGGGGGCTATGCACTGTCTGGCACAAGGCGGCAGATGCCCTTTTAAAGCTTTATTTCTGAAAACATATAAAAAGCAAACAATACCGATTGTTTCATATATAACAGGCTTTTTACTCAGCATGCTGTGGATTATAATTTATTTTCGCACACAGCTTTCAGACAGGGCCTTTTTCTCGCTTCTTGCGTTTGACAGCTCCGAGCTCCCTGTAGTCACAGCATACGTTACATATATTCCGATATTCTTTATGTATATGAAAGAATGCCGAAAAAAGAATCTTTACGGAAGGTGCGTGCTATCTGCCGCAGGGTTGTGTGCATGCATGTTTATGGCATACTCGGCAATAATAGCACACAGAGGTGAGATTTTCAGCTATATTTGCTTTCTTTCTTCGCTGATGATTTTCTTTTCCTTGTGCGAAAAAGAAAAATAGTTTAACAGGGAGCTTTTCATTTTAAAAATTTCAGCTTTCATATTTATCTATGAATGACTCACACTCCTCAAGGGGAAGCGGTTTTGAATAAAACCACCCTTGAATAAAGTCGCAGGCCGAGGAAGATACCAAATCATTTTGCTCTCTTGTTTCTACCCCCTCGCAAATAACCTTAATATTCAGGCTATGGGCAAGAGCTATAACTCCCATAAACAATTTCTTTCCTCTGCCCGTCTCGGCTTTTAGAAGAATATCACGGTCTATCTTTACCACATCTATGGGATAATCGCAAAGATTGGCAAGAGAAGTGTAACCGCTACCCAGATCATCCAGATAAATCTTAAATCCAAGTTCTTTGCACTTATTCACATTTTTTGTAGCGGCATCTCTGTCCCTCTCAATAGCGTCCTCGGTAATTTCAATGGATAACTTTGATTTATCAAAACTATAGCTGTTTGCAATCATCATAAGCTTATCGGCAAAGTTGTCCTCCGAAAGAGTTATTCTTGTAAAGTTACACGAAATGGAGATATTCCCGTTTTTTGTATTGTTCCATTTTTCAAGCTGACGGCATGCAAGCTCGAACATATAAAAGTCGTGCTTACTTATAAGCCCTGCGGTCTCCATGTTTGCAATGTATTTTCCCGGACCTATAAGGCCTTTTTCAAGATTATCCCATCGTGAAAGAGCCTCTGCAGAGGTAATTTTTTTTGTTTTGTTGTCAACAATAAACTGAAGATACATTTTAAATTCATTTTTTTCGAAGCCGTTTAAAATACTTTCAGTAATCTTCTTTTCCTCCTGTATTCTGTTCATGGAATGTATATCACAGTAAACAATCTGTTTTTCCGTACCGAAAATTTTGTTGCAGTTTTTCCGCAGATTGAAAATTAAAATCTCACAGTTTCTGTCGGAGCTAAGGAGATGATAGACGGCACAATGGAACACAAGCTTACTTTCTTTTCCCCTGCCATATTCAAAGTTGTTGAGCTTATGCATAATCTCTTTGAGCCTTTTTTTTGCGTCTTCATCGTTTGCAGCTTGAAAAGCGAGTGCAAAACCGTTTTCGGTAATTCTTGCAGATATTTCTCTGTCCATGGTATGCTCCGACAAAACAGATGCCGTATATTTCAGTACATCTTCAAAGGAGCTGTCACCGTGGTATGAACGAAGATAGCTGCTGTCAAGTATGATATATGCAATATAGTACAGGTTTCTTGAAATATCACCTATTGTATATTTGAAATGGTATTTGAAAGATTGAAAATTACCCATACCCGTTTCTGTATCAATCATTTTATATGCTATATTTTCTTTCCTGATTCTCCTTATTCGTATAAGCAAAAAAATCATGAAAGCCAGTAACAAAACAAAAAATACTGTAGCTAAAACAAACCATTTATAGCCGTCCTTTGTGCCTTGGGATGCGTAAGATAAATATATCCCGTTTTTTTCTTCGGCAGTTATTTCTCTTGCTGCAGACTTAATTAGCGTAATTTTATCATCGTCTAAAAGCTTGGTGAATGCAAGTCCGCATTTCATAAGCTTACCGTCTTTTTTATAGGAAATAAGTCCGAGATATTCTTTGAAGTATGGCTTGTTTTCGTCTTCGTTTACAGCTGATACTATATCCGCCTGGAGATTTTTCCCCATCTCGTTTTTGTCCTTTTTATCACCGTTTATATAAACGAAATTAACACCTGTGCGTGCTGATATTTGGGCGAGCAAGTCGGGAATAATCCCTTTATACGCCTTTAAATCGTCATCGTAATATTCAAGAGGGAAATTATTGCACTCTCCCGCAACATATACATAATCTGCATAGCCCTCGGTTTTCTGCGTGGTTATAACCTTCGCCGATACTGCCGACTGAAAACAAATTATAATCAAAGTGAATAACAATATATGCTTTGTAAAAAACTTTTCCATTTTCCATGTCACTTCTTTTCTTTAGATATTCATTTTCTTTCTTTCAATCCGACCCCAGTCGAGCCTTTTCTTTTTATAACCTTTAAATGCGGTAAGGCGAACAAACGCCATAATAAATCTTAAGGTCGTAACCTCGAAAAAGCAGAGCATAATCGCTTTCATGCAATCGCTGAATTTAACCGTTAAATCAATGGTTTGTATCCTTGAAAAAAATGCCGTAAGAGTAAGAATGGAATTATATGATGCATAAATCAGCATAAACAAAAGCATAAAGGGCAGATTCAAAAGGTCTATACTATAGGCAAACACCATTGTAACCACACCGAAGACCTCAATAAACGGCGATAACAATTCATAAAGCAAAAAGTACATATAAGACACAGAGCCCACTGCACCATATTTGGGATTTGCCATCATCCTTCTGTGCTTCCACATAGTCTGAAAAAGACCAAGATGCCAGCGTTTTCTCTGTTTTTTCAAATCTCCCAGTTTTTCAGGCACCTGTGTCCAGCAAACTGCATCGGTTGCATATTTAATGGAGTAGGGGATTTTATTTGTCAGACAGTAGGAATGAAGCTTTACCACAAGCTCCATATCCTCACCCATTGTGCCGTGGTCGTACCCTCCTGCGGCGATAACGGTTTCCTTTTTAAACATTCCGAATGCCCCTGATATGATAAGAGAGCCGTTAAATTTATCAAACAATATTCTGGACGCCAGAAAAGAACGGTCATATTCCAGAAGCTGCATACATGCCAGAATATTTTTGGGAAGTCTGTATTTTTTAACCTTGCCTTCAAAAAGTTCAACATCGTTGGAGGGCCTTACCGTTCCTCCAACGGCTACCACATTTTCCTCCTCCAAAACAGGCACAACCAGTTTTTTTAATGAATCGTACTGAAGCACCGAGTCAGCATCCATACAGATGAAATAGGGGTACTGAGAGGCATTGATTCCCATATTGAGGGCATCTGCCTTACCTCCGTTTTTCTTACGTATAAGTGTAAGAGGAACCTTTTGCTCGTCTGATTCATAAATGAATTCCTCCATCTGACAGCCAATGCTCCTCCTGATAGGTCTTCTGACAGGGTGCATATTATATGCATCTATCAGCATTTGGGAGGTTGCGTCCCTGGACCCGTCGTCCACCACAACTATCTCATAAAGCTTATAATCAAGAGAAAGCAGGGATTTAACCGTCTGTACTACCGTTACCTCCTCATTATATGCAGGGACAACTATCGTTATAGGCACATAGTAATTATCGGTAAATTTGTTCATTAACCGATCTTGCATCTTTTTATTATAAAGAGTTGTTGCCCCTATGACCACGGAGAAAAACAAAAAGGTTGAATAGCCGATTAAATACAAAACAAATAAAACACCCACAGCATCAAAGATAAGCTTGACTGTTTCCATTTCCATTATCCATGCACCACCTTATCTTCTGCATTTCGTCTGTCTAAATGATATCTCATAATCTCTCTTGCATATCGGTCGTTTCCGTCAAAAACGCTTATCAAGTCGTGGTATGTATATCCCAGCTTTTCACAACTGACTGCACTGTTGTGCCTGACATGCCAATTAGAGCTTGAGAGGTTTTTTACCAGAATTCTGAAAGTAGCATTTTCAGGGTACGATTTTAATGCCGAAGTAGCAATAGCCTGATACTCCCATGATCTGCCCTCCGAATTTTCTGCTATGCTTTGCAAAACGCCCCTTGCTTCTTCGATTGGAAATTTTTCGAAATAGCGGATGGCACAAAAGCGTATCTCACTATTTTCCCTTTCATCCTTCAGCATGGCAAGCATTTCTTTATCGCATCTGATACTTCCAAATCTGAAATAATTTAAAATATTCACCTTCATCTGCACCGAAAAAACCGAAAATTCAGCCAATAACTTATCTCTCAAAATCTCTTTATCACCCTTATAGTCAAGAAGTCCGTCACATATTAGCTTCGGGTGGTGGAAGGATAAATTTTTATCTATGATTTTCAAAGCTGACACAGCAATGTCGGGGTTTCGCATGCTGTAAACTGCCTTTAGTGCATTTTCTCTGCAGTAAACGTTTACAGACCTTAACAGGTCGAGCAATGCGTCAATAAGCCTCTCGCTTTCATAATGGTTCAAGATGTTATACTTGTGAAGTATATATGGGAAGTATGCGATTTTAAGAGTGTCCTTACTTATGTAACGATGGGTAAGATACTCGAATACAGAGAACGTATCCGCAAGATATTTCTGCGTTGCGTCAGGTTCTTTTATATATATCTTTTCAAGGGCTTTGTCAAAAGCAGTGATTCCGCCTGTTTTATCAAGCTTTTTACAAAGAAAATCCTTGTGCTTTTGCGTGACGGATTTGCCTGCTTTGATTTTTTCTATTTCTTCATATACTATTTTTTCAAACTTCTCCGAATTTGTAAAAAGGGCCTTTTCCCTGTACTTCAAAATGAAAATATAAATGATATTATACGCTATCATACTGATGCAAATTGCTATGTACACGTAAATCATTATTTCTATTTTCATTTTCAGTCACCTTCTTTCCACAAATCCTTCATTATATAGTATGAGCTTTTCAGCCTTTCATGATAGGTTACGGTGTTTCCCCAGCCCTTAAGCTTTATGGGTTTTAGTTCTATTCTTCCGTCACCGTTTCCGATACCTGCATGCATTTTATCAATCCCGATGTATTCAATTCCGTAGTTTCCGCTATAGTAGTCATCGTGAATCTGCATTTTTGACGGGTCAGAGAAATTCATTAGCTGCCAGGGAATTTTAATTTCTATATAATCTCCCTTTGCACAAAAATCCGCAAGGGAATTAAAATCGGGGCTTTCGGGGTTCGCGTTACCGTAGAGAAGCCTGCCTGTTTCATAGCTTTCGGCAACAGTTTCCTTTGTTTCGGGAGTAAGAGCTATTGCCGTACGAAGAATTAAATCAATATTTACAAACTTGGGAGAGTTTTTATCAGGTATGTTTTCCTTAAAGTAGGTGTCAAATTTATAAATATCCTTTGAATAGGTTGAACGCAAAGCCTCATATCGCTCCTGTACCAGTATGCGACTATTATTTTTGTCAATCACAATTACAAAGTCGGCATCCCTGTCAAATTTTATACCGAAATTTTCGCAATAATTGCTGCCGCTTTTTGGGGTTATATCAAGAGGAATGTAAATTGTTTCATTTTTAAAATCAAAGTTTTTTCTTTTTACAAGAAAGTACATAAACTTCTCATCATATTTGACCGAAAGCTCTGTGTCCCCTTTTATAATCCTGTTGTCTTCCGACCATTCGGAAACATCCCCATCAACATAGCAAACGGATTTTTTGTTTCCCGGATCAAAGGACAAAAGCCCGAAATATTGCTCATTTGTCTGATAATCTGACCAATATGCCGTTCTTGACAAGTCAACGGCATGCATTGTGTTCCACGTTCTTTTAAACCACTCATCCTGCCATGTAAATACACAGCCTCCGTTACAGCCCGTCGTCTTTATATCATTCCAGCAAGCAACAAGTGCCTTCCCCTGTTCTTGTTCGGAGGTATTACCCTGATTCCTGCCCGTATCCTTATCCACCTGTGCCATCCCTCTGCCGGTCGACACCCCGAATTCAGATATAACAACAGGCATGGTATGGTGATTATTAAGCATTTGGAGGTATGCTCGGTATGCATTAACTCTGCCTTGTTCATCCTTATAGGCTTCCTTTGATTCAATTCCAAGAACCGACCAGTCCTCAATAAAGCTCAGATAGTACGGATAATATGGGTAAACATGATAAGAGGCAAACTGACCCGGTATAAATTTATCCGTTGTTTTTATGTGTTCCACATTTACCTTGGCACACTTTAAAAAGAAATCCTTAATAATTTGGGGATACTCGAAGGGGTCTGTTGTGGGCCAGTTTGAAAATGCCACAAGCCGTTGCTGCCCATAACGCTCGGTTTCATACTCAATTACTTTATCCCCCACCATTGTCAGCATGGTCTCAAAGGGGGTAGCCTCCTCGGAGGTGTACATATACTTTCCGCTGTAAGATGAATATCCCTCTTTCCCTCTGTATAAATCATCTGTATATGCAACAGTTGCATCGTCCCACTCAACACCCAATATATATCCGATAACCCAATCGGAAATGTCTTTTTTATATGTGCCGTGTCCCGCACTTGCCACTCTGCCGAGATTCAGTTTTCTTTTGCCGTGAATAACATCCACCATTATTTTACTGTTTTCCAGAAATGTGTCGTAAAACTCCTTATCATAGGCATCACGGTGGGAGTTTAAGATATAATCGTTTACCCAGACACCATGAAGTAAATACAAGGGATCCGGATTGTCTTTATTATACTCATAAAAGGCATTATAAAAAGTGTCATTCTGAATGGTGTAAACACGGATGGTATTTGCACCCATTTCCTGAATATATTTAAACCATCTTTTGTAGGTTTCCCCATCAATGGAAAATGAGGTTGCCCACTCACCGGGGATACCTGAGCCTAAATTCACACCTTTAATTTCAAAAGGACGATACTTCCCGTCTCTCTCCATATAAATTTCTTCGCTGTCCGCTTTCATAAAGGCTTCGACAGAGTCCTCACCGCCAAAATCAAGATATAACCCCTCGTGGAAATGAAGCCAATCAAAGAGAAGAAGTACAAGTATAATAGTAGTTACTGTGATTATGAATTTTTTCAAGACTTGTACCTCCCTTATTTTTAATCTGACACTTCGTTATATTTTTTGGTTTTGGATTCGGCACTGTACTGTCTGAGCGATTCTATGTTTTCATCCATAAACTCAAGCCTTTTTTTAAGAAAATCCTTTAGCTGCTTAACCGATTCATCGTGATTCCGCGGATTCCTTTGGGCGGGATGAAGCAGGTCGTGTTCTTCAGTAAAGGTATAACCCCATCTTTCATAATTTCTTTCTATGGCACTTCCCAGATAATCAATGGTGTCATCGATAAAGTCAAATAAATATTCTTCACTGAAAACAGTTTTTCTGAGTTCATAATATCTTTCAACAACTTTGTCGGTAAAGTCACTGTCCATAAAGAGCATCTGATACAACAAAACTGTATTTATCCTGAATTCATCAGTAGGCATCGCACTTTCCTGATACGCATCACAAGCAGAGTTAAAATCCCATACGCACATTTTGTATTTTCCGTCAATATCCTTGTATATATATGTGGAAAGTGAACCCGCATCGTAGTTACAGGTAAGCTCATTTATCAAAAAATAGTCTACGAAGGAGCCTATATCTATATAATTTTTATATCCGAATTTTTTATTATTATAGTCATAGGAATATAGAGTTTTTTCAAAAAGAGAAAATTCATTTTTTATTTTTTCTTTAAGCTCTGGCGTAATATTTTTTGTTCCGGGATATACAAGCTCGTGCTGGGTTTTCGCCCTTGTGGTATAATTGGTGAAGGGATAAAGCTTGCTTTCTTCTTCCCCGTCTCCCCAGTCAAGCCTCAGGGCATAGCCTGAAAAGGAATTGTCTTTTTTATTGACCTCCAGGCTCAGTCTTGCTCCTTCTTTTCCCGAAGTAATTGTTTCTGTTGCGAGATAAAGTCCTCTGTATTCTCCATTTAAAATAAGCTCGAAAAATCTAACATTGGGGCTGTACTCCATGATTTCCCCCGCTATGTTATACCACATATAGTTACGAATCAAGCTCTTATCAAGAAAGGGGCCGTGTAATGCCCATTCATGGTGCGAATCCATACCAAGAAAGCTTTGTGGATTATTTGTCCCATCGGGATTTACAAGCCTTATAAAATAATTGGATTTTTCAAATCTTCTGGAGGAATGCCCTCTTACCCTAATTAAAGCCGTACCCATATCAAGCGAATTATCGGTTAAATGATTATATGCCGTTTCGTTATTAACCACATTAATCGATGCCTTGATTGTCGAAGTGCCATCTTGTGCCAAAGTGTAGTCACTAACATTATACTCCCCGTCATATATAGGCTTTCCGGGAATTTCCACACCGTTAGTGTCAATTTGCACAATGGGAAGATGTGTGCAGAGTTCATTTCCGGAGTGCCCTGCACACGGCTTTTTTTCTTCTGCCATAACATGCTCAATATATCTCTTCCCGTTATCGGTAGGCATGGAAAAACTTACAAGAATTACCGCTGTCAGCATCAGGGCTGTAGCAGATAATCCTATAATTTTATATTTCAACCCTGTCTCCCCCTAAATTATCAGTTGGAAATTTCGTCATTCTGCATTACAGTATTTACATACTCAATATTTCCTATTTTGTAAATTTCGTCACATATACCGATATTGTTGTTTCTTTCTGCCAAAGAGAGCATCTTTGCCGTAACCTCATAAATAAATTCGATACTGTCATTGGAGGAATTTTTTACTCTCAGTACTGACTTTGCACCGAAAAATTTATACATCACAGCCTGTATTGCCGCCTCTTTTGTTCGGCTGCCTCTGATAATTACAAGCATTCGGTTATTGTTTTTAATTGCCCCGAAGACAAGGAGAATTAAAAATACAAAGCTGCTTCCCATTCCTGCAACAACAAAGTCACCGACGCCGCAGCAGATACCCACTATAATTGTCCAGAATATGTAAACGGTATCTCTTGAGTCCTTGATAGCCGTTCTGAAACGGACAATGGAAAGTGCACCAACCATACCCAAAGAAAGTGCCACGTTGTTTCCGATAACCGTCATAACCATAGAAGTGAGGACGGTAAGCACAACAAGCGACACATTAAACTTCTTGCTGTAAATAGTTCCTCGATGGGAAATCATATAGGATACAAAAATCATAAATCCCAGAATTCCTGAAACCAGAATGTTTGCACCAATCTGCTCCCATGATAATGCACTCTGATCCTTTATTAAGTTAAAAATCTGACTCTTCATTTTGAAAATCTCCTTTGAAAATTATATTTCGCTGTAGCTTTGCCCCCGTGCAAGCGCATATTTGCTTACAGACAGCTCGCTTTTATTGATGCTGTTTATAAACTGCCTGATATAATCAAGCAAAAACCCGTTAAACTTAACCTCAAGCACAACATTAAATTTATCCAAAACAGGATACATTACAAGATTTTCGGAAAACAAATCAAAATTACATTCCGTGGCAACAATATTATTGTCAAACGTTATTCTGATTTTATTTTCCTTAGCAATGTATGCCTTTCTGTTATACTGCACAATGGTTTTAGGTCTGTAACACCTGCATTGCATAAGGGCGTAACATTCCCTTGCAAAATCCTCTTTATACTTTAAGAGGACGTCATATCTGCCTTTGATTAAATCCTCTGCATCTGCCTTAGTCATACGAAGTGACCGTTTTTTCTGCGAAGCCCCCTGCTTCTGCTTCATTTCAAGCATTGCAAAGTCGTGTTTGGGGTCATAAATCCTTAACCGAATTTTCCGCCTTGTTTCAACGCCTTCAAGTTTTTCAAAAAAATCATCATCATAAACAGTGTCAAAATACAATGAACGTATAATATATCCGTCTGTGCCATTATGCTCATCCTGCAGCATAAGAGCATCAAGATAATTTGACTTTTTCCTGAACTCTTCAAGACTTATTAAGAATTTCTTTTCCTCTCTTGTCACCACATTCATAAAATTCCTCCAAAAAAAAGCTGCAACAATAGAAAGTCATAAAAGACTCTTATCATTGCAGCAGGACGAACATAGCATTGACTGTTTCAAGCCTTAGTCTCTTTGCTTTGCGTCATCGGCTTTCGCCGACTTTGCCAAATATTGAGCTATAAATTATTTTAACACAATGAATCGTCTTTGTCAAACATAATTAATCTTTTGCAAAAACCCAAAGAGTTTCTCTAACATTTTCTTTGCTTTCTCCCAAATTGTATACGCTTAATATAACTGTTTCCCCGTTGACCTTTTTATAGGTTATCTTAGGGGTCTTGTTCTCCGCGAGATGTTTTTTAATTGCATCATAGTTCAAAAAGCTCATCACTGCACGATGAAAGTCAGGGTGCACAGTGTCATCTATATATTTTGTCAACAGTCTTGAAAAGTTTTTCTCATCCTCATTATATCCAAGATAAGACGGCATGAGAATCCTATGTGCAGTATCACTTTCAAGAGATACCCTGTATATACCGTTGTAGTGGTCTTTTAAAACCGATATCATTGTGTCAATTTCCAAAATTCCCGTTTTAGTTTGTATATAGTTTTCATCCTCGCTTTTGGAAGTAGAGGTTTGTTCTTTATTTTGATAATACTGTGCCTTTGCCTCATACATTCTCTTTTCGGCTTCTTGCACCATTTCTTCCGTATTTGTATTCTGTTCCCTGTATGATACACCGATTGCAACATGATAATCAGCACTCTTGAGTTGTGCAGTAAACACATCAAGGCTTCTTTTAATAGTTTCCTGCTCGGTGTTTTTGGCAAATACCAAAAACTCATCGCCACCCATTCTGTAAACCTTTTGTCCGAAAAAGGCGCTCTTTAATGCATTGGCAATGTATATCAGCATTTCATCGCCTGCGGCATGACCATACTTGTTGTTACGAAGATGAAGCTCGTTTACATCAATATAAATGCAGGTAAACTTACAGGGCTGTTGCTCATCAAAAGCAATTAAATCCTTTTTATAAGCAACGCGGTTTGCAACATTAGTAAGAGAATCTGTAGTTGCTGCAGTATAGGTCTTGTTCAAATGGTTCTTATTATAAACGGCAATTGAAAAACAAACTGCAATTTCCTGTAAAAGTTTTCTTGCTGAATACTTATTTTTCGGGTTAATCACGCCCAGAACACTTATATTGTTATCATTGCCGCGAGTAACTGCGGCGAATGTTACAAGCTTTATGTCATGTTTTATAAAAAAGTCATAAAGCCTATGATTTGTCTTTGCAAGATATGCATCTGCCTTAACGCTCATAACTCCTACATCTGCACGGCCCGCATCTTTAAATTCAGCGGCATAGCGGAAAATCTCTGATACAAAATATTTTCTGTCTTCCCCCATAAGGACGTGTTTTTCAAATCTGACATTCATAAAATTGTAATCTTCGTCCTTAATATCAACATATATTGCTGACCTTGAGCGGGATATTTCCATAACACTTTTAAGCGACTTCGTAATATTTTCCTTTTGCCGATTCATCTCAAGAAGCAGTTTCCTTATTTCAGATGCCCTTCCCGTAATTAATGACTCACGCCTCTCCTCTTTAAGCACAATAAATAAATATATAACAACAATCAAAACCATCAATGAGAACAATATGCTCGTGAACTTTGCTATAACATGTGTTTTCGCAAACACCTGAGATTCGTATCTGGCAAGCATAATTCCCCAGTTTATATCCACAAGACTTGAATAATGGGCATACAAATTCTCATCCCTGTATATTGATTTGAAAGAAGAGTAGCCTTTGTCCGAACCCACCATAGCTTCATATGAGTCCCCGTCTTTATACTCACGGTCTCTAAGGCTTGATATATTTCCGAGGTTTCTATGTATTGAATCAATTATAAAATTTCCGTTTTCTTTGTCGTAAACAAAAAGCTGGGCGTCAAGCTCCTTTGCCATTTGGGTATACCTTCTGTTTATGTCTTCAAGACGGATAACTCCATATAAAATACCGACCGTTCTTCCTTCCGACACAATGGGAACGGCACTTCTTATAATTTCCCTTCCGTCTTTTGTAAGATCCGGAATTCGCCCGCTTATATATTCACCCCGCGCCGCTTCTTCTTCGAAGGAAATCTTACCATTTAAATCAACCGCGCCAAGCTTTGTGACAAATATATTATCAGGATTTAATATACCGATATTGGAGAGTAACCCTATCGGCTCAAAAGAGGCAAACATTCTGTCATAGCTTTCCCCATCGGCATACAGCTTTTCCGCAAAATGAGCCATAGTAACAAGATTTTCCCTGTCGGATTTAATTTGCAGTGTCAGGTCGTCCTTAATCTGTTTTGTCTGAAGATGAAGCATCTCATAAGCATCATCTTCAGCTTTTTCATAAAAAAAGCTCATCATTGATATAAACACTGCACATATTAACGCCGCAGCGATAAGGGTGTATACAATATTGTTTCTTCTGTGTTCTTTCTGTTTGTGTCTTATTGCCATTTTATATGCGTCTTCTTCCCTGATATTAGAATTTTACAACCTTAATCAATCATCTGTCACAATTCTACCATATATTATAAGAAATGTCAACTTTAGCTTATAGCTAAGTATTGACAAAGAAACTTATAAATCGTATAATTAGCTATATAGAATCTGAAAGGGGCAAAAAAATGAAATACACAAAAAACATACTGTCATTTTTGATGGTTATTGTCATGGCACTTGCGCTTGCAGGTTGCGGCAAAGACAAAAAAAGCGAAAATAAAACCAATCTGAATGTAGAAGAAGCAAAGATAACAGCCAATGATTTTGCAAAAGCATTTACCGCATACGACACCGACAAGATGAAAGAATATCTTCACGGTGAGGATGCGGCAGAATTTCTGACCGACTTGGAGAAGGATTTTTCAGAGCTTGGAGCAAGCTTCGTTTCCGAAACCAACGGAGCTATTTCAAAGGAAAAGGCAGACGCCTATGCAGACAAAATAGTTAAAAAAATATTTTCCTGCGTAAAAATGGAAGTAGGCGAAGGAAAAGCTGACGGAGATAAGGTCGAGTTTTCCGTAAAAATCGAAATGCCTGATTTTGAATCAATAGACATGAGTGAGCTTCAGAATCCCGACGATGAAGTAATGATGAAAATTCTCGGAATAGATATGAACGATCCCTCAGGTTTAAAACAGATTGAATCGTTGTCCTCCCAGCAGCTTATGGACAGAGCGATTGATGGCATGATAAGCTGGGTAATAGAAAAAATTGATGATGTTGATACAATAGAAGAGGACGGAGAAATCACCGTAGAAAAAGTGAGCGGCAATTGGAAAATTACCGATATTACCGATATAGATTAAATCTGAAAAGACTCAGCAGGGCAATTCCCCATGAAATTTTGGGAAATTGCCCTGCTGAATTTAAGCTGTTATGAAAAAAATTTGAAAAATAATGATTTTTTTGTTTTTTCTCTTGACAAATCGAATGAAACCAAGTATAATAAGTCAAGTCAGCGGATGACAAACGTGCACAGCACATCGAAATCTGACGTGACGATATATCCGGCCCGGTAGTTCAGTTGGTTAGAACGCCAGCCTGTCACGCTGGAGGTCGAGGGTTCGAGCCCCTTCCGGGTCGCCAATTTTGCTGCCCTAGCTCAGTTGGCAGAGCACTTCCTTGGTAAGGAAGAGGTCGGCAGTTCGAATCTGCTGGGCAGCTCCATATATGTG
>JAZUCF010000027.1:0-42100 GCA_045638945.1 Clostridia bacterium | reverse complement strand
TGATTATACTTACCGATGCAATGGGTCAGCTGTTCTACTCCATAAGTGTTGCTATGGGTATAATGATTACCTACGGCTCATATATGAAAAAAGATGTTAATCTGGAAAGCTCCGTAAAGCAGATAGAGTATTTTGACACAGGTATTGCTTTTATCGCAGGGCTTATGATTATTCCTGCAACTTATGCCTTTTCCGGCGGTGCTCCCGAAGCATTGGGTAAGGGACCGAGCCTTATGTTTGCTACACTTCCCAAGGTTTTTGAAACAATGGCAGGCGGTCAGATTATCGGTACGCTGTTTTTCCTGCTTGTGCTTTTTGCGGCACTTACATCTTCGATTTCTCTTATGGAAACAGTGGTGTCCATTGTTTGCGATAAGCTTCATTGGAACAGAAAAATCGCCTGTGCGGCAGTATTTGTGTTCAGCGTGGTAATGGGGCTGCTTTCGTGCCTGGGCTACAGTGCATGGTCGGCAGTAACAGTTATCGGAATGCAGATGCTCGATTTCTTTGATTTCATTACAAACAGTGTGATGATGCCTATTGTTGCATTCTTTACTTGTATTTTTGTCGGCTATGTAATTAAGCCGCAAGCAATCATTGATGAGGTTGAACTCACAGGAAAGTTCAAGAAAAAAGCCCTCTTTAATGTAGTAATCAAGTATTTTGCACCCATCTGCATTCTGGCAATCCTTATTTCCTCAGTGCTTGATGCATACATCGGAATTTTTTAATACAGTAATACTAACAAAAACGTGCCAAAAAAATTTGGCACGTTTTTTGCAAAATATATTTTGGATTCTATAAAAATATGTTATAATAAAGATGAACAAAAGTAAAAGGAGGAGAAATATATGTCAGTTATAACAGTAAATAAAGAAAATTTTCAAAAAGAAATTATGGAAAGTGACCGCACGGTTCTTGTTGACTTCTGGGCAAGCTGGTGCGGCCCGTGCAGAATGGTTTCCCCTATTGTGGATGAAATCGCCATGGAGCATCCCGAAATCAAGGTTTGCAAAATCAATGTGGATGAAGAGAGCGAGCTTGCAGCTCAGTTTGGAGTAATGAGTATTCCCTCGCTTTTTGTAATTAAAGACGGCAAGGTTACAAATCAGAGCGTGGGTGCACTTCCTAAGAATCAGATTCTTGCACTTCTTTAATTCTTTTTGTAAAGGAAGAAAAGCATGGAAAACACGTATGATGTAATAATAATCGGCGGAGGGCCTGCGGGCTATACGGCGGCAATTTACTGCTCCAGAGCAGGATTTCGTGTTCTGGTGATTGAAAAATTCTCTGCCGGCGGACAAATGACGCAAACCTCACAAATAGAAAACTACCCCGGCTTTGAGAACGGAGTAGACGGATTTGAGCTTGGGTTTAAAATGCAACAGGGTGCGGAAAAGTTCGGAGCAAAAACCCTCAGAAGTGAGGTCACAGGAGCAGAGCTTTGCGGTGAAATTAAAAAAATTGTAACCTCCGACGGAGAATTTTTTGCAAAAAGCGTAATCATAGCAACAGGTGCCGACCACAGGCACTTGGGGCTTCCCGATGAGGAAAAGCTTATAGGAAAAGGAGTTGCCTATTGTGCCGCTTGTGACGGAATGTTTTACCGCGGAAAAACCGTGGCAGTTGTAGGCGGAGGAAACAGTGCGGCGGCAGATGCATTGCTTCTCTCTAAAATATGTGAAAAGGTTATTTTGGTACACCGCCGTGACACATTGCGCGCGGAAAGAGTTTATCATAATCCCCTTATGAAAGCGGAAAATGTGGAATTTGTTTTAAACAGCACTGTAAGCGAGATTCTTTCAGAAACCACTGTGACGGGTATCAAAGTAAAAAACACCGTTTCGGGAGAAGAAAAGGAAATTCCGCTGGGCGGTGTCTTTATCAGTGTCGGCAGAGTGCCTAATACTTCTCTTTTCAAAGGACAGATTGATATAGACGAATACGGATATATTATTGCCGACGAAACTACAAAAACCAATATTCCGGGCGTATTTGCCGTAGGTGATGTGAGAACAAAGCCCGTAAGGCAGATTGTGACGGCAGTAGGGGACGGTGCAACCGCCGCCCATTACGCCGAAGAATATTTGGCTAATCTGTGATTATAAGCCCTGTTTTACCTTTAAGGGGCAAATCAAAGCCAAAAGTTAAAAATTTGTGTACATTTAAAATAATAATTGTATAAGGCGTTTCCTTGTGATATAATTAGCATATAATAAAAGGCAGACAAAGAAATATGCTATTGTCAGGAGGCGTCTTTATGAATAACGAGTTTGATAATATGTTTAATAATGAAGATTCTGAAAAAGACACGGAGTTAAATTTCTCCGAAACGCAGGATAAGTCCCTTGAGGAAGCTTCCTCAAAAGAGGACGAAGTACAGGCAGAGGAAGCACCTTTTACTTCATTTCCCGGATTTACCGTCACCCATAAGGTGGAAAAGAAAAAGAGAGTAAGCTGGGGAAGGCTTATACTTATGGCACTTGTGGCAGGTTGTATTGCAGGGGCGGCGTTTAGCGGAGTGAATTCACTTGTGTCCCGTTTTATAAATCCCAATGCAAATATTGGGGTAACGAAAAAGGTAGTGCTTAGTCAGGACGAAGAATCAACCGTGTCGGGAAAAAGTCAGACGGCGAAAATAGCAGAGGAATGTATGCCCTCCGTCGTAGCTATTACAAACAGGGGCGTTGAGGATGTGATGACATTCTTCGGCTCTTATCAGCAGGAAAGCACCTCCAGCGGAAGCGGTATTATTATCGGGCAGAACGATACGGAGCTTCTTATTGTTACCAATTACCATGTGGTTGCAAACTCAAAGGAGCTTAGCGTTGTATTCAGCAGTGTTGAAAGCAAGCTGGAAATAGAGGCGCAGAGCGATACGGATAAGAATAGCGTTGCAAACAAGGAATATATTCCCACGGCAACGGTAAAGGGGTATAATTCCTATAAAGATTTAGCAGTAATTGCCGTTCCTCTTAAGGATATAAGGAAGGATATTCTTTCCGAAATAAAAATAGCCACAATAGGAGATTCCAAAAGCCTTAAGCAGGGTGACGGTGTCGTTGCAATAGGTAATTCCCTTGGCTATGGACAGAGCGTGACGTCTGGCATTGTAAGTGCCGTGAACAGAAAAATAACAATGCGCGGTGCCGACGGTGCAAGTATGGTGACAAATTCCTTCATACAGACCGATGCGGCGATAAATTCAGGTAACAGCGGCGGAGCGCTCCTTGATATGGAGGGCAGGCTTATCGGCATCAATTCCGTTAAAATAGCCGTTTCGGGCGTAGAGGGTATGGGATATGCAATTCCCATTTCCGATGTAGAGGATATAATTGACGAGTTGGTTCTTAAAAAGACACGAAATCCCGTTGACGAAACAAAGCAGGGCTTTTTGGGAATTACAGGCGCAGATGTCAGTGAGGAGGCAGTAAGTGTGTACTCAATGCCCGCAGGCGTTTTCGTGGATTCCGTAATGGATAATCTCGCGGCACAGAAGGCAGGCATTAAACGCGGATATGTAATAACGGAATTTGACGGATATACAATATCCTCCATGAGTCAGCTTCAGGAAAGGCTGAGGTATTATAAGGCAGGGGAAAAGGTAGAGGTTAAGGTACAGATACCCTCGGGCGGAGAGTATAAGGAGAAGACATTAAGCCTCACCTTAAGCTCACGCCCTAAGGAATAATTTCATATTTTTTGACCTCAAAAAGGGCAAAATTTCATAATTCTTAGCGTAAAGGGCTTTTTTTTCAAAAAACAGTTGACATTTATCGCTTTAGAGTGCTAATATGAATCTAAGAAATATTTAAAGGAGAAAACACATGAGCTTATTTGTATTTGCAGCTGCATATTATTACTTTTACTTTACCGTGATAAAAAGTAAAAGTGATTTGTGCTGCAAATAATTTGAGTGTGTTTTATAAGGCTCTGCAGTGACAGTCACTGCAGAGCTATTTTAATATATAGAAACACAAGCTTCTATATAATATATGAAAGGTGATTAAAATGATTGTAGTTGTAAATAGCGGTGCGGCAAAAGAACAGTTCGACAATTTAATAAACTGGATTGAAAGCCAGAATGTAAGGGTGCATATTTCTTCGGGTGAATATCAGACAGTACTGGGACTTATCGGCGATACAAGCCGAATTGATACAGAGCTTCTTGAGGGACTTGACATTGTATCACAGGTAACGAGGGTGACAGAGCCATTCAAAAATGCCAACAGAAAATTCCACCCCGAAAACACCTGCATTGACTGCGGAGGCACAAAATTAGGTGACGGGCATTTCGGAATAATTGCAGGCCCCTGCTCCATTGAAAGCGAGGATCAGATTATAGAGGTTGCCAAGACGGTTAAGGAAGCAGGTGCAAATTTCCTCCGCGGCGGTGCTTTCAAGCCCAGAACTTCACCCTACGATTTCCAGGGAATGAGGGCTGACGGACTTAAGCTTCTCATAGAAGCGAAAAAGGAAACGGGGCTTCCCATTGTGACGGAAATTATGAGTGCGGAGCATCTTCCTCTTTTTGAAGATGTTGATGTAATTCAGGTGGGTGCAAGAAATATGCAGAATTTCGAACTTCTAAAAGAGCTTGGAAAGACGAAAAAGCCTATCCTCATAAAAAGAGGGCTTGCAAATACTCTCAAAGAGCTTCTCATGAGTGCCGAATATGTAATGAGCGAGGGTAATGAAAATATTATTCTTTGCGAAAGAGGCATCAGAACATACGAAACGGCAACGAGAAACACATTTGATGTTTCCGCAATCCCTATGCTCCACGAGCTGAGCCATCTTCCCGTAATTGCAGACCCCAGCCACGCCTGCGGTATTGCAAGGCTTGTTAAGCCCCTTGCTCTTTCTGCGGCGGCAGCAGGTGCAGACGGTCTGATGATAGAGGTACATAATAATCCGCAAAAGGCACTTTGCGACGGAGCACAGTCACTTACCCCCGCACAGTTTAAGGAAACTGCACAGGCAGTAAAAAATGTTTTACAGGCGATAAAAGGTGATGTATAATGAAAATAGCAGTAGTCGGATTGGGACTTATCGGCGGCTCTCTTATAAGGGCATTTATGAATATTGAAAACACCACAGTTTACGGCTTTGACCGTGATAAGGAAACCATGGCAAGGGCAAGGCTGGAGGGTGCAATCCACTTTGAAATGACAAAGGAAAATATAGGGGAATGTGATTATGTTTTTGTAGCACTTTACCCGAAAGCCACGGAAAAATTCCTTGAAGAATATGCTCCCCTTATTTCAAAGAATGCAACCGTCATTGACTGCGGAGGTACCAAAACGGGCATTTGCAAGGTTGGCTTTGAAATGGCAGAAAAGCACGGCTTCTCTTTTATGGGCGGTCACCCCATGGCAGGGACGCATTTTTCGGGATTTAAATATTCACGAGCCTCTCTCTTTCAAAATGCCGCAATGATTCTCGTTCCCAAAAAGAACGAAACCATTGATAAATTGCAAGAAATAAAAAATCTTTTGGTGAATATAGGCTTTAAGAGCGTCACCATAAGTACAGCGGAGGAACACGACAGAATTATCGCTTACACTTCACAGCTTGCCCATGTTGTTTCCAATGCATATGTAAAAAGTCCCAACGCCCGTGTACATAAGGGCTTTTCAGCAGGAAGCTACCGCGACCTTACGAGGGTTGCAAAGCTGAATCCCCGTATGTGGGCAGAGCTTTTTATGGAAAATAAGGAAAACATTATTTTTGAAATAGATAACCTTACGGCGGAGCTTAAAAAGTACAGCGAGGCAATTAAGAAAGACGATATGAAAACGCTGGAGGAGCTTCTTTCCGAGGGCACAAAAATAAAAGAAAGTATTGGTTGATTATGAGAAAAATTACCGTTAACGCATCAAAAACCTATGATGTTATAATTGAAAAAGGAAGCCTTGACCGTGTAGGGGAATTTGCAAAGGAAGTAAACCTTTCGGGAAAAGCGTGCATTATTTCCGATTCAAATGTTGCCCCTTTATATTTGGATAGGGTGAAGAACTCTCTTGAAAAAAGCGGATTTTCCGTGATTTCATATGTATTCCCCGCAGGGGAAAAATCGAAAAATGCCAAAGTCTATATTGAGATTCTGAATTTCCTTGCAGAAAATAACCTTTCAAGAAAGGACACCCTTTTTGCGTTGGGCGGCGGTGTAACAGGGGATTTAACGGGCTTTTGTGCCGCTACATATATGAGGGGTATTAATTTCGTGCAGATTCCCACCTCTCTTCTTGCCTGTGTGGATTCCTCCGTGGGTGGAAAAACGGGCATTGACCTTGAATGCGGAAAAAATCTTGCAGGGGCGTTTTATCAGCCTCGGGCGGTAATTTTTGACCCCAAAGTGCTTTCTACACTGCCCGAAGATTATTTTTCCGACGGAATGGCAGAAATTATAAAATATGCTATGATTCGGGGAAAAGGCATAGATAAGCTTCTTTTGGAAGATGCCGATACAAATTTAGAAGAAATAATTACACGCTGTGTAGAAATCAAGCGTGATATAGTAGCCGAGGACGAGTTCGAGGGCGGAATCAGAAAAATCCTCAATTTCGGACATACCGCAGGCCACGCTATTGAAGCGGAAGCTGATTTTAGCCTTTCACATGGAAGATGCGTTGCAGTGGGAATGTATATCGTCACAAAAGCGTGGGAAAAACGTGGCTTGTGCAGAAAAGGAACTTGTGATATACTTAAACAAATGCTGGATAAGCATAACCTTAAAACCTCTTGCCCTTATTCTCCCGAAGTGCTTTTGGAAAGGGCAAAAAATGATAAAAAGGCAAGCGGAGGCTTTGTGGATTTGATTGTCCCCGATTCTTTGGGAGAATGTCATTCGGAAAAAATCACAATGGACGAATTTCTGCTGGTATTAAAGGAAGGAATGGAGTAAAATGAAAGTAATTCTTTCTCCGTCAAAATTAAATGGCACAGTCTGTGCCCCACCATCAAAATCCTGTATGCACAGAACACTTATCTGTGCGGCGGCGGCAGATAGACCCACAAAAATCATTTGCAGCTCCTATTCAAAGGATACCCTTGCTACAATTGGTTGTCTTAAAGCATTGGGTGCAAAATTTGAAGAATTTGACGGCGGAATTATAGTTTATCCCATAGAAAAAGGGCAGAACGGGGAATGTATTCTCGACTGCAACGAAAGCGGCTCCACCCTGCGTTTCATGCTCCCCTTTGCGGCGGCTCTGGGTAAAAAATGCACCCTTACAGGTGCGAAAAGATTGGGAGAAAGACCGCTACTTCCTTTATGTACTGCAATGAAGAAGCACGGAGTTATCCCAAAATATGAAGGAAACTTTCTTCCCTGTAAAATTGAGGGAAAGCTGACAGGCGGAGTGTACGAAATCCCAGGAGATATAAGCAGTCAGTTCATAACGGGGCTTTTATTGGCTCTCGGCGTTTTGGGCGGCGGAGAAATCAGGACGACAACACCCCTTAAAAGTGCCCCCTACATAGATATAACAGCCGACATACAGAGAAAATTCGGAATAAACGTGATAAAGACACAGTCGGGATATATAGTACCCGATGGGCAAAAATATATCTCTTCCGAAGAAACCCATATAGAGGGAGATTATTCAAACGCCGCTTTCTGGTTAGTTGCAGGGGCAATCGGAAGCGAGGGCGCTGTTACCTGTACGGGACTCAGAGAGGATACCCTACAGGGGGACGGAAAAATAATTGAAATTCTTTGCAATATGGGAGCCAAGGTAGAGCGTGAGGGAGACAGGGTAACAGTCTATAAATCAAGTTTGAAAGCAACTGTGATTGACTGTAGCGATATTCCTGATATAGTTCCTATTTTGTGCGTGGCGGCAACGCAGGCAGAGGGAACAACGGTATTTAAAAATATCGAAAGACTGCGTGCCAAGGAAAGCGACCGCGTAGAGTCCACAGCAAAATTAATTTCGGATTTGGGTGGTAAAATTTCCTTTGATGAAAACACGATTTATGTTACGGCATCACAGCTTAAGGGCGGGGAAATTTCAAGCTTTAACGACCACCGCATTGCAATGAGCGGTGCCATTGCCTCCCTTGTGTGCAAGGGTAGTGTAACGATAAATACGGCAGAGGCGATAGAAAAATCCTACGGCGACTTTTACGAAAAATTTATTATGCTTGGAGGTAAGTGTGATGAGCTTTCAAACAGGTGAAAAATTTAAAATATCAATATTTGGTCAGTCCCACAGTGAAGAGATGGGTGTTGTGATTGATAATCTTCCGTCGGGCTTTAGGATTGACGAGGATAAGCTCGCCGCATTTATGGCTCGTCGCGCTCCCGGTAATGATGCTTTTTCTACTTCAAGAAAAGAAGGGGACAAGGTTAAATTTGTGTCAGGAATAACCGACGGCAAAACCAACGGTGCACCCCTTTGTGCAATAATAGAAAATACCAATACACGCTCGAAGGATTATGAAACTCTTAAGGACATTCCCCGCCCGGGACACGCTGATTTCGCGGCATGGAGCAAATTTGGCGATAACCGTGACGTTTCGGGAGGCGGTCAGTTTTCAGGCAGACTTACGGCTCCGCTGTGCATCGCAGGGGGAATATTTAAACAGCTTTTGGAGGAAAAGGGCATCTGTATCGGTGCGCATATTGCCTCTATAGGAAAAGTAAAGGATGACCTTTTCGACAGTGTAAACGTAAGCGAAAAGGATTTTGTAGGGGATAAGGCTTTCCCCGTGATAAATGATATAAAAGGCGAAGAAATGAAGAAGGAAATTCTCGATGCGAAAAAGGAAGGCGACAGCGTTGGCGGAGTGATTGAATGTGCAATCACAGGTGTTGCTGCAGGGGTAGGCGACACACTTTTTGGCGGATGGGAAAGTAAAATCTCCTCGGCAGTATTTGCAATCCCTGCCGTAAAGGGAATTGAATTTGGAAGAGGGTTTGAAGCGTCAACACTTCTGGGAAGCGAAAACAATGATGCTTTCAGAATAAAAGACGGAAAAATTGTAACTGCTACAAATAACCACGGAGGAATATTGGGCGGAATTTCAAGTGGTATGCCTATTATTTTCCGCGTGGCGTTTAAGCCGACTCCATCAATCGGAAAAGAGCAGGAAAGTGTTTCCCTTTCAAAAAAGGAAAATACAACCCTTATTATAAATGGAAGGCATGATCCCTGCATTGTAAAACGTGCAGTGCCTTGCGTTGAAGCTGTGGCGGCAATCGTTGCGGCAAATATGATTTTATAAGGAGTTTCTAAAAATGAACCTTGAAGAATGCAGAAAAGAAATAGATTCTATAGATAAGGAGCTTGTGGCACTTTTCGTCAGAAGAATGAATGTGGCGAAGGACGTTGCCGAGTATAAACGTGCAACGGGGAAAGCCGTATATGATTCCGAGAGGGAGAGACGGCTTCTTGAAAAGGTGGAAGAAAATGCAGGCGAGGAGTTCGGAGATTACGCAAGAAGGCTTTACAGCTCTATTTTGGAGCTGAGCCGCAATTATCAAAGCAAATCCTTAGCACAGAAATCGGGGCTGTCTGCGTCGATAGTAAAAGCAGTGAAAGAAACACCTGAGCTTTTCCCGGAAAAGGCAGTGGTGGCATGTCAGGGCGTTGAGGGGGCACATTCCTCGGCGGCGTGTCAGAAATTTTTTGAAAAGCCCTCGATAATGTACTGCCAGACGTTTGAAAGCGTGTTTCAGGCAGTGGAAAGCGGACTTTGTGCATATGGCGTAGTGCCTCTTGAAAACAGCAGTGCCGGCTCCGTTACACAGATATATAATCTTATGAGCGAGCATAAGTTCAGCATTGTCCGCAGTACAAAAATGCAGATTCAGCATAACCTGCTTGCCAAAAAAGGCACGAAATTAAGCGATATTAAGGAAGTGTTCTCTCACCCTCAGGCAATCAGCCAGTCAAGCGATTTCCTTTCTTCGCTTGGTAAAGATGTGAAGATTACCGAGTGCCCAAACACGGCTATTGCGGCAAAAATGGTTTCCGAATCCGACCGAAGCGACATTGCGGCGATTTCCTCGGAATTGTGTGCTTCTCAATACAGCCTTGAAATTGTTGTGCCCTATGTGCAGAATACAAAAAATAACTATACTCGTTTCATCTGCTTTTCAAAAAATCTTCAGATTTTCCCCGGAGCAGACAGAACAAGTCTGCTTATAAAAACTCCTCACCGTGCAGGTGCACTATACAGCGTAATTGCAAATTTTTACGCGTTGGGTATCAATATTATAAAGCTTGAAAGCCGACCTATTCCCGAAAGCGATTTTGAATTTATGTTCTACTTCGATATAGATGTGTCGGTCTATTCGGATAAGCTCCCTGCAATTATTGATTTGCTTGAATATTCATTAGGGGAGAAGAACATTAAATATCTGGGAAGCTATAGAGAGGCTTGATTATAATGAACATATATCTTATTGCAAAAAAACTCGGTCATTCATTTTCAAAACCGATACATAATGAGCTTTCCGACTATTCCTATGAATACAAGGAACTTGAGGAAGAGGAACTCGATGCTTTTTTCGCAAAAAAAGATTTTGACGGACTTAACGTAACAATTCCATACAAGAAAACAGTAATAAAGTATCTCGACTCGATTTCTTCCGAGGCACAGAAAATCGGTGCAGTAAACACAGTGGTAAATCGAGAAGGAAAGCTTTACGGCTACAATACCGACTATTACGGATTTTGTTATGAAATAAAGGAATCGGGTGCAGATATTAAGGATAAAGACGTGGTGGTGCTTGGAAACGGCGGTGCGTCAAAAACCGTGGTATGTGTTTGTGCCGATATGGAAGCAAGGAGTGTGAGAGTGGCGACCTCTGCCGAGCTTCGGGCAGGCGATGTGGAAAAGTACTATGATGCACATATTGTAGTTAATGCAACGCCCGTGGGTATGTACCCCGATACGGGGATATCCGTCGTGGATATAAGCAAATTCACAAAATGTGAAGCCGTGCTTGACCTTATCTATAATCCGTCAAAAACACAGTTTTTATTAGATGCGGAAAAAAGAGGCATTAAAACAGCTAATGGTCTTGGTATGCTTGTGGCACAGGCTAAGCGAGGGTGTGAAATTTTTACAGGCAAGGACATTGACGATGCGAAAATTTCGCAGATACGTACCGCTATTGAAAATGAAACAAAAAACATCGTCCTTATCGGTATGCCCGGATGCGGAAAATCCACCGTGGGAAAAGAACTGGCAGAAAAAATGCACCGTGAATTTTTCGACTGTGATGAGGAAATTGCAAAGCGTGGCGAAACACCTGCACAGATTATCGAAAAGTACGGGGAGGAGCATTTCAGGCAGATAGAAAGCGAAGTCCTTCGTGAGCTTTGCAAAAAAAGCAGATGCGTCATTGCAACGGGCGGCGGTGCGGTTACAAGGGAGCGTAATTACGACATCATTCATCAGAACGCAACCGTTATATTTATCGAAAGGGATATTAAAAGGCTTGCAACAAACGGCAGACCGCTTTCCCAAGGGGGAGAAGAAAAGCTTTTTAATATGTACGAAACACGCTATCCTCTCTATAAAAAATTCAGTCATTTTTCAGTTGAGTCCCAAAATCACAGCGAACAAACTGCAGATTTGATTTTGGAGAATTTATAATAAAAGGAGCAAAAAATGAAAATAATTGTTATTAACGGACCTAATCTCAATATGCTGGGAATACGCGAGCCTGATATATATGGAAAATCTACTTATGCTGATTTAGTGGAAATGATTTCAGACCACGCACAAAGAAAGGGTGTAGAAACAGAAATTTATCAGTCCAATCATGAGGGAGCTATTGTAGATAAAATCCAGGAGGCATACAAAAAATTTGACGGCATTGTAATTAACCCTGCGGCATATACCCACACAAGCGTGGCAATCCTTGACTCTTTAAAGGCGGTTCAGATTCCCGCGGTTGAAGTCCATATCAGTGCAGTGGAGGAAAGAGAGCCTTTCAGGCAGATTTCCTATGTGTCACAGATTGCGAAAAAAACAATCACGGGAAAGGGATTCGGCGGCTATTTAGAGGCAATAGATTTCCTTTGTGAAAAATTTCAAAAAAAGTGAAAAAAATACTTGACTTTTGCCTGATGCTGTATTATAATAGCTAACGTGTCAGGCGAGAGCCTCAAAATGTGGCGGTGTAGCTCAGTTGGCTAGAGCAAACGGTTCATACCCGTTAGGTCGGTGGTTCGAGCCCACTCGCCGCTACCACTTTGGCCCGTTGGTCAAGCGGTTAAGACACCGCCCTTTCACGGCGGTAACACGAGTTCAAATCTCGTACGGGTCACCATTAATATGGGAGCATAGCTCAGCTGGGAGAGCATCTGCCTTACAAGCAGAGGGTCATAGGTTCGAGCCCTATTGTTCCCACCAAACAAAAAACACACTCAACAGAGTGTGTTTTTTGTTTGGTGGGAACAGTTATTAGTCCTCCTATTTTGTATATACAAAAGAATTTCTACCTTATATATAGTAACATCATAAAAAAATAAAAAATTCGGCAAAAAATATGTTGACAAAAAAAACGCATTGTGGTATATTATTCTTACCTCGCTATGCAGGGCTTTTTTTACGTGCATAAAAATTGAGGTAAATCTTACATTGGAGGCGCAATTATGAGAGTTAAAATAACTTTGGCATGCACAGAGTGCAAGCAGCGTAATTACAATACTGTAAAGAATAAGAAGAACAACCCCGACAGACTCGAAATGAACAAGTATTGTCCTTTCTGCCGCAAGCACACCGCGCATAAAGAATCTAAGTAATAGAAGGTGAACTTAATGAGTGAAAATGTAAAAAAGGAAGGATTTTTCCGCAGAATCGGCAAATCACTTAAGTCCACAAAGGCTGAATTTAAGAAAGTTGTTTGGCCTACAAAGAAGCAGCTTTTAAATAATACAGTGCTTGTAATTGCAGCTCTTGTTATTATCGGACTTATTATTTTCGGTCTTGATACACTCTTCGCTTATTTGGCTAAGTTTGTTCTCGCTAAATAATTAAGAAGGAGGAAGGGCGCATTGCCCGGTGTATTATGAGTGCTGAATTTAAGTGGTATGTTGCTCATACTTATTCAGGATATGAAAACAAGGTAAAAGACAGTATTGAAAAAACTGTTGAAAACCGCGGCCTGGGTGAACTTATCGGCGATGTGTGCATTCCCGTTGAGGAAGCGATAGAGGAAAACGATAAGGGCGAAAAGAAAACCGTCACCAGGAAGATTTATCCCGGATATGTATTTATAAAAATGAAAATGACCGACGAAAGTTGGTACGTGGTACGCAATACCCGTGGTTGTACGGGATTTGTTGGACCAGGAAGTAAGCCTGTTCCCCTTTCGGAAGCAGAGGTTGAGAGACTTGGTGTTGAAACCGCAGTAGTTGACCTCGGCATAGACGTAGGCGATACAGTTCGTATCACAGACGGCAGCATGGAAGGCTTTATGGGCGAAGTATTGGAAATCAATAACGAAAAACGCAAGGTTAGCGTTATGGTTACAATGTTCGGCGGTAGAGAAATGCAGGTAGAGTTTGACTTCTACCAGATTGAACCGCTGGAATAAGTATTAGTTCTGTTAATAAGCCGCAAGGCTTGTTATAGATGGGAGGACGCTCAAAGAGCGTTCGTTATCACCACATTTTTTTCAAGGAGGTGCAAACCATGGCTCAGAAAATCGCAGGTTATATCAAGTTGCAAATCCCCGCAGGTAAGGCTACACCGGCTCCTCCGGTAGGTCCGGCTCTCGGTCAGCACGGTGTTAACATTGTGCAGTTCACAAAAGAATTCAACGAGACTACAGCTAAAGACGCAGGATTAATCATCCCCGTTGTAATTACCGTTTATGCGGACAGATCCTTCAGCTTCATCACTAAGACTCCCCCGGCTGCAGTCCTCATTAAGAAGGCATGCAAGATCGAGAGCGGTAGTGGTGTACCTAACAAGACGAAGGTTGCTCAGCTTTCAAAAGCAGATCTTCAGCAGATCGCAGAGCTTAAAAAGCCCGATCTCAATGCTGCAAGCTTAGAAGCTGCTATGAGCATGATCGCAGGTACAGCAAGAAGCATGGGCGTAACAGTAGAAGAATAATCTAAGAGTAACGTGGGAGGGGTAATTCCCGATGAACCACAAGGAGGTTAACAGTAATGAAACATGGTAAGAAATATGTAGCCGGTGCACAACTTATTGAAGCCGGCAAGCAGTATGATCCTGCCGAAGCTCTTGCCCTTGTTGTTAAGACCGCCAGTGCTAAGTTCGATGAAACAATCGAATTCCATGCAAAGCTCGGCGTTGACTCTCGTCACGCAGATCAGCAGGTTAGAGGTGCTGTAGTTCTTCCCAACGGTACAGGTAAGAAGGTTAGAGTTCTTGTTTTCGCTAAGGGCGAAAAAGCAAACGAGGCTCAGGCAGCAGGCGCTGAATATGTAGGCGCTGAAGAATACGTTGAAAAGATTCAGAAAGAAAACTGGCTCGATTTCGACGTTGTAATCGCTACACCCGACATGATGGGTGTAATTGGCCGTATCGCAAGAATCCTTGGACCTAAGGGCCTTATGCCCAACCCCAAGGCAGGTACAGTAAGCATGGATGTTGCTAAGGCTGTAAACGATGTTAAAGCAGGTAAGATTGAATACCGTCTTGATAAGACAAATATCATTCACTGCCCCATCGGCAAGGCTTCTTTCGGCGCAGAAAAGCTTCAGGAGAACTTCGATGTTCTTATGGCAGCTATTCTCAAGGCGAAGCCCGCAACAGCTAAGGGTCAGTATGTTAAGAGCGTTGCAGTAGCAAGCACAATGGGCCCCGGCATCAAGATTAATGCTTCAAAGCTTGGCTAATTTTATAAGTTTTAAAATTAGTGCTTGACAAAAGTTAACAAGCGGTGTATAATATCACCGTTAGTTCCATAGACAGCAGGCATAAAGGTAAGTCCTGCCGAGGAAGTATTCCTAAAAACATTCGGGATTCTTTGCGTCTATGGGCGAAGAATCCCTTTTTCATTATTATTTGTGAGGTGAAAACATGCCTAGTCAGAAAGTTCTCGAAGAAAAGAAGCAGATAGTAGCCGCTATGACAGAGCAGTTCAAGACAGCAGTTTCCGGCGTTTTCGTTGATTACTGCGGACTTACTGTTGAAGAGGATACTCAGCTTCGTAACAAGCTTCGTGAAGCAGGCGTAGAGTACAAGGTTATTAAGAATACTCTTACACGCTTTGCAGCGAAGGAAGTTGGCTTTGACGAGCTCGATCCTATCCTTAACGGACCTACATCACTCGCTATCAGTATGACAGACGAGGTTACTCCCGCTAAGGTTATTGCAGATTTTGCAAAGACACACGAACAGCTCGAAATCAAGGCAGGTTTCTTGGATGGTAAGGTGCTCGCTCTTGACGAAGTTAAGACACTTGCAGCTACACCCAACCGTGAAACTCTTCTTGCCAAGTTGCTCGGCAGCCTCAACGCTCCTATCAGCAATCTTGCACGTACATTGCAGGCATTGGTTGATAACGGCGTAGAGCCCGCTGACATCAAGGTAGAAAAGGAAGAAGCTCCCGCTGAGGAAACTCAGGAAGCTCCCGCAGAAGCAGTAGCAGAAGCACTCGATGCTCCTGCAGCAGAGGAAGCAGCTACAGAAGCAGCTCCCACAGAAGAATAAAAATTATTTAACTTATTATAGGAGGTAAGTAAAAATGAGTAAGATTGAAACAATTATTGCTGAAATTAAAGAACTCAAGCTCCTCGAAGTAGCTGAGCTTGTAAAGGCTATGGAGGAAGAATTCGGTGTAAGCGCAGCAGCTCCCGTTGCTATGGTAGCAGCAGCAGATGCAGGTGCAGCAGCAGGTGCTGAAAAGACTGAATTCGACGTTGTACTTGCAGATGCAGGTGCTGAAAAGATTAAGGTTATCAAGGTTGTTCGTGAAATCACAGGTCTTGGCCTTAAGGAAGCTAAGGAAGCAGTTGACGGTGCTCCCACAACTCTTAAGGAAGCAGCTTCTAAGGAAGACGCTGAAAAGATCAAGGCTCAGCTTGAAGAAGTTGGCGCAAAGGTTGAACTTAAGTAATTTTGTTTTGCCGAATCACAAGGGTTATGCCATAGCGGCGTAACCCTTGTTTAGTTTTACCCGTAATTGGAGGTGTATCAAATGGCTGATTATATAGTAAATGCAATAACATCAAACGGAGCTATCAGAGTGGTTGCGGCAGATACGACGGAGCTTTGCAATCGTGCACAGGAAATTCACAAAATGTCCCCCACTGCGGCGGCAGCCCTCGGAAGAGCACTTACGGCGGCGGCAATTATGGGAAGTATGCTCAAAAGCAGTGACGATAGCATTACGGTGCAGCTTGCGGGCGGCGGACCTATCGGCAGAGTGGTTGCCGTAGGTGACGGAAGGGCGAATGTCAAGGGATATGTAGATACCCCGCTCGTGGATTTGCCCCTTAACCCAAACGGTAAGCTTGATGTGGGCGGTGCCGTAGGCAAAGACGGATTTTTGAGCGTTATCCGTGATTTAGGTCTTAAAGAACCCTATGTAGGTCAAGTGCCTTTGGTAAACGGCGAAATTGCCGAGGACTTAACTCAGTATTATGCCACAAGCGAGCAGATTCCCACGGCAGTAGCATTGGGCGTTCTTGTGGATGTGGATTACACTATAAAGGCGGCAGGCGGATTCATATTGCAGGTGCTTCCGGGAGCATATGATGAGGATATTGATAACGTGGAAAAGACAGTCGCTTCAATATCTTCCGTAACCGAGATGCTTAGCGAAGGAAAGAAGCCCGAAGATATTGTAAAACAACTTTTAAGCGATTACGAAATAGAGTTTTTCGATAATGTTCCCACTATGTATAAGTGCGATTGCTCCCGTGAACGCACAGACCGCGCCCTTATCAGCATCGGTCAGGAGGAGCTAAGTAAAATTATCGAGGAAGACGGCAAGGCACAGATTACCTGCCATTTCTGCGATAATATATATGATTATACAAAGGAAGAGCTTCAGGCACTTTTGGAAAGTGCGAAATGAGTATAAAACCCTTATAAAGACTAAATTATCAATGGTTTTAACTAAAAAACTATTGATAATTTTTTTTTGATGTGGTATACTTATATAGCTGTACCGGCCGGGGAGGTAGCGGTGCCCTGTATCCGCAACCCGCTATAGCGGAGGTTATGTCCCCGATTGAGGCGTTTTTTTCAATTGGTCCGGAGCATTTAAGTGGTGTTGACGACCGGGTCTTGCGCAATATCGACCTGTGAACCTTGTCAGGCGGGGAACCGAGCAGCAATAAGCAGTCATCGGTATGTGCCGCGAGGGTGCCTGGTCTGAGCTAACTGGATGCTTCCGCTTTTGAGAGGGCGTCGATTTCGGGGTGTACGGCAAATTATTATAAATAAACAACGCGTGGCTGTCTTATCTTCGTTTTAAGACAGCTATTATTAAAATTATACCGTTTTGAAAGGGGAGGATGGTATGGAGCATCAGGCACTTTACAGAAAGTGGAGACCGAAAACCTTTGATGATGTTGTCGGTCAGCAGCACGTTACTCAAACGATAAAAAACGAAATAAAAAATAATGTCTGCGGTCATGCTTTCCTTTTTTGCGGAAGCCGCGGTACGGGTAAGACTTCTACTGCCAGAATCCTGAGTAAGGCGGTAAACTGTGAAAATCCCATTGACGGCAATCCTTGTAACAAATGTGCCACCTGTCTGGGGATTGAAAACGGCAGTATAATGGACATAGTTGAAATAGATGCCGCAAGCAACAGCGGTGTTGACAATATCCGTTCATTAAGGGAGGAAGCGGCATATACAGCCGCGGTAACAAGGCACAAGGTCTATATTATTGACGAGGTTCATGCACTTAGTAAGGATGCGTTTAATGCTCTTTTAAAGCTTCTTGAAGAGCCTCCCGCTCACGTTAAATTTGTTCTTGCTACAACGGAGGCAAATAAGGTTTTAGAAACCATTTCCTCACGTTGTCAGCGGTTTGATTTTAAGAGAATTACTCCCGAAGACATATACAAAAGACTTGATTATATATGTAATGCAGAGGGCATCATGGCGGAGGAAAAGGCACTTCGGATGATTGCCCGCCATGCCGACGGGTCACTTCGAGATGCACTTAGCTGTCTTGACCCGTGTATTGCTACAGGCAAAGAGGTTGACACGCAGTTTGTAGCCGATTTTTTGGGCAGAGCAGAAAATGACTCCGTTCTGGAGCTTTGCACGGCTGTGGGGCAGTGTGATACACCCCGTGTGGTAGAGTGTATTGACGATGTTTGCTCAAGAGGTAAGAATTTATCGCCTTTTATTGAAACTCTTATCCGTGCAATGAGGGATATGCTCATAATTTCCGTATCGGGAAAATGCAAAAGCGATTTTGATGAAGACGAGTACCACCTTCTCGAAGAAAGTGCAAAGTGTTATTCTACTGAAAAGCTCCTTTATGCGATAAAATCTTTGTCGGAGGCTGTGTCAACGGCTCGTTTTATGACAAATCCCAGAGTGGTTTTTGAGGCGGCTCTGATTAAGCTTTGTACAAAAAACAATGACCCAAGCTATGAAGCACTTTTGAGCCGAATCGCAGAGCTTGAAAGAAAGATAGAAAGCGGAAATATATCCGTAGCAAAGGCTCCCCTGAAGGCAAAGGAGGAAGCGAAAGCTCCGAAAGAGAATCCGAAGGAGGAGAAGCCCCCCGAGGTAAAGCTCCCTCCCAGTGAGTTTCTTTCCAAAATCCAGAGTGCATGGCCGGAGATAATGAACGACTTATCAGGCAGTATACTTCTTTTTACAGCACTGGAGAATGTGGAGCTGAGAGAAGAGAACGGAAGGCTTGCCCTTACTTTCCCCGACAACGGCGGAAGACAGATGCAGGACATGGTATCGGAGGGCATAGATGAGATTAATTCCGCGGTAAAAGCTCACACAGGACTTGATGCAAACAGCGTGACAAGGGTTGAAAGCGATTTTTCATCTGTGAGAAAGAAAACCATAGAGCACGACCCTATGGAGGATATAATAAATCTTTCGATAACGAATATAGACTAAGAAAGGATGTTTTAATATGGCAAGAGGCGGATTTCCCAGAAATATGGGAATGGGCGGTATGGGCAACATGAACAATATGATAAAGCAAGCCCAGAAAATGCAGGAAGAAATGATGAAAGCTCAGGAGGAGCTTAATGAACAGGAATTCGAGGCAAGCGTAGGCGGCGGTGCTGTAAGCGTGAAGGCTAACGGAAGAAAGGAACTTCTTGAAATCAAGATTTCTCCCGAAGCAGTAGACCCCGAAGATGTGGAAATGCTTGAAGATATGCTTGTGTCTGCCGTGAACGAAGTTCTCAGAAAGGCTGACGAAGCGGCTACAAATAATCTTAAAGGACTTACGGGCGGTCTTAACATTCCCGGATTGTTTTAAGCGGATGGCAACGCCATCCTTTCGCAACGAAAAGTTTCTGCCGAAAATGTTTCGTTGCGAGTAAAGGGCTTTCGCTCGCGCGGCACTCACCGTGCGAGCCCTTGCAAGGAGTCAAAAACGAGGTACACGCCCCCGTTTTTGACGATTTCTACATTAAGGGGAACTCCTTTAACAATCCCCCTTCATAGTTTCCTTCTTAGGAGTTGATTAAAATGTATCCCGTTACATTACAGGAACTGATTGAAGAATTTAATAAGCTTCCCGGTATCGGGCATAAAAGTGCGGTAAGGCTTGCCTTTCACGTGATGAATATGCCGAGCGAAAAGGTGGAAAAATTCATCGGGGCAATAAATAACGCAAAAACCAAGGTGCATCTGTGCAAAAAATGCCAGAACCTTACCGATAAAGAGGAATGTGATATTTGCTCCTCCTCTAAGCGTGATAATAGCGTGATTTGCGTTATGGAAAGCCCCAAGGATGTAACTGCACTTGAAAAAACGAGGGAGTATAACGGACTTTATCACGTGCTTCACGGTGCGATTTCTCCCATGGACGGCATTGGTCCCGACGATATTAAAATCAGGGAGCTTATAGCAAGGCTTACCCCCGAAGTGACTGAAATAATAATGGCGACCAATCCCACTGTTGAGGGAGAGGCTACCGCCATGTATATTGCAAGGCTTCTTAAACCTATGGGAATCAAGGTGACAAGAATTGCTCACGGAATACCTGTGGGCGGAGATATAGAATATGCAGATGAGGTTACTTTGTCCCGTGCTATTGAGGGCAGACGGGAAATCTAAAAAATTCTTTACTAATGGATTTTTCTATGATATAATGGCTACATAAAAAAGTTAGGAGTGATATTATGGCTGCTGCAGAAAGCGTTTTCACCTATAAAGGAAAACCTATGGTACGCCGTGGTGATACTATTTATTACGGAGATTTGAGTGAGAAGTATATCATTATTTTTACAATCAAGTCAAAGAAAATGGTGGGCGACGTGGAGGTTGCCGACAGCGTAGGAATCGACCTCTGCATGAATAACGGCTTCGGAAAAGAAAAGGTTATTAAAAAGGCAAACCGCGAAAGCCTGTTTGAAGCAATCGACCTTGCTGAATTCTGGCTTGAAGATGCCATAGAAAACGGCTGACAATGTCAGCCTTTCGAAACGAAAGTTTTATTGCATAAAACATTTCGTTTCGAGCAAAAAGGGCCTTCGCTCGTGCGGCACTCACCGTGCCGGCCCTTGCAAGGAGCCAAAATCGAGGTACACGCCCCCGATTTTGGCGATTTTATTATTAAGGGGAAATCCCCTTAATAATCCCCTACATGAGATGGGTTCACATTTTTGGTTTTAGTACAAGAGGTGTTTTACAAATGTTAAACGAACAAAACTATACAATGCTTGCCGATTTTTATGAATTTACTATGGCAAACGGATATTTTAAAAATGGCACAGGGGACAAAATCTGTTATTTTGACCTTTATTTCCGCTCCGTTCCCGATGACGGCGGATTTGCCATTATGGCAGGCACCGAGCAGGTTGTGGAGTATCTTTCAAACCTCAGATTTGACGAGGAGGATATTGAGTATCTTCGCGGAAGAAAGCTTTTCTGCGAGGAGTTTCTTGAATATCTTAAAAACTTCAAGTTTTCCTGCGATGTGTGGGCAATGCCCGAGGGAACGCCTGTATTTCCCAATGAACCGCTTGTAATTGTCCGCGGTCCTGCCATTCAGGCACAGCTTGTGGAAACAATGCTCCTTTTGCTTGTCAATCATCAGACCCTTATTGCCACCAAGACAAACAGAATTGTGCGTGCGGCACAGGGCAGAGCCGTTATGGAATTCGGCTCACGCCGTGCTCACGGTGCAAGCAGTGCAATCTTAGGTGCAAGGGCGGCATATATTGCAGGCTGTATCGGAACGGCAAACACCCTTAGTGATGAGCTTTATAAAATCCCCGCTTTAGGTACTATGGCACATAGCTGGGTTCAGATGTTCCCTACGGAATATGACGCATTTAAAGCGTATGCAGAGGTTTATCCCGATAGCTGTACTCTCCTTATAGATACGTATAACGTGCTTAAGAGCGGACTTCCCAATGCCATAAAGGTATTCAAGGAAGTAGTAGTGCCTGCGGGACATAGACCCAAGGGTGTGCGTATCGACAGCGGTGATATCACCTATCTTACAAAGAAAATCAGAAAAGAACTCGACAAAGAGGGCTTTAGTGACTGCGGTATAGTAGTGTCAAACTCTCTTGACGAATATATTATCAGGGACACCCTTTCCCACGGTGCACAGATTGACTCCTTTGGCGTGGGCGAGAGGCTTATTACTGCAAGAAGCTGGCCTGTTTTCGGTGGCGTGTACAAGCTTGTAGGCGTTGAAGAGGACGGCAAGGTTGTTCCGAAGATTAAAATCAGTGAAAACCCTGCTAAAATTACAACACCTGACTTTAAGCAGGTTTACCGCCTGTATGATAATGAATCGGGAAAAGCGATTGCCGATGTAATGACTCTTCATGATGAAGAAATTGACGACAGAGAGTCTTATGAAATTTTTGACCCCGTCCATACATGGAAAAGGAAAAAAGTTACTAACTTTACGGCAAGAAGGCTTCTTAAGCAGGTATTTAAAAACGGAGAGCAGGTGGCAGAGCTTCCTAAGCTTTCCGAAATCAGAGAGTATTGCGCAGAGCAGGTGGAGACAATATGGGATGAGGTAAAGCGTTTTGAAAATCCCCATTCATATTATGTGGATTTGTCCCCCAAGCTGTGGAGGGTAAAAAATGACTTGTTGGAGCGTTTTTCCAAATAAAATTAATATAGAAGCCTTTGATACCGCCATATTTGATATGGACGGCACAATTATGGATTCGCTCGGAATATGGGAAAGGATAGACTACGACTTTCTTGAAAAGAGGCGCGGTATTAAAGTTCCCGGGGATTATGTTCACGATATTGCGGCAATGAGCTTTGCCGAAATTGCCAACTACACAAAAAATCGTTTTAATCTTCCCGATACGCCCGAAGAGCTTATGCAGGAATGGACCGATATGGCAATACACGAGTATTCCCATAATGTTCCCTTGAAGCCGTTTGTGAAAGAGTATATTGAATATCTTAAGAAGCAGGGAAAGAAAATTGTGCTGTGTACCAGTTCGCCTGAATATTTCTTTACGCCTGCGTTAAAGAATAACGGCATTTATGATTTGTTTGATGCTTTTGCAAATACGTGCGAGGCAGGCGTTGGAAAAGGGTCGCCGAAGGTATATCTTTTAGCGGCACAAAAGGCAGGTGCTTCTCCCGGAAAGTGTATTGTGTTTGAGGATGTTATATCAGCGGCGATGTCGGCAAAGGCGGCAGGAATGAAAGTATGCGGAGTTTATGATGCACGCAGCGAGAGCCGTCAGGAGGAGCTTCGTATGGCGTGTGACATGTATATAAAAAGCTTTAAAGAGCTTTTGGAGGATAAGTAATGTATAACCTTACCGACCCCAAAATAATTAAATATCTTTGCAATAAGTACGGATTTACCTTTTCTAAAAGCATGGGGCAGAATTTCATTACAGATGAATCCGTACCCTTGGCGATGACAATGGAAGCCACCGAAAATGCACAGGGAGTTATAGAAATAGGTCCGGGATTTGGTGTGCTTACGGCAGCACTTGCCAATGTGGCGGAAAAGGTAGTTTCCATTGAGCTTGATAAAAGACTTGAAAGAGTTCTGGAGGAGACCCTTGCAGGCTTTTCCAACGTATCGTTTATATGGGAGGACTGTCTTAAGGTAAACCTTAAGGAGCTTTTGGAAAAAGAGTTTTCGGGAATGGACGTAAGTGTGGCGGCAAATCTGCCTTACTATATTACCACTCCGATTATTATGAATTTTCTTGAAAGCAGACTGCCTTTTAAGAAAATCGTGGTTATGATTCAGAAGGAAGTGGCAGAACGTCTTTGTGCAAAGCCGGGAGGGAAGGAATATGGTGCAATCAGTATTGCAACTCAGTATTTCTCAAACCCCCGTATTATAAAGCACGTTCCCTCATCGGCATTTATCCCTGCTCCCAAGGTGGACAGTGCCGTGGTCAGTATGGAAATTCTTGAGACGCCCTCTGTTTCTCCTTATGATGAAAAGCATTTCTTTAAGCTTATCAAGGCGGCATTTTCCCAAAGGAGAAAAACCCTTGTAAATGCCCTTTCTGGGAGCGGAGCTTTCGGCTCAAAGGAAGAAGTGGCAAATGCAGTGCAGGCGTTAGGACTTTCTCCCACTGTCCGTGGCGAAGCCCTTTCGATTGAGGATTTTTGTAATTTAAGTGATTATTATAGAAAAAAGAGCATTTAGAAATATTGCTAAATGCTCTTTTTTGCGGTCTGGACTTTTTAGCTTTATTAGGGGATAGGAAAAAATGCTTCAGAACGGACAAACTTCACCACGGCTTGCCGTGGGTCACCCGAAGGCGTACGTGGGTACGTCGAGAGGTGAAGTTTGTTCGTAGCAAAAAGGTTTAAAAATAGAGAAGAATCGCAGTTTATGCGATTCTTCAACAACAAAAATATGAAAGTATTAAATTTTGCTCCGAATGTATTTAGTTCTTATGATACCTTTTTGCGGTCTGGACTTTTTTTACATCCCCTGAATTATTTCTTTACATATTGCATACTATGATTCTTTATTACAACCTTTTGCTTCTGGGACTGCTCTCCCATTTTGTATGTCTGCTCGGTTTCGATGCAGTTGCCGTTTTTATCGTACTTGTTTTTGCTTATAAGCTCTGCGTAATCATTTGAAGCGGAAACCTTTACGGGATTGCCATCCTTGTCGTACTCATATTCGGTAGTGATCTTTGAGCCGTACATATCGCTCTCAATTTTCTTTACTACATTGCCGTTCTTATCGTAGAAAAGCTCCTCCTCGGTCTGTGTTCCGCCCTGCTCGGTTATCTTTTTCTGATAGTTTTTCTTGAATTCGTACTTGTAAGTAACAGTCTGTGCATCGGCATCAGTTTCTCCCGAAACCTCTTCTGCTTCGTAGGTTTTTACGAATCTCTTAAGTTCATTTTCAGCACGCTCATAGCTTCCGCCGATTTCGGACAAAACATCGTAGGCAGCCTGATAATCTCCGTTATTAACAAGGTGCATTGCCCAAAGATATTTCACGCGGGGTGTAAGAACCAGGGTCAATACAACCGTTAAAATAAGAGCGGCGATTGAGGCCAAAATCTTAACGACAGGTCTGGGATTATTGATTTCCTCAAGCTCGGAGGGGTCAACAAAATAAACCTCGGTTTCGCCTTCTTCAAAATCTTCTTCAGATTCTTCAGAGGAAATCTCTTCATCAGTAATTTTTTCCTCAGAAACCGTGATTTCATTTTCTTCTTCGGTAACTTCAATCTGTGCCTCGGTGGAAACAACCTCGTCCGGTACTTCATTTGTAAGTTCGTTTTTGTTTTCTTCCATTTTAACAATCTCCTTTATTTATGATATGTTTCGTTAGCATTAATTTTAAAGGCTCTGTAAATCTGCTCCTCCAGCATTATTCGTGCAATGCGGTGGGGGAACGTCATAGAACTCATACTAAGGCGAAGCGAGGCACGGCTTTTCACTTCCTCTGAAAGACCGAGCGAACCGCCTATTATAAAGTCGATGGTAGAGCTTTCCATCTGGAACTCACTAAGCTTTTGTGCAAGCTGTTCGCTTGAAAGCTGCTTGCCCTCTATACACATGGCAATTACAATATCGCTTTTGCCGATTTTCTTTAAAATCATTTCTCCCTCTTTTTTCAAAACCTCTTTGCACTGTGCCTCCGACGGATTTTCGGGAATACTTTTATCAGGAATCACAATAGTGTTGAGGGTGCAGAAACGGCTGAGTCGTTTTTCAAATTCCGCCGCCGCATCGGAAAAATATTTTTCCTTTATTTTCCCTACGCAAATTATATTTATCGTCATAATCAGTATATTAACTCCTCGCTGACAGAATACCTTTCGGCAATGAATAGCTTAACGTCCTCTCCAACCTTAAAGCCTGCCGCTTCGATGCTTCCCGAAACGGATTCAAAGGCTCTGCGGGGGGTGTTGTTATCATTTGAAAGATGCCCTAAAATAATCTGACGAAGCTTTCCTTCCTTTACAAGCTTTCCGCATAACGCACCGCAGATTCTGTTTGAAAGATGCCCGAAATCGGAAAGGATTCTTTTTTTCAGATGCTCGGGGTATGGACCCGAAATCAGCATTTGTTCATCATGATTTGCTTCCAGAAGGGCAATTGTGCATGGGGATAGAAGCTCAAAAATGTGCTTTGTCACTGTTCCTAAATCCGTTGCCACCGCACCGTGCTTTTCTCCGCTGGAAAACACAAGACCTATACTTTCCGCGGCATCATGAGAGGTTTCAAATGGATGAAATCTGATATTTGATATTTCAAAAGGCACTTCTGCCGCAATATATCTTATAAGCGAGGGGTCAATTTTACCGATGGAATTAATCATAGCTTTCCACGTACCTAAAGTGGCATACACGGGGATTTTATACCTTCTGCACATTACTCCCACACCGCTGATGTGGTCGATATGCTCGTGTGTCACAATGATGGCATCAAGCTTGTCGGGTGAGAGACCTGCCTGTGCAAGCTGATTTTCAGTGGCCTTACCCGTTATTCCGCAATCTATCATCACGGCACATCCGCCGCTTCTTATAAGAATACAATTTCCGCTGCTTCCTGACGAAAGGGCGCATATTGAAATGTTTTTTTCGCTGCCTGTCATGTCAGTCCGCCTCAAAAATACGCTCTATCTTCACGCCTATACTGCGGAGCCTGCGCTCAATGTCAGAATAGCCTCTGTCAATATAATGGGGAGATGCTATTTCCGTAACTCCCTGCGCCGCCGCACCCGCAATTATAAGTGCCGCGCCGGCTCTGAGGTCAGTAGCGGTTACCTGTGCTCCGTGTAGTTTTTGTCCGCAAATGGAAGCCCTCTTTCCCGAAACGCAGATATCAGCACCCATATTCTGAAGCTGTTCTACGTACTGGAAACGATTGTCCCACACGTTTTCGTCCACGGTGCTTTTTCCATCCACAGTGGAAAGAAGTGCTACAATCTGGGGCTGAAGGTCTGTCGGAAATCCGGGATAGGGCATAGTGCGTACAGAAGTTCCGCGAAGCTTGCCGTTTCGCTCAATACGGATTGAATCATCATATTCAGTAATGTTAACGCCCATTTCTTCAAGCTTTGATGTAAGGCAGTTCATGTGGCGGGGGATAATATTTCTTACCAATACTTCTCCGCCTGCCGCTGCCGCAAGCAGCATGAATGTGCCTGCTTCTATCTGGTCGGGGATAATGCTGTAGCTTCCGCCTCGCATTTTCTCTACGCCTGTTATTCTGATAACATCTGTACCTGCACCGCGGACATTTGCACCCATAGCATTTAAGAAGTTTGCAACGTCAACAATATGCGGCTCTTTAGCAGCATTTTCTATAATTGTTTTTCCTTTGGCAAGTGATGCCGCCAGCATTATGTTTATTGTGGCACCTACACTTACGGTGTCAAGATAAATCGTAGTTCCGCGAAGCTTTTCCGCTTGTGCATATACAATTCCGTCGGTAATTTCCACAGATGCACCCATTGCACGGAAACCTTTCTCATGCAGGTCAATCGGGCGTGTGCCAAAATTACAACCGCCGGGAAGTGATACCTCGGCACGATTCATTCTGCCTAAAAGTGCTCCCAGCAAATAGTAGCTGGCACGCATTTTGCTGGCGAGCGAGGCAGGTGCAATACAGGTCTTGAGATTAGAGGAATCCACCTCAATTGTAGTATCGTCAATATATGTAACCCTTGCACCAAGCTGTACAAGCATATCTATAATAAGTCTTACGTCTTTAATATCGGGAATGTTTTCTATCCGGCATACGCCGTCAACAAGCAATGCAGCGGGAATTATCGCCACGGCAGCATTTTTAGCTCCGCATACGGCTATTTCCCCGAAAAGCTGATTTCCGCCTGTTATTTTCAGTTTTTCCAATACCCACACCTCTTTTGTACAAAATACCATATTATATTTTACACCAGGCGGGGTGAAATTGCAATGCTTTTTTGCTATGCAAGGATAAATTTTATGAATTAGAATCTTTGCTCGCTGTATGCCTGCGGCATCCTCGGCTTCGCCGCCTCGTTGTGGCACCCGACATCTGACATCGGGGATAAATCCCCTCGACATCTGTCGACCACTGCTCCATTTCGCACTCCCTTCATCCGCCACCGGCGGCGGTCGTGCTCAATGCCCAAAGCAGGCACCTGCTTTGCTCGCTACTTTGCCGCAGGTTTAGGTCATTCCAATCTTAAAACCAAAATTAAAAGGCTTCACTTTTGTGAAGCCTTTTAATTTTGGTCGGAGTGACAGGACTTGAACCTGCGGCATCCTGCTCCCAAAGCAGGCGCGCTACCAGCTGCGCTACACCCCGTAATAGTCATTATTTAGTTAAAGTTATTAAAACAATTGTCGCAGTATGCCTGCGGCATCCTCGGCTTCGCCGCCTCGTTGTGGTACCCGACATCTGACATCGGGGATAAATCCCCTCGGCATCTGTCGACCACTGCTCCATTTCGCACTCCCTTTATCCGCCACCGGCGGCAGTCGTGCTCAATGCCCAAAGCAGGCGTCGCTACCTTTTTGCGCTACACCCCGTCGTCAGAATAAAGGTAGGCTTTGCATCGTTATGCTTACGCATAACTTAGCACGCAACCATTTATTCTTCCTCTCCGAAAAGATTTCGCATACGCTGCTATCTTTTCGGGTGGAAAATACTATTTTATTAAAGTTAATGAAAGAACTGTCGCAGTATGCCTGCGGAATTGTACCGACATTGTGCATTATAATATAAATCGGCTAAAAATGCAAGCAGAATTTCAAAAAAACAGAAATTATGGGAAATAAATTATCCGAATTAACAGCCTTGTAACAAATTTTTAAAAAATTGACCTTGAGAAAAAATTTCTCATCACAAAATATAGTGCCGAAAAAGGCTTTTGTTTCCATATTTTGGTGAAATAATTGCTGAGCAAAAAAACTTGTCCAAAATCAAAAAAATTTTTAAAAAAGTATTGAAATCCTTGCAAATCTATAGTAAAATATACTCAAAGTGTAGGAAAGTGTATCAAAGTGCAACAAAGTGGAGGTGATGCAGAATGTTCGTAGGCGAGTACTCACATAATATTGATGCCAAGGGAAGAATAATTATCCCTGCAAAGTTCCGTGAACAGCTCGGCGAACAGTTCATGATCACCAAGGGCTTTGAAGGCTGTCTTTTCGTATATCCTATGGATGTATGGGAGGAGCTTGCAGAAAACCTTTCTAAGCTTCCTTCTAATCAGAAGAGTGCGCGTTTCTTGCAGAGAACATTTCTTTCGGGTGCCGCAGAGGGCGAACCTGATAAGCAGGGAAAAGTTCTCATCACACAGCCCCACCGTGAATATGCATCTCTTACAAAAGAGGTTGTAATTATCGGCGTGAGTAAGCGTGTGGAAATCTGGGATGCTCAGCGTTGGCAGGAATATTCTCAAAGTGAGGATGAAATGAGCGTTGAAGAAGCTGCAGAAGGTCTGGAAGAAATCAGCTTCTGATAATATACGGAGGGTACGATGGAGTTTAACCACGTTACGGTGCTTCTTAATGAAACCGTGGACAGTATAGATGTTAAAAAAGGCGGAATATATGCCGACTTTACCTTAGGCGGCGGCGGACATACTTCCCTTATATTGGAAAGAGGGGGGAAGGTTATTGGAATTGACCGTGACATCACGGCAATCGAAAACGCAAGATGCCGTTTTGAGGGGCAAAGCTTCACCCCCGTCCATGATAACTTCTCTAATATTAAAGATATTGCCCAAAGACTTGAAATAGAACACTTTGACGGAATAATTGCCGATTTGGGAGTTTCCTCTCCGCAACTCGACGAGGCAGAGCGTGGATTTTCCTATATGCACGATGCTCCGCTGGATATGCGAATGAACAGAAGCGATGCTCTTTCTGCCAGAGAAGTGGTCAATACATATTCTTCTTCCGAGCTTTTCAGAATCATTTCCACATATGGAGAAGAACGCTGGGCAAGCAGAATTGTGGACTTCATTATTAAACAAAGAGAGAAGAAAAGCATAGAAACCACCTTTGAGCTTGTGGATATAATCAAGGCGGCGATACCGCTTTCTGCAAGGAAGGACGGTCCGCACCCCGCAAAGCGTACCTTTCAGGCAATAAGAATAGAAGTAAACGGCGAGCTGAAAATACTCGAGGATGCAATCCGCGACGGAGTAAGCCTTCTTAAAAAAGGCGGCAGAATGGGAATAATAACGTTCCACAGCTTAGAGGACAGAATAGTTAAAACGACTTTTGCATCACTTGAAAACGGATGTACATGCCCCAAGGATTTTCCCGTGTGCGTGTGCGGAAATAAAAGCGTTGTCAAAAATGTAACGAGGAAGCCTCTTCTTCCGTCAAAGGAAGAATTGGAAAGAAACCCCCGTGCAAGAAGCAGTAAACTAAGGACTGTAGAAAAAATAATCTGATAGGAGTATAATTTAATGTATACAAAAGGTTCAAGTGCATTAAAAACTGAATATTATACATATGATGCTCCCAAGAAATCTGCGGGAAAGATAAAGCGTATGCCTGTTAAAAAGGCGACTTCGAAAATAAAAGCGCAAAACAAAAGCAAAATGATTAAGAAACGCGTAGTATGTGTCATAGCTTTAGTCTTCTCAATGGCATTTATCATTCTTCAGAGATATGCAGCCATTACAGAAGAATATGACAAGCTTAATAAGTCGCGTGCAAAGCTGGAGCTTATGAATGCGAAAGTGGTTGAGGAGCAGATGCATGCAAGCGGTGACCTCGACCCCAAAAGGATTGACCAGGAGGCGGAGCGTCTCGGTTTAAGACCTCCGGCAAAAAATCAGATAAAATACGTTTCTCTCGGAAACAAGGACAACGGAGAAGTATTAAAGGTTGAGGAAACCGGCTCAAATAGTGCTTTTATAAACGGCCTTTGGGGAATACTGGAATATTTATACTAATATAATATAAAGGGAAGTGGCGACGGGATTTTTGCCATATCCCTTTTTGCGTTTTAATTAGCGATGAAAAAACGGAGGGAAAATCTTGGTAAGGAAACGTAGCAGTGTAAAGAAAAGAATAAAAAATATAACCGCATTCTTCCTTGCCGGGGTAATGGTCCTCGTAGGAAGACTGGGCTGGATTCAGTTTGTGCGCGGCGGAGAGTATAAAAGACTGGCGGCAGAGCAGCAAACACGTGACAGTATTGTAAGTGCAAAGCGCGGCTCAATATATGACCGAAATATGAAGGTTCTGGCACAGAGTGCAACGGCAGAGAGAGTAACGATAAATCCTCAGGAAATTGATAAGCATAAAAATGCCGAGGCAGTAGTTGAAACTCTGGTTAAAATTCTGAGGGTTGACGAAAAAGACCTGCGTGAAAAAATAAAACGTACAGACAGGCAGTCTGTGGTTATAAAGAAACAGGTTGAAAAAAGCGTTGCCGACCGTATAAGGAAAAAGAATATTGCAGGAATCCATTTCGAAGAGGATTCCAAAAGATATTATCCCTACGGCTCGCTGGCGGCACAGGTTATAGGATTTACAGGGGCGGACAGTCAGGGCCTTGAAGGACTTGAAAACGTTCTCGATGAACAGCTCCGCGGAATTGACGGAAGAATTGTTGCCGCAAAGGACGTTTCGAATAATGAAATGCCCTATAAATATGAAAACTATATACCGGCACAGGACGGTAAGGGCGTAGTCCTCACCATAGATGAAACAATTCAGAGATATACCGAGAAGCATCTTCAGCAGGCATATGAAGAAAATCTTTTGGGAAACGGCGGTGCAGCTATTGTAATGGATCCCAACACGGGAGAAATTCTCGCTATGGCAGTTGTTCCCACATATGACCTCAATGAGCCGAGAGTTATTACAGACCAGCTTCTTTTGGATCAGCTTGAGGATATGGAGCTTGAGGGTGAGGAATATGACAAGGCATACAGCAGTGCAATAACAAAAATGTGGCGTAACAAAGCCGTTGTTGACTCCTACGAGCCGGGCTCAACCTTTAAGACTATTGTGGCGGCAAGTGCTCTTGAAAACGGGGTAGCTTCAGAACACGAGAGCTTTGTGTGCACAGGTGTGCGTCACGTTGCAAACAGAGATATCCATTGCTGGAAGACGGAGGGCCACGGAGAAGAAACCTTTACTCAGGGCGTAATGAACTCCTGTAACCCCGTGTTTATGGAGCTGGCATCAAGACTGGGTGCAACGAAGTTTGAAAACTGCTTCCGTGCCTTTGGACTTACAGAGAAAACGGGCTTCACAATCCCCGGAGAAAGCAGTGGAACATTCCACAATTCTCTGGGAGTGGTGGATTTGGCTACCTCATCCTTCGGGCAGACATTTACGATTACACCGCTTCAGCTTATCAGTGCTGTTTCGGCGGTTATTAACGGCGGAAACCTTATGAAGCCGAGAATTATAAAAGCCTACACGGATAATAACGGAAAGATAATAGAAAATTTTGAGCCTGAGCTTGTAAGAAATGTTATTTCACACGACACAAGTGTGAAAATGAGAGGCATTCTGGAGCAGGTTGTTTCCGAGGGTACAGGTAAAGGCGCTTATGTAAACGGATTTAGAATCGGGGGAAAGACGGGGACAAGTGAAAAGCTTCCCCGCGGCAACGGTAAGTACATTGCCTCCTTTGTAGGATTTGCGCCGGCAGATAACCCGGAAATAATATGTCTTTTACTCCTTGACGAGCCTCGTGCGGGGGCAACAGGCGGTGGTGCAATTGCGGCTCCGGCAGTCGGTAAAATAATGGAGGACGTTCTTCCGTATCTCGGACATAAGCCTCAATACACCGAAGAAAACGCACAGGCAATTTCAATTACAGTTCCCAATATTAAGGGAAAGACAGTTGCGGAGGCAACTGAAAAGCTGCAGAGTCTGGGGCTCGTTATAAGCATAAAGGGCAGCGGAGATAAGGTTACCACACAGATTCCCGAAGCAGGAACAAAGCTTCACAAGGACAGTGTCGTTCTCGCATATACTCAGGAGGGCGAGAAAGGTGGAACAGCCATTGTTCCCAATGTTGTAGGAATGAATATGGAAAATGCACAGACTGCTTTTAAAAATGCAGGGCTTGTAATGAAAATTGAAGCTTCCGGCAATGAAAAGATAACTTCTGAGCATATTGCCGTGAAGCAAAGTCCTCAGGCAGACTCCGAGGTTGCGGAAGGAACTAATGTGTATGTGAAATTTGTGCATCGGGACTTGGATTGACGGAGGTATGAAATGACATTAAAAGAATTACTTAAAAACATTGATGCTGAAATTACAGGAAATGGCGATGTGGAGATAAAGGGCATTGCCTATGATTCCAGAAAAGTAGAAGAAGGATTTCTGTTTGTTGCCATTAAAGGCTTTGAAACAGACGGACATAAATATATTGAAAGTGCCATAAAAAACGGTGCTGCTGCAGTGCTTGGAGAGGAAGACGTCGATTGCGGATGCACCTATGCAAAAACCGCAGACACACGCAAGGCACTGGCTCTTTGCAGTGCAGAGTTTTTTGGCCACCCCGAAAGAAAGCTCAAAATAATAGGGCTTACGGGAACAAACGGAAAGACCACCACCACTTATTTAATAAGACAGATTCTTATGTTAAAGGGGCTTAGGTGTGACCTTATCGGAACTAATCAGACGATTATAGGTGATGAAGTCATCGAGAGCAGCCGTACCACTCCCGAATCCTTTGACTTGTTTGAGATTTTCGCCAAAATGGCAGCCTCAGGCGGGGAGTATGTGGTTATGGAGGTTTCCAGCCATTCATTAGAGCTTGACCGTGTTTACGGAGTCACCTTTGAAACGGCAGTTCTTACAAATATTACACAGGACCATCTTGATTTTCACAAGACTATGGATAACTACGCACGTGCAAAAGCAAAAATCTTTTCCATGAGCAAAAGCGGAGCAGTAAATGCTGATGACGCCTATTGCAGCTTGATGCTGGAATATGCACAGGGAAAAGCAATAACTTATTCCGTAGACAGTGATTCGGATATACATGCCGAAAATATAAGAATAAGCGAACGCGGAGTTATCTTTACGCTTAACCATGACGGACAGGAGCGTGAAATGCGTTTGGGCATTCCGGGAAAATTCTCGGTGTATAACGCATTGGCGGCAATTTGTGCTTGTAAGAACATCGGCATAGAAATGACAGATATTGAAAAAGGTCTTGTTCTTGCAAAAAGCATCAAGGGCAGAATTGAGGTTGTTCGTACAAATACACCCTACACAATCATAATTGACTACGCACACACCCCCGACGGAATGGAAAATATTATTTCAGCGGTGCGGGCATTTGCAAAGGCAAGGGTAATAACCGTATTCGGATGCGGCGGCAACCGTGACGCTACAAAACGTCCGAAAATGGGGGCAATTGCGGAGGAGCTTTCCGATATTGCCGTAGTAACAAGCGATAACCCCAGATGTGAAGAGCCTATGGCGATAATTAATGACATCCTGAAAGGTATGAAAAAGGATAACCATGTTATCGTTGAAAGCCGAAAAGAAGCAATCAGATATGCAATGGAAATAGCTAAGCAGGACGATATTATCATTCTGGCGGGAAAAGGTCACGAAACCTATCAGGAAATAAATCATGTGAAACATGATTTTGATGAGCGTGTTGTCATAAAAGAAATTCTGGCAAGCTGAAAGGTACTGATGAACGATGTGGATAAAAGCATGTATAATTAGTTTTATTATAACCGTAATATTTGAGCCAATATTAATTCCTTTTTTGCGTAAACTCAAGTTCGGGCAGACGATACTCGAGGACGGTCCCAGTTGGCACGGAAAAAAGCAAGGTACTCCCACAATGGGCGGAATTGCTTTCATTCTGGCAACTGTAGTCGCAGGGCTTATTTTTACAAAAGACGTGAAAACAGGTGGCATTTTGCTGTGCGGAGTGCTTTTCGGATTAATAGGCTTTATTGATGACTATATCAAGGTCGTAAAGAAGCAAAACAAAGGATTTTCCGCATCACAGAAATTTTCAGCACAGATAATAGTAAGCTTTACATATGCATTGTTTCTTTACTGCAATTTTGACAATGCAGGGGTTGTTATTCCCTTTATGGACGTAAACTTAGACCTTGGAATATTTTATGTGCCGTTTGTAATGCTGGTGCTTCTGGCAACCTCAAACAGTGCAAACCTTACTGACGGCATTGACGGACTTGCGGCAAGCGTGGGAAGTATAATATCACTTTTCTTTGCGGTTGCGTGCAGCATTATTGCAGGGAATACGGGCGGAGCCGTTATGGCAGGGGCTCTTGCAGGCGGACTTTTAGGATTCTTGATTTTTAATGCCTATCCCGCAAAGGTGTTCATGGGTGACACGGGAAGCCTCTTTATAGGCGGACTGATTAGTGCAGTGGCAATCAGTGCAGGGTTGGAATTTTTCCTTATAATAAGTGCCTTTGTATTTTTATTTGAGGCACTCAGCGTAATTATCCAGGTAGCAGTTTTTAAAAGAACGAAGAAACGTGTGTTTAAAATGGCTCCCGTACATCATCATTTTGAAATGTGCGGCTGGAAAGAAACCAAGGTTGTGACAGTGTTTTGCCTTATTACCTTGGCACTTTGCACCGTAAGCTATTTTGCACTTTAAATTATAACTAATTGTGCTAAAACAGAGCAGGGAGGGAAAACAATGAAAGAAGAAACCGAGGTAAAAGGAAAAAAGGGGCAGGTAGACTTTATACTTCTCATAACGATATTGACACTGCTTTTGTTCGGACTTGTTATGTTGTTTTCGGCAAGTACTCCCTCGGCACTTAGGGACGGCAATATTTATGCGTCGATTATAAAACAGGGCGGTATGTCGCTTTTGGGAATTATCTGTATGGTGGTAGCGGCAAATTATGACTATCACTATTTCAAGAAATTTTCAAGGTTAATTAACGTGGTTACAATTGCCCTGATGTATGCAGTTCCGCTTATCGGATTTGCCTCCCACGGTGCGACACGTCAGATTTCTTTGGGACCTATCAGCTTTCAGCCTTCGGAGCTTGCAAAGTTCTCTCTTGTAATTTTCTTTGCAAACAGATTTTCCGACAGAAGAACATCTGACCTTGCAACAGATAAAGATAATATAATGAAGTGCTTCGGAGTAATTGCAATATATGGTGCGGCATGCTTTTTGCAAAGCCATATGTCCGCGGCAGTTGTGCTTGCGGTTATAGGTATGCTTATGATGATAGTTGCAGGGCTTCCCATGAAATACTTCTATCTCATGGGCGGTGCGGGTGCGGCACTTATTGCCGGAATAGGTCTCACCGCAAGCTACAGACTTGACAGATTCAAAGCTCTTTTCGACCCCTTTGCATACGAAAGGGGAATCGGTTGGCAGATTATACAGTCGCTTTACGCAGTAGGCAGCGGAGGACTGTTCGGATTGGGGCTTGGTCAGTCAAGACAGAAATTCAGATATCTCCCCGAAGCTCATAATGACTATATCTATGCAGTTATTTGCGAAGAACTTGGCTTTGTGGGCGGAATATTGGTTATGGCATTGTTTGTGCTTTTTGTCTGGAGAGGAATAAGCATTGCGCTTAATGCAAAGGATAAGTTCGGTACATATCTTGCCTTTGGAATAACTGCTATTATAGGTGTTCAGATGCTTATTAACATAGGCGTTGTGCTTTCCGTTCTTCCCTCTACGGGAATGCAGCTTCCGTTTTTCAGTGCAGGCGGGACGTCCATGATAGTTATACTGGGAGCTATGGGAATACTTCTTAATATATCAAAGAGCAGTAAAATCAAAAAAATGTAGTAAAGGATTAAGTTCTATGCGAGTATTACTTACAGGCGGCGGTACGGCAGGGCATATTAACCCTGCCATAGCAATAGCAAACTATATAAAAGAAAAAGAAAAGGACAGCACTTTTCTTTTCGTGGGAACTGAGAGGGGACTTGAAAAGACCTTGGTTCCCAAATGCGGATACGACATAAAATTTATTGAGGTAATGGGGCTTAAAAGAAGCCTTAGCTTGCAGAACTTTAAGGTTTTGATTAATTACATCAAAAGTCAGACGGACGCAAAGAAAATTATCAGGGAGTTTAAGCCTGATGTAGTCATCGGTACGGGCGGATATGTGTGTGCCCCTGTGGTTAAGGCTGCGGCAAAGCTTAAAATACCCACTCTTATTCATGAGCAGAATGTGTTCCCCGGTCTTGCCATAAAGATGCTGTCGCAAACGGCAGATGTTACGGCAATAAGCTTCGAGGAAACTAAAAATATGATGAAAGCAAAGAAAATGGTGCTTACGGGAAACCCCCTCAGACCCAATCTTTTTGCTTCCCATGATATAGATATGCTGCGTGCTCAGTATAATTTTGATGACAAGCCCATTGTTCTTATGTTCGGAGGCTCTCTCGGTGCAGAAAAGATGAATGAAGCACTTGTGGATATGGTTATTAACCGCCGCGTGGAGGGATTTAATCTCATTGCATCAACGGGCGAGAAGCACTTTGAAAAAATAAAAGGCGAGCTTAAGGATAAAGGGATAGATATAGAGAAAATTCCCGGAGTAAGGATTTTTCCATATTTGTATAATATGGAAGAAATCTTTTTTGGTGCCGATATTATTACAGGCAGGGCAGGAGCAATTACGGTAAGTGAAATTACGGCACTGGGAAAGGCAGCTGTGCTTATTCCCAGCCCATATGTAGCCCATAATCACCAGGAATACAACGCAAGGTACCTTGAAAAGAACGGTGCGGCAAAGGTAGTGCTTGAAAGCGAAACTACAGGCGAAAGAATTGCAAGTGAAATAAAAAATATTCTTGCCGACAAGGATAAGCTAAAAAAAATGCAAAGTGCATCGAAAAAAATAGGAATTACCGATGCATGCGAAACCATATATAAATCAATAAAGGAAATAATCTGATAAATTCACCAATACAGCTCCTATAGCATAATATGTTATTGTTAGCCCGCATTTTGGTTTTTGGGGCAAGGCGATGGCTACTTCGTTTCAATTGCAGGGGGTGTCGTATTGGACAGATACATAATAAACGGCGGCAGAAAGCTTGGCGGAAGACTTCGTGTGCACGGTGCAAAAAATGCAGTGCTTCCCATAATGGCGGCAGCGGTGCTTTCGGGGGATAGATGCAGTTTGTATGACTGCCCCGATCTTAGTGACGTGCATCACACAATAAAAATCTTAAGAACATTGGGATGCAGTGCAGAGCTTAATGGCGATACTCTGGAGATTGATTCCGGCGGTATCAGCTCATGGGAAATTCCTGAGGAACTTATGCGTGAAATGCGAAGCTCCATTATTTTTCTGGGTGCAATCGCAGGTAAAATGGGAAGAGTCCGTCTGTGCGCTCCGGGGGGATGTGAGCTTGGGAACCGCCCCATTGATTTGCATCTTAAGGCTCTCAGACAGTTGGGAATGGAAATCCGCGAGGAAAATGGCTTTATTGAAGCGATAGCAGATAAAATGCATAGCTCAGATGTACATTTAAGCTTCCCAAGTGTAGGGGCTACGGAAAATATAATACTGGCGGCTGTAGGGCTTAAAGGGGAAACCATTATTTCGAATGCCGCACGTGAGCCTGAAATAACCGACATGTGTGACTTCCTTAACAAAATGGGAGCAGACATAGAGGGCGCAGGAAGTGAAAACATCCGAATAAACGGTGTGGCACATCTTCACGGTGCAAATCATAAGATAATGCCCGACAGAATTGTGGCGGCTACGTTTATGTGTGCGGCAATGACAACTAAAAGTGAAATCGAGCTTCTGAACGTAAGAAGCAAGCATTTGGGAGCAGTCGTTTCAGTTTTTCGTGACAGCGGAGCAAAAATAGAATTTTTCAAGGACAATATGTATATCCGTGCTCCCGAAAAAGCACACAGTATAGATATGATAAAAACCCAGGTTTATCCGGGATTCCCGACAGATGCTCAATCACCTGTTATGGCGGCATTATGCTTTGCCGGCGGCACCAGTGTAATCGTGGAAAATATATTTGACAGCAGATATAAAATAATTCCTGAACTTAGGAAAATGGGTGCAGATATACTTCAGGATGGCCGTGTGGCAGTAATTAAAGGTCATAAACTTAGCGGTGCACATATTAAGGCAATGGATTTAAGAGGCGGTGCGGCACTTACGGTTGCGGCACTCGGTGCATCGGGGCAGACGATTCTTGACGGAGTGCATTATATAGACCGTGGGTATGTAAGCTTTGAAAACCAACTGAAAACGCTTGGTGCAGATATAGAGAGAATCTAAGAATTGGTAAAAAGTTTTCCGAACCCCACACAGGACATATACTGTATATATTATAAATACAAAAGAGGGTGAAAGTATGGCTAAAAAACAGGTGAATAATAAAATCAAACTCAAAAGAAAACAAAAAAAGCAATTGGCGTTTCTGACGATGATTACGCTTATTGCATCACTTGTTGCAGTCATACTTCTGACGCCTGCATTCAATGTGAATAATATCGAGATAACGGGAAACAGCATGGTCAGTGATGAGGAAATAATAATGGCAGGCGGACTTAGTAAGAATGTTAATATTCTGAACGTAGATACCGATGCCGCAGAAAAAAACATAAAATCACTGCCGTATATAAAGAAAGCCGAGATTAAAAGGAGCTTCCCCGATACAATTAAAATCAAGGTTATGGAAGAAGTTGGCGTTGCATATTTTACGACGAAGAGCGGATATGTGATTATTTCCTCCGACGGAAAATGCATAGATGTATCAAGCGGTCTTTCCGAAGACAAAAATTCCTCCGGGCAGGTAGCACAGCTTCCGAAGCTTCCTGTAATTAAGGGAATCAAAAATGTGAAGTACAGCAAGGGGGAAATAGTAGAATCCGAGGACTCCCATCGGCTGAAATCACTCTTTATCTGCCTTCATGAGTTTGCAAGGCAGGGATACATTTTTGACATGAAGGAAATTGATATGTCAGACCCGGAGGATATCAGATTTTATTACAAGGGCAAGGAATTGTGTGTTTCCGTAGGAAACACTCAGCGAATCGGATATAAGATGGAGTGTTTCCGCCCCATATACGACGAGGTTGTAAATATGACAAAGAAAGGTCAGCTTCCCAAGGGATTTATAGATCTGGAGCATAACTCATATAGGGAAAATATAGAGATTCCGACGAAAAATGCCGAAGAAACAGAGACAGAAACCAAAAAAGCTCAATAATTTTATAAGAATTCAAAATTTTTCTTGAAACTTAGGCCTTTTGGGTGTATTATATATTATATAATCGTATTTAATATAGCTATATTACTTATAGAGGAGGATTTCCAATGAGAATGGAATATGCAGATGAGCTGGGTGCAGCTCAGAAAATTAAAGTTGTCGGTGTAGGCGGCGGCGGAAACAATGCTGTTAACCGCATGGTTGAAGCAGGAATTAAGGGCGTTGAATTTATTGCCGTTAATACAGATAAGCAGGCACTTACAAAGAGCCATGCAAGCCAGAAAATACAAATCGGGGACAAGCTCACAAAAGGTCAGGGCGCAGGCGGTAAGGCAGAAATCGGAAAGAAAGCCGCTGAAGAAAGCCGTGCAGAAATCGAGCAGGTTCTTAAAGATGCAGATATGGTGTTTGTAACAGCAGGAATGGGCGGCGGTACAGGTACAGGTGCAGCTCCCGTTGTTGCAGGCATTGCAAAAGAAATGGGTGTACTTACAGTAGCTATCGTTACAAAGCCTTTCGGCTTTGAGGGAAGACGCCGTATGATTCAGGCGGAAGAGGGCGTTGAACAGCTCCGCGGAAATGTAGATACATTGGTTGTAATTCCCCACGACAGACTTCTTGATATCAGCAATAATAAGACAAGCCTTCTTGACGCGTTCAAGGATGCTGACGAAGTTCTTCGTCAGGGCGTACAGGGTATTTCCGACCTTATCGTAGGCGCAGGTCTTATCAATGTTGACTTTGCAGACGTAACAACAGTTATGAAGGATGCAGGTCTTGCTCATATGGGTATCGGTCGTGCAAGCGGCGAAAACCGTGCAGAGGAAGCCGCAAGAATGGCTATCGAAAGTGCACTTCTCGAAACAACAATCGACGGTGCTACAGGCGTTCTTATCAACGTTATCGGCGGTGCTAACCTTAACCTTCATGAAACAAATGCAGCCGCAAACCTTATCGGCGATTGCGTAGACGCTGATGCAAATGTTATCTTCGGTGCAGCTATCGATGAAAGCCTTGAAGATGATATCATCATCACCGTTATTGCTACAGGTCTTGAGGGAAAGAGAAAGGGTAAAGCAGACGGATTCTTCGGAGCTATGGGTGCTGATTCCGATCTCGAAATCCCCGGTTTTCTTCAGAAACCCAATTTTGACTAATACTAATAAATAAAAGAGGGAGAGATAACAATGGAATTTTTTGAAACTGTGAAACAGGTTGCATCTGATGTTGCCACAGTATCGGCAAAGCAGAGTAAGAAGCTTTACTCTATCGCAAAGCTTAAGCTTGAGATTGTCGAAAAGCAGAACGTTGTTAAAAATCTCCACAAGCAAATCGGAATTGATGCTTACGAGGCATATTCTAACGATGCAGATATTGTAGAAGCAATTCATGGAAAGCTTCAGCAAATCAGTGAAGCGGAAGCGGAAATTGAAGAGCTTAAAAATAAAATTGCAGTGGTTAAAGCGGAAAATGAAGATTTGGAGTATGTATCAGTTGACGATTATGAATACGAAGAATCGGATGCAGACGATTTAGATTAAACGAAAAAAATAAGACACTCATTTGAGTGTCTTATTTTTTTCGTTTAAAACTTCATCGTAAGTGAAATTCTCTTTTTCTCTTTATCAACGTCAAGGATTTTTACTTTCACAATATCGCCTACGCTTAAAACATCTGTGGGATGCTTAATAAATTTATTTGAAATCTGGGAAATATGAACAAGTCCGTCCTGATGCACGCCTATATCGACAAATGCACCAAAGTCAATTACATTTCGCACAGTGCCCTCTAAAATCATACCAACTGTAAGCTCATCAAGTGACATGCATCCGCTTCTTAAAAGAGGCTTGGGAAGCTCGTCACGCATATCTCTTCCGGGCTTTGCAAGAGTATCGCAAATGTCACGCAGGGTAAACATACCTATGTCAAACTGAGTGCATATTTCCTCGGCAATTTCCTTTGTCACACGGCTTAAAATATCAGGGAAGCTGCTTTTTGTAATTTCTTCCTTGCCATAACCGCATTTTTCAATAAGTGCTTTTGCGGCATCGTAGCTTTCGGGGTGGACGGAGGTGTTATCCAAAAATTCCTTTCCGCCCGGAATACGCATAAAGCCTGCACACTGAATAAACGCTTTTTCACCGAGCTTGCTTACTTTGAGAAGCTCTCTTCTTTTTGTGAAAGAACCGTTTTCCTCTCTGTATGCTACAATGTTTTTTGCCACGGCTGAGGAGATACCCGAAATATATCCGAGTAGCGATGCCGATGCCGTGTTAAGGTCAACGCCAACACTATTTACGCAGTCCTCAACCACTCCGCCCAAAGCTCCGGAAAGCTTTTTCTGATTGCAGTCGTGCTGATACTG
>JAZUCF010000026.1:0-60032 GCA_045638945.1 Clostridia bacterium | reverse complement strand
AGCATCAGCTGCACCGTAGTAGTTGAAGAGCTTGTAGTCAGAACCGATTTCTGCATTAACCTTGTCCATATATTCCTGGCAAAGATCGGGAACTGCATCATAGAACTTGTTGTTTGCTTCCTTTGCCTGGAAGAAAACGTCGGGGTTCTGAGCTGTACCGCGCTGTGCAGGATGTTCGGGGTTAAGAGAGCGACGACGGAATGCGTCAATTGCATCCATATCAACGAGCTTCTTGAGCTGTTCATCATCCCAGCACTCAACCTTCTGATATTCGTGAGAAGTTCTGAATCCGTCAAAGAAATGAAGGAAGGGAACTCTTGCCTTAAGAGTTGTAAGATGTGCTACCGCACCGAGGTCCATAGCTTCCTGAGGGTTAACAGAGCAGAGCATTGCATAACCTGTCTGACGGCATGCATATACGTCCTGATGATCACCGAAGATTGAAAGAGCATGTGAAGCGAGTGCACGTGCAGATACGTTAATAACTGACGGAAGAAGCTCACCTGCAATCTTGTACATGTTGGGAATCATAAGGAGAAGACCCTGAGAAGCAGTATAAGTAGTTGTAAGAGCACCTGCTGTAAGTGAACCGTGAACGGCACCTGCAGCACCACCCTCAGACTGCATTTCTGCAATCTTTACTGTTCTGCCGAAGATATTCTTCTTTCCTTTTGCTGCCCATTCGTCCGTAACCTCAGCCATGTTAGAGGAAGGGGTAATGGGGTAGATGGCTGCAACGTCTGTAAACGCATATGAGACATATGCGGCAGCGGTATTACCATCCATGGTTTTCTTGTTTCTTGCCATAATGTTTTTACCTCCTTGATATATATAAAACAAAATTAAACGCACAGACAGAGCATGAAATGGCATTTTTTTATAACAAAGGAAATTGCGTGCGAAAAGTACGCAATTTGGATGTTTCAAGAAAACGTACCACTCTGCCCCCAAGCTTGGGGGGCAGGGGGTTGATACGTTAAAAACGTTTTCTTACAAAAAAATACACTTTTCCATACTTTTATCCTTTGATAGTATACAGCTTTTTCGCTCTTTAGTCAAGTTTTTCGGGATAAATTTTAAGCAATTATCTTAATATATTTGAAATCAGATGCTTTTATTTGAAATTTCAGTTAATATCTCTGCAATTTCTTCCTGTACTTCTTCCATTTCTTTTATAAATGCCGCAGCGCTTATTCTGACTGCGCCGCTGCCCAAAATTATAAGCTGTTCCAGATAATCTCCCGTCGCTACCTGCACGTGATGCTTTTTCCCAAGCTCATATGCAGCCTTTTCAATATATGCATCGGCTGTCTGTGCTTCTTTGGTATAAACCACGGTGATATTGTGGACTTTTTCCACCTCTCCCCGATTGCCCTTTACCTTGTACGCATCAAACACCAGAATTACCTCGTATGGTCTCATTGCCTTGTATGAACAAACTCTGTCTATCAGCATATTGCGCGCATCATCGAGGCTGTCCTGGGCAATATTTTTGAGTTCTTCCCATGCAAAAATTATATTATAGCCGTCAATGAGAAGGTATCCGGGTCCTTCTTTCTGCGGAACGCTCCGCACTTTTTTGGGTGGTGCCGCATCCTTGGGGGTACGCATGGCGTTGTGATTTTTTCTGATAATTTTTCCGTAGGTGCGTTCAAATATTGCCATAAGCTCGTCCTCGTCATAGACAGTTGCACTTTTACGCACAAGCTTACGGGGTACAAATTCCTCTGTTTTCTCCTTAAAGATACTGTCAAGATGCATATAGTCCGTCACCTGATGCCACGGAACACTAAAGCCTGCACCGTGCTCACAAAATACGCTGTCGGCGGTATTTTCAATGTCGGCATCACAGTTATATCCGATTTCAGCAATAACTTCTTCGGGATTGACACACTCATCATAGCCTTTAAAGGAACAGGTAAGCTTTCCCAACCCATGGGTGTATGCAGTAACGCTCCGCTGATATGAACGTATTTCACGCACGGGAGCACTGCCCCGTATTACAGACATTTCATCCTCTATTTCCGGCGGCATAAGTTTTGCCCCCATTTGCTCCAGGTCAGTCATTGCTCTGCCTGTAGAGTCCATGGGTATTTCCAAAGTAAAATCATAGTACGGTTCAAGGAGAACGCTTTCTGCCATTCTCAGTCCGTGACGCACAGCACGGTAAGTAGCCTGCCTAAAATCTCCGCCCTCGGTATGCTTAAGGTGTGCTCTTCCTGATTTAAGGGTGATTTTCATATCGGTTATACTGCTTCCAGTAAGCACTCCCACGTGGCGTTTTTCGTTTAAGTGAGTAAGAATAAGCCTTTGCCAGTTGCGGGCAAGAAAATCCTCACTGCAATCTGTTTCAAATACGAGTCCGCTACCTCTTTTCAGAGGTTCTAATAGAAGATGCACCTCCGCATAATGGCGAAGAGGTTCATAATGCCCCACTCCCTCTGCGGGTGAAGCGATTGTTTCCTTATATACAATACTTCCGCGTGCAAACTCAACGTTAAGATTAAATCTTTCAGCTAAAATACGTTTTAAAACCTCAAGCTGAACCTCGCCCATAAGCTGAATATGAATCTCGCCAAGAACACTGTTGTAGCTGACACGAAGCTGAGTTTCCTCTTCCTCTAATTTTTTAAGATGTGCCAGTACAACACGATAATCCGCATCGGGAGGCGTTATAACCGAGTAATTAAACACCGGCTCAAGGGTAAGGGCAGGGGAATTTTCCTCAAAGCCTATTCCGCTTCCTCCCCCAAGTGCTGAAAGTCCCAAAACTGCACACACGTCCCCCGGATATACCTCCTGTACGCTTTTGTACTTTTCACCCGAATAAATTCGGATTTCACTGACTTTTTCTTCATTTTCGCCATAGGTAATTTTATCACGCACACGGAGTACCCCACCAGTTATTTTCATATGGGTAAGGCGATTTTTCCTGTCATCCTCCGTAATTTTAAACACTCTTGCACCAAACTGCGGATTTTCTCCGCAGCCTTCGGCATACTTCTCAATGCCGTCAAGAAGCTCCTTTACTCCCTCGTTTTTAAGGGCAGAGCCGAAATAGCAGGGGAATATTTTTCGTTTTACTATGGCGTCCGAAATTTTTTCGGAGGTAATTGTTCCGCTTTCAAGGTAGGAATTGCAAAGCTCCTCACTGCAAAGTGCCGCGTCCTCAAAAAAGGATTCCTTCCCCTCATTATTAAATACCACAAAACCGCTTCCGAAGGAATTTTCAAGTTCTGCCAGAATTCTTTCCCTATTGGTATCGGGCATGTCCATTTTATTGACAAAAACAAAGGTTGGTATGGCGTGTCCCGAAAGAAGTTTCCACAGTGTACGGGTATGGCTCTGCACGCCCTCGCTCCCGCTGACTACCAATACCGCCGCATCAAGAGCACGGAGAACTCTCTCCGTTTCCGCAGAAAAATCCACGTGACCGGGAGTATCAAGCAATGTGATTTTCGTATCGGAAAGCCCAATCACCGCTTGCTTTGAAAAAATAGTGATTCCGCGGTCACGCTCTATTTCATTTGTATCAAGAAAGGCATCACGGTGGTCAACTCTGCCTAAGGAGCGGATTTCACCTGCATTATAAAGCATAGCCTCGGAAAGAGTGGTCTTTCCGCTGTCAACGTGTGCCAGTATTCCCAGTGCAATTCGTTTCATAGTGTTATTTCCTTTTAACATAGATTCACATTAATTATACAGATAAGAAAAATCAATGTCAAGAGCAAGAGTGCTGACAAAAGAAGATACACTAAAAACGAGTACGTAAAGCCCTTACAGCGTTATTTTCGGAAGCTTCCAGTGGTATTTGGTTGCCAACATTCTGACAACTATAATAATTACCATCGCAGTTATTGTTCCTATAATTTTCTCGCCTGTATATATGTTTATCAAATAGTAAATAATGCTTCCCAAAACTGATGCAAGTGCATACACGTGTTTCTTTAAAACATAGGGAGTTTTATCCACCAGTATATCACGGAAAATTCCTCCGCCGCAGCCTGTCAGCATACCGAGCAGCACAACTAAAAGCATTTTATCTCCGAAGCCTGCTGCGCACACAATTTCAGTTCCCGTAACGGTAAACGCCGCAAGTCCTATTGCATCAAAAATATTATTGATGCGTTCAATTTTCTCTCTTAGGGTTTCAAAATGGTTTCTGTTAATATATGCGATTATAAAAACCGCCAGTGCCGTCAGTGCCGCGATGGCAAAAATATAAGTGTTTGAAAAAATGGCAGGAGGGAATTTGCCTATAAGGGCATCCCGCAGCATACCGCCGCCTACAGCCGTAACAACGCCTATAAAGACTACTCCGAATACATCAAGTCCGCAGCTTACGGAGATAAGGGCACCCGATATTGCAAAGGCAATAGTGCCTATTATTTCCATTGCAGTAATTATTATTTCACTCATACTATAACCTCCTGTTACAGTTTATTCCTTTGAACAATAAAGGTGCAGATTCACTAAATCCGCACCTTTATTAAAAAGCATAACTTTTTTAAAGTCCCATTTCTTCCTTTACCTGTCTGAAGCAATCTGCAATATAGAGAATGTCCTCCTTTGAAAGTGCCGCGGAAAGCTGTGTTCTGATTCTTGCCTTACCCTTAGGAACGACAGGGTAAGAGAACGCAACCACATACACGCCCTTTTCCATCATACGCTTTGCCATCTCCACTGCCTTATGCTCGTCGTAAAGCATAACAGGGATAATGGGAGTTCCCCCGTCAATTACATCAAGTCCGATTTCCTTAATTTTTTCCGCAAACAGCTTTGTGTTTTCAAAAAGCTTCTCACGAACAGAAAGGTCATTTTCAATAATTTCAAGCACTTTTAATGAGCCTGCTGCAACCGCAGGTGCCAATGTGTTTGAGAAAAGATAAGGTCTTGATCTCTGGCGGAGAAGGTCTATAATTTCCTTTCTTCCCGATGTAAATCCGCCCGATGCTCCGCCCAAGGCTTTTCCGAAGGTACCCGTGATAATATCAACTCTACCCGCGACGCCGCAATGCTCCGCCGTTCCTCTGCCTGTAGCACCCATAAAGCCTGCCGCATGGCTGTCATCAACCATAACAAGGGCATCATATTCATCGGCAAGGTCGCATATGCTCTTAAGGTCTGCAACTATGCCGTCCATGGAAAATACGCCGTCTGTTGCAATAAGCTTTATACGGCAATCCTTTGCTTCCTCAAGCCTTGCACGAAGGTCTTCCATATTGTTGTTTTTATAGCGGAATCTTTGTGCTTTGCAAAGTCGTACTCCGTCAATTATACTTGCGTGGTTAAGCTCATCGCTGATAACTGCATCCTCTGCGGTAAGGAGTGTTTCAAAAAGACCACCGTTTGCATCAAAGCAGGAGGAATATAAAATAGTGTCCTCTGTTCCAAGGAATTTGCTGAGCTTTTCCTCCAAATCCTTGTGAAGCTTCTGTGTGCCGCAGATGAAACGTACGGAGGAAAGCCCGTAGCCGTAGCTGTCGTAGCTTTCCTTTGCGGCTTTGATAACCTCTGGACTGTTCGCAAGTCCCAGATAGTTGTTTGCACACATGTTTATAACTTCCCTGCCATCTGAAAGATGTACCTTTGCTCCCTGGGGAGAGGTTATAACCTTTTCATTTTTGGTAAGGCCTTCTTTTTCTATTGTTTCGCAAGTTTCTTTAAAATATTTAAGCGCTGTTTTCATATTATCAATCCTTTCTCAATTAAGTGATGACCAGTCAAGGATAACCTTGCCGCTTTTGCCGCTGTTCATAGCTTCAAAGCCCTTTTCATAGTCACGGATATCCATTCTGTGAGTGATGATATTTGAAATATCAAGACCGCCTTGAAGCATAGCTGACATTTTGTACCATGTTTCGTGCATTTCTCTGCCGTATATGCCCTTAATAATAAGTCCGTTAAATATAATCTTTGACCAGTCTACCTTAGCATCGCTCTTTAAGAGTCCCAAAAGTGCAATTTTTCCGCCGTGGATCATATGGTCAATCATAGTATTAAGTGCAATTTCACTTCCTGACATTTCAAGTCCCACATCAAAGCCTTCCTTAATTGACAGCTCCTCCATAATATCCGCGAGCTTTTCCTTTGCAGTGTTAACTGTATAATTAATACCAAGCTTTTTTGCAAGAAGAAGTCTTTCATCGTTAATATCTGTGATAACCACACGCCTTGCTCCCACATGTTTACAAACTGCCGCCGCCATTATTCCTATGGGGCCTGCACCTGTAATAAGAACATCCTCTCCTGTAAGGTCAAAGGATAAGGCTGTATGTACCGCATTTCCGAAAGGGTCAAATATAGCATACATTTCTTCGGGAATGTCTTTTTCGCATTTTCTTACATTCTCCTGAGGAATTACAAGAAACTGGGCAAAAGCACCGTCACGATTTACACCTACGCCCACGGTTTCCTTGCACAGATGACCGTTTCCCGCAAGGCAGTTACGGCACTTTCCGCACACAATATGCCCTTCGCCCGAAACAACATCTCCGATTTTCCAATTTTTAACGTTTGCTCCGACCTCCACAATTTCGCCTACATATTCATGTCCGATAACGCGGGGTGTCTGTATGGTTTTCTGCGACCATTCATCCCAGTTATATATATGAAGGTCCGTTCCGCAAATTGCAGTCTTGTGTATCTTAATTTTTACATCGTTTATCCCTGTAACAGGTTCGGGGACATCCTCAAACCAAAGCCCTCTTTCGGGATATTTTTTTACAAGTGCTTTCATTGATTTTCCTCTTTTCTTTATTTTTTTTGCAGAGCCTTTTCCATACGCTCTATAAAGGTCTGCGTAATTTGTGAAATCTTACGTTCTTCGTTTAAAAGATAGCCTATATGATAAAACTCTTGGCTTTCAAAGGGAACGCTTACAATGTCACCTTTGTTAAGTGCGGAGGGCATAATTCCCGTACCGATAGTATATGAATCGGTTAGCATGAGAACATTCATGAGCGTAGCCCTGTCGCTGATTTCAATATGCTTTTCCATATAAGAAGCATCTGTAAGCTCCTCCGTAAAGAAAGAACTGTTATGTTCGCCCTGCTCGTATGAAACATAGGGGTATTTCTTTAACTCTGCGGGCGTAAGAATTTTGTTGTCTGCCAAAGGATGCTCTTTTCTGAAAAACACATGGGGAGTAACCTTGATTACAGGAGTAAATGACACCTTTTTCTTCATAAGGTAGCGTTTCATTACATCAAAATCGCCGTCCTTGATAGCAATTATGCCAATATCGCTGCGGGAGGTTTCCACCTCTTTTATGACATTATATGTCTGGATTTCTCTGATTGAAAAGCGGTAACTGCTGCTTTTGTTTTCTTTCAGAAGCTTACCAAAAATATCCGCAATAAAGTCATAGTGCTGTGTGGCAATATACAGCTTATCGGAAACAGTTTTGCCGCTATACCTTTCGGCTATAAAATCGCAATTCTTAGTAATCTGCGTTGCATACTTAACAAACTCCGCTCCCTCGTCAGTAAGATACACCCCGTTTGAGCCGCGTTCAAATATTTTTATATTAAGCTCCTGCTCCAAAGATTTGATACTGACAGAAAGTGACGACTGTGCCGTGAAAAGATTATTTGCCGCTTCACTAAAAGACCCCGTCCTTGCTATTTCCAGTACATATTTACACTGCTGTATTGTCATAAGCTTTTCCCCTATCTTATAAACTCTGTTAATTATACTATTATTCCCTTGTTTTGGCAAATACATATATTCTATGGCGGGCGTTCAATTTCCCTAATAGATAGAAAAACAGGGCGTAAAAAAGTCTGACTTTTTTACGCCCGTTCACTTTATTTACACCCGCAGCAGGGTTTGAAAAATGTGGTTATATCCACTTCGCATACCCCATCCTTTTCCTCAAAACCAAGCTTTACAAGCTCAGGGAAAAGTGCTTCGTTTTTGCAGAATCCTCTCTCTATCTTCTGTAAATCCAGATAGTTTAGCGTTGCACGCACAAGAAGCTCAAAAATATTGTCCTTATCCACAACATCAAGGATTTCGCCCTGTGTTGAAAAGATGCTGTGACCGGGGCTTTTCTCATTTTCCTGCGCCCATGCCATTAAGACATCCTCACCCTCAATTTTTGAGACAGACTTAATTATCCTTGCATCATCTACGATTGTAACACGAATCATTTGCTTTTTCCTCTCAATTTATTTATTTCCGCATCGGAAAGCCTTCTCCACTTTCCCTCGGGGAGATTGCCCAGTGTCACGGAGCCTACGGAAATTCTTTTAAGGCTCATTACATTTGCACCCACTGCGTCAAGCATTCTTCTTACCTGACGGTTTCTTCCCTCGTGAATGGTTATTTTCACTTCAAAGCCTCTTTGCCCACGTTTGATATTCTCTGCCCTTGCAGGAGAGGTCATTACACCGTCAAGCTCAATTCCGCTTCTTAATCTTTCAAGCTGAGCCTCATCAAGTGGCTTATCTATGCGGGCAATATACGCCTTATTCACCACATGCTTAGGGTGAGTAAGGATATTTGCAAAATCACCGTCATTAGTCATAATAAGAAGCCCCGATGTATCAAAATCAAGTCTGCCTACAGGGTAGATACGCGCCTTTATATCCGACACAAGCTGCATAACGGTAGGTCTTCCCAAATCGTCGGAAACGGTGGTTACATAGTTTTTAGGCTTATTAAGCATGATATAGTACTTTTTACTTTCGCGGCTGATAACCCTTCCGTCAACCTCCACGCTGTCCGTGTCAGGCTCAATTTCACAGCCCATATAGTCCACAAGGTCGCCGTTTACGTACACTCTGCCGCTTTCAATTATCTTTTCAGCACCGCGTCTTGATGCGATGCCACATTCTGCAATAAATTTTTGTAATCTCATAACATAGCTCCAAAAAATAGTCAATTTCGGTAGAAACAGTTTATCATATAACGTACTTATTGTCAAATTGCTTTTTTAAGGGCTTCGTAGTTTTTTTCCATTAAATCAAGATAGGTCACACCGCTTTTAAGCTCATCATCCGTAACGCTGTGGCAGGAATGAAACAGAAGCTTTTCTGCACCCGTTTCTTCGCATACTGCATTGGCAAGCTGTTTGTTTGAGGTTTCCGTATAAAACACAACGGGGATTTTCTCTTTTTTTACTGTATCTATAATCTGTGCCACGGCGGAGGCTGTCGGCTCACTCTCGGCAGAACAGCCGGGGAATGCAGCAAGATATTTAAGATTATACTCCTTTGCAAAGTACCTCAGTGGGAACTGGTCTGCAAACACGATGGTTTTGTCTATATCTTTTGTAAGCAGAGTGAATTTTTCGTCCAGAGAATTAAGCTTCTCTTTATATAAGGCAAGGTTTTCTTTATAGTAATCTGAATTTTCAGAATCAATTGCACAAAGCCTGTCAGAAATGCTTTCACTTATTTTAGCGGCATTTTTCGGGGTTGTCCAGACGTGAGGGTCCGTATGCACATGGCTGGACAAAGACGGATGCTCGTGTTCTTCACTCATAAGAGTCACACTTTCCAAGGCATAAAGCACATTCAGCTCTTTTGAATCTGCATCATTTATTACCGCACTTGTCCACGGATCTGCATCACCTCCCTGAGCTATGAACAAATCACTTTCTTTTATTTCTATAACATCCTTCGGCGTGGGCTCGTAAGAATGTGCCTCCGCACCTGTGGGCAGAATTAAGGTGACCTGTACCTTATCCCCTCCTACCTGACGGGCAAAATCATAAAAAGGGAAAATGGTGGTTACAATCTGCAATTTGTTTTCATCCCTGTCAGTCTTTGTACCGCAGCCTGCAAAGGAAAAGAGAGCAGCCGCACATAATATAACAGCAATTAATTTTTTCATAATAACGCTCCAATTTGAAAATCATTCTCATATTCGACCTTTTCATTTTACTATTGTTGCAATATTTTGTCAAGTTACATTCTTAAATATTGACTAAAAGAAAAAAAAGTTTTATAATGAAATCTTGAAAGGAATGATTTTATTTATGACAAAGATAGATATTTTCTCGGGTTTTCTCGGAGCAGGAAAAACCACTCTTATAAAAAAGCTCATTAAAGAAGCATACAACGGCGAAAAGCTTGTTTTAATCGAAAACGAGTTTGGTGAAATCGGTATTGACGGAGGTTTTATGCAGGAGGCGGGAATTCAGGTAAACGAAATGAATTCGGGCTGTATCTGCTGCTCTCTTGTAGGCGATTTTGCCGAGGCTCTGGAAAAGGTAAAAAAGGAGTACGCCCCCGACAGAATTCTGATTGAGCCTTCGGGCGTGGGAAAGCTCAGCGATGTTATCCGTGCGGTTGAGGGTGTAACGGATGAAAACACCCTGCTCAATAGCTTCTGTGCCGTTGCCGATGCAAAAAAATGCAAAATGTATATGAAAAATTTCGGTGAGTTCTATAACGACCAGATTGAAAACGCATCGTGCATTATACTCAGCCACACCGCTTCTCTTTCCGAGGACAAGCTCAGTGAATGTGTTAAGCTCATAAGAGAGCATAACAAGGATGCACAGATTATTACCACAGACTGGGCGGAAATTGACGGTAAGGCAATACTTGATGCGATAGAAAACCACAACACACTGGAACAGGATTTACAAGTTCTTAAAGAAGAGCATCATCACCATCATGATGAGCATTGTCACTGTTATGAACATCATCATGAGCATGGTGAGCATTGTGATTGTCACGAGCATCATCATGAACACGATGAACATTGCAGTTGCGGTTGCCATGACCATCACCACCATCATGCCGATGAGGTATTTACAAGCTGGGGCAGGGAAACAGTGCGTTCTTTCACCAAAGAAGAAATTGAAAATATTTTAAGAGAGCTTGAAAGCATCAGCTACGGTACAGTGCTCCGTGCAAAGGGTATTGTAAAAGGCGTGGACGAATGGATTCATTTTGACTATGTTCCCGGCGAAGCAGATGTAAGAAGCGGAAGCAGCAGCACAATCGGCAGAATCTGCGTAATAGGTGCAAACATTGATGAAGAAAAGCTAAGTGAGCTTTTTAAACTTTAATCGGAGGGATGCACAATGAAAGAAATTCCCGTATATTTATTTTTGGGCTTTCTCGAATCAGGAAAGACAAGATTCATTCAGGACACTCTCTGTGACGTCCGTTTTAATAACGGTGAGAAAACCCTGCTCATTATATGTGAGGAGGGTGTGGAGGAATACGAGCCTTCGCTTTTCTCGGGAAATAATGTTACCTTAAAGGTTTTTGACTCTCCCGAAGAAATTACTCCCAAGGTACTTATGGCGCTCCAAAAAGAAACAGCGTGCGAAAGAGTAATTATAGAATATAACGGAATGTGGAATACCCAGGACCTTCTCTCCACTTTCCCGAAAGGCTTCACCCTTGTTCAATGCATGATGTTTGCCGATGCAACAACATTTGTAAATTACAACGCCAATATGCGAAATCAGACAGTTGATAAGCTGAGGGTTTGTGAGCTTGTGGTATTTAATAGAATGAATAAAAGCATCGATAAAATGGAGCTTCATAAAATTGTCCGTGGCGTGAGCCGACGTGCCGACATTGCCTACGAATACTCCGACGGAAGCGTGGAGTATGACGATATTGAAGACCCGCTTCCCTTTGATATTAACGCACCGCTTATCAAAATCGAGGATTCCGATTATGCTCTGTGGTATCGTGATTTGCTTGAAGAAACCGATAAATACAACGGCAAGAAAATCAAATTCCGCGGAATCTGTGCTTATGACAACAGGATGCCTGATAACACCTTCGTGGCAGGACGCCATATCATGACCTGCTGTATTGACGATGTGGAATACAGCCCCATTGTGTGCATATGCAAGGGCAAGCACAGCATACAGAGCCGTGACTGGATTATGGTAACAGGCACCATAAAAATTGAATACTGCAAATTCTATCAGGGAAAGGGACCCGTAATTCATATTGAAGAAACGGCTATAACCTCTGCCCCCGAGCAGGAGCTGGCAACGTTTTATTGATAAGCGTGCCACTCGCGATTAAATGCCTTTAATTACTATGTTATAACAAAAAAACCACCTTACGAATATGATGTTCGTGAGGTGATTTTTTTATGAGCTGTAATTTCAAGTGGAACTGCCCTGCCGGCAGCTTTCCCTATACAGTAAGGCAAGGGGATACTCTTTACACTATTGCTAAAACCTTTGAAACAAGCGTGTCCAGGCTTGCCGAAATTAATTCCATAGAAAACGTAAACTTAATAAATGTGGGTGACGAGCTTTGTATCCCCCAACCGCTCAGTTATTACCCTGCTTGCAGAACAACCAATTATTATGTAGTACATCAAGGCGATACAATAGATTCCATTGCCGACTATTTTGGTGTAAGCAGTGCACAGATTCTTTACTCAAATATCGGAATTGACCCTGATGACCTTTACGAGGGGATGATTCTTTGTATACCATTGGCACCGCCCAAGCTTTGTATTGTCTTAAACAAAAACCTACTTACTCTCTCATATAATTCGGGGGACAGCGTTTCCTTCAACTGCGTAAATCCTATGGAGGAATTTTCCTCTGCCATTGTGCAAAAGCAGATAGATACCTCATTCGGAGGGAAAAAGAGGCTTAATACACTTGTGCCCGATGTGGCAATTTCTTCAAAATCGGCACAGAGAAACAGTCGGGACATCATTCTTTCTGACAAGGATATGGACACGGTATTTAACCTTGTTCCCGTAGGAACGGAGGTGACGGGAGCGTAATGGCTTGCGGACAGTTTTATATCATACAGGAGGGAGATATTCTCTTTACCATTGCGGCAAAGTTTGATACAACTCCCGAAAACATACTTAGGCTGAATCCGGGGCTTGATCCTGTGAATCTCCCCGTGGGCAGGAGGATTTGCGTAATATCGGCAACCAATCAGCCTGTGACATGCCCCATAGGAACACTACCCTACAACGTAAACGAGGGGGACACTCTTTTATCCATTGCTGTTCGTTTCGGCACTGATGTTGAGGCACTTTTAAGAACAAATCCCGATATTGACCCCTACAATCTTCAAGTAGGGCAAAGAATCTGCATAGCAGAGAAATTCCAGGAGCCGCCCATGTGCCCCACACGCAATTTTTATGTGATAAGAAGCGGTGACACCATCCGTGCCATCGCCGCTTCGTTTGAGGTGGAGGCTCAGGAAATTTTAAGAATTAATCCCGACATTAATCCCCGAAATCTTCGGGTGGGGCAGATTATTTGCATCCCGCTTGCTCCCTCCCCCATAGAAATTATTGTAAACATCGGTGCAAAAAGGCTGACAGTGTACAAAAACGGAAGTATTTTCAGAGAATATATTGTAGCCACGGGAAAGGAAGATACTCCCACTCCCGTTGGCGTGTTCGAGGTTGTGAATAAGGAAATTGACCCCGGTGGGCCTTACGGCACAAGATGGCTGGGGCTTTCCGCAAAGGGATACGGAATCCACGGCACAAATAATCCTGCATCAATAGGAACAGCGGCATCAAACGGCTGTATCAGAATGTATAACGAGGATATAGAGGCACTCTTTGACATAACTGCAGTGGGTACTCCTGTGAGGATATTGCCATAAAAAAAGAGCCTTAAGGCTCTTTTTTTATGGCAAATTCAGCTACAGACGAATCCTCCGATATTGTAATTTTTATTCCTTTACTTTTGAAGTATTCAATATTACAACATTTGTTTCCGTTTACCTTTGATATAAATTTGGGATTTACACGGATTTCTGCCTCGCTTCTTCCCGAAAGGCTTTCCTCAATTCTGTTACGAATGTCACGGCTCATTACAAGTTCGCCCAATGACGGGTGATATGCCCCTGCAATATAATTTTCCTTTAGCTCGGCAGAATCTGGCAAGCCTATCCTGAGAACTGTTATTCCGCGTTCTTTAAAAAGCCTGTAAACTCTTGCGGATATATCCACCGCTTCCTCTACGCTCTGCGGAGTATATTCGCCGTTTTCATACATCTTAGCAAGCTTTGTTCCACGAAGAACTATCGTGGGGTATATGCGGCTTTCTTTCGCCCCAAGTTCGCTAAATCTTCGGGCGGTATACATACATTTTTCCATACTGTCAAGGGGAAGTCCCGTCATCATCTGAAGACCCAATGTTGCTCCGCATTTTTGTATAATTTCCGAGGCTTTTTCCACATCATAACTGCTATGTCCTCTGTTTGAAGCACGAAGCACCTCCTCGTCCATAGACTGTGCCCCAAGCTCAATATTTTTTACACCAAAGGAAACAAGCCTTTTCACCGTGTCCTCACTGATATAATCGGGGCGGGTGGAAAGTCGAATGCTTCCAACCAAGTCCCTTTTTATATACTCGTTTGCAAGAGATAGATATTCATTTTGTTTTTCTGTACTTATCCCCGTAAAGCTTCCGCCGAAAAAGGCAATCTGGTCGGCTTTTTTTATGCCGTGCTCAAGATACTGCTCTATAGTCCGCCTTGCATCCAAGAGGCTTGGAGCGGTGCTTTTTCCGCTGATTGTACGCTGATTGCAAAATGCACAGTCATTGGGGCAACCTTCATGGGGTATGAAAATTGGTATAATCATATAATCACTTTCCTGTAGGGGAGGTAAAAAAGCAGGGTGTAAAAAAGCACTTCTTTTTCACACCCCTATCTCTTATTGCTCTGTTGCAACCTGCTCTATTTCGTCAATATAACCGTTTTCGTCATATTCATCATAATCATCATCTTCATCGGATATCATTTTGCCCATAAGCATAATTACGATACCTATAACAACGGTAAGTCCGCTCCAGATAATTGCATTATGGTTAAAGGTATTTAAAATTACCTCTGCCACATCTTTTAAAAGCTCACTGCGGGCATTAAAGAGTGAAGTTGTAAAATACCCTGCAACGCCTGTCAGCACACCGCCGATTATAATCGCCCAGCCGATGATTTTATGAGCTATTCCTTTGCAGCTTACAATTACAAGTACAATCAGAAGTATCGCTGCAATAACAAGGCAGATGAGCGTTAGAGTTGAGAACAGAATTGATGTAAGCTGTGTTTGCTCCGTGTTCCCCTGACGCATTATGTTTCCACGGGAAAGGTCATCAAAGAAAGGAGAATTCTTTATATACGATGCAATTTCCTTAGAAGCACTCTCGCCTACATTTCTGCCCGTCAATCCGTAAATACGCTTAGACGCTGAAAGAATCAATGCCTCAACATTTTCCTCCGTGATACCCTGATACTCATTTCCGAAAAGATAAAAATCAATAATATCATGGGACAGAGTTGCCAAAAAGTGCGAATAGTTGGAACGCTTTACCTCGCGGGCTATATCATCATATGTAATAACATGGTCAGAGTTATCCCTTATTATATCTGCCAGTGCGGCTCTGGGAGAGCTGGGGCTTAGATTAATCTTATCGGGCTTTTTGATTTTTCCTATTGTGAAAAGCTCGGGGTTATTATTGCGGATTGCAGTTTCTATGGCATGCTCGGTTGTGTTCATCTTCACAAGAAGTGAAAAAACCATAGTCGTAACAACTGCCGCAAGAAGAATGAAAAGTCCTGCCGTTCTCGCAACGAAAACCGCTTTCTTAAGCTTTGCCCGTCTTTTTCTTGATTTCTGAGCTACCTGCTTCTTAGCTTTGTTTCCTGCTTTTTCAGCCTTTTTCAGTTCCTTTTCCCTGTTATACTTAGGGATATTAATGGGTGCAGGGGCAAATTCCGAAACAAAGTCCGCCGTCTGCTCCTCTATACTCTTTTGAGGAGCTTCTGAGGTCTGTACGTTCTCAGAAGGCTCAATATTATCAATGGCGTTTTCAGTCTGCAGGTTTGTATCATCAATATTTTCATTTACATTATTTTCTGAATTCATCATGCCACTTCCTTTCAACTACATTCCCTTATATAATATCAATTTATGACAAATAAGTCAAGAAAAATTACATTATCTCCCCATAACCTTGAAAAAAGCTTAAAATTTTCAACTTTTTTCGAACAAATGTTTGATTTTTGTTTTAGGGTGTGTTATAATGAGTATATACTAAATTTTGGAGGGTGATATATTTGGCAGCAAATATGGATAAACAGCAGCAGATACTAAGTTTTATAGAAAAGCAGGTTTCACAAAAAGGTTACCCTCCCACAGTCCGTGAAATCTGTGAGGCAGTCGGTCTTAACTCGCCCGCTACCGTTCACGGATATTTAAAACGGCTTGAAAAAAACGGACATATTATCAGGGAAAACGGAAGCTCACGAGGAATAAGGTTAAAGAATCTTCCCACAAACATTTCTGCCATGGAAAAGGAATATCTGGAAGTTCCCGTAATAGGCAGGGTAAGTGCAGGTCTTCCCATTTTAGCAGAGGAAAACTTAGAACGCACCTTTCCGCTTCCCATGGATTTTGCCAAGAAAAATGATGTTTACATGCTGAAGGTACGGGGCGAAAGCATGATTAATGCAGGAATCCTTGACGGAGATTATGTAATTGTGGAAAAGTGCGAGGTTGCCCGTAACGGAGAAATGGTAGTAGCTCTTGTGGACGACAGTGCCACTGTAAAGACATTTTATAAGGAGGACGGGCATTTCCGCCTGCAACCTGAAAATGATTTTATGGAGCCTATTATTGTAGAAAGCGTTTCTATTTTAGGAAAAGTAGTCGGGGTGTATAGATTGTTTTAACTTATAAGGAGCGAAGAAAAAATAGTGCAGAACGGACAAACTGAGCTGAGAATGCCTACATAGGCATTCTCAGGTTACCCGAAGGCGTACGTGGGTACGTCGAGCGGCGAAGTTTGTTCGTAGCAAAAAGGCTAAGAATGAAGAAAAATCGCATGTGAATGCGATTTTTCAACCAAAATATGGTGTCAGTTAATTTCTCTGCCATCTCTATTTTGTATTTAGGACGCCTTTTTGCGGTCTGTGCATTTTGTCACAGCTCCCTTAGTTGTTAGACACTAATTCCTCAATAGCATAGCCAACTGTCTTTAACGCACGGTTGGTTTTTTTATATGCTTTTTTGATTTTTGCAGTATCGGGAGGATCCATCATCAGGCACATTGCTCCTCCCATAACTGCACCTGTGGCAAGACCTTTGAGAAAACCCGTTGTACATTTCTTCATATTAATCCCTCCTTATAGTATTAGTATGGAGGTTTTGATTTATAATATTCTAAAGTAACGCCTTACAATTTTTACCGCCAATGTACCTAATAATATTCCCATAACTGCCCCGAAAAATACATCGGTGGGAAAATGCATGTATAAATAAAGTCTTGAAAAGGAAATTATCGCCGCCAAGACTATGGCATAAATTCCCATTTTTTTATGCTGTAAAAATATAATCGTAGCACAGATTGCCGATGCCATGGTATGCCCTGATGGAAAAGAAAAATCACTGGGTGCGGCTATAATAAGCTCTATCCCCTCTTTTATCTGGAAGGGGCGAAGTCTGGCAAAGGCAGGCTTTAGTATAAGGTTTGCAACAACAAGGCTCATTAAAAGCCCGAGGGAAAGCATTATCCCCGTATAGCGGTATTTTCTGCTGCACAGGCACACACACGCCAAAGCTATCCATATCCAGCCTGCATTTCCCAAAAATGTAAAAAAGCACATTATTTTATCCATTATCGGGGATGACATATATTCACGTATAAAGTCAAGGATTTTAAATTCAAACTCAAGCATGGTATTTACCTCCGCTTCTATGAAACTATATCAGTCTTTTCTTAAACGTGCCTTGGTGAAGTTCATATACATGGTCAAACCCGACATCACGCAAAAGTTTCGCTGCTTCTTCAAAATGAAAATCCAAGGTTTCTATGCTGTGGCTGTCTGAGGAAAGCATTACTTTTCCGCCATTTTCCTTGAGTATATAAAGAAGTTCTTCCCCAAGGTACGGTGTTTTTCTTATTCCCTTTGAAATTGCCCCTGTATTCACTTCAAAAATCACATCATTCTCTGCGGCTTTTTGAAGATATTTTTTTGCAATTTTAAAATATTCAGGACTGTTCAAAAAACGTGCGACATCAACTTCATCATATTTTGTTATCAGGTCAAAATGCCCTACAATATCGGGCTTTCGTTCCGTGATATAGCTTACAAAGGTACTGTAATAGACCTCGGCAAGCTTTAGCTCATCGTTATCAAAAGCTGCCAGACATTTTTTAAAATAATCATAACCGGAGTCGATGGGATAGTACTTCCCGTCTATATTAAAATAATGCGAGCTTCCGATGATATAATCAAAATTTGCACGCTCCACGGGAGAAAACGCATCCTCCTCTATTCCGCAGTAAATTTCTATTTTATCACCGTACTTTTTTTTCAGTTCTGTTATTTCTTCAATATATGATTGGGTATCTTTCATGCAATAGCGTAAATCAAAAGGGGTATGACCGTGTCCCGAAAAGCCTATCGATGTAAACCCTTTTTCAATTGCATATAAAACAATCTCCTCCGGTGTATTTTCTCCGTCGCAATATGATGTATGTGTATGATAATTCGCAAGCATTTTGTTATCCATGTATTTATCCTCCAAGTTGGATTTCAGCTTCGCTTAGTTCATTATATCACTATGCAGTAAAAAACACAATGCTCACGATTCAAAAAAACGCATTAATATTTACTCAAAAATTTGTTGAAATATGCCGTCGTTTGTTATATAATTAATAGAAGTGTTTTCAGGAGGTTAAACATATGACAGTAATCGAGCGTTATGAATCTCTTAAAAATCGTGTGGTGAAAAGAAAAGATGAATTCACCGCTTTAATTAATTTTATGGAAAATGAAACGGATTATCTCAGTTCTCCTGCCAGCACACGCTTCCACCTGTGCAGAAAGCAGGGACTTTTGGAGCATAGCGTGAATGTGGCTGAAACTATGCTCAAACTGCGTTCTTCCCTTGCTCCTGAAATTGACGAGGAAAGCTGTATTATAACGGCACTTATTCACGATTTGGGAAAGGCGGGTATGCCGGGAGTTCCCCAGTATCTTGAAAATGAGCCTACCCCCAAGCAGAAGCAGTATGGTTTTCCTGCATCCATTCCCTACAGAATGAACGAAAGCCTTGTATATCTCAGTGTTCCCGTGAGAAGTCTGTATCTTGCTATCCCCTACATTTCGCTTTCCGAAAGCGAAGTGCAGGCCGTTATGTATCACGATGGTCAGTATGTGGATGATAACAAGAGTGTGGCAACAAAGGAAACTCCGCTATTGCTTCTTTTACAGTATGCAGACACTTGGAGCACATTTGTAATTGAAAAAGATACAAAAAGGAAATAACCCGAAAGGAAGTATATAAATGATAGAACCTAAAAACATAAGAAACATTGCAATTATCGCCCATGTTGACCACGGTAAAACCACATTGGTTGACGCACTTTTACGCCAAAGCGGTGTTTTCCGTGAAAACGCACAGGTGGAAGAACGTGTAATGGACTCCAACGATATTGAAAAGGAACGCGGTATTACCATTCTTGCAAAAAACACATCGCTTATGTACAATGATGTGAAAATAAATATCATCGACACTCCCGGTCACGCGGATTTTGGCGGAGAGGTTGAACGCGGTCTTAAAATGGCAGACGGCGTACTTCTTCTGGTAGATGCATTCGAGGGATGTATGCCCCAGACAAGATTTGTTTTGAAAAAAGCATTGGAGCTGAACCTTTCTATAATAATGGTTGTAAACAAGGCGGACAGGCCCAATGCACGTCCTTATGAAGTAACGGACGAGCTTTTAGAGCTTTTCATTGACCTTGATGCTACCGACGAACAGCTTGATTCCCCCGTTGTTTACGTTTCGGGACGTGACGGCTGGGCGAGCCTTTCTCCCGACAATCATCCCGATGACCTTAAGGTGCTTTTTGACCTTATCGTGAAGCACATTCCTGCCCCCGAGGATACAACGCAGGGAGAATTCCAGATGCTTGTATCCAATATTGATTATGATACATTCACAGGCAGAATTGCGGTAGGCAGAATTAACCGTGGCTTCGTAAAAACCAATATGCCCATTACAATAAGCCGTGAGGGTATGGATTCCTATAATTCAAGAGTATCAAAGCTTTTCGCCTACAAGGATTTGGAAAAGCAGGTTATTGATGAGGCTGGTGCAGGCGAGATTGTTGCAATAAGCGGTGTTGAAAAAATTAACATTGGCGATACAATCTGTGCTTCAGGTATAGTAGAGCCTCTCCCCTTTACCCCTGTTGACGAGCCTGTTCTTTCCATGACCTTCAGCGTAAACAACAGTCCCTTTGCAGGACAGGACGGCGACTATGTAACGAGCCGACATCTTCGTGACAGATTGATGAAGGAGCTTGAAAGCAACATTGCACTTAAAGTAACCGAAACCGAATCTCCCGACAGCTTTGTGGTGTCGGGCAGAGGCGAGCTTCACCTTTCAGTTCTTATTGAAAATATGCGTCGTGAGGGTTATGAATTTCAGGTAAGCAAGCCCAAGACGATTAACAAGGAGATTGACGGTTGCCTTTGTGAGCCCTTTGAAATGCTGACTGTAGACGTTCCCGATGAGCATACAGGCGTTGTAATGGAGGGTATCGGTGCCAGAAAGGGTAGCCTTGTGAATATGGCCCCCGGTGCGGCAGGCTATACAAAGCTTGAGTTCAGAATCCCGTCAAGAGGACTTATCGGTTATCGCGGTGAGCTTCTGACTGCTACAAAGGGTACAGGTATTATCAACAGTGTATTTGATTCTTATGAACCTCTTATATCCGGAGAATTTACAACACGCTCCAGAGGAAGTCTTGTAGCATATGAAACGGGTGAATCCGTTGCATACGGTCTTTTTAATTCGCAGGACCGCGGACAGATGTTTATAGGACCGGGCGAAAAAGTTTATATGGGAATGGTTGTAGGCGAATGCAGCCGCCTTGAGGATATTGTGGTAAACGTATGTAAGAGAAAGCAGGCGACAAATATGCGTGCCGCAGGAAGCGATGAGGCACTCCGCCTTACTCCGCCCAAGCTTCTCAGCCTTGAGGAAAGCCTTGAATTTTTAGCTGATGACGAGCTTTTGGAGGTTACCCCCAATTTCCTCAGAATAAGAAAAAGAATTCTCGACACTGACCTTCGTGCAAAAGAGGCAAACAGAATCAAAAAGCAACAGCAATAAAAATTGCACAAAAAAGAAACAAACGGCATTTCCTTTTTATCCGAAATGCCGTTTTTGATTACAAAAGCGTTACAATCCTTGACTTTTGCCATGTAAAGGAATATTATGTCCTTGTAAAATAAATTCAGGAGGTAATTACCATGAGTAAATTCGAAATTCACAACATTGATGTAGACGCTTTTGCAAAAGAGCTCAATAACTGCAAGGGTCAGGTCTGGCTTACCACAGAAGAGGGTGACAGAATCAATCTTATGTCTGCCTTCTGCCGCATGATTGGTCTTATGAGCATTATTCAGGGTGCAAAGCTCAGTCAGGCAACAATAGAGTGCGAAAACCCCGATGATGAAAGCCGTCTTTTCAGATTGAATCTTTACGGTAAAGTAACAGAAAAGTGAGTATAAAAAACCTTGGTTTTTTATACTCACTGCTTGGGGATAGTAAAAAATGCTTCAGAACGGACAAACTGAGCCAAACCGCAAGGTTTGGGTTACCCGAAGCTGTATGTGTATACAGCGAGAGGCGAAGTTTGCTCCGTAGCAAAAAGGCTTACTAAACATAGAAAAATCTAATAAAATGAGATTTTTCAACCAAAATAAAACCCCTTATGATTTATAAACAGTCTTAATTTCGCATTATTGTCGCCTTTTTGCGTTCTGGACTTTTTTACATCCCCGCCAATAAAATTTAGTAATAACAGCCCCCCTATTCTCATATGTTAGAACGAATGAGTTAAGGGGGCTGTTAATTTTGAAAGATTATATTGAAAAGCGTGCCGTTATGCTTGCATACTATATTCTCGAAAATAATGCTACAGTCAGAGCAACTGCAAAAAATTTCGGTTTCTCCAAATCGGGCGTACATAAAGATGTGACAACACGACTAATGGATATAGACCCGCTTCTGGCAGAACGTGTTCAAGAGGTGCTTGATATAAACAAAGCTGAAAGGCACATCCGCGGCGGTCTTGCCACAAAGCTTAAATATGAACGAAAAAAAGTTTCTAACGGTTAACTATCCAAAGTGCTATCATACATATCAGAATCATAAATATGGCTGAAAGAGCCACCGCCACGTTAGAGTTTCGTGCAGAATAGCTATCGGTGCTTTCAAGTAATCCTCCGCGTCTTAAAATTCTTGTCATAGGCTTGTAAATAAGAAGCACAAGAGCAGAGTTAAGCACACATTTTACGATGTTAAAGGGAAGAATTGCCGGTATTAAAAGGTCAGCAACCGCCTGTCTGGGCATTCCTGTGTAGAGCGGCGTAACAAAATAATTTAATACCATCATCATAGCAATTGCACAGACAGAGCCTATCACCAGCGACACCATACCGCCCTTAATCGAGCGATACTTACTGTAAACTGCCGCTGCAACGCAGGCAAAAGCACAGCTTGCCGCAATATTCATAAAGCATCCTATAATATGCGTAGAGCTTGAGGTAAGCATTTCTATTAAAGAAACAATCACGGATATCAAAAACGCAGTAAGCGGACCGTATATGTATCCGCCAATGACGATTATAACGTCCTTGGGGTCATATTGCAAAAAGGGAAACGCCGAAAAAAGCGGCGGAAAGATATATTTTGTCAGCATAACCACATATGCAAGAGTACACAGAAGCCCTGTGGTCGTCATTTTTTTTGTATTGTTCATTAAAAGCCATTCCTTCCGATATACATATAGAAACAAAACGCCCCGATACATAAACGTATCGGGGTATTGTTGTATTTAAAAATACAAACATTCTTCTCTCATCCGGACTTTGCATATAATATGCTTACCGTCGGTCACGGAATCTCACCGTGTCAGCCTTTCGGCTCGCGGACTTACCATAATGGATTACCGCCGGTAGGGAATTTCACCCAACCCCGAAGAATCATTATTCATTTTCTTTTTTAGTTTCTTTATTGAGTTCTTCTTCCGTAGGAAGATTAATACCCATCATTTCTTCTGTGATAGGCTCTGCACCCTTGGCACTTCTTATTTCATTAACCCAATTAAATACATATTTATCAAGTTCTTCTGTTTTCCAGTTGATTTCAAAGTCTTCTGCTTTGGAATTTAAAACCTCGCCAAGCTTCTGATTCGTAAGATTCTCTTTATATTCCTTAAATTCAGGAAGCTGGGCATTTACATCATATTTCTTGATAATATGATAGCCATAGTCTGTTTTTACGCCCTGCTTGGTGTATTCTCCAACCTTGAGAGCCATGGAAGCTTCCTCAAATTCCTGAACCATTTCGCCTGTGCCGAACACATAGAATTTTCCGCTTTCCATTCCGGGGTCTTCGTCATACTTATCTATAAGAGAGTCAAAATCCTCGCCCTTAGCAAGCTTTCCGAGAATCTCGTCTACTACTTTAAGAGCTTCTTTATCGCTTCTTGCAGGAATCACCTTTCCCGTTTCGGGGTCTGTCTGCTCCTGGGTTGATATAAGAATGTGCTGAACACGCATCTTTTCTTCCGAAAAGCCCTCTAAAGCTTCCTCATCTGAAACATATGCATCCTCGCCCTTTTCAGTTATTTTTTCCTGCAAGCTAACCATAATCTCCGACATTGTGATACTGCTTTTTACAGCCTTGTCAGTAGTTTTTGCTTCACTTAAAAACTTTTCATACTCACTGTCGGTGCTGAAATTCTTTCTAAACGCCTTATATTCCTTATCAACGGCTTTCTGGATTTCCTTGCTGCCACGTTCTATGCCATATTTTTCCTTAGCCAATACCGTTGCAGCTATCATCACTTCGAGCTGTGAAGTTGTATTCTGACTTATCGCCTGACCTAAGGTGTTAATACCATCATATGACTGAACAAACCAATCTGCTCCGTAATACTGTTCATACTGAGAAAAATTATCATACATTGTTCTGTAAACCAGATTATAGTCTGCTTGAGTAATTTCCACACCGTCTACTGCTCCCACTATCTCTTTATCAAGCTTCGTATCGCCCGTGGGGGTATCGCCTCCGCAAGCACTAAAGAAAGATAACACAACAATCAATGCAACACAAAGTGCAAAAAATCTTTTCATTTTCATTCCTCCTACCTCAATGGCTACGTTTAATTATATACTACACTTCATCGTTTTGCAAGCACTTTAATACATTATTTACACTTTCGATGAGTTTATCGCCCTTAAGGCCCTTTTCACGAAGCAGAATATACGGATTGTCCCCTGCTCCGAAAAGTATCTTACCGCGGTTTTTCGAAGCAAGAATTGAAATTTTATCCACCAGTTCACGGCTGAGGGAGTGCAACTTAAAAATAATGCCTGCGTCTGCGTGGGAGATTTCCTTGATTCCCGTCTTCTCTGCCGAAATACGAAGCATCTGTATTTCAAGGAGGCTGTAGGTTTCATTGGGAATTTCTCCGTAGCGGTCTTCAAAGCTTCCCTCAACGGCATATCGGTCGTTTATATCACTAATTCCCGCAATTTGCTTATACGCTTCTATTCTTAGATTTGACGTGGGAATATAGCTATCGGGAATAAAGGCATTTACTTCAAGGTCGATTACCGTTTCAACCTTTTCGGGAGCTTTTGGCTTACCCATAGCCTCGTTTACGGCTTCCTCAAGAATTGCGCAATACATGTCATATCCAACACTTGCCATAAATCCGTGCTGTTCAGGTCCGAGAACGTTGCCTGCACCTCTTATTTCAAGGTCACGCATGGCAATACGGAAGCCTGAACCAAATTCCGTAAATTCACGGATAGCTCGAAGCCTTTTTTCCGCTACCTCGTCAAGAATTTTGTTTTTTCTGTAGGTCAGATATGCGTATGCAAGGCGGTTTGTCCTTCCCACTCTGCCTCGAAGCTGATAAAGCTGACTAAGACCTAATGTATCGGCATTTTCAATAATGATTGTATTTACATTTGCAATATCAAGCCCTGTTTCAATAATGGTGGTGCAGACAAGCACATCTACCTCATGCTCCTCTACCTGCATCATAACGTCATCAAGCTCGCTCTCGTTCATCTTACCGTGAGCAACACCTACCCTTGCATCGGGTACGAGCCTTCTTATACGCTCTGCCACGCCGTAAATACTTTCTACTCGATTATGAAGATAGTAAACCTGACCGCCTCTTGCCACTTCCCTTTCTATGGCATTTTTAACTACCGCTTCGTTATATTCCAGTACATATGTCTGTACGGGATGGCGGTCACTGGGCGGAGCTGAAAGCACACTCATATCCCTTATACCTATCATTGCCATATGAAGCGTTCTGGGAATGGGTGTTGCACTCAGTGTAAGAACGTCCACGTTCTTTTTCATTTCCTTGATTTTTTCCTTGTGAGTGACGCCGAATCGCTGTTCCTCATCCACAATTAAAAATCCTAACTTTTTAAACACCACATTTTTTGATAAAAGCTTATGCGTTCCCACTACTATATCGCACTCGCCTGTTTGAAGCATTTTAAGTGTTTTCTTTGTCTGTGCAGGGGTTGAAAATCTGGAAAGCATCCTTACAGTTATGGGAAATTCCTTCATTCTTTCCACGAAATTATGATAATGCTGAGAGGCAAGAATGGTTGTGGGTACAAGGTAAGCTACCTGATAACCGTCCATAACTGCCTTGAATGCACCACGCATAGCAACCTCTGTCTTGCCATAGCCCACGTCGCCGCACAAAAGTCTGTCCATGGGGCGTGTGCTTTCCATATCCTTTTTTATTTCCGCGGTGCTTCTTAACTGGTCCTCCGTTTCTTCATAGGGGAACATATTTTCAAAATCGTGTTGCCACGGAGTGTCCTTGGAAAAAGCAACGCCCTCAAGCTGTGCACGCTCTGCATAGAGTGCCACAAGCTTCTGTGCCATTTCCTCCACACTCTGACGAACCTTACGTTTTGCGTTAGCCCATTCATTTGACCCCAGGCGGTTAAGACGCACCATTTTATTTTCTCCGCCTGTGTATTTGCTGACTGCATCAAGCTGTCCTACGGGTAGATACAGAAAATCCTCACCACGGTATTCTATTTTGATATAGTCTTTTGTAACCCCGCTTACTTTCATTCGGACAATTCCTAAATATTTTCCGATACCGTGTGCACGGTGAACAACGTAGTCACCCAAATCAAGCTGGTCGGCACTTCGGATTTTCATGGTATCTTCACTTTTGGGTGTTCTTCTCTTTTTCTTTTCCGCGGCAAAAATTTCTTTATCGCTTACTACGGCATAGCCGTCCAAGGGGTATTCAAATCCTTTGGTGATACTGCCCGGCATAACTGTTACAAATTTATCGGAAAGAGCCTGGGGAGATTCCTCATATGAAGCACGGACATCCCTTTCGTTGAGCATTTCGGTGATTTTCTTTGCTCTGGAGGTGCTTCCTGCAAGGATAACAGTTTTTACACCCTCCTGATGCCAACGCTCCACATCAGAAATAAGGAAATCAATATTTCCGCTGTAGCTACTCATACCCTTACTCGTAATTTCACATTCCGTTTTAATATCCCAATCGGGACAAGCCCTTCCTATGGACGAAAGGGCTATGCTTGCACTGCTGCCTATACGCACGGCAACATCGCTGTAACGGCTGATGCAGTCATAAAGTGATAATGCTTCGGTATTCTCTGCATGAGTTTTAATATTTTCGGAAAGCTCCCATTCAACAGCTTTTGCACTTTCGCTCATTCTGGCAGGCTCATCCGTAAAAATAATATAGTCATCGTTTAGATAAGAAAGTATACTTTCCCTTGAATTTTGGACTTTTACAGGGAGTATTTTTGCTTCATTAATTTTTTCGATGCTCATTTGTGTTTCGCAGTCAAAGCTTCTTAAAGAATCAATATCATCGCCGAAAAGCTCCATACGAATGGGAAGAAGTGCATCGGGGGAATATATGTCCACAATGCCCCCTCGGATTGCAAACTGCCCCGGAAGGTTGACAACATCTACTCTGGTATACCCCATTTCGGTAAGCTTTGATGCAATATTTCCCGAATCGGTTATTCCGCCGTATGAAAAAGACATACAAAGAGAATCGAAATCCTTTTTAGGTACGACAAAATGGAGAAGCGATTCTACCGATAAAACGGCATTTGCTCCTCCCGCCAGTGCACCAAGTGCTGCCGCACGTTTGTTCTCCGCCTCGTGGTTTGATGCTTCAACCTTATACAGCAAAATTTCCTTAGGCGGAATATAAACACATTCATTGTCACTGAAAAAATGCAGGTCATCACAAAGTCTTCTTGCCTGAATTTCATTGTGCGTAACAACAAACGCTTTTTTTCCCAGTTTTTCACATATGGAATTAATGAGATGTGCCTTCTGACTGTCAGCACTTCCGCTAATCATTATGGGGAAGTTTCCCTTTTGTGATTCAAGGATAATTTTTTGAAACTGCTTTGAATTATCAAGCAAACTGCTCAGTATATTCATATATCACAACACCTTGTTGTTAAAGTTACTCATAGCCTCGGAAATACCCTGCTTCATAATTACTGAGAGTATGTCCTCAATCTTTTTTATTGCACGGGTCACGGCTATGCCGTCCTCGTCATTAAAATGCCCTAACACATGGTCTGCAAGGTCGTGCTGGGGTGCTCCTACTCCGAAGCGTACACGGGGAAATTCGTCACTGCCTAAAAGATATATAATATTCTTCATTCCGTTGTGACCGCCTGCACTTCCCGATGGACGGATTCTGACCTTTCCCACTTCAAGAGTCACATCATCATACACAACTATTATATTCTCCGTAGGAATTTTATAGAATTGTGCCGCCTCTAAAACACTCTGTCCGCTTAAATTCATAAATGTCTGAGGTTTTAAAAGCACACATTTTTCACTGCCAATGAAGCCCTCGCCATATACACCCTTAAACTTAATCTTTGTCATCTTAACTCCGATTTGCTCTGCAAGGTAGTCCATAGCAATAAATCCTACATTATGCCTTGTCTTTTCATATTCACGACCGGGATTTCCCAGACCTACAATAAGATGCATGGTTATTTCTCCTTTTTTGCACTTCACAATGCCGCCACGAGATTTCGGGGCGGCATTGCATGTACTTTTATTATAATCCTTTTTATTCTGATTATGTGAAGAGAGGACTTACGGAAACATCTTCATAGATACGCTCTATAGCTTCTGCAAAAATAGGAGCTACGCTGAGTATCTTTGTCTTCTTCATAATCTTTTCGGGAGGAAGCTCAATTGTATTAAGACAAACGAGTTCCTGAATGGGGCTTGCTTCGAGTCTTTCTATAGCAGGACCGCTGAGAACGGGATGTGTACAGCAAGCATATACCTCTGTAGCACCCTTATCAACGAGGGCCTGTGCAGCATGAACGATTGTTCCTGCTGTATCAATCATATCATCAACCAAAATAACCTTCTTGCCCTTAACCTCACCGATAATATTCATAACCTCGCTAACGTTGGGCTTGGGACGGCGCTTGTCAATGATTGCAATGGGAGCGTTAAGCTTCTGTGCAAAGTTTCTTGCACGAGTAACGCTGCCGAAGTCGGGAGATACTACTACTATATCGTCCATATCATCCTTGAACTTTTCTACGAAATACGGAGCCAGAATCGGCACACCCAAAAGATGGTCAACAGGAATATTGAAAAAGCCCTGAATCTGTGCAGCATGAAGATCCATTGTAAGAACTCTGTCCGCACCTGCTTCTGCAATAAGGTCTGCAACAAGCTTTGCACTGATCGGATCTCTTGCCTTCGCCTTTCTGTCCTGACGGGCATATCCGAAATAGGGCATTACGGCAGTAATTCTTCCCGCGGATGCTCTCTTAAACGCATCAATCATAATAAGCATTTCCATAAGATTGTCGTTTACGGGAGCACTTGTAGACTGAACTACGAAAACGTCGCTTCCGCGGACTGTTTCGCCGATGTTTACAAAGATTTCTCCGTCGGAGAAAAGACCAACCTTAGACTCACCCAAAGTAAGATTGAGCTTTCCTGCGATTTCCTCTGCGAGCTTGGGATTTGAATTTGCCGCAAAAATCTTGATGTTTTTTCCGTGTGATATCATTTTGACATTCCTCCGTATGTATATAATAAAAATTATTTCTTTCGTCTGTCGTTCCAGTTCTCTTTAACGACCTGGCGTGCACGTGCGATAGCAAGAGCCTCCTTGGGCACTTCGTCGGTTATGGTTGAGCCTGCCGCAATATAAGCACCTTCGTTTACCGTAACGGGTGAAACAAGATTGGAATTGCAGCCTATAAAAGCATTATCCTTGATAATTGTTTTGTACTTGTTCTTACCGTCGTAATTAACAACTACCGTACCGCAACCAAAGTTAACCTTACTTCCTACCTCCGCATCACCCACATAGGTAAGATGCGAAAGCTTCGTTCCATTTCCTATAACGGCTTTCTTAAGCTCAACAAAGTCGCCTACCTTACACTCATCACCCACACTGCATCCCGGACGCACATATGCGTAGGGACCTACGTGAGTGCGGCAGCCGATGGTGCTGTCGGTTATGGTAGAAATATTGATGTCAGTTTCATCGCCTATAACGGCGTTTGTCAGCTTGCAATTAGGTCCGATATATACGTTATTTCCGATAACGCACTTACCCTCTATTACCGTACCCGGATAAATAACCGTGTCCGTACCAATAACTGCTTCATCGCATATATATGTATTGTCGGGATCGACAATCGTTACGCCGGAGAGCATATACTTTTCGTTGATTCTTCTGCGCATGATTTTCTCACCCACAGAAAGCTGTACACGGTCATTGATTCCCATAATCTCGTCAGAATCGCTGACAATATATGCACCTGCTTTTCCTCCGCCACGGCAGATAATCTCCAGTGCATCGGTAAGATAATACTCACCCTGTGCGTTATTATCAGTGATTGAGTCGAGAGCATTTAACAGGCTTTTTGCCTTGAAAAAATACATTCCGGAATTAATTTCAGTAACCTTGAGTTCTTCTTCGTTTGCATCCTTATGCTCAACGATTTTTAAAACCGTACCGTCCTCTTTTCTGATAATTCTTCCGTACCCATAAGGATTTGAAAAATCAGCCGTAAGCACGGTTACATCATTACACTCCTCTGTATGTACGCGCATTGCTTCACGAAGTGTTTGCTCTGAAATAAGGGGAGTATCACCTGTAAGAACGCAGACATGCTCACTTTCTTCTAAAAACGCACGTGCCTGCATTACAGCATGGCCCGTTCCCTTCTGTTCATACTGGTACACGAAGGTAGCACGCTCACCCACTGCCTCTTTCACCATATCGGCACAATGACCGATTACAACCTGTGCCCGCAGTGCACCCGCTGAAAGGGCACTGTCAAGAACGCGGTTTACCATTTCCTTTCCGCATACCTTATGAACAACCTTCGACTTCATGCTCTTCATACGTTTACCTTCGCCCGCTGCGAGAATAAGCGCTGAAAATTCTGCCATTAATATCATCCCTTCTTAAAGTCAAAAAGGCAAGCAAACAAGCTTGCCCATCGTTTTGCATTACTCGGCTGTCTCTTCTGCTTCTGTGGTGAGAAATTCCTCATACTTTGCAAGAATAGCATTCTGAAGCTGTTCACGCATTTCTGAAGTAATCGGATGTACGATATCTCTGTACGTGCCGTCAGCTGACTTTCTGCTGGGCATTGCCGCAAAAAGCTTTTCTTTTCCTTCGATTACCTTGATGTCATGCACTACAAAGACATCATCGAAGGTAACAGAGACAACAGCCTTCATCTTTCCTTCCTGTGAAACTTTTCTCACCTTAATGTCTGTGATTTGCATACTTTTTCCCTCCGAAAATGAATTTTTTAAAATTTTTTTCATTTTTCTATTGATTTTTTTCCCTAATATGTATAATATCAAATAATGAATGTTATTTCAACAAAAAAATTAAAATTTTTATGAATTTACTACTTTTATATAAAGGCGAGTGATTTTTTTGAGCAATATTACCATTAAAAAGGGTATGCGCGTTTATTTAATAGGCATCGGAGGAGTAAGTATGTCGGGTATTGCCCAGATGCTCCTGAACGAGGGATGCATTGTTTCAGGTTCTGACAGGTCCACCTCCGCTCTCACCGAAAAATTGGTTTCAATGGGAATCACTGTGTATATAGGTCACGATGCAGACAATATAAAGGACTGCGACTTGGTGGTATACAGTGCCGCTATCGCCGAAAGTAATCCTGAGCGTGTCCGTGCAAAGGAACTGGGAATTACGCAGATAGACAGGGCACAAATGCTTGGAATCATTATGAAAGAGTATGACTGCCCTATCTGCATCAGCGGAACGCACGGAAAAACCACTACTTCGGGTATGCTTACGCAGATTTTTATGGAATGCGGTAAGAATCCTACAGTTACCGTAGGCGGTGAATTGGATATTATCCGCGGTAATGCACATATAGGCGGTAAGGAATTTTTCATTGCTGAGGCATGTGAGTATCACCAAAGCTTTCTCCGTTTCTTCCCTAAGGTTTCCGTTATCACTAATATTGAGGCAGACCACCTTGATTATTTCCGTGATTTGAACCATATAATAGATACATTCAGGGAACTTGCACTTCTTACACCTGATGACGGTGCGCTTATAATTAACGGTGAGGATAAAAACGTTCTCAAAGCAGTGTCGGGCATTGATCGCAAGATAATCACTTTCGGAATACACGGTGATTTTGATTATACCATCGACAATATGTCGCATAACGGATATAACCATTATACTTTCACAGTTTGCAAAAAGGGAAAACCCGTTGGTGAAATCCGTCTTTGTGTTCCCGGTGTACACAACGTTTATGATGCTCTGGCGGCATTTGCAACGGCGGACTATTTAGGGCTTGACACAGACAGCATATGCGACTGTCTTTACCGTTTCGGGGGTACACACCGCCGTTTTGAAACAAGGGGCATTATGGGCGGAATAATGGTAGTCGATGACTATGCTCATCATCCTACAGAAATAGCCGCTACACTAAGTGCTGCACGCGACATGAAGTATAACAACGTATGGTGTCTTTTCCAGCCACACACATATACGAGAACTTACAATTTCTTTGATGATTTTGTAAAGGTTCTCTCCGAAAGCGGAGCAAATATTATAATAACGGATATTTATGCGGCACGTGAAGCGGATACGGGGCTTGTGAGTGCACAGCAGCTTGCAAATGCCATTCCCAATGCCGTATACAAAAGGACATTCGAAGAATCCGCAGAATTTATTAAGTCACAGGCAAAGCGTGGCGACATTGTAATCACAATGGGTGCAGGCGATGTTTATAAGGTTGGAGATATACTACTTTCTCACAATGAATAAAGATGGTTTAAAAAAAGAAGTGTAAAAAGCTGAGCTTTTTACACTCCTTTTTTCGCAAAATATTCCTTAATATCCTCTGCATTTTTAAGGCTGATACCTTTCACCGCCGCCAAATCGTTTACGGAGGCGGTTTTTATTTTGCCGATGCTTTTAAAATGCGAAAGCAGGGCTATTCTTTTTTGCTTTCCTATACCGTCAATCTTTTCAAGCTCGCTTTCTATGGTGTTTTTTCTGTGGAGGCTTCTGTGATACTCAATTGCAAAGCGGTGAACCTCCTCCTGAATATTTGCCACAAGGTTAAAAACAGAACTTACGGGGTTAAGATACACCTCTCCACCCTCTCCTAATAGAGCACGGGTGCGGTGATTATCGTCCTTAACCATGCCGAAAACGGGGATGTCAATTCCCATTTCCGCAAAAAGAGATTTAATCGCATTAAGCTGTCCTTGTCCTCCGTCAAGCAATACCAAATCGGGAAGCTTGCTGAATTTTCCATCCCCCTTCCGCTCTTCATGGGTGAAGCGGCGAAAAAGCACTTCCCGAAGTGATGCGGTATCGTTTGCACCCTCTACGGTCTTTATTTTAAAACGGCGGTACTCTTTCCTTGCACTTTTTCCGTTTTCAAAGACAATCATTGACGCAACGCTGTCACTTCCCGATATATGAGAAATATCATAGGATTCAATACGGTCGGGAATCACTTCCAGACCTAAAAGCTCTGATAATGAAGTAACCGATTGCTGACGAAGCTTTTCCTTGACCTGCACGGTCTTATAGTTTTCAATATTTTTAAGTGCATTATTATATGCCATATCCACAGTTTTTTTATTACCTCCGCGGACAGGGACTTTTATATATGCACGCTTACCCCTTTTTTGTGAGAGGTAACTCTCTACAGACTCTAAATCATCAATATAATGGGAAAGCAATATAGTTTCGGGAATGTAATTGTCACGGCTGTAAAAATGCGGCACAAATTCCGTCAGAAGCTGACGTGGCTCCTGATTTACTGAGCCTGATAAATCAAAGCTGTCACGCCCGATAAGCCTTCCTCCACGAATATAGAACACCTCTGCCGAGGAAAGCGAATCCTCTGATGCAACTGCGATTACATCTATATCCCCAACGCTGTCGGTGATAACCTTTTGCCTCTCTCCAAGTTTTCTTACCGACGCGGCTCGGTCACGAAGAAGGGCTGCACGCTCAAACTCAAGGTTTCGGGAAGCCTCCTGCATTTCTTCTTCCAAGGCATTAGCTACTTCCTCATCCTTGCCCTCAAGAAAGCCTATGATGCTTTTAAATATTTTTTTATATTCCGATGACGATATATTCCCCTGACAGACGCCCGAGCAGCGTCCCATTGAGTAATAAAGACACGGGCGTTCCTTTTTTAAATCACGCGGAAACTGCTTTCTGCAATGGGGTAAAAGAAAAATATTTTTTAAAAGCTCCATTGTTTCCTTAATGGAATATCCGCTTGGATAAGGTCCGAAATATTTTGCACCGTCATTTTCAATTCTGCGGACAAAAAGCATTCGGGGGTATTCCTCGTTCATTGTTATTTTGATGTAGGGGTAGTGCTTATCATCCTTAAGAAGAATATTGTATCGTGGCTTGTTCTCTTTGATAAGATTTGATTCAAGAACAAGTGCCTCCATTTCGCTGTCACAGATGATATAATCAAGGTCGTGTATTTTAGATACCATCACCTGCGTTTTGGGGCTGTGATTTGCCCCTTTTTGAAAATATTGGCGAACACGGTTACGAAGTATTTTCGCCTTTCCTACATAGATAATTCTTCCTGCACCGTCCTTCATCATATAGACGCCCGGCTTTTGAGGCAATTTATCAAGTTTTTCTTTTATAATATCGTTCATAGTTATTTCTCCAAAGAAACAGTAAGGGAAGGCAGTTGACCAACCGCCTCCCCCTTTTTTACAATAAACTCATTGCTATATTAACATAAATTATCAGTGATAAAGCATCTATGATTGTGGTGATAAACGGACTTGCCATCACTGCGGGGTCGAATCCGATTTTGCTTGCAACCATAGGAAGCACACAGCCTACGGCTTTTGCAGCTGTAACCGTTGAAAGCAGCGTAAGGCAAATTACCGCCGCTACTGTCGCACTTTGCCCGCTGACAAAAATAAGAAACAGAAAATTCAGGAGTGCCAGTGTGATTCCGCAAAGAAGTGCTACACGAATTTCCTTCCACACAACCCGCAGTACGTCCGAAAACTCTATTTCACCTATTGAAAGTCCTCGAATTACGGTAACTGACGCCTGACTTCCGCAGTTACCGCCTGTAGCCATAAGCATGGGAATACTTGCAATAAGCACGGGAAATCCCGTCAGGGCGTTCTCATAATAGGAGATAATTCCCCCTGTAAAGGTTGCGGAAAACATAAGTATGAGAAGCCACGGAATACGGCTTTTGAATATTTCCAAAGCCCCCGTTTTAAGATATGGTTTCTCAAGGGGCGTGATAGCACCCATCTTCTCAATATCTTCTGTGGTTTCTTCCTGCAAAACGTCAATTACGTCGTCGATTGTCACAATCCCCACAAGGCGGTTTTCCTCATCCACAACGGGCATTGCGGAAAAGTCATATTTCACGAAATCCAAGGAAACCTTTTCCCTGTCATCGGTAGTGAGGGCAGAAATCACGTCCTCAGTCATAATATCCTGCATAATATCCGTTTCCTCTGCAAGAAGAAGCGTACGAACCGTAACTATACCGATAAGCTTACGGTTGTTGTCCGTTACATAGCAGGTATTAATGGTTTCCTTGTCCACACCTGTTCTTCTTATCCTCTTTATAGCATCTTCCACCGTCATATCAGGTCTGAGGCTGACATACTCGGTAGTCATGATGCTTCCTGCACTGTCCTCAGGATATTTTAAAATTTCATTTATAAGCTTTCTTTTTTCGGGGTCTGCCTGCCTTAATATTCTTTTGACAACACTTGCTGGCATTTCTTCAACAAGGTCAACAGCATCGTCCACATACAGTTCGTCAACCACTTCTTTAAGCTCACTGTCACTGAAGCTTTGGATTAAAAGCTCCTTTTTATCCTCCTCCATTTGGGAAAAGGTTTCTGCCGCAAGTTCCTTGGGGAGGAGTCTGAATAAAAGCGGCACCTGTTCTTTCGTGCAATCACCAAGCACTGCTGCAATATCGGCAGCATGCATTGTTTCCATTGCATCACGTACGGAAGCGTATTTCTTCCCACGGATAAGACTCACAAGCATTTCGCTGAGAACTGCATCTCTGTTTTCTGACATAAAAATCCCTCATTTCATTGAGTTTTAAAATTATGAGGGACAAAGGGGGCTACAATCTGCATCCAAACAGAAAAACAGACGCAGATTGCCGTCTACTTCGTCCGATTTTACTACTTCCTCCTGCGTCCATTCTTCTCACCTCTTTTTTACTATTAATGAATCTATTTTATCATAAATTTTTCTTCTTTTCAAACAGTTTATTCATTTTTTCAGAAATTCGTCTTTTTCTTTCAAGGGTTTCCTGTTCATCAATAATGAATGCTCCGTTTTCTTCGGTCAAGACATCCCCTCTCTTAGCCTCGGGCAAAAGTTCCCTTTTTATATTTATACTTCCGCCTGTTTCCTTTTCCAGAACAACAAAATCTTCCTCAAACCTGTCTACAATATATTTTTTCATAAAAGTCACCTTGTATGCTGTGCAAAGGTTTCGCTGAATATATGACTTCCGTCATTCTTCTGTGTGTCTGTGTGATAAAACAAATAATTATGCTTCTCAGGCTGCATCGCAGCTTCTATGGAGCTAATTCCCGGACTGCATATTGCCCCCACGGGAAGTCCCTGATATTTATATGTGTTATATGGGGAATCAACCTCCAAATCCTTGTAAAAAACCCTGTCCACATCATACATACCCTCGGAAATTGCATATACAACGGAGGCATCAATCTGCAGAAGCATACCCTCCTCTATTCTGTTTTGTATAACACCTGAAATCACCCTGCGTTCAGCGGGCAACTTTGCCTCTCTTTCAATAAGGGAAGCACGGATAATTACTTCGTTCATTGTCATATCCGCAGGCTTTTTGCTCTTTACATTATTATACTGCTTTTCAAACTCGCCTAAAAGTGTATCTATAACAACATAGGCATCAGCATCTGTATCAAAATAGTGGGTGCTTGGGAATAAATATCCCTCAAGCATATAACGAACACCCTTTTTTTCAGGAATATCCTCTATAAAGCCGTAGTTAAAGTCTTCCTCTTTTAAAACCTTTAAAAACTCTTCCTTAGTGCAAAGCTTCTTTCTTTCACACTCTGCGGCAATTTTCTCTGCACTCCACCCTTCGGGGATTGTAAGCTTAATACTTTCAGCGAGAGTTGCAGGCTTTGAAAGGGTACGCAGAATATCGTCAAGACACATTTCCTTATACAGCGTATACACACCGTAATTAAGCTTGCCGCGGTATGGAGAAGTATACATCTTTATACGAAAGGAAAGTTCATAATTAATTACGCCTTTTTCCTTGAGAATACTTGCTATTTGCTTCTCTGACGCTCCCATTGGAATTTCCACAGTAACAGAAACCTCGGAAGAATTATCCCTTGTATATTCCAAAAATACAGGGATAGTGACTACTGCAAGCGTTGCAATAACAAGTAAAACCGCTACCGCAAAAATTCTTGAAATGAAACTTTTCTTTTTTCTGCTCATTTGTAATCTTCTCCTTCATGCACTAAAATAAAAACCCGCAAAGACCTATGCTTCACGGGTTTGAGAATTTCCTGCAAATTTTTCAGCGATAAACATTACATTTGAAATTTCATCTAAACGGGCTTTAAGCTGGGGGTGTATGTCTTCATTATAAGAAATACCTGCAATCAAGCTGCCTTCGTAAGAAAGCTTCTCTCTACTCAGCAGAACACATCCAACGGGATTGCCGTGACGTCTCCGATAACGCTCTACAAGGCTTTCCACATCCTCTGCTATAACCTGCCCCTCGGAATATCCGCCAAATCCAAATGATTCTGAATAATATGCGATACCATCCGCGAGCTTATATATTACAAGGGCATGGCCTGCACCGGGATAGCGTGCGCTATATCCTGACTGTATGGGGAAAGTGAGTACAATATTACTGAGATTATCTCCATAGTTATCCGTAAGCTTCTCTATACAGTCGCTGCCGCTTTCACGATATACATAATATCCTCCGCTTGTTACAGCTACGTTTTCAAAATTTGAATACCACTGATTTCCGTTTCCGTGAAAATCAAACTTATTATCAAATATCCCCATTGCTCTGAGCTGACACCTTACATACGTACCGCAATATCCGTTGAAGCTGCGGTTTGCAAAATATGAACGTGCTTCCCGGTAAATTGCGTTTCCGTAGCTTTCAAGCTCGGTGGGAACAGGGTAATTTTCTGAGTGTACGGGACTGATTGCTACAAACAGCATAAGTACCATTAAGACTGCAGTTTTACATCTTTTTATTACAAACATACTTGCTCTCCTTGTTTCCAACAACTTCCTGTATTTTAACACAGTTTTGTAACAATTGCAAGTGGTTTTGTAATAATTTTTAATTTTTTTTAATACTTTTTTAACATTTTACGTTATTATTCGTTTATACAGCCATGTTTTTCTCAAACCAATCAATCATTTCGTCATACATGGGAACATCACAATTAATGCCTTCCCTCAGCCTGTGTATTTCCTCAATGAGTGCTTTTACTTCATTAATTGGCTGTTCAATGTATATTTTGTCGTGCTTGGTGGAGGTATGCCTCTGCTTATCAAGAAGAAGCTCCTCATACATTTTTTCACCCGGACGGAGTCCTGAAAATTCAATCTTAATGTCAACATCTGGCACATAACCGCTAAGCTCAATAAGATTTTTTGCCAAATCAACTATTTTCACAGGCTCGCCCATGTCAAGAATAAATATTTCTCCGCCCTCTGCAAAAGCGCCTGCCTGCATCACAAGCTGTGCCGCTTCGGGAATAGTCATGAAGAAACGATTTATCTCAGGGTGGGTTACGGTAACGGGACCGCCCTCGCTGATTTGCTTTTTAAACAGAGGAATAACACTACCGTTACTTCCCAGAACATTACCGAATCTTACCGCGGCAAAAATCGTCTTTCCGCCTTCTTTTTTCTGCTTCAATGCAAAACGCTGCATAACCATTTCCGCAATACGCTTACTTGTTCCCATAATGTTTGTGGGATTTACTGCCTTATCCGTAGAAATAAGAACGAATCTTTCAACATTAAATTTTTCACACGTAGAGGCTACGTTATACGTTCCGTAGATATTATTCTTAATTGCCTCGTTGGGGCTGTCCTCCATAAGGGGAACATGCTTATGAGCCGCCGCATGGAATACAACCTTGGGTTTATATGTGCTGAAAACCTCACTAAGTCTTGCCCTGTCACGGACACTGCCTATAAGTACCTCAAACTTAAGTTCGGGGTATTTTTTTCTAAGCTCCATCTGAAGCTCATATGCGTTATTCTCATATATATCAAAGATAATGAGGCGTTTAGGATTAAATTTTGCTATCTGACGGCAAAGCTCGCTGCCGATACTTCCGCCGCCGCCTGTTACAACAACGGTTTTTTGTTCTATGTACCCGAAAATATCCTTTCCGTCTACTATTTCCTCATCTCTACCCAGAAGTTCCTGAGTAGTTACTTCGCGAATCTGCCCTACGCTTGCCCTTCCGCTTACCAATTCAAAAAGGGAAGGCACTGTAGAGGTTTTAATGCCGGTTTCCCTGCATATACGCATAATATCTCTATGTTCCTCTGTTTTTCCTGAAGGAATTGCAATAATTATTTCCTGTACCCTATATTCCTTTACAGTAGAAACAATTTTATTTCTTCCTCCGACAACAGGCACCTCCGCAACCAGCATACCATGCTTGCTTTCGTCATCATCAATGGCAACAACTGCACGCATTTTTGAATCACGACGCATGCTTCTTATAAGTGCACTGCCCGTATCCCCTGCTCCGATAATCATTACACGGGTTTTCTTTGAATTTTCACGATTCTCACGCCTGTTTACGCCATAAATTCTTATCATTCTGCCCAGAAATCTCGCAATTGTGAATCCAAAAGAGCATATCAGAGATATCAAAATATAATCTGAGAAGGTGAATAATGTTTCATACATAACTATTATGTTACAAAGTGCATAAGTAAGGAGATTTGCCGCAAATATGCCTATGTACATTATTATGTACTCACGATACTCCGCATATCGCCATGAGGTTGCATAGCTTCCCGAAAGCCCCAGCACGGAATATGTAGTAAGGCATAAAACTATAAGTTCCTTATACTTTCCCAAATAAAATTCTATAGGATCGGTCCTGATGGAATTAAGTCTGAGAACATGTGCAAGCCAAGCTGCTAATACAAGCACTATGGTATCGCACAGCACAAGCATAAAAACCCTTCTGAAATTATTCATTTGCAGCGGCTTTGTATATCTTTTCTTCAGCATAACTATTCTCCTATATATTAAGCATTCCTTTTTATTTTACCCTATTTTAGCATAAATGTCAATAAAAAGGCTACGGCAAAATGAATTTTTGTTCATTTTGCCGTAGCCTTTTTTATCTTTATATTCTTGGCGTTACGCCGATTCTGTTGAAGTTTGCAATGATTTTGTCGATGTACTGTTGAATTTCTTCCATAGAGAGAGTTCTTTCATTGGAAGAGAATGCAAATCTCAGCGTTATTGACATCTCGCCCTGAAGCTCATATGTGTCTACGAGCTTTACGCCGTCAAGCTCGGGAATGTCTTCGTTTTTCCACGCAGTAGCAATTTCCTCATATTTCTTGCCATTTGTTACAATGGAAAGGTCGTAGTCAACACCGGGGAATTTCGAGGGCTCGTTAAACTTAAGGGGCATAGCCTTTGCATTCTCAAAATCTGCCATATCGATTTCAATACATACAACCGCTGCATTCTTATCAAGCTTCTTAAGATTTGAGGGATGAAGCGTACAAAGAACACCTATTTTCTGTCCGTTTACAGAGATTTCGGATGTATTCTTGGGATGCTGCCAGTTATATATTGGTGTAACCCTTGTAAACTGAGGCTCGCTGTGACGAAGCTGCATAGTGATATATCTGATGATTTCCACAGCCTTAAAATAAAGCTCTTTCTCGCTTGCAGTCTTGTCAAAGAGGGTAATACCCAGTCTCTGTCTTTCATCACAGATATTTTCCGCCGTTACTCCGTCTACCACTCTGCCGATTTCAAAAAGTCCGTATGCGGGTGCATACTGCTTGTTTTCATATGCAAATGTAAGGAGTGTAGGAAGCATACTCTTACGGATTGTACCATTTTCGGGAGTTGCAATGTTAAGAATGGTAACATTTTCGGGAACATCTATGCCCAGCTTCTTATACTTATTACCGTCGCACCAGATATAGGAATGAACCTCGTTCATCATATAACGCTGAACTAAAATATCCTTGATAAGCTCGCTGTCACGGTGCATAACGGTTTCTCTTACGGGAGAGAGTGCACTCTTTGTTGTGGTAATTTCAAAGTTATCATATCCGTAAATACGGGTAATTTCCTCGATAACGTCAGCCTTGATTGTAACGTCCTTTGTAGCTCTCCAGCTAGGAACGGTTACGCTGAACTCCTCCCCGTCAAGCTTCGCATTAAAGCCTAAAAGATTAAGAGTTGAAAGGATTTGCTCATCGGGAATATCAATACCCGTGTATCTGTCAACATATGCCTTTGTAAATGAAAGGCTTATTTCATCATACTTTTTAGTATACTCGTCTGTTATTTGAGATGATACCTTTGCACCGGGGTCAATTTCCAAAAGGAGACTCAGGAATCTCTTAATTGCGGTAATTGTAATTTCGGGGTCAAGAATTTTCTCGTAACGCATACTTGCATCTGTACGAAGTCCCAGCCTTGAAGATGATTTGCGGACGCTTACGCCGTCAAAGTTTGCACTTTCAAGAACTACAGAGGTTGTTCCGTCTACAATTTCGGAATCAAGACCGCCCATGATACCTGCAATGGCAACGGGTGTGTCGTTGTTGTATATAAGAAGCGTATCAGTATCAATATCTCTCTCCACTGAGTCAAGAGTTGTAAACTTCATTGCTTTGTCGGGCGTTCCAACCTTGATTGAGTCAATCTTTCTTGCATCAAATGCATGTGTGGGCTGTCCGAGCTCGAGCATGATATAGTTTGTAAGGTCAGCAAGAAGGTTAATTCCGCGCATACCGCAGTAGTAAAGGCGAATACGCATATTCATCGGGCTGACGCTTTCTTTAATATCGGACACCTCGATACATGAATATCTGTAAACAAGGTCCTCTCTTGTAACCTTTACGGGAATTTTCTTATCGCCATCATATACAGGCTCTGTAAGAGAGAGAGGCTTAAGAGGCTTTTTGGTAAGTGCGGCAAATTCACGTGCAATGCCGTAATGTCCCCAAAGGTCAGGACGGTTTGTAAGGGATTTATTATCAACCTCAAAAACCACGTCATCAATAGCAAAAATTTCTTTAAGGTCAGTTCCGTTTTTAAATGAGGGGTCAAGCTCCATAATTCCGCTGTTTTCATCGCTCAGCCCAAGTTCTGCTTCGCTGCAGCACATACCCTCGGACACATAGCCTGCCACTTCCCTCTTTGCAATCTCAAGTCCGGGAACACTGCCCCCAACCTTTGCAAAAGCCGTCTTAAGACCGAGCCTTGCGTTGGGTGCACCGCATACGCAGTCGTAAATTCTGTCTCCGCCGTCAACTTTGAGGAGGTGAAGCTTTTTGGAATTGGGGTGTGCTTCAAAGGAAACAATTTCACCAACAACTACATTTTTTACTTCCTCACCTTTTATATAAATATCCTCAACCTCTGCGGTGGAAAGAGTAAACTTCATAATAAGCTTCTGAAGGTCTTCACCCGAAAGGTCAACATATTCTTTTATCCAATTCATTGAAACAAGCATTATAGTCCCCCCTTATTCATTCTTAAACTGGGAAAGTGCTTTAAGACTTCCGCTGTTAAACGTTCTGATATCTTTAACCCCATATTTCATCATTGCAAGCCTGGTAAGTCCCAGTCCGAAAGCAAAGCCCGTGTATTCCTCGGGGTCGATTCCGCCGTGAGTAAGTACATTGGGGTGAATCATACCGCAGGGGCAAAGCTCAAGCCAACCGGAATTTTTACACGAGGGGCAACCTTCACCACCACAGTTAAGACACTTAATGTCAAGCTCGAAACCGGGTTCCACGAAGGGGAAAAATCCGGGACGAAGACGAACTGTAACATCCTTCTGGAAAACTTCAGAAAGCATGGTCTTCATAAAGTAGATAAGGTTAGAAATAGAAATATCCTTATCAATCATGATACCCTCCATCTGGAAGAAGGTGTTTTCGTGGCACGCATCAGTTGATTCGTTACGGAAACATCTGCCGGGGAAAATTGCACGAAGCGGTGCTCCGTATTTTTTCATAATAGCATTCTGTGCCGCCGATGTATGAGTTTTCAGAAGCTGATTTTCGGTGCTTAAATAGTAGGTATCCTGCATATCTCGTGCGGGGTGATGCTTGGGAATATTAAGTGCCTCAAAGCAATGATAATCGTCAACAATTTCCGAATAGTTTTCGATTGAAAAGCCCATAGAGGTGAATATTCTCTCAAGGTCACGCTGAACAAGCGTAATGGGATGGTACGAACCTGTTTTAATCTCATATGGCAGAGATTCATCATACTGTTCGGCACTATCAATGATTTTCTGCTGTTCTGCCTCTAAGATTGCCGTTCTTTTTTCAGAAACAGTCTGCTCAATTTCCTGTTTAAGAACATTGACAATGCGACCAAATTCTTTCTTTTCTTCATTGGGAACATTCTTAAGCTCGCTCATAAGCTCTGCCACAAGACCTTTTTTTCCCAAGAATTCAACTCTCAATTCCTCAACCTGCTCAGAAGAAGCAACAGAGCTTAATTTTTCGTTAAACAGTGCTTTAATATCATTTACTTTACTGTTCATACGAATACCTCCTTTGATTTATGTAAAAATAAAAAATACCCTCACCCCACAAAGGGACGAGAGTTCTCGCGGTACCACCCTTATTCAAAGCAATAAGCCTTGCACTTTTACACCTTGACGCAGTATCACGTTCTGCTTAACGCAAAAGCTTTTCGCAGAAGGCTCCTGTGCTGAAATTCAGACCTGTGCACAACGGGAAAGCTTACAGCCCGGTGACTTTCCCTCTCTTTGAAGTGCGGTGCAAGTCCTACTTACACACATTCATCACCACTATCTGTAATGATAACATACTAAGTAAGGTTTGTCAACAAAAAAGTACAGAGCCTTTTAAAAAGAAGCTCTGTACTTTAAAGCTATTAATTAACCCTTTACGGCACCTGCAGCAAGACCCTTTACAAAGTACTTGTTAAAGATGAGGTACATAATCATCATGGGAAGTGCAGAAATCATTGAACCTGCCATAATGATGTGCCATGAAGCGGCACCCTCACCGCTTGTCTTAAGGGCACGCAGACCAACTGAAAGAGGCTGCGCATCGGGATTACCCATTGTAACAATCATGGGCCACAGATAATCGTTCCAAGCATGACCGAAAGTAAGGATTATAAGTGTAGCAACCATGGGCTTAAGGAGCGGAAGAATAATTCTGAAGAATATTCCTACAAATCCGCAACCGTCAATAGTAGCAGCCTCGTCAAGTTCCTTGGGAAGCTGATTGATGAATCCGCGAACAAGGTACATATCCGTAATATGAATTGCGAAGAAGCCCTTAATGATAAGACCCCAAAGAGAAGTATTGAGGTGGAACATCTTCATAAGCTGCATTGCAGGATAGAGAGAAGATGATCCCAGTGTAACGAACATCAAAGCTGTGAACAGCAAGAATATTGCACTTTTACCACGGAATTCACCGCGGGCAAATGCGTAACCGTTAACTGTAGAAGTAAGCACCGTTACAGCGATGGTGAAGAATGTATAATACACTGTGTTAAAGGTATACTGTGCAAAGTTTGCTTCCGTCCATGCAGTAATATAGTTTGTAAACTGCCATGTTTCGGGAAGAATATTGGGTGAAATAAGAATTTCACGCTGAGTCTTGAAGGAGCTGAAAAGTCCAACAAGGAAGGGATAGAATACTACTACAAGGAATGCACTTAGTGCTATGTGAAGAATGATTGAGAAGAAACGCTTACTGTTAAACACATTTCTTTTTACTACGTTGTCATTCTTCTTCATAAAGAAGGTTGCGATAAATGCAAAGATACCAAAGAGGAATCCGAGCATGAACCACTTCTTGGAGCCGCCCTTTTTCTCAGCGAAGAAGTCAACAATATACGCACCGATTACATTACCTATAACCACTACAAAGAGTGATGCGATACCAACATCGGCACCATTGGCGATAACATTATAGAATGTCCAGCCAAGACCTGCCACCAGACCTGTTACAGCGAACAAAAGCATAGTGGGGATAGTTTTTAATAAAGTTAATATAAATTTCATAATCAACCCACCTCGTCAGCTTTCTTTGTAAGTCTCAGATAAATAAGGGTAACGCCGCCGATGATAAAGGTAGTAATAATACCGAGAGCGGAGGCATAACCATACTGAGCCTTAATACCGTCTGTTTCAAAATACAACTGATAAAGGTAGAGCATTACAACGTTTGTGCTGCCGCCGGGAGCACCGTTGGTAAGAAGCATAACGTCCTGATATACCTTCATACCGCTTACCATAGCAAGCATGAGGATAGTCTTGAGAACGGGAGCAAGCATGGGAAGGGTAATCTTGAAGAATACCTGTGCTGATGTAGCACCGTCAACCTTTGCAGCCTCTATACAGTCCTCAGAAACGTTACTAACACCTGCCATAAAGTAAAGAACGTTTGTAGAGAAGCCTGCCCATGTGCTTCGAATCATGATAACTGCAAGAGCAGTCCATTTAGCACCAAGCCATGCGATGGGCTGACTGATGATACCGATATCCAGAAGAATGTTATTAATAGGACCGTTTACTGTAGCGAACATATATGTAAAGATAAGACAGTTAACTGCGATACCCGTCATCTTGGGAAGGTAATAACCTACCATGAAGACACGCTTAAACTTTACAAGACCGCTTGTAAGAGCAAGTGCAATGAGGAATGCAAGCGGAATCTCAACTATAAGCTTACCGTAAGCGATGATAAATGTGTTGAGAACGCTCTTCCAATAAAGTGCATCACGGGTGAAAGCACGGACAAAGTTTTCAAAACCACACCATGTTGCCGTAACGCCGTCATAATCATAAAATCCATATCTGAAAACCCAGAGTATGGGATAGAGGCTGAAAACGAAGAAGCCCAAGAGCTGCAATCCTATCATGAGATAGGACTGGATTTCGATTTTCAGCTTCGCCTGACGAAGTGAACCTGTTTTTGCCATAATCACCAATCCTTTTTTCCTTTTTTATGTCATATAAATATATTACCATAGTTTGGGCATTGTGTCAATATTATGAATCAAACTTTTACTTTAGCTTTTTAACCATAAAATATAATAAAACAAACAAAGGTTTTTTCTCGAAGTAATTTTACACAAATTTTACCTGTTTTTTTGTCAAAAAAAGCGTCATTTAACACAATTTTCATAAACACCTTTTTTATTTTATGTGCATTTTTACTGTTTTTACATGTGTTCACCTTACGTAAACATAAAAAAATGTCAAAAATTCGAAAATGTTTATACAAAAATCAACATTTGTGCAATATGCACAAATGTTGATTTTTTGGGTTCCGTGCAAATATATTTGTTTTGTTCTTTTTATTTTATTTCAAACTTAACCTCGCCTTTATTTACCTTTGCACTTAAAAGTACACGATAAAGCTTATCTCCCCATTTTGCGTACATAGTGTCATCATCGTATTCAACTGTTTCGCCCGTAAATGTAAAATCAGCACCGTAAGGTATGATTTCAAGCTTATTAGCTTCTGTTGCGAGAGTTATCTTCGCTGCGTCCCACTCGGGTTTTTGATGTGTGAGGAAATTCCATGTAATCTCCGCTTCTTTCCCAAGGTCGAATCTGTCCGTAACGGTAATTACGCCCGTGGATTTGTCAATCTTTATGCATCTGTCAAAGGCTTTGATTTCATCGCGGTTTTCATATGCATTTTTTATGCTCATTGATAATGCGGAAATATTTTCTTCATTATGATATACAACATTGTCACTGCGATAGCTTTCATCCTTCGGCGTTCCCTTGGGGGTATGAAGCTGACATCCCCCCGCAATAGTGGGGACGTTATGATACTCACTGCGGTTTGTCCACAGGGTATAACGCTTTGCCGAGAATGTCAGCGCCGTGTATGTCAGCGGACCGCTGTCTACTATAAATCGCTCTCCGTTTTTATATACTATGAAATTACCTACATCGTTATGATTGTGGCTTTCACCATTATGTCCGCCCTTTGCACCAAGGAACATTTCTCCGTTTTCACTCTTTGTACGGACTGTCATTACACCCAAATCGGGAAGATAAAATTCAGTGTCGCTTTTTGCGTTTGATGTGTGGGACATATACTCGTCATAATACTTAATGTTTTCAAGCATGCGGTACATTTCAGGTTCTCCGTTTACAGGATTTGTCTGCCCTGATGCCTTTCCCCATTCAGCGGCAAAATCGCACACCTCGTCAATACCCAGAATTTTACCGCAGCGATACACGAAAAGTGCACCGTAATCCAGCACAGGCGAGCCGTCGGCAAAGTTTACGAAATATTTTCCGCCCGAATACATTTTAAGCAGAAACTTCGACATATTGCGTACCTTTTCCGTTTTTAAGCATTCGGCGAAGGCTCCGTTTGTTGCCTTGTTCATAACCTCAAGGGCTTCGATAACGTTTCCGTGAGAATGGAACCAGTAGGATGGACCTTCATTACAACCGCCCTCTTCCCCCTGCAAATCTATGTACTGATCCATACAGAGAATGGCTTTCAATATGAATTTCCTGAGAAAATCCCTGTCCTCCACAACGATAAGTGCCGCAATCATGGCATTACGCCAGTTCCATATGCCGATATTGTTGGGTTTTCTGCTTCCAAAGCCCATATACCAGTAGTCGTCACGTTCAAGCATTTCCGAAAGGACTTTTTCCTGAATCACTTCCCTGATACGCATAGTAACCATTTTGGAAATTTCATCAAGCTTTTCGCCCATTACCTGATAAACAAACGCCAGTTTTACGGCTGTCCTTGTGGAACATATGGTGATTGACCACTTCTTATAATAAGGAAGGGAATCTGCAATTGTATCCACGGACCTATTATGAGCAGGGAAGCACCATGTGGTTTCCTCCAGTATCATCCACGTAAGGTCTAAAATATCATCCAAAAGTGCTCCGTCGTTACGGCAACATTCGATAAGTGTTGCAAAAAGAAGCTCATCACGGCGGCGTTCGGACACTTTCTGAAAGCGTGCACGGTTATTTGTACGGCTGAAATCAAGATAGAGCGATGCCGTCAGTTCGCCCCTGGGCTCGGCTGTGATTTTTTCGTAACGCTCCACGATTTTATCAAGATACTTTTCGGAAAATGCGTCCCAATATTCACGGTCGGATATGGGATGGAAAAAGTTCCTGTCGGGAGTAGTATCATAAAAATTAATTGAGTTGATAAATTCTTTCAGCATGTAATACACCCTTTCCTGTCTTATATGTTTATTTTATCTTTACTTGTCACAATAGTCAATAATAATAAACAAAAAAATTTATCACAAAACAAAGCTTCCGTTTTAGATTATTAAAATCAAAAGGGAGGGCACAGAGTCCCTCCCCTACAATTTGTTAATCTTCAATCGGAATTTTCACTCCGGTTTCATAGAGCTTGTCTTTATATACCCAGCCGATAAATTTCTTCCCTATGGGAACGGTGTAGGTGTATGGCGGAGCTATGATATACTTGCCGTTATTTACATTCTTATTTTCGTCATTAAATCTGGGAAGTGTTATCCACTCTGACTTTTCACATATAATAAGGGGTACGGAGCAATAATAGTTAAATTTAGCATAGTCGTAGATAAATACGCCTGCAAAAGTTCCTATAAACACCTCTGTGGTATTTGGTACGAATTTTATTTCGTTAATCTCCTGTCCCCAAAGTCCGCCTACCGTATGCCAGGTCTTACCGCCATCGTAAGACTCGGAGAGCTTGTTATCCTTGCCCCAACTCACGAAATTCGGTCTGGTTCCCAAAAGTATGTGATTGGGATTATCGGGATTTTGTGCCATGGAGGCAAATGCATTAGGTGTAAGCCTGCTGTTAATGTTTTCATAAACACCATTTTCGATATCACAGTGATAAACACGTCTTTTGCTGAGTATCCATACCCAATCGCCGTCGTCCTCGCCATTTTCTCCGTAAACATCAAACTCTGCACATTCAATATCGCCGGGCACGATTGTTAACGGCTTGGAAAGCTTTGTCCAGGTTTTACCGCCGTCAGCACTTTTGTATAAAAGGCACGATTCGCTTGATTCCTTTGTTATACCTACCATAAGCTTGGGGTTTGTTTTTGATGCGGTGAGAATAAATATGGGATCAGTCCCGTTTACGGTGTTTCTTTCCCATGCTACGCTTTTTTCTCCGTTTGTTTCAGTAATAGTTCCCGTAAAGTAGGAGGTATAAATTTTATTCCCGTCAAAACGGATAACGGTATTGTTAGCTATCACACTTGTATCGCTTTTGGAAAGCCTTGCCGTACTCTCCTTGGAGTTAAATGTTTTACCGCCGTCAAAGGATTGTCGGATTGCATAGGGATAGTTGTCGTCGTCACTTCCGTTATTTGCACCCGTGTATGCAACAATATGCTTATTATCTTCGGGGTTAAATTCTGCCATGGTGAAATAGTCATCCACACCCTCTTTAAATGTGGGGTAGGTATAGGTTCCGTCGTCATTTTTTGTGTATGCTTTGTCTGCAATATGCGTTCCCACGTCGGCAGTTACGAAGAAGGGCTTGTTTTCACTGTCAAAGGTTATATCCGTGACACTTGCTCCCGAAAAGCCTCCGCTGATGCGGATAGCTTGCTCATCTCCCGTTTTTTCATAAATTCCGCTTTCTGCAAAGACTATTCTGCCGGGGGTATTCATATCGGGTGCAAACGCCTGATAACGCCAACCTTTATTGCAATTATTAGCAGGTTCTCTGATTGTCCCATGACCAAGATCATCCTCGTAGGTATAGACCGCTTTGAAGCTTGTATATTCAGCACTCTCGCTTACATTCAGGGGGAAGTTAGTCGCGTTAGCAGAAAAATACAGGGGATAAAATCCTTTATCGTTCTTCGGTCCAAAACGAAGCCCGTAGAAGTATTTGTAGTAGGGTACACCACCACTTACTACTTGGTATATTGAAATTGCTTTAAAGCTCTTTCCTCCGTCCTCCGATACGTAGAGGGCACAGTTATTCATGTTTTCCACGTCGGAGGAAGTTTCTCCGCTATTCGTGTCTATTAAATCACCGTCTGCATATGTAACTGCAGCTTTTTTTATTGCGGTGAAGTAGATTTTTTCGGGATTATCAGGATAGAGTGCTATGGAATAAACATCGTATTCGTAAGAAGTATTTGTTGCCTTAATGCTCCATGTTTCGCCATAGTCGTGGCTTATGTAGAGACCGGGAGTTATATTTGAATCTCCGTTTCTACACATTGCGGCATAGACATGCTTGCCGTCGGGAGATACATCAATATCCGACCACGGTGGGTTTCCTGAAATAGTGTAAAGGCAGTGAAGACCTTCTGTAGTGTCCGCACCGTGATCAAGGCGGTAAATACCCGTACTCGTTGCAAAGTATGTATTTCCCAGACTATCCTGAGTGATGGTATTGCTGCGGTGTGCGTCTTTTGACTCCGTATCCATTATGATAAGCTCCCAGCTACTTCCGCCATTTTTGCTTCGGTAGAAGCCGTCACGCTTCACAGAGGCGTAGACTGTGTTTTCATCAAGTGCATCACACCAAAGTCCGCGTGCATCGTGCCCTCTCATATTATTGGTGGTATTGTACCAGAATTTGCCGCCGTCCTTGGTGGTGTAAATTCCCGATGTATTTGTGATGAAGTACATAATATTAGAATCTAATGGGGATATTTCAAGCATTCGTACCTGCTGATTAGACTCACCGCCCACGATGCCTGCAGCAGCATTTGCAATTGCCTCGTCCGCCCTCATAAGGTGCAGGTTACGAAGCCAGGGGGCGTAGTGGGTGACGAAGGGAATGCCCTTATCATAGTACGGAGTTCTATATGAATCCGCAGGCACACCGCGGACATCTTCGGGTGTTTCAAAATCTTCGGGTGTTTCAAAAGCAGATGCCCATGTGGGGCAGATAGCCATTATTGCTATAAGTAGTATACTGATTAGTCGTTTTTTCATTATCATCTTCCTTTAATCACGAATAAATGCCAACAATTCTGCCTTCGCCGTCCCAGCCAACATTTACGTCCAGAGCTTCCGCTGCAAAGCGAATGGGAACCATGGTTCTTCCCTTAGCCGTAACATAGGGAGCCGCATCAAGCGTTACATCCTTTCCGTTAAGGGTGGCACTGAGGCTTCCTGCCTTCATGGTGATATAGTTATTTCCCTTGCGAGCAGAGATTTCGCCTGTCTCGGCGTCGTAGGAAACCTTTGCGTCAAGAAGCTCAAAAAGCTCACGCATGGGAACCATGGCACGGCTGTTTTCTATAACGGGCATTTCGGAAAAATCTGCTTCCGTGCCGTCAATTTCAACGGTGATTTTAGTATCAAGATAATTCCAGTACTCTCTGTAGTTATAGATAAATACGCCTGCCATTGTGCCTATAAATACTTCGTCGGTGTTATTGGAAAACGTGGGTGTATGGGTTTCCTGTCCCATAAGTCCGGGCACTCCATGCCAGGTCTTACCGCCGTCACGAGTTTCCCAAACCTTGGGGTCATCACTGAACTTTCCTGTCAACAGTCCTGTATAGGTAGTAAGGAGCATATGCTTTGGTTCCTTGGGATTCTGTACAATATACTTAAATCCGGGATAAGCCGCAAATTTTGATTTGTTGGACTCTGTTGTTCCGCTTTGGGTGTCAAGCTTTATAAGGTCACGCTTTTCGGTGTACCAAACGTAGCGGTCATCCGCGTCAAAGATTACGCCGTAAAAGCCGCCGCCCGTTCCGGGGGTGCAGAGGTATTTCCAGGTTTCTCCGCCGTCCTCGCTGAGATAGAACTCAGCTGCCTTTCCCGAGCCTTTCATACCAAAGATTTTTCCGGGAGTGGTTTTGGATACTGCGAGATAAAGATACTCGTTTTCCTCCCATGTTTTCCCGTTGTCATGGCTGGTGAAATAGGTTGTGTATATGGTTTTATCATCCCATGCATCATATTGCAGAAGACGGGTGTTTCTGAGTGCATGGATTTCTGCCGCAGGAATTTTGCGATCATCGCCGGGAACATCAAAGGTCTTTCCGCCGTCAAAGGACTGACGGATTCCGTAGTATTCATGTACGCCGTTATTTACACCTACCCAACCTATGATATGACTGTCATCATTGGGGTCAAAAATGGCAAATGTAAATTTATAAGACTCGGCATCTTTTACATATGCCTCATAGGTAGGATAGCTGTTTTCGCCATAGGTTCCCGACTGATGGATAAAGCCGCCTACGTCGGTTGTACAGAGGAAGGTTCTTCCCGTAGCAGATGTTGCAAAATTGGTTACGCAAGCACCGGAAAAGCCAGATGATAAACGGTTAACCGTATCTGTTTCGGCAAGCCATTCACCGGGACCGCCCTCAAAGTGAACAATTCTGCCGACGGGGTTTGACCAGTCTGCAATGAATGCCTTGTATCTCCAGCCCTTGTATATATCCTTACCTTCGGGATAACGGGCTGTTACCACGCCCTCCGAATGTTCGGGCTTCATTGTATTCTTAAAGGTTTTTCCGTAATCATAGCTTACACGGATGGGATAGGTAATCGTCTGTCCGCAGTAGTACATCGGGTAAATTCCCTGCGGGTTTTTTGGACCGAACTTTAAGCCATAGAAAGGCTTGTAGGAAAAGGAAACGCCCTCTTCCTTGTTTTCGTAGCCCTGATATGTAAGAAATTCAAGGGTTTGAAAATCATCTGTGGTACGATAAAGTGCAGAGGGCACATTTTTGGTAGTATCAACCTTATCGTTAATATCGCAGGTTATATATATTTCCTTGGGGTTTTCGGGATGAAGTGCAATAGAACGGATAATGTGGACTTTTTCCTCTGTTTCCGCAAGCTTCTGCTCCCAGGTTTTTCCGCCGTCGTGACTTACCCATAAGCCGCGTGCGAGATTAGCCGCAGTCTGAGTGGCGTATATATCCTGTCCGTCGGGGCTGACTTCAATATCAAACCATTTGGGAACGGCTTCAAGGGCTGTTTCACCCTGAGGCCAAAGCTTAGTAAGCTCCTCTGTTTCCCTGTCCAGGGAGTAAATTCCGTGTGAAAGTGCCATATAGAGATTTCCTTTCCCGTCTATGGCAAGATTATTGTCTCGGTGGCCTTTTGTTACGGAGGTTTCATTATCATCAATTATAAGTTCCCATGTCCTTCCGTAATCACGGCTGCGCTGAACGCCGGTACCACGCATGTGGATATATACCGTTGCTTCGTCAAAAGCATCGCATATAATTCCCACATTGTCCCAACCGCCGTTATTATTGGTACAGTTATACCAGTTCTTTCCGCCGTTTTTGGTGACGTACACACCGCTGGTATTTGTGATAAAGTACATAATATCGGCGTTTACGGGGGACTGAGCGGCACCACGTACCTGCTGACAGCCTTCGCCGCCGTAATATCCGCTGTTTAATTCGTCGTCACATATAAGATGGAAATTACGCATCCATGGTGCATATACCGTGACGAACTGATTTTCCTGATAAGGCTCGGTATATACCGAGTTGGGTATTCTTGCCGGTGATTTTTTCACCGTCATAGGTGCTTTTTCGGCAAATGCCGATGTCCCTGTAAGCAGGGTTAATGCAAGCACAAGGCTTGTAATTTTCTTTTTCATTTTACCTCTTCTCCTTTCTGTGGGGGGTAAAATTGCTGTCGAATGTTACGGGCGGATACTATCCGCCCCTACGGGGTGTCGTTTTTATCTGGTTTGTAGTAGAAAACAAGCACAGGCTCGGCACACGCCGAGCCTGTGCCTGCGTTTTTGGTTTTTTGGTTAGTGCTATGTGTTTTTTAGAATTCTGATACACCTATAGCAGGAGCAAGTGTTGTGCTATTCCAAAGGAAAATCTTAATTGTGCCTGCATCAAGAGGTGTAACTATGCCGTTGAGTCCTTCTGCTGCATTAATAGTTACAAGCTCTACATCGTTCATTGTTGTTCCTGTGAAGGAAGCAATGATAAGATATGCCTCACCCGTAGTTGTGGTTGTTGTGATTGAATATTCACCTGTAGTATTGTCGTATTCAACCACTGCATCAGAGAAATCATCAACAACAGGAGTTTCAGCCACTATAGCTTCAACATGCAATTTGTATACATCTGTCTTTCCACTTCTCATATCGAATGTGCAGACGGCGTTGTTATCAGCCACCTCACCCCAAAAAGCGAGGTAAATGTGACCGTCCTGATAATAGCTGCTGTTATTGAATACTGAAGCGTCCAAAGTAAATTTCATTGTCTGATTTTTTCCGTTAGCCGTCGTTGTTGTACCAACAGTTGTCACCACGTTAGGTACACCTGCGCCAGGTCTTGTAAGGCTGGCAGCATTACCTGACGCTGCAGCATCATAATCTGTCTTACTTAATGGAGCGCAGTATGCCGTAGGAGTTCCTATATTATGATAAATGTTTACAGTGAAATCTATCTTATCAAATACAAGATTTTCGCCTACAGGGATTTTTACCAAAGCCCAACCGGAGCTTCCATCTGCCGGTTTATTAAGTACATTAACCTTGCTTGTGCTCGGTGCACTAACGGTGCGTGTGCCATCAACCGCCTGTGAAACGTACAGGAATTCCATATTGTCGTATACAAAGTCGCCGGTAAACTGTTCAGGCACTGTACCTGTAACCGTCAGGTTAAACGCAGTCGGAACCTTCATACCAAGTGTGGTTACATTTTCCTCTTTACTATCACCCCAAACAGCAAGATAAATGCAACCGTCCTGATAATAGTTGCTGCCTTCACTGAACGCTTCATCATTCAAAGTAAATTCCAGGACTCTACTCACTGTGGCGTCATTACTACAATCATCAGTCGCTATATTAGGTGCAGTTTCTGTAGGTTGTACAAGGGTATTCAAATCAGCACCTGTTGCAGCAACATCAAATTCTGCCTTGCTCCAGGGAGCACAGTATCCATAAGCTCCTCCAGCGGTTAGATAAAAGTTTGCGTTAAACTTCACTGAATCAAATTCTACGTGTCTTCCAACCTGGATTTTTACCAATGCCCAACCGGTACTTCCATCTGCCGGCTTGTCAAGCACATAGTTGTTCTTCCAGTTTGTTTCGGAAACAGTGCGTGTGCCGTTTGCATCCTGTAAAACGTGCAGTATTGTTATATTGTTGTTATCAAAGAGTGTTTCATCTGCATCTGCAAAAGCCGCAATCATCGGGTCAATTGCAAATGCCGTTACCGAAAGAATTACAGCCACCAGGCTGAGTGTTAAAATTTTCTTTAACATTTCCTTTTAATTCCTTTCTTTTTTTTATTTGAATGTCGGGACGCCCTCCCGACGGGGGTGTATATTGTAATTTAATTTAATTAATTTTTGATTTATTTTGCAGCCTTTTTAGCCTCGAAATCTGCACGCTTTTGTGCTTCGGTTTCCTTCTGGCGTGCTACGTTGTAGTTTCCGTTCTTTACGGCTTTTCTGAGACCTGCGGTAGCACGTGTTTCCAAATCCTTGATTGCCGCGTCGAGGCTTAATTCACCCATCCATACCTTCTGGAAAAGTGCCTCCCAGTTTTCGCCCTCAAGCGTATACTTTTCCGAGGGGTATCTATAAACCTTTTCGGGAACAAGCTCGGCAAACTTTATAAGTCTGGGGTCAAGCTTACTTCTGTCAACGACATCAAGCACATCTGTCTTACAGCTAACCTCTATACCTCTCTCGAAAAGCTCAGTTCTCGTTTCAAGAGAATAGATGAATTTATATGCTTCCATAGTTGCCTTTGCAATCTTGTCATTTTTAAGGGCGTTTTTGGAAATTGCAAGTCCGCCGCCGATTTGCACGCTGTTTTCAGTAAATTCATAACCGTCAAGAATCGGGAAGCGGCATACATCCCAGTCACATTCTGCCGGGAACTGAGTGGAGTATACGCCTACGTCCCAGCTTATAGAGGGAATCATACCTATGATTCCTGATGAGAAGTACGCACGTGCAGTGTCGTTGTCAAGAGTTTCTGCACCGGGGAAAAGTGAGCCGTCTTCTTTCATATCCAGAAGCCACTGGAATCTGTCCTTATGTCCGTTATATGTAACGGTAAGGGTATCAAGATTAATCTCTGAAGCAGGGGTATCAAGGTCAAATGAATTTGCTGTAGGGGTAGTAACAGTCCAGCTTGTTCCGAACTTGAGGGGGAATGCATAGCCGTATACACCGCCGCCGAGGGCTGTAATCTTCTTTGCGGCTTCACGCATTTCGGAGATTGTTTCGGGAGCCTTTGCTTCGCCGTTCTTATCCACGATTCCTGCTTTTTTGAAAAGGTCCTTGTTATACGCAAGACCTGCTACCTTTGCATTTCTGTGGAGGGTATATGTCTTTCCGTCGAACACGTTGCTTCCTTCTACTCCGGGGAAGTCATACTCTTCCAGAAATTCTTTACCGCCGGGAAGTTCATCTATTGCGGCGAGGTCACCGTTTGCCTGATATTTATTGAGGCGTGTTCCGGAAATGTTTACAATTTCGGGAAGCTGTCCGCTCTGCTGAGCTACGTCTGCCGCTGTAGCATCCATCATGGTTACCCAATCAATGAAGATGTTCTTTTCGTCGCCTGTGGTGGAATTGTAGTTATCTACAAGCTCCTCCCACACTGCCTGTGCACCGCCTTCACCGCTCCATACGGTAACAACGGTATCATCGCTGTCTGCTGCTGATTTTTTCTTTGTTTCATCCACTCCGCCGCCGCAGCCGAAAAGGCATGTGGTACATAAAATGAGTGAAAGAACGATTGCCAATGTTTTTTTCATAGTCTGTTTCCTCCTTGTAGTGTTTGGTTATGTTAATTAAATTAATTTTGTATTTCGTAGGGGCAGATATTATCCGCCCCTACGGGATTATGTTTTTGTTAGTCACTTATTGTCGTCTCAGTTAAGGTAAGGTTCCATTTCGGTGCGTAGGTTGTATCAGCAAACAATGTGACTTTGCCTATATTTGAATATTGAACTGCAAAATACAGGTATCCATCTACATCATAGTTATCCTCTCCGTAGAAAGAACTTGTAAGCGCAGGGCCATCAAACAGCTTTCCTTTGCTACCTGTTATTGATGCAGTATCTTTGTTTTCAGCTGAGGACGGTGCTACCAGTCCGGTAACTGCTGTGCCGGTTCCTGCAGCAGCTGTTGCGGCATCAAAAGCGTCCTTTGTCAGCGGAGCTACATAACATGGATGAGTTGCTGATGTAGAGCCAAGATGCACATAGGTTGTCAGCTTCATAGCGGTTTCACTCAACTTCCAGCCTGGCCCCACGTAAACTTTAGCAAGAAGCCATTCATTTGCACTCGCATTTATCACACGCTTTGTCTTATTGTAGTTTGCTACTGTTACTCCCGAAGCCCCCTGAGTTGCAATAATGAACGTCATATCGTCGATTAAAGCTTTTCTTTTACCCCATTGCGCGGTAAATGTTACGTCTCGTTCTTCAGTGTGCTCATAGTGTTCACCGGGAGCATGGATATTTCCGTTCTCGTCCTTCCAGCCTGTAAGCTTGTATCCTTCTTTAGTAAATTCTGCGTCAGTGAACAGCGTGCTTTCTGCGTTAAGCGGTAGGTTTTTCTCTCCATTTTCTCGAATTCCATTACCGTCGAATATAACCTTATAGGTCACTACTTCTTCCCACAGAGCCGTGATGGTTGTTACGCTATTAGTAAGCAGATAGGAAGTAATTTCGGCACATTCTTCGCCGTTAATCTCCCAAGCCTTGAATTTCCAGCCTGCACCGCCATCGGGAGCCGCAGGGAGAGTAAAGGGATTGTCTACTCCGCCGTCAGCAGGCATACCTGAAATGTTTTCCGCATCGGGCCCTACGCCGATGTTGTAGTCAACATAGAATTGACCTGTACCGGTCGGCTGAGCAAGCTCGATTATAATGGAATTTCCAGTTGGAGTTTCACGCGAGGTCTGAACAATGATTCCCGACGGAGCATAAGGAACGCTCTCGTATGTACGGACATCGGAAATGGTTGCCTCAATCAATTCCACGCCGGAGGAGCTAACCTCGTAGCGAAGAAGGGAGGGAATCTGGGTGGAATCAAACCATCTGCGATCCGTCTCTTCCTGGGAGCCGGGGTTATTTTCCGGAGTCATACACAGGTATTTGCCCTCAATCATATTTGCATATCCGCCAAAGAAACGGCCTTCGTCATTTATTGCGGCACTGTCAAAGCCGTTGTACTTATCGTTTAGCTTATGGTCGCCGTAATCGTACAGTTTTACAACGCCGCCCATGATACCGTCTGCCGTACGTGCTACACGGATAATATCTCCGCGTTCAAGGTCGGTCACGGGATGCTTGTCAAATTTTGTATCATCCATTACACCGTTATTCATGATTTTGGTGCTGAATGTAACGCCGCCTACATATGTACCGTCGGAATTCTTCTTCGTTTCGTAGTAGAATACCTCCTCCGGCTCTGTAACGATTGCGGAATTAAGCTTTGTGGGAGATTCCCAGTAATAAATCTTATCAACTTCCATTCCGTCGGAATCAAATGCTTTTACCAGGCGGTCTACAATCACCATGGGAGCCGTTTCCGATATTGTGGAGCCGGGCTTTTTCTGATTTACAACCACGATGCAGGCTTCGGGGGTACGTGCACCCTTGGTGTACACCTCTACATTTGGCCTACTGTCGTTACTCCAGTTTTTCTGATAAGATACATAATCTTCGTAATCTGATGATTCGTCGGTCACAATACTAAGGGCGGTATCAGCCTTCCAATAGAACAGATTTCCGAATACGCCCGAGCCTGATTTATAAAACAAATCACTCCCCGTGTATCTCTGTACAAGCTTCTGCTCTACCTCGCTTGTGGTGTAAGCATCCGCCTCTGCTTTAGTGATAAACGTATCGATTTTGCTTATTTCGCCCTCTGCATTAACGTCGAAAAGGACAGCTGTTTCTACGAAAGCATTATTTTCATTATCACCCTCGTGGAAGTATTTCTTGACGTCTGCTTCCTTTTTCTTTGTTCCGTTATACTTTACGTTATTTGCAAATTCGTATATCTGATATTTTTCATGCTCTTTAACCATGATTGCCGCCTGGAGCTGCTTTGAAAGACCTCCCTTATAGCCCATGGCTACAACGTAGCCGGGGATAGCCTCGGTCTGTGTATCAAGTACTGATACAATGCTTCCGAAGCTGTCGAGCATGAAGGTGGCACTTGTGTTAAGCTTTACAAAGTCCGTCCAATACTTTCCGCCTGTATTGCTGAGAAGGGGCTTTGCAGCATTTGCAAGGGTATATTCCTTGCCGTCTATGGTTACAACCGCATTTTCCAAATCATCGCCGTTTTCAATCATTCCGATTGTGCCGCTGACCTGTTCACGGCAGATAATGGCATTTACATACTTTCCGTCTGTGCTTTCCGCTACGGAAAGTACGTCATTTTGGACGATGTCCTTAAGTTCTGCTTTGCTTCCATCGTCATTTTTGAAGAAATAGTCAGCATCCTTTAAGCGAAGCACACGGTTATACAAATCATACTTGTCGTAAATGACTTCTTCATTAGTATCAACGGAGCCTACCACGATAGTTCTGTAGGCTTCAATTACAGTGAGGCTGTCGCCGATAAGCTTGATGCTTCCGCCGTCTGCCTTGCTGAGAAGGATTTTGCCGAGGTCGCCTGATGCGATGCTCTTTCCGTTGTAGATAACATATTTTCCGCTTCCTACAGAGAAAGTATCACTTACATTCTTTCCGTTTGCCTTTTTATATTTAAAGTTAACGGTGCTTCCGCTTACGCTATCGCCTGTAACATCGGCAAGGTCAATTTCGGTAATATCATATTCCTTTGTTCCCATGTAAAGGAGTCTGTCGTCGTTATCGTACCAGCCCTTTACGCGGTAGCCAAGGAAATTGTTATATTCCTTATAAAGAAGCTTAAGCTCCTTTGAGTCGATGTATATTGTGTTTTCCTTACCGCTTGCTGCGGGATTTTCAAGGTCGGAAAATTCGTTTTTCTTAACTTTTCCCTCAATTACCTTTGCATTCCAGTACTCGGTAAGGATATTTTTGTTTTCATTAAATATATATTCTGCGGTGCCATTTGAGCTATAGGTTGTTACCTCAAGAACGGCAGCATCGAGTGCGTTACGAAGGATCTTGAACATTTCGTTGAAGGAAAGAGCCTTAGTGGCAGTTGCCGCACCCATATAAAGCTCTCCAATGCGTGCCGCA
>JAZUCF010000025.1:0-20155 GCA_045638945.1 Clostridia bacterium | reverse complement strand
TACTGTCCCACACCAATTGAACGGGGGTCTATTTTAACAAGCTCTGCCAACGGGTCCTGAAGTCTTCTTGCAATTGAAACTGCACTGCGGAGTGATACATCGTAGTCGGGGAACTCCTTTGCTCCAAGCTCACTGGCACTGTAAACGGAAGCACCTGCCTCCGATACAACCATGTATTTTACATCTCGGTCAAGCTCTCCGATAAGGGAAGCAACGAACTTTTCGCTTTCTCCCGTAGCCGTACCGTTACCAATGGAAACAAGGGTTACGTTGTGCCTTTCAATCATACCCTTAATCTGCTTTTTCGCCTTTTCTATGTCGTGATGCTCAAGGGTGAAGTAGCCGACGCCCGTTTCAAGCACCTTGCCCGTGGAATCAACTACAGCTAATTTACAGCCTGTTCTGTAGCCGGGGTCAACGCCCAATACAATATGTCCTTTAACAGGCGGGGTCATAAGGAGATTTTTAAGATTCACGCTGAAAAGTGAAATTGCTCCGTTTTGTGCACGCTCCGTAAGGTCGGTACGGATTTCATTTTCAATAGAAGGTGCAATAAGCCTTTTGTAGCTGTCGATTGCCGCCTCTTTTACAAGGTCAGCAAGGGGAGAGGATTCATTTATAATTACTTCCTTAAACAGGAAAGTCGTAATTATATCCGTGTCAAGCTCGATTTTAATGCTGAGAACATCCTCTTTTTCTCCGCGGTCCATTGCCAGTATTCTGTGGTCGGCAACAGCCTTTACAGGCTCGGAAAACTCGTAATACATCTGATATACATTGTTTTCACCCTTGCCCTGCTTACTGGTAATCACACCGTTCATATAGGTAAGGCGGCGTATACTCTTTCGGTAGTCGGCATTGTCCGAAATATCCTCAGCGATAATATCCTTTGCCCCCGAAATAGCATCCTCAGAGGTTAAAACGCCCTTTTCCTCGTCAATATACTTTGCGGCTTCCTCGTTAATATCGCCGCCGAATTTCTGCTCCATAATCAATTCCGCCAAAGGTGAAAGTCCCTTTTCGCGTGCCACGCTTGCACGTGTTTTTCTTTTGGGGCGATACGGGCGGTAGATATCCTCAAGCTCGGTAAGCGTTTTTGCATTATTAACAGCCTCGGTAATTTCATCGGTAAGCTTACCCTGCTCGTCAATAAGTCTTATTATTTCGCTCTTTCTTTCCTCAATTGCACGAAGCGATGACAGTCTGTCGGAAATCGAGCGGATAAGCTGGTCGTCCATGTTGCCTGTAAGCTCTTTGCGGTATCGGGCAATAAAGGGAATGGTATTTCCCTCGTCCAAGAGATTTACCACGTTTTGTGTTTTTGTTTCGTCTGTGTTAAGCTCATTACAGAGCTGCTTTAATATATCCATTGCTTATACCTCACATTTTGAAAATTGCACCCACGGCACCTGCTATTATAATATAAAAAATGGGATGAAGCTTTATTTTATTTGTGCATATTAAAAGCACCGCGAAAAGAATTGCCGCTTTAATATCAAGCATTTTAATGAGGGAATTTCCGCTTTTTGTAAATATACCGCTTTTAATCATGGCTACTGCGGCAGTGGCAATCATTCCAGTTACCGCAGGGCGTATGGCGTAAAAGCTGCGGGATACAAATCTATTCTCCTTAAACGCCGTGAGTATTCTTGCAACAATTAAAATAATTATAATAGAGGGTAAAACCAAAGCAAAAGTAGCAGTAAATCCGCCTAAGATTGCTCCCAAAGTACCAAACTTATCATAACCCACAGTGTAACCCACATAGGTTGCCATATTCACCCCAATGGGGCCGGGTGTGGATTCTCCCACGGCAATCATATTGCCCAAGGTTTCTCGGGTGAACCAACCCCACTTTTCCGACATCGCGGTAAGAAAGGGAATGGTGGCAAGTCCGCCGCCGATGGAAAAAAGACCTGTCTTGAAAAATTCAAGGAAAAGATAGAGGAAAATCATTTGCAATTTCCCCCTTTCTTCATTGTGGCAAGCCCTATAAGTGCCGCCGCCAGTACCACAAATACAGGGGACAAACCGGAAAAAATCAATGATACGGCAAATGAAGATATGGCAAGAAATACACAAAGATAATCCTTTATTGCTTTTTTGCCCATTGTAATAACAGCATTAACTATAAGCACTGCAACCACCACTCGTATTCCGCCGAAGATGTGCTGCACAATTTCATACTCCATAAAATTCTGAAGCACAGAGGCGATAACCGTTATTATAATAAGTGAGGGAAGCACTACGCCAAAGGTTGCCGCAATAGCTCCTAAAACGCCTTTTTGTTTATAACCCACAAAGGTTGCCGTGTTCACGGCAATGACGCCTGGTGTACATTGCGCAACTGCATAGTAGTCAAGCACTTCCTCATCGGTAGCCCACTTTTTATTGTCCACCACTTCTTTCTGAATCAGTGACAGCATGGCATAGCCACCGCCAAAGGTGAAAGCTCCGATTCTGAAAAAAGCAGAAAATAATTGCCATAAAACCTTCAATTTAGTCACTCCTAATTATTTTCAAGTACCGTGTAGAGAGAGGCGGCATCATTTTTCAAGGTATGCTCCTTTATATCCTCGATACGAACTTTAATAAGTCTTTCGCCAAAACGGATTTCCACAATATCGCCGCATTTTATCTCCGCACTTGCCTTGCATACCTTGCCGTTAATGCTCACGCGTCCTGCATCGCAAGCTTCGTTTGCTACAGTGCGGCGTTTGATAATTCTGGAAACCTTTAAAAATTTATCTATTCTCATAAAACAACCTCAATTATTAAAGAATACATGAAAAGCCTTATATGTCATATAAACGTCAAGCTTTGCTACAACCTCAAAGGGTGCGTGCATACTAAGCACGGGCACTCCGCAGTCAACGGTTTCCACACCTAAGTTGGCAACGTACTGTGCGATTGTACCGCCGCCGCCTGCGTCTACCTTTCCAAGCTCTGCCACGTGCCACAAAATATCGTTGTTATTGAAAAGCGTACGAACCTTGCTCATAAGCTCGGCAGATGCATCACTTGAGCCGCTTTTCCCGCGGGCACCCGTATATTTGGAAATTGCAATGCCGTAATTTATTCTGGCACTGTTACGCTTTTCATAGGGGGTGGGGAAATTGGGGTCAAATGCGGCGTTAACATCTGCACTGAGGCAATAGCTTTTGTCAAGTGTGCGAAGAAGGTTTAGCTCTGTTGCGCCCTCGCCTTTTTTATCAAGCATTTCAAGAAGCACAAGCTTCATAAAATCGCTCTTTGCACCCGTGTTTCCCATGCTTCCCACTTCTTCTTTATCGGTAAGAATACAAACAGCCGTCTTATCACACGCCTCGGTAGTGAGAATTGCCATAAGGGAGGGGTATGCACAAACTCTGTCGTCGTGTCCGTAAGAACCGATAAGGCTTCTGTCAAAGCCCACATCCTTTGCATTTGCGGAAGGCACTATCTGAAGCTCCGCGCTGAGGAAGTCCTCCTCACATATGCCATATTTTTCGTTAAGAAGTGCAAGAATATTTGCCTTAACTCCGTCCTTTTCCTCGTCCTTATCGGGGATAGAGCCGATAAGGAGATTAAGCTGTTCTCCCTCAATGACTGTAGAGGGAGTTTTTTTCATCTGCTCCTGTGCTAAGTGGGGAAGAAGGTCTGTGATAACAAAGGTAACGTCATCATTCTCGTCACCGATGCGTACATTTACGGTTTCGCCGTCCTTTTTAATTACTACTCCGTGGAGAGCAAGGGGAATTGTCCCCCACTGATATTTCTTTATTCCGCCGTAGTAATGAGTTTTGAAATATGCCATTTCCCCATCTTCATACAAGGGGTTTGGCTTAAGGTCAAGACGGGGTGCATCAATATGCGCTCCCACGATATTCACGCCCGAAGTGATGTCCTCGCTTCCGATTACTGCTAAAACTACAGAGCGGAGCTTATTTACAGCGTAAATTTTGTCGCCCTCTTTAAGAGTTTTGAAGCTATCAAGGGACTTAAATCCGCATTCCTCGGCAAAGCGGATTGCCTCATCTACGGATTCTCTTTCCGTCTTACATTTTGTGAGGAAATCCTTATACCCTTCCGAAAATTTAAAAACCAAATCCTTGTCAATATCGGTTGACCATCCGTTTTTAAGCTCATATTTCATAATAACAATCCTTTCCTCATTAATAATACTTGTATTCGGCAATAATAGTTTCCAATGCCGCCCAGCCGCTTAAAAGCCCCTGCTTGATTTTTCTGTCACATTCACAGCAGAGCGAAACTAACGTCTGTATATTTTCAAGCTTGATTTTTTCTGCCTTCCGTGTGCATTTTTCGGCAAGGAAACCACCGCCCAATGTAGCGGAAACTTTGCTGTGGGGCATACCGCTCAGCAGATGAAGCTTTGCGTGGTATATGGTTAAGAGTTGGCTTGAAAGAAGTGACAATATTGACACGGGCTCCTGCTTGAGCGAGCGGAGAGTATAAAGCAAATTAAAGCATATCTCACGCCTGCCGTCAAATATTGCATCTATAAGCCCGAAAACGTTCTCTGTTACAGGCTTTACAAGCACGCTGTCAATATCTTCTTTGGTAATCTGAGGAGCTTTCGAAAAAGCAATGATTTTCTCAAGCTCTATTTTTATGGACTGCATGCTTCTGTCAAGAGAATTTATCAGATAAGAAGCATTTTTCACATCAATGGTTTTTCCGCTTGCGGCGGCAATTTTTGCCACCCAACTCCGAAGATTTGCCTCCGTTCTCAGCGGAAATTCAACAACCACCGCTCCGCCTTTTTCAGCGGCTTTGCGTACAGGGCCTGCCTTTTTCCCTTTTTCGGGGGCGTTTTCCCATATAATCACGCAGTTAAAGTCTGCCACGTTCTCAAAAAGCTTTTCCCATTGAGCACGGTTTTTGATATTGCCCGAAAAAAGCCCGCATTTTCTGAAAACGACAAGCTTCCTTTCACTCATAACGGGAAGCGTTTCCATAAAATCTCCTGCCTCGGACACGGGCGGAAGCTCGGTAAAGCTTTTGAAATTCATCATTTCCGACCAATCCACAACAAGTGCCTTTTTAATCTCACCTATGCAGAATTCAATCAGGTATTCCTCCGCCCCTTCAAAAATATAAAGGGGGGCAAATTTTCTTTCTTTAATTGTACTGCGAAGCTCCTCGTAATACATAAATATCTATCCTTTACAGAACATAAAAATACATAATATATTTTACCATAAATCTGGCAGAAGTTCAATAAAAAATATATTTTTATGAAGCTTTTGCAAACTTTTTTTGAAATGGTTGATTTTTTCCGCTTTCAGCTATATACTTTAATTGAGAGAACTCTTTATTAAGGAGAGGTAAAATGAGAAAAGAAGAGCTTATAGGAAATGCCATGGCGGCAATGAAAAATGCATATGCCCCCTATTCAAAATTTACCGTGGGTGCGGCACTTTTAGGGGCAAGCGGCAAGGTGTATTTCGGGTGCAACGTGGAAAACGCTTCTTACGGGGCAACAATCTGTGCGGAAAGAACCGCATTTGCGAGTGCAGTAGCTCACGGAGAAAAAGAATTTTGCTCAATTGCCATAGTAGGAGGAAAAGGCGGCAGAGTGGAAAAGTATTGTTCCCCCTGCGGAATTTGCAGGCAGGTAATGAGTGAGTTTTGCAAAAAGGATTTTAAGATTTATCTTTATAACGGGGTTGAAATCAAAACCTGTACTCTGGAGGAATTGCTTCCCGAATCCTTTGGCTTGAGGTGAACGGATATGTATAGCATCATAAGAAAAAAGCGTGACGGCAAGGAGCTGACACGCGAAGAAATACAAAAATTTGTAACAGGATATACAAACGGACAAATCCCCGATTATCAGGCAGCAGCACTCCTTATGGCAATTTGCCTTAACGGAATGAATGAGAGAGAAACTGCCGATTTAACCATGGAAATGGCACAGAGCGGAGAGAGTATAGATTTATCAATGCTTGGCGACCTTTCTTCCGACAAGCACAGCAGCGGCGGTGTGGGGGATAAGACCACTCTGATTGCAATACCCATTGCGGCAACGCTTGGGTGTAAGATAGCGAAAATGAGCGGCAGAGGACTTGGACACACAGGCGGAACAATAGATAAGCTGGAATCCATTCCCGGATATTGTACCGAGCTTCCACCCGAAAAATTCATAGAGCAGACTCAAAAAATTGGAATAGCATTGACCGCTCAAAGCGGAAATTTAGCACCTGCCGATAAGAAGATATATGCCCTTCGTGACGTTACTGCCACGGTGGACAGTATACCGCTTATTGCTTCGAGCATTATGAGCAAGAAGCTTGCTTCGGGGGCAAAAAATATTGTTCTTGATGTAAAAGTCGGAAGCGGTGCTTTCATGAAAGATATAGAAAGTGCCCGTGTCCTGGCAAAATGCATGGTAGCCATAGGTAGAAACTGTGGCAGAAACGTCCGTGCCATTCTTACCAATATGGATGTACCTTTGGGAAACTGTGTGGGTAACAGTCTGGAAGTGATTGAGTCGGTGAATGTGCTAAAAGGGAGCGGCGATAAAAACCTGTTGGATATAAGCTGTATACTGGCGGCACATATGGCATCAATGGCACTTAATAAGCCTCATGAAAAAATGCTTGAAAAAGCATACGAAGCAGTAAAAAGCGGTGCTGCCTATGAAAAATTCCTCACCTGGATAAAAGAACAGGGAGGAAATATAGAACACATCGAAAACACGGACCTCTTTGAAAAAGCCTCCAAGGAAATAGAGGTAAAATCCGAAAAAACAGGCTACATATCCTCTATAGATGCACAGGAAATCGGAAATATATGCGTGGAAGCAGGCGGAGGACGAAAGGAAAAAGGTGACAAGATAGATTACTCCGCAGGGATAGTTTTATTAAGACAAAGAGGTGATTGGGTAGAGAAAGGCGAGGTTATCGCAAAAATTTATACCAATAAGGAAAACATAACTGAAAAATTGCAGAGCGATTTCCTGTCTGCCGTAGGAATTTCGGATAAAATCCCCGAAAAGAAGCCTCTTGTATATGAAGTGGTGGAATGAGAAATTTTTGTTTAGTTATGAAAAAACACTTGCAATCTTCACTGCCAAGTGATATACTGTACAAAAATAAATAAAGAAGAACGGGAGCTTGTATTACAGGCTGAGAGGAAGGTATGACCTTCGACCGAGAACCTGATTTGGATAATGCCAACGTAGGGATGCCTGAACAAAAGTTTTAGGAATATCTAAGGAATCTTAGGAGTTACCAAATCGGTAGCTCCTTTTTTGTTACAATTTTGGAGGTGAATAAGGTGGTAAGAATTAACGGAGAGAATGTAGATGCAGGCGGTAAGTCTGTTGCGGTATATCTTAATTCTGTAGGTTACGACTTAATGCGTGTTGCTGTCGAGCTGAACGGAGATATAGTTCCTAAAGCACACTATGCAGATACGATTTTTAAGGACGGCGACAGCGTTGAGGTTGTAAGCTTTGTGGGAGGTGGCTGATATGATTCCGAGTAAACAAGAATGGATAAAAGCATTAAATGACAGACACGGAATTGAGTTTCAGAAAAAAATATCATCCGCAACTGTTGCGGTATGCGGGCTTGGTGGTCTTGGCTCCAATATAGCCATTTCTCTTGCCCGTGCAGGCATAGGAAATCTCGTTCTGATAGATTTTGACAAGGTAGATATAACAAACATACACCGTCAGCAGTATAAGGCAAATCAAATTGGAATGTACAAGACAGAAGCCTTGAGAAATAACCTGAAAGAAATAAACCCCTATCTTGAAACCAAGATACATACAATTCAACTTGATGAAAATAATGCTAAGGATATTCTTTCAGACGCCGATATTATCTGTGAAGCGTTTGATAATGCAGAATGTAAGGCGATGCTGACGAACTTTGTTTTAGAGAAAATGCCGGATAAATATATCGTGGCTGCTTCCGGAATGGCAGGTATGGGGAGTGCAAACAGCATCCATACAAGAAAGGTAACAAAAAGATTTTATCTTTGCGGCGATGAAGTAAGCGATGCAAAAGACGGAATCGGTCTTGTATCATCAAGAGTAATGCTCTGTGCAGCACATCAGGCACACACGGTATTAAGAATTATAGCAAATGAATTTGAAGTATAGAAAGAAGGAAATGCAAATGAATAATGACAAACTTGTTATCGGAGGACAAGAATTTAATTCCCGTTTTATATTAGGTTCGGGAAAGTATTCTCTTAATCTGATTGAAGCTGCACTAAAGGATGCAGGTGCGGAGATTATAACCCTTGCTGTCCGCCGTGCGAACACAAAAGAACAAGAAAACATTTTAGATTTTATTCCAAAAGGGATAACGCTTCTCCCAAACACAAGCGGAGCAAGAAATGCTGAAGAAGCAGTAAGAATTGCAAGACTCGCCCGTGAGCTTGGCTGCGGTAATTTTGTAAAGATTGAAATTATGCGTGATTCAAAATATTTGCTCCCTGATAATACCGAAACCATTAGAGCAACAGAAATCCTTGCAAATGATGGATTTGTTGTTATGCCGTATATGTACCCTGACTTAAATGTTGCCCGTGATTTGGTTAATGCAGGAGCAGCTACCATAATGCCTCTTGCATCGCCCATAGGCTCTAACAAAGGTCTTGCAACAAAGGATTTTATTCAAATACTTATTGATGAAATTGATTTGCCGATTATTGTTGATGCAGGTATCGGGAAGCCGTCGCAGGCCTGTGAAGCAATGGAAATGGGTGCTGCTGCGATTATGGCAAATACAGCACTTGCTACCGCAGGTAATCTTCCTCTTATGGCAGCCGCATTCCGTCAGGCAATTGAGGCAGGAAGAAAAGCATACCTTTCAGGCCTTGGCAGAGTCCTCACAAGAGGAGCATCTGCATCTGATCCTTTAACCGGATTTTTGAGAGATTAAGGAGATGCACAAAATGGAAAATCAATTTTTTGTAGACTCGGAGCACTTGTCACCCGAAGTACTTGCGAAGAAACATCAGATAGAAGCAGATCCTTCTTCACGAAAAAACCACATGGAATATTTGCCGGGTATGGAGAAAATAGAATCTGATGTTTGCAAAAATGTAATGGAACAGATGAATTCTTTTGATTACTCAAAATATACTGCCAAAGATGTGAAAGCGGCATTAGAGCATGAAATCTGTACCATAGAAGATTTTAAGGCACTTTTATCTCCGGCAGCAGAACAGTTTTTAGAGCAAATGGCACAGAGAGCAAGACTTGAAACAAGTAAGCACTTCGGAAACACGGTTTATCTTTTTACACCTCTTTACATAGCCAATTACTGCGAAAATTACTGCGTGTATTGCGGCTTTAACTGCTACAATTATATTAACCGCATGAAGCTTTCCATGGAGCAGATTGAAAAGGAAATGAAGGTTATATCTGGCAGCGGCATGGAAGAAATTCTGATTCTAACAGGCGAAAGCCGTGATCAAAGCGATATAAAATATATCGGTGAAGCGTGTAAGATAGCAAGGAAATACTTCCGTATGGTAGGGCTTGAAATATATCCCGTAAATACCGATGAATATAAATATCTTCACGAATGCGGTGCTGACTATGTAACCGTATTTCAGGAAACATATGATACGGAAAAGTATGAACAGCTTCATTTGCTCGGTCACAAGCGTGTATGGCCTTATCGCTTTGACGCTCAGGAGCGAGCACTTATGGGTGGTATGCGAGGTGTAGCTTTTTCGGCACTTTTAGGACTTTCGGATTTCAGGAAGGATGCTTTGGCAAGTGCGCTTCATGTGTATTTTCTGCAAAGAAAATATCCTCACGCGGAAATGTCGCTGTCCTGTCCAAGACTCAGACCTATTATCAATAATGATAAAATCAATCCTTTGGATGTTCACGAAAAACAGCTTTGTCAGATAATCTGTGCTTACCGTATATTCTTACCTTTTGTCGGTATTACAGTATCCTCCCGTGAAAGTGGAGAATTTAGAAACGGTATTGTGAAGATTGCCGCAACAAAGGTATCGGCAGGTGTTTCTACCGGAATTGGCGACCATGAAAGTAAATACAGCGGAAAAGAGTCAGATGAAGTGCAAGGTGATGAACAGTTTGAAATTGACGACAACAGAAGTCTTGATGCAATGTACAAGGATATTGCAGAAGAAGGCTTGCAACCCGTGCTTAATGATTATCTGTATGTGTGAGGTGTAGTAAATGAAAGAATTAAATACAAAACTTTATTTTATAACTGACAGTACAAATTTTAGCGAGGAAGAATTTCTCCTTCGTGTGGAAGAAGGCTTAAAGGGCGGTGCAACGCTTTTACAGCTTCGTGAAAAAGAAAAATCCACAAGAGAATATATTGAACTTGCCCAAAAAGTTCACAACATAACAAGAAAATATAATGTTCCGCTTATAATTGATGACAGGGTTGACGTGGCTTTGGCAATAAATGCTGAGGGGGTGCATGTAGGGCAAAGCGATATGCCTGTATTTGTTGCAAGAAAGCTTATGGGAGAAAATAAGATTGTGGGAGCAACTGCAAAGACAGTTCCGCAAGCAGAAGAAGCCTTTAGGCAAGGAGCTGACTATCTCGGTGTCGGTGCGATTTATCCTACGACAACAAAGGTTAAGACGGTATTGACTTCCACTCAAACTTTAAGTCAAATTTGCGATGCCGTTCCTATTCCTGTTAATGCAATCGGAGGCTTAAATAAAGATAATATTGATGTATTAAAAGGAATACCCATTGCCGGAATTTGCGTGGTATCTGCGATTATGAAGGCAGAAAATCCACAAAAAGCTGCAGATGAACTTATTGAAAGAGCAAAGGAGCTTGAATTATGGTAAAAAGAGAACAAATGAAAACGGCACTCTCTATTGCAGGCAGTGATTGCAGCGGGGGTGCAGGAATTCAGGCAGACTTGAAAACAATGACAATGAGCGGTGTTTATGCCATGAGTGTAATAACGGCACTGACTGCCCAGAATACACTCGGAGTAAGGGAGATTTCAGAAGTAACCCCTCGTTTTTTAAAAGAGCAATTGGATGCCGTGTTTGAAGATATCTTCCCCGACAGTGTAAAAATCGGAATGGTGTCATCGAGCGAGTTAATCAATGTGATTGCCGAAAGACTTGAATTTTATAATGCGAAAAATATTGTTGTAGACCCGGTAATGGTTGCAACAAGCGGTTCTGCCCTTATTAAGACAGATGCAATAAAAACATTGGTTGCAAAACTGCTGCCCATTGCAACTCTTGTAACGCCTAATATTCCCGAAGCAGAAGTTTTGTCGGGAATGAAAATTTGCGGCAAAGAAGATATGATAAAAGCTGCTAAATACATAGAAGAAAAATATCAGTGCTGTGTTTTGTTAAAGGGCGGGCACAGAGTGAATGATGCAAATGACCTTTGGTACGAAAAGGGTAGGGCAGTATGGCTTGAGGCGGAACGAATCGATAATACAAACACGCACGGAACGGGATGCACTTTGTCAAGTGCCATTGCGGCAAATCTTGCAAAAGGATTTTCAGTATTTGAGTCTGTAAAAAGAGCGAAAGAATATGTTTCAGGTGCAATTCGGGCAGGTCTTGATTTAGGTGCGGGGTCAGGACCGCTGATGCACAATTTTAGTTTGAAAGAAAAATACATCTGAGAAATATCTGTTTGAAAGGATGAGTGAAATGAGGAACTATACTACACAAATGGATGCCGCGAAAAAAGGCATTATTACACCTGAGATGAAGGCTGTAGCCGAAAAGGAATATAGAACACCTGAAGAAATAAGGGGGCTTGTTGCAAAAGGACAGGTTGCTATCTGTGCAAATAAGCTACATACCTCAATAGAACCGAATGGTGTTGGTTCTATGCTTAGAACAAAAATAAATGTTAATTTAGGTGTTTCAAGAGATTGCAAGGATTACGACATCGAAATGGAAAAAGTAATGGCGGCAGTCAATATGGGTGCTGAAGCTATTATGGATTTATCTTCACACGGAAACACTCAGCCATTCAGACAGAAGCTTGTCAAAGAATGTCCTGCTATGATTGGTACTGTTCCGGTATATGACAGTGTTATTCATTATCAGAGAGACTTAGCGACACTTTCAGCAAAAGATTTTATTGATGTTATCAGATTTCACGCAGAGGACGGCGTTGACTTTGTAACTATTCATTGCGGAATCACAAGAAAAACCATAGAACAGATTAAAACTCATAAAAGAAAAATGAATATTGTATCCCGTGGCGGCTCATTGGTATTTGCCTGGATGAGTATGACGGGCAATGAAAATCCATTCTATGAGTATTACGACGAAATACTTGATATTTGCCGTGAATACGATGTTACAATTTCGCTTGGAGATGCGTGCCGTCCCGGTTGTCTTGCAGACGCAAGCGATGTGTGTCAGATAGAGGAACTTGTTCGTCTGGGAGAGCTTACAAAAAGGGCTTGGGAGAAAGATGTACAGGTTATGGTTGAAGGACCCGGACATATGCCTCTTGACCAGATTGAAGCAAATATGAAACTTCAGCAGACTATCTGTATGGGAGCACCCTTTTATGTGTTAGGTCCGATTGTGACAGATATTGCACCGGGATATGACCATATAACTTCAGCCATTGGTGGGGCTATTGCAGCTTCGGCGGGTGCAGCGTTTCTTTGCTATGTAACCCCTGCAGAACATCTTGCACTTCCAAATGTTGATGATGTTAAGAAAGGCATTGTTACATCAAAAATTGCGGCACACGCTGCGGATATTGCAAAGCACATTCCTCACGCAAGAGATATTGATGATAAAATGGCAGATGCACGAAGAAACTTTGACTGGGATAAGCAGTGGGAATGCTCAATCGATCCTGAAACAGCAAAAAGAATCATAGATAACAGAAAGCCTGAAATTGAGGAAAGCTGTTCAATGTGCGGTAAATTTTGTGCAGTAAGGAGTATGAATAAGGCCTTAAACGGCGAATACATTGATATATTATAAAAGAAGAAAAGAGGATAATAAAAAAACAACCACCCCTCTGACGAGGAGTAGTTGTTTTTTTTGGTGCCGATGGCGGGAGTCGAACCCGCACGGTGTTGCCACCGACGGATTTTGAGTCCGTTACGTCTGCCAATTCCATCACATCGGCTTAACGGATTTGATTATACTACAAAGAATTAAAAAAATCAATACTTTTATTAAAAATAATAAACAAAAGGGATTTGCTCTGTGCTGCTTGTTCGTGGGAAAGGATGGGGAAAAGTAGTGCAGAACGGACAAACTGAAGTCCGAAGGACCTTGCCCGAAGGCGTACGATGGTACGTCGAGAGATGAAGTTTGTTCGTAGTATAGGGCATAATAAAAAAGAAAAATTCGTTGCAAAACGAATTTTCACCAAGTTTTGCAACGAATTAAATTCATTATTTAATCTTCAATCAGTGGAATAAAAATCTCTGCCCTATACGTTCGGTGCTGCTTTTCCGCATCCGTATTATTCTAAGAAATCTTTAAGCTTCTTACTTCTGCTTGGGTGGCGAAGCTTGCGAAGTGCTTTAGCCTCAATCTGACGGATTCTTTCTCTTGTTACGTCAAACACGCCGCCTACTTCCTCAAGCGTTCTTGCTCTTCCGTCCTCAAGACCGAAGCGAAGGCGAAGAACTTTTTCTTCTCTGGGAGTAAGGGTGTTGAGCACATCCATAAGCTGTTCCTTAAGGAGCATAAATGACGCCGCTTCACTGGGAGCAGGTGCATCGTCGTCGGGAATGAAGTCGCCAAGGTGGCTGTCCTCTTCTTCGCCGATAGGCGTTTCAAGAGAAACAGGCTCCTGTGCAATCTTCATAATTTCACGCACCTTTTCAAGGCTCATTCCCATTTCCTTTGCAATTTCTTCGGGAGAAGGCTCTCTGCCAAGCTCCTGAAGAAGCTGACGGGAAACACGGATAAGCTTATTAATGGTTTCAACCATATGAACGGGAATACGGATTGTCCTTGCCTGATCGGCAATTGCACGGGTGATAGCCTGTCTTATCCACCATGTAGCATAGGTGCTGAACTTGTATCCCTTTGTGTAGTCGAATTTTTCAACGGCTTTTATAAGACCAAGATTACCCTCCTGAATAAGGTCAAGGAAAAGCATACCGCGGCCTACATACCTCTTGGCAATGCTTACAACAAGACGAAGGTTTGCCTCTGTGAGCTTTTTCTTTGCTTCTTCGTCTCCTTCGCTCATACGCTGTGCGTATTCAATTTCCTCATCAGGGGAAAGAAGCGGAACTTTACCTATTTCCTTGAGGTACATTCTTACATGGTCATCTACGTTGATTCCTTCTGGAACGGAAAGATCCTCTAAATCCTCTTCGGAAATTTCAATTTTCTTGATTTCCTGGTCGATATCTTCGCCTACGATATCAATGCCCAAATCTTCCAGATTGTCGTGAATTTTTTCAATCTGCTCTACGTCAAGCTCCAGTTCGCCGAGTGCTTCCTCAATTTCATGCTCCGTAAGCATCCCTTTTTGCTTGCCCTTTTCGATAAGCTCTTTAACGATGTTTTTCTTGTTTGCTGTTTCGCTCATGTATAATCAACTCCCTTATTCCTTTAGCCTCTTTGTTTTTTTTCTTTTAAAAGCTCGCTTATAAGCTGTAGGTTTCCCTCGCTTTGTGCTTTTTGCAGTTTTTCATTCCAGATTTCGTTTTCCATTACCTGCGCAAAGTCATCAGCCGCCCCCAGGGTGTCGGAGACATTTTGCACGCTCATCAAAATATTGGAAAGCTCTTTTTCATGCCCCTGCATTTCTTTCATCAGATAGTCGCGGCACTCGCCCGACTTATTTTCTTTGTAATATGTACAAATATGTGCAAAAACTTCTTTATGTATATCGCCCGAAAAACTTTCTTGCTCGAATTTTTCCCCATATGCGGAGAAAACCTTTGGGCTTTCGCAAAGCATGGAGAGAAATCCTGCCTCGGCAGTGTGTCTTCTCCCTGCCGCTTTCTTTTCGCTTGAGGCTTGTCCGCCTACAGCCTGTCTTAGCTGTGAAGAAACTTCCTTGCGGACTTTCTTTGCGTTGGTCTTTCTGATTTCGCTGTTAATAGATTCAATGCTGATTCCTGTTTTTGCCGAAAGCCTTGCTACATAAATTTCTCTTTCCACCGCACTGGGAATTTCAGCAAAAAGTTTGGACGCATTTGAAAGCATCTCTATTTTTTGTGCCGTGTCGTTTAAATCAACACCGCTTAACAGTACATCCATTCTATGCTCTGTCAGCGTTTTTGCTTTTTTAATGAGTTCTTCAAATTCTTCCACGCCGTATTTTTTTATAAATTCATCAGGGTCTTTAGCCCCCGCCATTGTAATGACGCGAAGCTTTGTATCAAATTCCTTAAAAACCTCTGCCGCCCTTTCCAGTGCCTTTTGCCCTGCACCGTCACTGTCAAAACATAAATAAACGGGGCTTTTTGAAATAAGCTTTGCCTGGTCGCGGGTAAATGCCGTTCCGCATGCGGCAACCGCAGAGTTTATCTCCGCCTGATGAAGAGAGATAACGTCCATGTTACCCTCTACCAATATATAATACCCTCTGCTGCTTTTTTTAGCAAGGTTAAGAGCATAAAGATTTTTACCCTTGTCAAACACGATGCTTTCGGGGGAGTTTAAGTATTTTGCCGCATCACCCGAAAGAATTCTGCCCGTAAAGCCTACGATGTTACTTCGTACATCAAATATAGGGAACATTACTCTTTCACGGAAACGGTCGTAAACATGCCCTTTGTCATTCATGATGCAAAGCCCTGCCTCTACCATAAGAGCTCGGTCATACCCCTTTTTTTGCAAATGCTTTAAAAGGTTATCCCACCCTGAGGGGGCAAATCCCAATCCGAAAGCCGCTATCGTTTTGCCGCTTAGTTTTCTCTTGGTCAGATAATCCTGTGCTGCCTTACCTTGTGAGGATAAAAGACATTCGCGGAAAAACCTTGCGGCATCCTTATTCATTTCGTATATTTTCTGCTTCCGTTTGTATCTTTCATCATCCCTGCCACCGCCTGTATCCTCGGGCATCCGTATGCCTGCACGGTCAGCAAGAAACCTGAGTGCATCGGGAAAATCCAGCCCCTCTGCGTTCATAATAAACTGAATCACGCTTCCGCCGGCACCGCATCCGAAGCAGTGGTATAGCTGCTTGTCCGCACTTACATGAAATGAGGGCGTCTTTTCCCTGTGAAAAGGACAACAGCCCATAAAACTGCTGCCCGACCTTTTCAGCCTGACATACCCTGAAACAATATCCACAATGTCGTTTGCCGAAATAACTTCATTTACAAGCTCTTCGGAATAAAAAGCCGCCATCGTAAAAACCTCTTATTATAAAGTCTATAACTTTATTTTCGACACGGGCAGAGAAAATCCTTTTTTTTAATCAAAAAATTCCCTATAAAAATAAAAAAAGTTGAAAAATTTTTTAAAAAAAGCTTTACAAACCCATTTTTGTATGCTATACTATCACTTGCTTGAGAAATGCGGGAGTGGCTCAGTGGTAGAGCGTCACCTTGCCAAGGTGAACGTCGCGAGTTCGAATCTCGTCTTCCGCTCCATGAAAAAGCACTTGCAATTGCAAGTGCTTTTTTCAAAAAAATGGTGTATAATGAAGAAGCGAATTTATTTGTAATTATCATAGGGAGGTGCTTTTATGGCAAAGGTAACGAAAGACACTATTATTCTTGATGTTCTTAAGATGGATGCAGGTACAGCACCCTTTTTCCTGGAAATAGGTATGCATTGCCTGGGTTGTCCTTCAGCCAGCGGTGAGTCAATCGCAGAGGCTTGTGCGGTGCATGGTGCGGATGCGGATGCTCTTATTGCGAAGCTTAACGAATATTTGGAAAATAAATAATAAGCAGGACTGGAGTGCAAGAAGCTATGCTTTTTGCACTCTCATTTTTTTACATTCCCGACAAGTGTCATATATTGACAATTGTGGGCGGATGGTGTAAAATAAAGCAAGACAAAAAATATAATACACAAATGTTAGGAAGTACAAATATGAAAAAACTTATTGCGTTTATATTTACCGCAGCGGCAATCCTTTGCTTTGCCCACAGTGCACTTGCCGCAGACACGCTTTATGCAGCAAACGCGGAGGGCGAACTGTCACTCCACATTTCACCAAATGAAAAAAGCCACGCGATAGCAGTTGTTCCTGCTTGCTCAAAGCTTACCCTCTTAGAGCAGGATAAAACATGGGGGCTTGTGGAGTTTAATAAAAAAAGCGGCTGGATAAATCTGAGCTTTACTCGCACCTCGTATAAAAAGGCGGCGTTGGCAACAGGCAGTGATTCAGAAAAAAAGGTGAAGGTTAGGGCGAAAGAGGGAGTAGCTTATCTCTATGATATCCCATCCGAAGATGTGATTTTGGGAAGCGATGTAAAGGATGTCATCACTAATGACATGGTTTTGGAAATCAAGAGGGAAACTCCTTCGGGCTGGGGACTTGTTTCCAAAAACGATGATAAAAATTATGCGTGGATAAAGCTCAGGGATACTGTCCCGTTTGAAGAGTTTGACGGGGCAGAATATGGCGAAGTTGAGTATGTGTACATTCTTTCAAAAGGCGGTAAGGGTGTAGAGCTCTGGGAAACTCTTGGCAGGAAATCATATCATACAATCATTCCTGATTGCACAAGATTAACCGTGAGAAAGAAAGAAAAAGGGTATGCTTATGTAGCGTATAACGGACTTAACGGATGGATTGATTACTCCTGTACAACACAGTCGCTGTCTAACGCTCAGAATAAAGCGGGAAAGGCTGTTAATCTTGAATTTGTAGTGGTAGCCGATGCGGGCGAAATAGAGCTTTTGAGCCTTCCCTCTGATAATCCCGATGACAAAGCACAACACCTTGCAGAGATAGAGGACCAAACTACGGTTTTCGTTCAGAGAAGTACGGAAAGCGGCTGGTGCCTCATTAACCACAACGGCGTTTTAGGTTGGGTTTCTTCCAAATATCTTCAGAAAGCTCCCGAAAGTGAAAACACGATAATACAGCTTCTCGATAAAGAAAGGGAAGGTTATGTGTGCAGTGAGGAATCGGAAGGCTTGCAGCTTTATGCAACTGCCGATGATGAATATGATACCTCGGTGATTCCCGAATGTGTAAAGGTCAGGGTTATTGCCGAAAAAGGTGATTATGAGTATGTAGTAAACGATTATGCAGCAGGTTGGGCAAAGAAAGGCTCTCTTACAGATACATATGCAAATGCACTTTCATTATACAGCCTCGGAGATGAGTTGGTATACCAAGCAAAAAAAGATTTTGAAATGATGAGCTTTCCGACTGATTCGGGAAAGTGCCAAAGCATGATTCTTACCAATGTTAAAAAAGGAACTGATTTTAACGTGGTTAAAATCGTTGAAACAGGAAAAAATGACTGGGGTCTTACCGAAATTAACGGCGTCCTTGGTTGGGTAAACCTTGATTGTGCAGAAAGAACGGAAATAACGGCGTCAGATATAGTATTAGTAGTATCAATTGTTGCAGGAACTTTGTGTGCGGCTTTTGCGGTGATTTTTATTCTCAAACGAAAGAGCAAAAAGACAAATAATGAAGATTTTAATGAAAAGAAGGGTGAAGAAGATGAAGACATATCAGATGGAAATAGCATCGGTGAAAAGGAATCTGCCGATGTTTCCGGTAAATGATAAAATTTCCATTGCGGCATTTATCCTTTTTGGAGATGTGGAGCTTACGGTTAATTGTGCAGGGGAGCTTTTAAAAAAGGTTCCCGAATATGACATAATGGTTACCGCCGAGGCAAAGAGTATTCCCTTAATTCACGAAATGGCACGCCAGGCAGGGGTAAACGACTATGTTATTGCACGCAAAAAACCCAAGGTTTATATGAGCGATGTAATAGAAGTCAGCGTAAACTCAATTACAACCCATGGAGAGCAGAAGCTTTACATAGGAAAAGAAGATGTGGAAAAAATCCGTGGCAGAAGAGTGCTTATCGTGGATGACGTAATAAGTACGGGCGAATCTTTGGCTGCTCTTGAAAAACTTGTAGAGGTTGCAGGCGGAAATATTGTAGGCAAAGCGGCGGTGCTGGCAGAAGGCGATGCCGCAGACAGAGAAGATATAATTTTCCTTAAAAAACTGCCTCTTTTCGACTCCGAGGGAAATGAGTTATAAAAAATAAGAAAAAACAGTTGACAAAAGGAAAAAGAGCTGTTATAATAACTAAGCAACAAAGCAGAAGTTACCGCTTCTCACCGTGCAGGATTACCTGGTACGGTTAATAAAACAGGCTTTTATTATGTCTATGTTTTCTGTAGCGGTAGGTTCTCCTGCCGCTTTTTTATTAGTGGCACTAAGCAATTTTTGGAGGTGTTTTCTATTAGCAAGGAAATGATGATTAACGAAGAAATCAGGGATAATGAGCTGCGTGTAATTGATAACGACGGCAGTCAGCTGGGTATTATGTCCAGAAATGATGCTTTGGAGGCGGCAAACAAGAAGAATCTTGATTTGGTATTGATGTCACCCAATGCAAATCCCCCCGTATGCAAAATTATGGATTACGGTAAATATCGTTTTGAGCTTGCTAAAAAGGAAAAGGAAAACCGCAAGAATCAAAAAGTTGTAAACCTTAAAGAGGTTCGTCTTTCACCGTCAATTGACAATCATGATTTTGAAACTAAGCTTAAGAATGCAATTAAATTTCTTCAGCACGGTGACAAGGTTAAGGTTTCAGTACGTTTCCGTGGCCGTGAGATTCATCACGCTTCAATCGGCGAACAGATTCTGGAGCGTTTTGCACAGGGTGCTGAGGAATTCGGAACAGTTGACAAGAAAGCGAAGCTTGAAGGTAAGAACATGGCGATTACAATTTCGCCCAAGAACTGATTATCGGCTAACAAAAGTTAGTTTAGATATATACAATTGAGAGGAGAGATATTATGCCTAAAATAAAGACACACAGAGCCGCTGCAAAGCGTTTCAGTCTTACAAAGTCAGGTAAGGTAAAGAGAGCGAAAGCGTTCAAGAGTCACATTCTCACTAAGAAGGACACCAAGAGAAAGAGAAGACTCAGAAAGGGCGCTCTTGCAGATGTAACAAACGCAAAAGTTATTAAGAAGCTTATACCTTATAAATAAGAATTAGGAGGACTATAAAATGGCTCGAGTTAAGGGTGCACTCAGCACCAG
>JAZUCF010000024.1:0-178166 GCA_045638945.1 Clostridia bacterium | reverse complement strand
TCAATCCGCTTCGCTTTTTTTAGCGAGCTTGTTTATTATACATCGCCCAAAGCTCTTTGTCAACACTTTTTTTAAACTTTTTTAAGTTTTTTTCGGTGCTTCTGTCAAAGCGCTTTTATCGCGACAACGTTGTATATATTAACACCGTTTCGAGGAAAAGTCAACCGCTTTTAACCTTAAAATTTAAAAAGTAGCAAATTGTACAATTTAACAGTTGAAATAATGGGGATAATATGTTATAATTAGACGATTTTATGTCACAGTTGTGATAGATTGGAGAATACGTATGAATAATCAAAAAGAATTCAAGCCGTATATTCCTGCTGACAGAGTCACCCCTGAACTCACAGTTACTTCTATTATAATGGGTATTCTTTTAGCAGTAATATTCGGTGCGGCAAACGCATATCTGGGACTGAGGGTTGGAATGACCGTTTCGGCTTCTATTCCTGCCGCAGTTATTTCAATGGGAGTTATTCGTGTTATTATGCGAAAGAACTCAATACTTGAAAGCAATATTGTACAGACAATCGGTTCAGCAGGCGAATCCGTTGCTGCCGGTGCAATATTCACACTTCCTGCCCTGTTTCTTTGGGCGGCAGAGGGCAAAATGGACAAGCCCGAAATTTTGGAGATAACACTGATTGCACTCTTGGGCGGTCTTTTAGGTGTATTCTTTATGGTTCCTCTCAGAAATGCTCTTATAGTAAAAGAGCACGGAACTCTTCCCTATCCAGAAGGAACGGCATGTGCCGAAGTACTTCTTGCAGGTGAAGAAGGCGGTGCAAATGCCGGCACGGTATTCGCAGGAATGGGAATTGCCGCTATCTTTAAGTTTATAATAGACGGACTAAAGGCGGTACCGGGCGAAATCACTTACTCACTTTCAAGGCTTAAAGGCTACGCAGGAGCTATAGGCACACAGATATATCCTGCCGTAATGAGCGTTGGCTACATCTGCGGACCCAGGATTTCTTCCTATATGTTTGCAGGAGGCGTTTTAAGCTGGCTTGTTCTTATTCCCATAATAGTTCTTTTCGGCAGTGAGCTTATATTATATCCCGGCAGCACATCAATCGGTGAAATATATGCAGCATCAGGTGCAGCAGGCATTTGGAGCACATATATCAGGTATATCGGTGCAGGTGCATTGGCGGCAGGCGGTATAATAAGCCTCATAAAATCGCTTCCTTTAATTGTACGTACTTTTAAAGATTCTCTTAAGAGCATGGTTGGAAGCACAAGAGGTGCTCAGCTTCTCAGAACTGAAAAAGATATTGATATGAAGTATGTGCTTCTTGCAATTGTTATTCTTACACTTTTAGTTTGGCTCGTTCCTGCCGTTCCCGTTTCACCATTGGGTGCAGTTGTTGTAGTTGTATTTGGCTTCTTCTTTGCAACAGTTTCCTCCCGTATGGTAGGACTTGTAGGAAGCAGTAACAACCCCGTATCAGGTATGGCAATTGCTACTCTCCTTTTTGCTACATTAATCCTCAAAGCTTCTGGCGATGTTGGAATTCCAGGTATGCACGGTGCAATCGGAATCGGTTCAATCATTTGTATTGTAGCGGCAATTTCAGGCGACACTTCACAGGACCTTAAGACAGGTTTCCTTTTAGGCGCAACTCCCAGAAAGCAGCAAATTGCAGAAGTTATCGGTGTAATTGCTTCTGCTCTGGCTATCGGCGGAACACTGTTCCTGCTTGACAGCGCGTGGGGCTTTGGTTCCGAGGAGCTTGCAGCACCCCAGGCAACCCTTATGAAGATGATAATCGAGGGCGTTATGGATGCTAACCTTCCTTGGGGGCTGGTATTCATTGGCGTATTCATAGCCATTGTTATAGAAATTATTAAAATCCCCGTACTTCCTTTTGCTATCGGTATATACCTTCCCGTACAGCTTAATGCCTGCATAATGGTTGGCGGTATAGTTCGTTACTTTATGGATAAGCTTAAGAGAGATGAAAAGGAAAAGAACGCAATTGTTAATGATGGAATACTTTTCTGCAGCGGTATGATTGCAGGTGAAGGATTGGTGGGAATACTTCTCGCTCTTCTTGCAGTATTTAATGTTGCTGACATGATAGATATTTCGAAGTATATCCCCCTGTCAGAATCTGCGGCAAAGCTGTCTTCACTGGCTGTATTTGCGGTATTGATTCTTATCGTTCTTAAATTCTCTCTTTGGAGAAAAAGAAGCAGAAACGAGAAATAAAGCATGAAGAAGAAAATTCAATCAGAAAACTTTCTCGAAAAAATTCCTGTCCGCAGTTCATTCTTGAACTGGTCTGAGGATGAAGACGGATTGATAACTCTCGAAATTGAAAACACAGGTTTTTTCAACCGTGTTGCACAAAGGGTTTTCCGCAAGCCGAAATTCTCCTACGTTCATCTTGATGAAACGGGAAGCTTCGTATGGCCGCTGTTAGACGGTGAAAAAGACATCATTACGCTTGGGGAGCTTGTAAAAGAAAGATTTGGAAAGGAAGCCGAGCCTCTATACGAACGGCTTTCCAAATTCTTTCAAATTCTGGACAGTTACCACTTTATATCGTTTAAATAAAAGAAATCCCGAATTCAATGAATTCGGGATTTCTTTTATTATTCAGCGAATTTCTTTTCTTTTTTGGCTTTCTTCCTCTTTGCACGTTTTTCAAGTTTTTCATCTACAACAGAGTATAAAACCGGTATAACGAACAATGTGAGGAACGTGCCGACAGTCAGACCACCAACAAGAGCCACTGCAAGAGGCTGCATCATTACGCCGCCTCCCTCGGAATCCATCGCCATAGGAAGGAAGCCGAGAATTGAAGTAAGCGAAGTCATAAGTATGGGACGCATTCTTACGATACCTGCATTGACTACTTGCTGTGTACGGGGCATATCGGGATGCTCTTTCTTCTGCTGATTTATAAATTCAATAAGGACAATTGCGTTGTTTACGATAATACCAATAAGCATCAATATGCCTATGCAGCTTATAACCGATAGCGGAGTGCCTGCTACGACAAGTCCAAGCACAACGCCTATAAGAGCAAGAGGAAGCGTTCCGAGAATTATAAAGGGATGAACAAGATTTTCAAACTGTGCTGCCATAACCATATACATAAGAAGTATACCAAGGAATATTGCCGTCACCAGCGACACCATGGCTTCAATCATTGTTTCAAAGGCTCCCGCATTTTCCTGTGTTACCCCCTCGGAAAGCGGCATATTTTCCTCAATTTTACTGTTGAACTCTTTTGTAACAGTTGCCATGTCTGTTCCGTAAATCTTACCGGTAAGAGTTATCACACGCTTCTGATTGATTCTTGTAATTGTAGCCTGCCCTTCCTCCATATAGATATCGGCAATATCCGACAGTGTTACCCACTGACCCATGGGACTTTTTATCTGCATGGTTTTTAATTCTTCATAATTTCCCACATAATTTTCAGGATAAACAACCTTAATATCGTACTCCGAGCCATTCTCGGTGTATTTAGATGCCTTAACGCCGTTTAGTCCATAATTAACCATAGTTGCGGCATATGCGGTGTTAATTCCGTATCGGGAAGCATAGTTTTCATCAATTTCCACTCTGACCTCGGGTTTTGTTTCACCGATTGTGGTTTCGGTTTCCACCACGCCTTCAACACCTGCAAGAATTTCTTCTGCCAAAAGCACATATTCTTCCAGCTTTTTATTGTCCTTGGAACTGAATCTGAACTGAACCTCGTCGGATGCCATTGACATTGACTGGCTTGACGCCTCTACAGAAATTTCGGCACCTGTGATATCAGAGAGCATTTGACGAATTTTCTGCACTGCATCAGCAGTAGATGTTTTCCTGTCTTCTTTAAGAGTTAATGTAACTGTTGCCTGATTTGATGATGATGCACCAAGTGCTGCCATCATTCCGCCGCTGCCCACACTTGAGGTCATAATTTCAAGCTCGTCATAGGTTTTAACTATTTCTTCGATTTCACGTACTAATTTATCAGTCTGCTCAATTTTTGTTCCTTGCGGAAGCTCTATCGCAATGGAAACTGTTCCCTCATCGCTTGCAGGCATCAAGGTCATTCCGAGAATACTAAGAATGTACATACTGAGTATAAATAGTGCCACAACTCCTGAGAGAAACATTTTCCTGCGACCAAGCACAAAACGAAGCGTTCTCTCGTAAACGCTGTATAAGTAATTCATCATTTTATCAAACGGTGTTAAAATGAAAGAGAAGGTCTTATTCCGCTCTTCTATGTTATCAATTTTTGACGAAAGCATTGGAACAATCAGCATTGTCGCAAGAAGTGACGCCGCCTGCGAAAATACGATAGAGAACGCAAGCTGTTTAAACATTACAGCCATCATATTATCAAGGAACAAAATGGGAACATATACAATACAGGTGGTAAGTACCGAGGCTATTACTGCACCCATTACCTCTCCTGCACCTTTCATGGCTCCCGTTTTTGCATCATCACCGTATGCTTTTCTGCGTCTGAAGATGTTTTCAAGAACAACGACTGCATTATCTACCAGCATACCTATACCCAGCGCCAGACCGCCGAGAGAAACTATGTTAAGCGTCATTCCCGACATATACATGGCGATAAAGGTTGTTATAACCGATATAGGCATTGAAACTCCGATTACAAGTGCATTTCTGCCGTTTCCCAAGAAAAGGAAAAGTATAATCATGGCAAGAAGTCCGCCGATTATTGCACTTTCGGCAACAGAGGCTATAGAATCCTCTATATAACTTGCCTGCTCCATCGTGATGTTATAATTGAATTTAGGGTATTGCTTCTTTATTGATTCAAGCTCCTTGATAACCCCGTTTACAACATCGACGGTATTTGCATCCGATTCACTGCTTACGGAAATGGAAATTGAATCTTCGCTGTTAACACGTGAATAGGTATTCTGTTTTTCAAGAGTATCGTTGACGCTTGCAACATCCTTTATGTATATAACCTGCCCCTGTGAGGTCATTAATGGCACAAGCCCAATATCAGATATTTTAGCGAATTCACCCATTAATCGCACGGACAAATCCTTATTGTTTGCCTCGGTGTTACCCGCGGGCAAATTATTGTTCTGCGAAGCGATTGCCGTTACAATATCCGAAAACCCGATATTGTACCCCTGCATTTTATCCTTATCAACTTCAATCTCAATGATTCTGTCGGCAGCACCGCTGATATTTACAGACGCCACTCCTCCTGCCGATTTGATTCTATGCTCCACATTATCTTCAATAAATTTCTTTGTCTGTTCCAGATCGTAGCCTTCATAGGAAACCGACATCATCATTGATGCCATTGAAGTAATATCAAGCTTTAAAACCGTAGGCTTGTTGGCATCTTCGGGAAGCATCATTGATACCATATCGATATTATTTTCAATAGTGCTTACAGCCTCATCTATATCCGTACTGTTGGTAAACTGAGCCATTACAACCGACATACCTTCCGTTGACTGACTCTGCATTGTATCAATACCCGAAACCGAAGCTATGGCATCTTCCACGGGCTCTGTTATAAGCGTTTCTATTTCTTCCGAGCCGACATTCGGGTACTGAGTCATAACAATTGCCATCTTGAGGTCCATTTCGGGCATGGCATCTATCGGAAGCATGGAAAGAGAATACGCACCCAGTACAACAAAAATCAGTATTACCATTGTAACAGCTACGGGGCGTTTTACCGATAATTCATGTAGTTTCATTTCTTACCCCTCACTTATTTAACAATTCTTATTTTATTATTTATTTCCGAAAGATAATCCTTACCTGAAACTATTACTCTATCTTTTTCACTGATTCCGCTTACAACCTCTGTATATTTATCATTTATTATTCCTATTTTGATGTTTTTTCGCTTTGCTTCATTTTCTGAAGCGATGTATACATATTTTGTCCCGTCCTTATCTTCAAGAACAGCCTCGGAGGGAATAGCAAGCGCGTCAACGGAATCATTCAGTGTAAGCTTAATATCGGCAAACATGCCGTCTTTTATTTTGCCGTCAGCGTTTTCAACGGCAACACAAACAAGATACATTCCTGTCTGGGGATTTTTAACAGGGCTGACATTCGTAACTGTTCCTTCTATGTTTTCTGTATTTGCCGCCTTTACATTCACAACAGCCTTTGCACCCAACGCAACCTCCGAAATAACGGCCTCCGTAACATTAATCTGAGCTTCTACGCTCTGCGTTGCTTTAATGGAAAAAATTTCAACGCCCGCAGGCACCATTTGCCCTTTATTTGCATTGCGTGATGCTATGTAGCCCGATATGGGAGCCTTAACAACAGTATTATTCAGTGCATTTTGTGCCGCCTGAACGGAAACCTTTGCAGTGTTTACCGCCGCCTGTGCATTAGCCTTTGATTCTTCGAGAACAACATTGATTGTAAGGTCGTAATTATTCTGAGCGGTGTCAAGATTAAGCTTCGCGTTATCAAAACGCGTTACTGCCGCATCATACGAAGCTTTGCTTACAGCTCCGTTTTCGTACAATACCTTTTGATTTTCATAATTTGTTTTAGCGTTATTATATTCAATTTTTGCCGCACTCAGTGCCGATTCAAGCTGAAGCTTGGTCTGCTGTGTGCTTCCGTTCTTTATACTGTTATACTGGGCTAACGCTCCGCTATATGCCGCCTGTGCCTGATTGTACTGCGTTCGGTAATCAGTATCGTCAATTACCAGCAGAGTTTCACCTTCTTCTACATAATCACCGATTTCTTTATATACTGCCCTTGCAACGCCGCTTGCTTTTGACGAAACACTTGTAGACTGTGAGGCTTTAATTTCTCCTGTATATGTAACCGTGTTTTCAACAGTCATCCTTTTGGGTGATTTTACCGTAACATTTACGGCTGTTTCCGTTTTAATTTCAGAAACCGTTTCTTTATCTCCGCATCCGAAAAGCGATAGGGCAACTGAAAGCACAGCTATTGTTGCTATAATTTTTTTCATGATATACTTTCCTTTCATAGTGATGTATTATTAAAGTCCGACCGTAATTTCGTAACCGTATTTGATAACGGCAAGCTTATACTTAAGCTTTGCATTATCAAGCTCCGTTTGTGCCGTCGTTACATTATTCATAATGGCGGTAAGCTGAGTGTTGGTAATCAGCCCCAAATCATATTGAATTTTTGCTACATTATACTCTTTCTGCTTCAGCAAAAGATTATCTTCTGCAATCAAAAGGTTTTCTTTGGCATCCAAAATAGCGTTATATGATGAATTTATGGAAATACCTATCATTTTCTTTGAATACTTGCTTGTAACTTCACTTTGAATCATTGACGCCCTTGCAGATGAGTACTCGGCGGAAGTGGTTCCGTAAAGGTCTGAAATATCAAAGAGGAACTGTGCCTGAGATAATGCAGATTCAAGCATGAAAACATCGTATCTGGTTTCCATCGCTTTCTTTGTATCCTCCCCAAGGTCAGCGGTAAATTCCTCGTACTCAATATCATCTGTAAGAACAAGTTCAAATTCTTCGTCTTCTATGTAAAGAGAGGCTGCTAATGCTTTTTTTGCCAGCTCAAGATTTCTTTCAGACTGATTACATACCGCCTGTGCCTTTCTTAGTGAAAGCCTTGCATTTTCAACATCGTTCTCGGCAACAAGCCCCATGGAAAACTGCATTTCAAGTGTAGATAGATTATCCGTCGCCATTGTAAGAGCCGTTTTTGCACTTTCAAGAACACGCTCCGAAAGCTTAACCCCGTAATATTGCTCGGTTAATGAATATGCACTGTTTGCTATACTTTGCTCTTTTTCTCTCTTAGCACTCTCAACGCCGATTTCTGCCTGTTTTACATAATATCCCCGTTGAACTCCGAAAGCGGATATTCCCTGACTTACCCTGATTGGAACGCCTTGCATATCCTTATGATTTTTCCGGGCTTGCTTTAGCTGACGCTCCGCATCAGTTATTTTTACATCGGCACTCATAAATGCAGGATCATTTTCAAGTGCCATATTTATTGCATCCTGAAGGCTTAGAGTATAAACCTTCTTATCTTGTGCAAAAGCTGTATGCATTCCCGAAATAAGTATTACAAAAAGCATTAACAGCGATAAAATTTTACTTTTCATTTTTCTGTCCCTTTCTCTGAATAATATTTTTCACAAGGTAATTATATACGATTAATCTAAAATTTCAAGCCTGTAAGAATTGATTTTACAATTTATTCACAGATAATTTCCTGATTCAAAACAATATGCATCGACTTTTGTCGATGCATATTGTTTTGAATTATTTTGAAATGTTCAGCACTTCATATTCAAGCTTACCCATAGGAGCTTCAACTACGACAATTTCCCCGATTTTATGACCGAGAAGAGCCGTTCCTACAGGTGATTCATCGGATATTTTACCCTTCATGGGGTCAGCCTCCGTTGAGCCTACAATAAGGTACTCCATAACCTCTCCGTCATCAAGGTCTTTTACGCTGACCTTTGTTCCGATTGAAACAACATCAGTTGCAATTCCCTCTTCGTCGATAATTTCAATATTTTTGAGCATGTTTTCAATTTCGGAAATTCTTGCCTCAATCTCTGCCTGCTCATTTTTTGCTTCGTCGTATTCGCTGTTTTCAGACAAATCTCCAAATGACTTAGCTACCTTCAACGCCTCTGTATTTTCTTTTCTTCTTACATTTTTTAAATTGTCGAGTTCATCCTGAAGCTTTTTGAGACCCTCGCTTGTGAGCAATACTCTCTTTGCCATATTAATAACCTCTTTTCATTTTTCCTTTTTTAGTCAAAACAAAATAGTCCGAACCCGCCTGAAACGGCGAAATTTAGGCATCTTTCGGCTTGTCGTTCTTGAAAGGCGACAGCCTATCTGCGTCCTCCGCACCAAAATCTGCACAAAATTTCGTCCGTTTCAGGTTCGGAGAATTTTTTGCAAACTATTTTTGTGCCGATACAAGGCAAAAAAGAGGAAGCAAAAAACGCGCTCGGACTATTCTGTTTTGACTAAACACTTCTATTATTATATTATTAAAATCCTGTCATGTCAAGCAAAAAAATATCATCTGCGCAGTTATTTATATCCACAGTGCTTTCTTGTCCTGTTTTTACCCCAAACAATTCAAACAATGCTAATCCGCTGTTTCCGCCCCACTGCTCCTCAATTTCTTTCATACTTGCATCGGACACGTATATTTTTTTACCGTAAACTTCATTACAAACACCTGCCTTTTTATCAGTAAAATTAACAAAAGGAGATTTACACTTAACAGGCAGAGAATAATCCTCAAAGCAGATAATCATTGAATCATCCTTAATTACTTTTGGCATTTTTTCAAGGTGGCGTACCATTGCACAGTGCTTAAAATAAAGCTTATCATACAGTTTTGTATCTGCTTTCTCAGGAGAAATAACAGTAAACAAACGTGCTAAAATTTTTATTTGCTCAATCACACGGAGAGCGAGGGACTGTTCTGCAAATATGTAAATTTCCTCAAACGGTATACTGTACCCGAATTTAAGGGAAACTTGTCTGCATATTTTGTTAATCACAGGTATTACTGACTCAGGCGTAAAATAATCCCAGTTCCTTTTGATTTCATTAAAAATCTCTGCTTTATCACTTCTTTTAGAAAGAAGTATGTCATATCCGTGAAAAAGTTTAATCGCTTTCTTCAAAGCTTTTTTCCTGTTATTGACTTTAGCTAAAATCACCCCGTCAAGTTCTTCTGTTTCTACCTTTGGCAAGGTGAATCCAACGCTTTCAGACAAACTTAGCACTACTTTCTTTTCCAAAAAAATCACCTCTTTGATTTTTATTCATCAAAAGAGGCGATTATATCTTTTAAACAGTAATTTTATCTTTTATTTGCTCAAATTTTCTGTCACTGATACCTTTTACATTCTTAAGTTCTTCAATTCTTTTAAATGCACCGTTTTTCTTTCTGTAGGCTAATATTTCTTCAGCTGTAGACTCACCTATTCCGCTGATTCTGCAAAGCTGATACATATCTGCACTGTTAATATTTACAATTTCCGAATCAATTTCCTGAGAAAGCCTGTCGTACCCGTTTTCCTTGTCGAATTTATTCTCCTGAGTATAATATACACTGCTATTTATGGCAGTATCAAGAGGTTCTCCTTTTTTCGGAATGATTATTTCTTCACCGTCAATCACCTTTTGCGCGAGATTTACACGATTCAAATCAGCGTCATTGGTTTTGCCCCCGGCTTTTTTAATTATATCATTGAGTCTGCTTCCATTTCTTACCTCGTAATAGCCCGGATTATTTACCTCACCCTTGATATGAATTCCTATTGTTTTTTCCTGATGTCTTTTTGTATATACTTGCGACACAGTAAGAAACACCAACATAGATGCTATAACAAAAAAGAATATTATATTTTTAACTGTTTCTTTACCCGACATTTTCTATTTCTCCCTTTTTAAAAGCAAGCGCCTTATCCGCTATATCGTTTATCTGTTTTCTGAGGTCGAGATTTTCGGTATTTTGTGCAATCAGAAGAATTTCATTATAAATCTCTCTCGATTCTACACTGCCCTTTGGATAGAGCTTTATTAAATCATAGAGAACTTCTGAAAGCAGCAAATTATACTCATCGTCGTTCATTGCCCTATTTATTGCATGACGGTACTGCTGTGCAGCTTTTGAAAAATCTCCTGTTGCCTTATAAATCAGAGCCATTTCTTTTATGTGTTCAAGATTATCCGGTTCCCTCTTTATGGCATTGTTTATAAGATTGATTGCTTCTTCTTTGTTTTCAGAAAGCATCTTTCCGCGGCGGAGTGCACGAGCAGCACCTTTGCAGCTTTGAGCATCGGAAAGGTTAATAGATGCCGCCGCCTTATAATATTCATACGCTTTTCCATACTCCTTATTTCGGTACAAAGAGTCTGCAAAATTTCTTACGAAATTCCCCGCAAGAAGGATTACAGTTATAAAACACAATATTGTCAAAGTGGTTATTGTTCTTCTTATCTTGAATTCTTCGGATTTCTTTATATGTTTTTTCACCGTTACCCCTGACAGACATAAATTGTACACCATTACAGATGAATAAAGTATAATGGTCAAAATACCTCCAAAGGGCAAAAACATAATGAGAGCTGTGAGAAACAGAAAAAAAAGACTGCTGTAATTCTTAAGCTTAATAAAATTAATATACCCTACAAAGACCAAAAGAACCGCCGCTATAAGCCCAAACGCTCCTGAACAAGCGGTAAGGTATGCAAAAAGACCTGTGGTTTTGCAATGCACAGTTGCACCGACAAAAAGCTCCTTGCCACTAAGGTAACCGCCTCCCTTTCCGAAAAGGCTCTTGATTCCATAAAGAAAGCTTTCAGAAAATATGCCTTCATTTCCTTTTAACACAAAGAACGCTGTGAAAGCAAAAAACAAGACGTTTAACACAATTGAGCCTGTTAAGAAAATGTTGTTCTTTTTCCCTTTTATATAGCATAGCAGCACAAAAGCAAACATCATAGTCCACACAACCATGCTTGCTGTCATTACGAAAACAAATCCCATTACAAGCATAAACGCTAAAATAATTCCTTTTCTTATTTTAGAGTTACCCTTTATAAGATTACCTGCCAGGCAGAAGCAGGAAAACATAAACACGGAGAGAAAATCACTGCTTCCAAAACCTAAGGACATTTTTACATTTTCTCCGTAAGGGATTATTGCAAAAAGCCAATAAAATATATTGGCAATAGCACACAAAACACCCCCGAAAGAAAATAAATACATAAATCTGCGTGCCGTAGTTTCTTTATTTTGTCCCAGGAAGCTGTCCGCAAGAAGCGATGAGAAGATTAAAACAACTCCCAGTCCTGTAATATACAGCAAATGCCCTTCTCTGTTATCTATCCATAAAGACGATACCAAAGCATAGCCCAGTAAAGCGCTTATAATTGCAGAAAAAACGGTAATTTCCATCCTCTGTGTGTTTTTTAGTCTGAATATCAGAGTAAGGCAATAAGCCGTAAACAATATATATAATTCAGTATGTGCAGGTAAAAAACCTATTAATGCAGGCAGTGCCGCTATTGTAGCTGTAATAATTATCTGCGCAAGCATTAAGCTTCTCTTTTCATTCATTTGTAAAAACATATATACATACTCTCTTTCGGCTATTTTGCCTCAATATGGCTTCTTTCTACCAAGGAAGCAATCTCGTCAGTATAGTCAGTCAATTCAAAGTCTGTGCTTTTCTTAGCATACATCAGATACTCAATATTCCCCTCGGGACCTTTTATCGGAGAAAAATCAAGTCCGAGAATCTGAAACCCTGTATTCTGAGCAAACTTAGTCACTTCTTCTATAACTTCACAATGTACCGAAGGCTCTCTCACGACGCCTTTCTTTCCTACTTTTTCCCTGCCTGCCTCAAACTGAGGTTTAATGAGGGCAACAATTTCGCCACTATCCCTAAGCAACTTAAAGGCAACCGGAAGCACCAGTTTGAGGGAAATAAAAGCAACGTCAACAGAGGCAAAATCAAGTTCCTCCCCTATATCCTCCAAGGTGACATATCGGATGTTTGTACGCTCCATATTCACAACTCTGTCATCCGTGCGAAGTTTCCATGCAAGCTGACCGTAGCCCACATCAACGGCAAACACCTTTTGTGCACCGTTTTGAAGCATACAATCTGTAAAACCGCCCGTGGATGCTCCGATGTCCATTGCAATACTCCCGTCAAGACAGATGGGGAAAGATTTCATTGCCTTTTCCAGCTTGAGTCCGCCTCGGCTCACATACCTGAGCGTTTCTCCGCGAAGCTCTACCTTATCCTTTTCTCCTACCTGCTCCCCTGCTTTATCTGCCTTTTGGTTATTAACGTAAACCTTTCCTTCCATTATCAGGCTTTTGGCAAGGTCACGGCCCGAAACCAAACCGTTTTCAACTAAATATATATCAAGCCTTTGCTTCAAATTCAAACACCCTTTCTATCTCCGAAGCAACACTTTGCGGTGTAAATCCGTATTTTTCATTAAGCTCCGAAATTGAGCCATGCGGTATGAACTCATCATCAATAGCTTTTACATAAGCCGTAAAGTTCATATTTCTCAGTTTTGCTTCCGCTGCTATCATTTCTCCCATACCGCCGCGCTTCAGATTTTCCTCTAAGGAGTACAGTCTTCCTGTTTTATTTGCACTATCAAATATTGTATTATAATCAATCGGCTTAATGGTTCTTACATCAATAATTTCTGCACTGATTCCTCTTTCGGTAAGCTTCTTTTCTGCCATCATTGCAATACTGACGCTCTGTCCCTCAGCCACAATAGTGATATCCTTACCAGATTTTACAACCTTTGCTGATGATAAAGAAAATTCACCGTTATCAATATCTGCCTTTTGTCTGCCTCTGGGATAGCGTATTGCTATCGGTCCGTTATGCGTATTTACGGCATAATCAAGCATTTTTTCAAGTTCACTGTAGGAGGACGGCGAAAGAAGCGTCATATTGGGGATGCTTGTCAGATAAGAGATATCAAAAAGCCCCTGATGAGTAACACCGTCACCTGCTACAAGACCTGCCCTGTCTACTGCAAATATCACATGATAATCACCTATTGCAACGTCATGAATAATATTATCATATGCACGCTGTAAAAATGACGAATATATTGCGGCTACGGGGACTGCTCCCCCTGCTGCAATACCGCCTGCAAAAGTAACCGCATAACCCTCTGCGATACCTACGTCATACAATCTGTCAGAAAATTTTTCGGAGAAGGATTTAAGACCGCTCCCTGGAATCATAGCAGGAGTAATTGCAACAAGCTTTGGATTACTCTCCGCCAGACTGCAAAGCGTTCTTCCGAACACCTCCGAGTATGACCCCTGTTTAACGGATACCAAGCCTGTCGATTTTTCAAAAGGACCTACCCCGTGATAAACCTGAGGAAGCTTCTCCGCAGGTGCGTAGCCTTTTCCCTTTTTTGTTATAACGTGAACAAGCACAGGCTCATCCAGCTGTAATGCACGGCTGAATATTTCTTCCATATCCGCAATATTGTGACCGTTAACAGGACCTAAATATGTTATCCCGAACTGTTCAAATAGCATATTGGGTGCCACGGCAGATTTAATGCGCTTCTTTATTTTATGTAGTATACGCATCAGTTTTTCACCGCCGTGGGGCATATTCTTTAATTTTTCTACAATTTTACGCTTTGAAGCTGTATATTTTTTGTTGGTTCTTGCACGCGACAAAAATGCTGAAAATGCACCCACGTTTTCAGCTATTGACATCTCATTATCATTTAAAATAATGAGCATTTTGGATTTAAGATTCCCTATATTGTTCAATGCTTCAAAAGCAAGTCCGCCCGTAAAGGCTCCGTCACCGATAACTGCGGCAACCTCATAATTATCACCGCTTATCTCACGCGCCTCTGCCAAACCTGCCGCCGCCGACAGCGAAGTGGAAGCATGCCCCGTATATGTGGCGTCATATTCGCTTTCCTTGGGGCTGCAGAATCCGCTAAGTCCGTCCATTCTACGCAGAGTGCTGAGTCCATCTGCTCTTCCCGTAAGAATTTTATGAACATAGGACTGATGCCCTACATCCCAGACCAGCTTATCATTGGGCATATCAAGCACTCTGTGGAGTGCAACGGTAAGCTCAACAACACCTAAATTCCCCGCAAGATGTCCGCCACTCTTGGAAACGGTATTGATAAGAAGCTCACGAATTTCACCACACAGGCATTCGAGCTGCTTTTGATTAAGTTTTTTAAGGTCTTGAGGGTATTTCACCATATCAAGATATTTATCCATAGTATCATTTCCTTTCGGCAACGTCACCGTCAGGCTTTACAAATGCCGTATTATAACCATCATATATTACCATACCCGGCTTTGCACCGTTTGGCTTCTTTACATGACTTACAGGGCAGTAATCTACCTCTGCATAAGGTGCATTTTTTGCTTTCGAATAAAAGGCGGCAAGAGATGCCGCAACCTCTATAACATCATTGGGAAATTCCTCTCCCATATATTTAACCAAGGTATGCGAGCCTGCCATATTTTTGGCATGGAGCCACAAATCCCTGCTCCTGCTCATTTTCAGCGTCAGCATATCATTTTGAACATTATTACGTCCCACATAAATCGTATAGCCCTTATATTCAAATTCATATGGCTTTCCGACTTGAGCAATCTTTTCCTTTTTACGCTTTCCGCTATCGTTTTTTACATATCCATAAGATGCAAGCTCTGCACGGATTTCTCCAAGCTGCATTGGAGTAAGAGCGTTTGATATGCTGTAGAGAACAGATTCAAGATATTCGATTTCCTTTACTGTGATTTCAATTTGCTCAGTAGCATAAAGCTCTGTATTCTTTGCCTTTTTGTACTTTGTGTAGTATCTCGATGCATTCTGCGAGGGAGAAAGCTTTTCATCAAGGTTAATCTTAACTTCGCCGCAGTTTTCATCATAGAAGTTTTGTGCAATAAGCACTTTATCCCCTTTTTCCACCCTGTACAAATTCGCAGTAATCAAATCACCGAAAACCCTGTATTTTTCTCTGTTTTCCGCTTCTTTAAGCTCACCCTGAAGAATATCGAGCTTTTTCCGTGCACGGTTAAGATTATTATTTACTACTTTTGTTATCGCACTGCTTCGGTCTGCCATACGGGCGTTAAGGTCACGCAAATAGTAAAACTCACACGCCGCCGTGTTCATGCTTTCGGCACGCAGAGCCTTTGCACCCTCCTCGTATTGCATTATCATAAAAGGAGCAAAATCAATTGCCCTCTTCCCGTCATCGGAATAAATTATACAAGGGCAGAAATCCTGGCTTTGTGCTTTTTCAAAAAGAGAATAAAGTTCACCGGCTATCCCTGCGATTTGTTCTTTCGTAAGCTCGCCGATAAAAAGCTTTCCGGCTTTACACGCACGATATACACATTCTCGTGCAAGAAGCGGACTGATTCCCATTACAAAATCGGTGATAGCACGGTCTGCCTCCCTGCCCTCCGGGGCATTTTTTAGTATTCTGATATAATCATCACAATCGGCTTTTCGCGGATCAAGCCTTCCGCTTTCGGGAGGCATCATATAGAGTAACCCTGGCAAAATATTACGCAAGGAGCTTACTGTCAAGTCTACATGCTTTACAGAGTCTATGATTTTTCTGTTTTCGTCAAGTAAAATTATATTACTGTTACGCCCCATGGTTTCACAAATAAGGTGACGTGCCACAATATCTCCAAGCTCGTTGCGGCAGGAGATTTCAATATCCGTAGCTCTTTCAAAGCCAAGCCTTTCTATTTTTACAATTTTTCCGCCTGTCAAATGCTTGCGAAGAAGCATGCAGAACATGGGCGGAGCAAAAGGATTTTCCTTGCTTTCCTCCACAAGATGAATTCGTGCATTCATGCTGTTTGCACTGAGGACAAGCTTTTTCGTTCCGAACCCGCCTTTGAGGACAAGGAGAATCTCATCCTTTTCCGGCTGATGTATTTTTTCAATTTTAGAGCCTGTAAGCAAATTTGAAAGCTCACAGGTAATTGCACCCAGCGCAACTGCATCAAGCGGCATATAAATCCTCCCAAGCCAAGCATAGTTAATTTATTATACCACGAAATCGACTTTTATGCAACCAAAAAAGAAGCACAAATGAAAATTTATGCTTCCTTTTAAAAGAAGTAATCTCTGAAGATTTTCAATATATAAACGAGCTTGGATTGATTGACTCTCCGTTCATCCAAAGCTCAAAATGAAGATGCGGTTCCTCCGCTTTTTCTATTGAGGCACTGCTTCCCACTTTGCCTATGGCTTGTCCGCCTGTAACCTTTTCATTTACCTTAACCAATATATCCTTACTTAAATTTCGGTATATTCCCAAAATATTTCCCGTGTGGATAATTTCGATGCAATTTCCCCAAAGCTTGTCCTCATAGATATTTGTTACAATTCCGTCGTATACGCTTACAACATTACTGCCTTTTTCCGCTTTATAATCTATTCCCTGATGAGCTCTCCAGTCATCGGTGGATTTTGAATAGATTGCCATTTGAGAGTAGTCACGAAGAATAACCTCCGAGCTTGGAAATTGCATCCGGTCGGGAATTGCTTCTTCTTTTGCATCGTCATTATCCGAAGTATTATTTCCCTGCGGAAATTTTTCAATTTTTTCAGTATCAGATGCAGTCTCCTTTACTTCGTTTTCTCCGAAAGGAATTGCAACTACCCCGTCGTTCCCAATAGGTGTAGCAGGTGCATCATCCTTAATCACCATTGCCCTGCCTATTAAAAAACAAACTGTAAATACCGACATAAGAAGCGTAAAAGCCAAAAGGTAATAGATTCTTTTCATAGCACACTCTCCTCCGAAAAGCAATGTTCTTTGGTAACATTATTGCCAAACTTCTCCGTCTTAAACATATTCTATCTCTATTCCACTATAATAATGCTTGAGAATTTCCTTGTAATCGCATCCCTCTTTAGCCATAGCGTTTGCTCCGTACTGGCTCATTCCCACACCATGTCCGTATCCTGTAACTTCAAAACGGATATTATCCCCCTCGGAACTGATAGTAAAACAACTGCTCCTGAGTCCAAACGCACTTCTTATTTCCTTTCCCGAAAATTTCTGACCGCCTATTTCTATTGTCTTTACGGCTCCCCCCTCACTTTTTTCAATCTGTCCAATATCACTACTATTGTTTAATGAGGCACCTTTATTAAGGCTTATAATGGTATTTTTGAAATCTTCAAAGGAAACTGTTACATCGGAATAAAAATTGGGAGAGTTTTCTTCTCCATGGCTTTCCACGCTTACAAGGTAAGGTACATTTCCTCCCCATACATCGGCTGAATTCTCCGTTCTTCCGCCGCCGCTCTGAGAATGGAATACGGCAAGAGCAACCTCCCCGTTATACGTAATTACCTCCCCTTTTGTTTCTATAATTGCATTTTCTATTTTTGCACGGTATTTTTCACTGTCTTTGCCCCATGTTTTTTCATTTTCTTCAAGTGTTTTATATGCCTTGCAGTGGGTATAATCAGTACAGACCGAGGCTTCGGGATGCAGTGCATTTGGCTCATTTTGCTTGTACCTGGCGTAGCTGCGTGCTGCTACTGCCTGTGCTTTTAAAGCTTCGTATTCAAAGCTTGCGGGCATTTCAGCACAGACTACGCCACACAAATATTCTTCTATGGGCATTGACTTGGTTTTGTTTTCATTATGAAAAAACACACTTATATCTTCGGACATACGAAGCTTCTCTGTTGTTTTATTTTCCTCTTCACTGCCTCCGCGTGCGTAAAACACGCATACAGGCAAAACAAAAGAGCTAATCATACAGAATAATATTAATATAGCGGTTTTCTTCATATACACCCCTCCGAAAATATATTATTTTTTTATTGAGGAAATATTACTTTTTATTATTGAAATAATTGTAATTTAGTGGTATAATGAGTAACAAGTGTTTGCAAAATTTTGCAAACAGGATAATTTTTACAGTCAGAACGAAACGGAGGCTTCTTAAAGATGCAAGAGGGTTACTCAAATTTTATTCATGATATTATTGATGAAGACCTTGCGGCAGGTCGCGAAAACGGAGTTCACACCCGTTTTCCTCCCGAGCCAAACGGTTATCTCCATATAGGCAGTGCTAAGGCAATATGGATTAATCACAGTACTGCAAAAAAATACGGCGGCGTTTTTAATCTTCGTTACGACGATACAAACCCCGTTAAAGAAGACGATGAATTTGTAAAAGCAATCGAGGCGGATTTGCATTGGCTTGGTGCCGACCCTACAGGCGGAATATTTTACGGCAGCGATTATTTTGACAAATGCTATGAATTTGCCTGCAAACTGATTCGTGACGGAAAGGCATTCGTGTGTGACCTTTCACAGGAGGAAATGGCACAGTATCGTGGCACACTTACCGAGCCGGGTAAGGAAAGCCCTTACAGAAACAGAAGTGTAGAGGAAAATTTAGAGCTTTTTGAAAAAATGAAGAACGGAGAATTCGAAAACGGTCAGCGTACACTTCGTGCCAAGATTGATATGTCTTCTCCTAATATGAATATGCGTGACCCTGTTATCTATCGTATACTTCATATGAATCATCACAGGCAGGGCAATAAATGGTGTATCTATCCCATGTATGACTTTGCTCACCCGATTCAGGACGCACTTGAGGGAATCACACATTCACTTTGCTCCATCGAATTTGAAAACCACCGCCCTCTTTACAACTGGGTTGTGGACAATGTAGGCTTTGAGCACAAGCCTCATCAGTATGAATTTGCACGTCTTAACATGACATACACCGTAATGAGCAAAAGATATCTCCGCAAGCTTGTGGAAACAGGTACTGTTGACGGATGGGATGACCCCAGAATGCCAACCTTGCAGGGACTTCGCAGAAGAGGCTACACCCCCAGTGCAATTTTTGATTTCATTGAGAGAAGTGGCGTTGCAAAGGCAAACAGTATGGCGGATATCAGACTTCTGGAATATTGCATTTGCGAGGAATTAAATGAAAATGCACAAAGACGTGTGGCAATTATTGAGCCTCTTAAGGTTACAATAACAAACATTCCCGATAACCACACAGAATACTTTGAGCTCCCCAATCATCCCAAAAAGCCTGAGCTTGGCACAAGAAAAGTTCCTTTCACAAACAAGCTTTATATTGAACAGAGTGACTTTATGGAGGAGCCTATCCCCGGTTTCAAGCGTCTTAAGCCTCAGGGCGAAGTTCGTCTTATGGGCTCATATATTATGAAGTGCGATGAAGTTCTCCACGATGAAAACGGCAATGTGACAGAGCTTCTTTGCAGTGTTGATATCGAAACAGGAAACGGTATGCCCGCTGACGGCAGAAAGGTTAAGGGTAATATTCATTGGCTCAGCCGTGAAACCGCGGTGGAATTTTCCGTTCATCAGTTTGATAATATTTTTAACAAGGAAAATGTGGCAACACTTCTGGAGGATGATAACTTTGATGAATTCATCAATCCTGACTCCTTGATTGTTTACGAAAAATCCTACGGAGAGCCTTCCCTTGCTGATGCAAAGGTAGGCGAAAAGTTTCAGTTTGTACGCATGGGTTATTTCACCCGTGACAGTAAAAACGAGAACGTGTTTAACCGCACTGCTCCGCTTAAGAGTTCATTCAAACCACAATAAACATAAAAAGCCCCTCGACGTATGCCGAGGGGCTTTTTATGTTTATTGATATACTAAATTATTCTTCGTCAGAACCTTTTCTCTTTTTGATAATCTTATTAACCTTTTCAAAAGCTACAGGGATATAATCAACAAGCTTATCGAGGGGAGTATTGCTTGAATTCATGGGTACAAGCTTGATTTGATCCTGTGAAATCACCAGAAATCCCATGGGTGAAATAGACACGCCTGCGCCACTTCCGCCACCGAAAGGTGCATTTGCAGTGGAATTCTTTGAAGGAATGTCGCTTCCTCCTGCGGCAAAGCCGAAGCCCACCTTTGAAATAGGAATAATCATTGTGCCATTAGCTGTTTCAACAGGCTCACCTACGATGGTATTAACATCAATCATACCTTTTAACTGTTCCATTACAGTGCCCATCAAATTATTAATAGGATGCTCGCTCATTCTTTAGTCCTCCTTACTGGATTTTATTTTTAACAAAATTGTTATTGCAATAATTATAATATAAACAATGCGGCTTTTAATTATGCATTTTCCTTCTGACGAAAACACGTGCCGTGAATAATCGGGGCTAATTTCCACACTGTGATTATCAATAGAAACTATTCTGCCTACAATTCCTAATAAATTATAGATTGCCGCCCAGCTAAGCCCTACACTTACGGCAGTTGAAGCAGCATCACCCGTGCCTATGGAAAGCTTAAGACTGAAATTTTTGATAGAGGTATATTTACCTAAAAGTTTTGCCGCAAGGCGTGAAATACTTGCAATCCGCTTAATTTTTTCACCCAAGGACAAGGTATCCTTCTCTAATGATTTTACCCTATCCTCTACTGCCTCGTCAATACTTTTTTTGTCTTTTTTCCCTTTATATGTGTACATAGGGATTCCTGCCAAAACAATCTTTGCACGAAAATCGGAATTTTTAAAAGACAAACTAAGCCTAAGAGGCGCAAACAATATTAAAATTATAACAGCAAGCATAGCTGCAAGAATAACCGTCATTAATTATTCCTCTGTTTCTGTATTGGTTTCGTTTTCTTTTACATATTCCTCTATAACATCGGTTGGTTTACCAATCTCGACCTCCACCGGGGTTTCCTTTTCGGGCAGAGGAGGAAGCTCTTCAAGGGATTTAAGTCCGAAGCAACGCAAAAACTCCATTGTAGTTCCATAAAGAATGGGTCTTCCGGGGGTTTCCGCTCTACCGAGCTCATCTATAAATCCACGCTCCAAAAGACGTGTTACGGAATATGTACAATCCACACCTCTTATAAATTCAATTGTTCCCTTTGTTACGGGCTGATTATACGCAATTATTGAAAGAGTTTCCAAAGCAGCGGAGGAAAGCCCTGCCTGCTTCTCAATTTGCGTTACACGCTTTATACATTCAAAATAATCGGGATTTGAGCACATCTGTACCGATCCGTCAATTTCAATAAGCTTTATTCCGCGATTTTCCTTTTCATACTTGGATTTAAGCTTTTCAAAGGCTTCCTTTACTTCATCTTCACGAACCTCAAGAGCCTGTGCAAGCCTTTCAATCTCTACAGCCTCACCAAGCGAGAAAAGCACTGCCTCCAAGGCACACTCAATATTCTTCCCAATTGTCAAGTTCCACATTGTTTTCACCTCTCAGGCAATAAAGCTTGCCGTTTTCCTGTGTAACGGTTACTGCATTTTCTTTTATCAATTCCAAAAGTGCTAAAAAGGTAGCCACGTACTCACCACGGACACGAAGCCCTGTAAAAAGTTCTTCAAACACGGTCTTTCCGCCCATTTTAATCTTGCTCATGACGCTTTTTGATGCGGTGCGCACAGAATAGTTTGTCCTTCCTATGACACGCTTAAACGTCTTAGGGTCAATAGGTTTTTTGGAAGCACTTCTGTCTATCACAGTAAAGAAAGCCTCAAATAACCTTTCTATGGGTATTTCCTTGTTTTCAGTTCTTATTTTCGGCAGATTGAGCGGCTCAACACCTTTGAATACAATATGCTCCATACTGTGGCTGAGCTTATCCATTTGTGCCGAAATTTCTTTATATCTTTTATATTCCTCAAGCCTGTCAGCAAGCTCTGCACGGGGATCTTCTTCCTCCTCTTCGGGCTTTGGCAGGAGCATTTTTGATTTAATATACAAAAGCTGAGATGCCATTACCAGAAATTCACCGCCCAGTTCCATATCAAGCTGCTGCATAAGCTCCAGATACTCAAAATACTGGTCTGTGATAGTGGAAATGGGAATGTCGCAGATGCTGACTTTATTCTTACTTATAAGATGCAACAGAAGGTCAAGCGGACCCTCGAACACATCTATTTTAAAGGAGAGCTCACTCATAATAATCCGCCTTAACAGAAATTTACATAAAAACCATTACAAGTTTTTCAAACAGGGCAGTCCATGCCGTCCAGACAGGCTGTATAAAAATATATAATATTCTTCCCAAAAGCCCTGTAATCGACATCAGAATCAGTATGGGAAATCCGAAATGCTCATATCTCATGAACTTATAATAATTTTCATTTGAAAGAAATGCACCTAAAATTTTACTTCCGTCAAGCGGCGGAAAGGGAATCAGATTAAACACGGCAAAGCCAATATTAAGCTGTGCAAGCTGAAGCAAAAGCTCAAACCCAAACTCCGCTGCAAAGTTAGCAGGAAACTTTATATATACAAATGAAAAATAAACTGCTGTAAGCACTGCCGTAACCAAGGCAAGAGCTATATTTGAAAGAGGACCTGCCAAAGAAACCAGGGCACTGTCACGCTTACGGTCTTTAAAATACATGGGATTAACAGGTACGGGCTTTGCCCATCCGAATCCGCAAAGCACCATACACAAAGCACCGATAGGGTCAAGGTGCGACATGGGATTAAGAGAAAGCCTGCCTGCATATTTTGCCGTAGGGTCGCCAAGCTTATAAGCCACATATCCATGTGCGTATTCGTGAACAGTGATAGCGGTAAAAAGCACTATTAACCTCGCTAAAATCTCATTAATCGAAGAAACAAACTGGTTCAATTCCACACTTCCAATTCATAATATACTTAAATATATGATACCATAAAAAGTATCCCATTGTCAACCAAAGCCGCTTTCCTTCATATATTTTTTACAACATTTTCTTATTTAAGACGATAAACAAAGAATCGCAGTCAAAAAACTGCGATTCTCTATTTATCGTTCCTCCCTGAAGTAGGGCAAGCCCAAAGCCGCAGGAGGCTGATTTTCTTTTTTGTCTCTGATACTTGTGATAATAAGCACAAGTATGGTAACAACATAGGGAAGCATCTCAAAAAGAATTTTTGTGCTCACCGTAATATTAGGAATGTATGTGGGAATTACATACAAAAATCCAAACAAGATTGAGCCGAGAATACTTATGGAAGGACGCCATACGGAAAAAATAACAAGTGCTATAGAAAGCCAGCCTCTGTCGCCAAATCCATTGTTTGACCAAACGCCGTTAGCATAATCCATTACATAATATAATCCGCCCAAGCCTGCAATAGCACTACCAATACAGGTTGAGATATACTTGTATTTTGTAACGCTTATTCCCGCCGCATCGGCTGTTTCGGGGCTTTCTCCGATTGCTCTCAAATGAAGCCCTGTACGGGTCTTTTTAAGCACGTGAGAGGATATCAACGCAACGATAATTGCAACATAAACCAAAAATCCGTATGAAAAGAAAATCTCACCAAACCATCCGAGCGAATGAGCAAAGGGAAGCTCCGTTTTAAAAATAGTGCTGGTTGCAGAAAGAGAAATTGAGGGCACATCCGTATCCACAAGCTTAATTAAAGAGCCACCGAAAAAGTTACCGATTCCTATACCAAATGTGGTTAATGCGAGACCTGTAACATTCTGATTAGCACGTAAAGACACGGTTAAGAAGCAATAAATAAGTCCCATTAACGCCGAGCCTAATATAGAGCATACAAGGGGAATCAGTATAGCTAAGAAAGGATTGAGCACCGACACACTCTGCTCATAAATAAACGAGCCTGCAACACCGCTGATTGCTCCTACATACATAATTCCGGGGATTCCAAGATTCAGATTTCCTGATTTTTCGGTAAGGATTTCGCCCGTTGAGCCAAAAAGTAAGGGAGTGCCCTGCATTACTGCTCTTTGTATTATGGTAACTATCATACTCTCTCCTCCTTTTCCTTTGTATTTACTTTAATTTTGTAGTTAATAAAAAATTCCGCACCGATTATAAAGAAAATTATAATTCCCGTTATAATATCTGAGAAGGAGGAATTCAGTCTGTAAACCTCGGAAATTTTTGACGCACCTTTTTCAAGGAAAACAATCAAAAGAGATGTTAAAATCATAAACACAGGGTTAAATTTAGCAAGCCACGAAACCATGATTGCCGTAAAGCCCCTGCCCCCGGCACTGTCGCTTTTGAGGGAGTGGTCTGTGCCTGCGACTATCAGAAATCCCGCGATACCGCAGATTGCACCTGAAATAGCCATAGTTCTTAAAACTACTTTTTTAACATTGATTCCGATATACCTTGCTGTGTTTTCACTTTCACCCACAACGGATATCTCATATCCCTGCTTGCTGTACTTAAGGTATATATGCATAATAACGGTAATCACTGCAACAACCAGTATGTTGAATAAATACTTTTGGTCAAGGAGCACGGGAAGCTGTCCATGTTCCAGTACTCTGGGAGTTCCCGACCCCTTCGGTACAGACATTTCCAAAGTGAAATATGCAACGAGCTGGATTGCAATATAGTTCATCATCAGCGTAAAAAGAGTTTCGTTTGAATTAAACTTTGTTTTAAAATATGCGGGAACAAGTGCCCAAAACGCACCTAACACAATACTGCTTATAAGCATTAGTACAATCAAAAGCGGAGCAGGAAGCTTTTCACCAAGGAAAATCATACAAAGTGCCGTTGCAAGGCCGCCGATAAGCACCTGGCCTTCCGCGCCTATATTCCAGAATCGCATCTTAAATGCAGGAGTTACCGCAAGCGAAATGCAAAGAAGAATTGCCGTATTCTGAAGCATATTCCACACAAGACGGGGTGTTCCTACGGCACCGTCAATCATGGTAAAGTACATCTTAACAGGGTTGATATCCGTAAGTGCAATAGTGATAGCACCGCACACAAGAAGGGCAATCATTACCGCCACAATTCTGATTATCCATGCTTTCCACCAGACAAGAGAATCTCTTTTTGCAATATGAAACGGAGAAACGTAGAGAGATTGGTGCAAGAAATTATTAATTTTTTTCATATTACTACTCCCCCTCTTTATTCTTCAACGTGCTGTGATGAAGACTTAGTCATCAAAAGACCTATTTCTTCCTTAGTAGCACTTCTTCCGTCAACAATACCTGTAACCTTGCCCGAGCCTATTACCAAAATTCTGTCACACAGTTCAAGAAGCACATCCAAATCCTCACCTACAAAAATTACGGCTACGCCTTTTTCCTTTTGCTCGTTAAGAAGATTATAGATTGTGTAAGATGAATTTATATCAAGTCCGCGGACAGGATACGCCGCCATCAAAACTGTTGGCGAAGATGCAATTTCGCGTCCTACAAGGATTTTCTGAACATTTCCTCCCGAAAGTCTTCTTACAGGAGTGTTTGCGGAGGGTGTTACCACTTCAAGACGCTCAATAATTTCCTCTGCCAATGATTTAGGAGCTTTTCTCTGCAAGAATACGGACTTACCTTTTTTATAGCTTCTAAGCATCATATTATCCACTATATCCATATTTCCTACAAGACCCATTCCAAGTCTGTCCTCGGGGACAAATGCAAGCCTTACACCCATCTGGCGTATTTGGAGAGGTGTCTTGTCACGAAGATTTTCTTCTTTTCCGCTCTTGGGGTCATGATAAATAATCTTGCCCTCGTCAAGCTGCCCAAGACCTGCAATTGCTTCCAGAAGTTCCCTCTGTCCGCTTCCTGCGATTCCCGCAATTCCGAGAATTTCTCCCGACTTTGCCGTGAAAGAAACATCGTCGAGAATTTTTGCCCCCTCGCGGTTTATGCAGCTTATTTTCTGAACTACGAGACGGTCACAGGTGTTTTCGGGGGTGCTTCTGTGAATGTTAAGTGAAATTTTCTTTCCCACCATCATTTCCGTAAGCTCTGCCTCGTTTGTTTCGCTTGTCTTTACAGTGCCTGCATATTCGCCTTTTCTAAGTACAGTTACATAGTCGGAGAGTGAAAGCACCTCGTGAAGCTTATGTGTGATAATGATTATAGCCTTTCCGCTATCACGCATATTCTTTAAAACCTTGAAAAGCTTAACGGTTTCCTGCGGAGTTAAAACTGCTGTAGGCTCATCAAGGATCAGAATATCAGCCCCTCTGAAAAGCACTTTTACTATTTCTACCGTTTGCTTTTCGGAAACGGACATCTCATATATCTTTTTCTGTAAATCAAGTTCAAACCCGTATTTTTCGGTAATTTCCTTGATTTTCTCAATATAATTGGACATATCGAAGCCTTTTTCATCTTTAAGCCCCAAGACAATATTTTCCGCAGCACTAAAAACATCAACAAGCTTAAAATGCTGATGTATCATACCAATTTTATAATTAAATGCATCCTTGGGAGACGCAATTACACATTCCTTCCCGTCGATAAACATCTGACCATGGTCGGGGTAATAAATTCCCGAAACCATGTTCATAAGCGTTGTTTTTCCACTGCCGTTTTCTCCGAGAATGGAAAGGATTTCTCCCTTTCTGACTTTCAGCGATACATTTTTATTGGCAACAACATTGCCAAAGGTCTTGGTTATGTTTTTAAGTTCGAGAGCAATATTCTGTTCCATATTAACCTCCAGCTAAGAATTCTTATATTCTTTGATAAACCCTTTGCTTATCAAAAAATACAAGGAATAAATTTATTATAGGGCGGAGAAAAACCTCCGCCCCACGTAAGTTAAAATTAGAACATGCTGTTAAGCAGCTTAATTCCGTCGATTGTCATATCGAAGTAAGGAGCACTGCGGTATTCTGATTCATGGAAATATCCGTCAGAAATTGCCTCTGTATCCTTTTCGTACTTAGCATCTGTATCAACGTCTGCCATGTAAGAATCAAGCTTCTTACCTTCAACGGTAAAGTTATTTGTATCAAATACCTTGATTTCACCGGAGATAAGCTTAGCCTTTGCTTCTTCCAAAGCTTCCTTTGTACCTTCTGCTGCAACCTTTTCATTGATTTCTGTAAGCTTTACAGAACCAACTTCAAAGCCTTCGCACCAGTCTGCTGCGATTTCCTTGTCGTTCTGTGCAGATTCAATGATGTACTTGAAGTAAGGAGCCCAATCGATTCTTGAAGAAACGATGAATGTGTTGGGGCAAGCATCCTTTGTGCTTCCGTTGTAGGAAACGTTGGGAACGCCTGCGTTCTCACATGCTGTGGGAGCACCCATAGAGTCTGCGTGCTGGCTGATAAGAACGCACTTGTTGCTCAGGAGCTTTGTAGCTGCTTCTTTTTCAAGAGCTTCGTCATACCAGCTGCCTGTGAACTGAACCTCCATTGTAACTGAGGGGCAAACTGATTTTGCACCAAGATAGAAGGATGTATAACCTGAAATAACTTCAGCATATGTGAAAGCACCAACGTAACCCATCTTAGCCTGGTCGGGAGTAATCTTTCCCGCTTCAATCATTTCGTTAAGCTTCATACCTGCCGCAATACCTGCAAGGTATCTGCCTTCATAGATAGAAGCAAATGCATTGTGGAAATTCTTAACGTTTTCAGTATGAGCAGTAGTACCTGTTGCATGGCAGAATTCAACCTCGGGGAATTCCTTTGCAGCCTTTAATACATAAGGCTCGTGACCGAAGCTGTTAGCAAATACTACATCACAGCCCTGGTCTGCAAGGTCTGCAGCTGCTTCATAACATTCGTTACCCTCAGGAATGTTGGTCTTGAAAATAACCTGGTCTTCTGAAAGTCCCAACTCTTTTGTAGCTGCCTGTGCAGCATCAAGGAAGTTCTTGTCATAAGTTGAGTTTTCATCGTGCAAGAAAATGAATCCGATCTTAAAATCGGAATCTGCCTTTTCTCCGCCGCAAGCTGAAAGCATACAAACTGATGCTACACACATTACAGCAACGAGAAGTAATGAAAGAATTTTTTTCATTTTTAAACCCTCCTGCCTTTTAGGCAAAAATATTTATGTAAAGATTCTTTACATACACTTTTATTTGCGGAACGAAAGCGAGTTTTCCGTCATAGAATCGATAATTGCCAAAGAGTCCACACGCACACCCTTTGCTCTTAGCTCATCTCCGCCGCCCTGAAAGCCTTTTTCAATAGCAATGGCACATCCTAAAAGAGTTGCTCCTGCCTGATTTATAATATCAATAAGACCTGTCAGTGCATTTCCTTTTGCAAGGAAATCATCTATTACAAGAACCTTGTCCTCACTATTTAAAAATTCTTTGCTGACTACAGCATCATACACGTTCTTCCTTGTGAAAGAAGCTACGCGTGAAGAATACACATCGTCAGATATATTTCCGGACTTGCTTTTTTTCACAAATACCACAGGTACATTCATATATTGAGCTGCGGCAAATGCGATTGGGATACCCGATGTTTCAATAGTGAGAATTTTATTAACCGGTACATCTTTATAAAGCCGTGCTATCTCCTCGCCCATTTCCAGAAGGAATGGCACATCAATGCGGTGATTAAGGAAACAATCCACCTTGAGGATATCTCCGGGCAGAACCTTTCCCTCATTTAAAATTTTGTCCTCCAATGCAACTATGACTGCTCACTCCCAACAAAAACTTTTCATAACTTATAGAAAATTATAGCACGATTTCCGTCAATAGTCAACATATTTCTACCTATATATACACAAATATAATGAAGAAAAGGACTGCAAAAATTCATGCAGTCCTTTTTGTATAAATCTGTTATTCAGCTGTTTCTTCCTGAGCAGCTTCTTCTGCAACTTCAGGAGCAACTTCCTCTGCTGCTTCTTCAACTGCAGGAGCTTCGGGAGCGAGAAGTTCACGGATGGAAAGACCAATCTTCTTTTCATCCCAGTTGATGTCCATAATCTTAGCATCAACCATTTCGCCTACTGTAAGAACATCTTCGGGCTTTCCGATTCTCTTGTTAGCAATCTGAGAAATGTGAACAAGACCGTCAATTCCGGGGATAAGCTCTACAAAAGCACCAAAGGGTACAAGACGAACAACCTTAACTGTTACAACATCGCCTTCATTGAAGGTTCTCTTTGCAATTTCCCAGGGATTATCCTCAGCCTTCTTGTAGCCGAGAGAAATCTTAACATTTTCCTTGTCAACCCTAAGGATTGTAACCTCAACGCTGTCACCAACGCTGAGAACTTCTGAGGGATGCTTGATTCTCTGCCAGCTAAGCTGAGAAATCGGGATAAGACCGTCAACACCGCCAAGGTCAACAAATGCACCAAAGTCTGTAAGAGTCTTAACAGTACCTGTGTAAACCTTACCTTCTTCAACGTCTGCCATAAATGCAGCTACCTTTTCAGCGCGCTCAGCCTGTGCAACAACCTTGATGGAACCGATTGCTTTCTTGCCACGTCTGTCTTCACGGATATTTACGATTTTGAAGCTTGCTTCTGTACCAACGAGGGGCTGAAGATCCTTCATAAATCTTTCGCTTGCCATAGATGCAGGAATAAAGATTCTGCTTCCGTTAACAAGTGCGATTACGCCGCGATTTACATTTTCAACAATACGACCTGTGAGAATTTCGCCGCTTTCATAAGCAGCTTCGATTGTCTGCCAGCCCTTGATTGCATCGATTTTCTTTTTAGAAAGCTTTACGTAGCCTTCACCGTCGTTTACTCTTACAACGAATACTTCCACTTCGTCGCCAACCTTAACAACATCTGCGGGGTTTGCTGAGGGGTCGTCTGTAAGCTCGTCCGCAGGGATGATACCGTCAGCCTTGTAGCCAAGATCTACATATACTTCTGTGGGAGTAATGCTGATTACTGTGCCCGTTACAACCTGTCCTGTATTTAAAGTGACGAGGGATTGTTCAAATGCCTCGGCAAATGTAGGCTCTCCATTTCCTTGAATATTAGTGTTCTTTTCTTCTACCATGGTTTCTAAAACCTCCTTAATTATATGCTCCGGCGTTGAAGCACCGGCGGTAATACCGAACGAATGACCGAGCTTGAGTAAATTTTTAGGCAGCTCCTCCACACCCTCCACATGAAAGGTATGCGGACAAAGAGGCGAAGCAATGTCAAACAGCTTCTTTGTATTTGAACTGTTTTTGCCTCCGACGACAATAAACACGTCACTCTCTTTAGCAAGCAGAGCTGCATATTTCTGCCTTTCATTCGTAGCACTACATATTGTATCAAAAACTATAGCACTTTGGCAAGTCTTTTTTATAATTTTCGTAATTTTTTTCCATAATTCTCTCTCAAACGTGGTTTGTGCCACGACATAAAGCTCTTTATCATCGCCAAAAGCAACATTTTCCGCATCTTCGATAGTCTGTATAACCTTGGCACTGTTTTCGCACCATCCGTTTATGCCTATCACTTCGGGATGTCTTTCATCGCCTATAATTAAAATATTACATTTTTTTGCATAGGCTTCGTTTACAATATTGTGGATTTTCTTTACAAAAGGGCAGGTTGCATCAATATATTCCACACCTTTAGCGTCCAATATTTCCTGCTCTGCTCTTGTTATTCCGTGGCTTCTTATAACAACGGTTTCTCCCTTTTTTGCATCTTCTGCCTTTTCTATTATTCTGACTCCGCGGTCTCTTAAATCATTAACCACTGCACTGTTGTGTATAATAGGACCGAGTGTTACTATTTTCTTCCCTTCTGAAAGCCCTTCCTCGGTAAGCCTCACAGCACGGCTTACACCAAAGCAGAACCCTGCTTTTTCCGCAACTTTTACAACCCTTTTCATTTCTTTTCACCCAAAGCATAGATGGTATCCATAAGCTCGTCCGCAAGACGCTGCATAACATCTCCGTCCTGTGCCTGCTCGGCATACTGAGCATAAGATATCGGTTTCCCGTATGTAACTTTGTTCGCACCGACAAATGCAGGTAATATAGGGACATTCGACTGCAAGGCAAGTCTGATTATTCCTGAATTAACCTGTTTTCTTTCACCTTTTCTGAGCCTCGTGCCCTCGGGGAAAATCAATGTCGGCTCGCCTTTTTTCATAATTTTAAGAGTTGCCATGACTGCCGCAGCATCTCCCCTGCCTCTTTTAATGGGGAATGCCCCGAGCTTTTTAATAAGCCAGCCTAAGCCGGGCTTTCTAAAAAGCTCCTCCTTAGCCATGAAAGTAAGGTCACGATTGCACCCTGCCGCAATCAGAATGGGGTCCTTATAGCTTCGGTGATTCGCACACAAAAGGAATGGTCCTTCACACGGAATATTTTCTTTTCCGCGGGTTTTCGACAAGAGAAACACCCTAAATACTCCTCCCGCACATTTTACTGCTATTCTGTAAAAACTCATGAGATTTTGCTCCTTATAAATTCTACTACCTTGCTAACTGATTCCTCTAAACCAAGGTCAGAGTTATCAATAACCGTTGCATCATCCGCTACCTTAAGCGGTGATACTTTGCGGGTAGAGTCATTTTTATCTCTTTGTATCATTTCAGCTTTAACATCTTCAAGGGACACGCTCTCGCCTTTTTCAATAAGCTCTCTGTAACGCCTTGCCGCACGTGCTTCAACTGACGCCGTAAGGAAAATTTTAACCTCTGCATCGGGAAGCACAAAAGTTGCGATATCCCTGCCGTCCATAACAACATCGTGATTCTCGGCAAGCTTTCTTTGCATATCAACAAGGGCGACTCTTACCGCACCAATGGCAGAAACGTTACTTGCCGCCATGGAAATTTCGGGAGTACGGATTTTATCGGAAACATTTTCTCCGTCAAGATAAATTTGCTGTTCGACGCCCTCATGTCTGATGTCAATATCAAGGTCAGGCAGAATTGATGTAACGCCTTTTTCGTCCTTAGTGTTAATCCCCATTCTTACAGCTTTAAGACCTACTGTACGGTACATTGCCCCAGTGTCAATATACACGTACCCAAGCTCCTTTGCCACTTTTTTTGAAATGGTGCTTTTTCCCGCTCCTGCAGGACCGTCGATAGCGATTTTCGTCATAACTCTTCCTCCTTGTTTTCTGCGGCACTTTTTCCGGCGAGATGTCCCGTGGAAAATGCTATTTGCAGATTAAATCCGCCTGTATAGGCATCAACATCTATAACTTCACCTGCAAAGTAAAGTCCCTTTACAATTTTACTTTCCATTGTAGATGCGTTGATTTCTTTCACATTTACTCCACCGCTTGTTATGATTGCTTCGGATACAGGGCGGTATGATTTAACGGTAAAAGAAAGATGCTTTAAAAGATTAAGAAGATTTTTTCTCTCCTCTTTAGTAATACTGTTCACCTTTTTATATGGATCTATTCCCGATTTTTTCACAATATAATCAATCATCTTTGACGGAAGTAAATCGGAAAGAGAATTTTCAAAATTTTTATTTTGGTATTTTTCAAAATCACGCAGTATTCTTTTATCAAGAGTATCCGTATCAAGTGCCGGTTTAAGGTCGATTTCCACACGCATTCCCTCGGGTTTTTCCCCCATATGACTGCTGGAAGAAAGAATAACGGGACCTGTCAATCCAAAATGGGTAAAAAGCATCTCTCCAAAGTCCGTATACTTCTTTTTACCTTGTTTATCAAAAACAGAAACTGAAATATTTTTCAGTGAAAGTCCCATTAAAGCTTTTGTACTTTCCACCGTTTCCAGTGGAACAAGGGCAGGTTTAATCTTTGTAATGGTATGTCCTGTCTCTTGTACGAGTGTGTATCCGTCGCCGGTAGAGCCTGTCTGCGGATAGCTTTTGCCTCCTGTTGCCAATATGACGCTTTCGCAAAAAACTGTGGAGGTTTCGGTTTTCACGCCTTTTACCATGCCGTTATCGGTGAGAATTTCGATAACTTTTCCGCCAATAATCTTTACATTAAGCTCTCTGAGCTTATTTTTGAGAGCATTTACTATATCCGCCGCATTATCACTTTGCGGAAATATACGCGCGCCCCTCTCCTCCTTTAATTTAACACCGCATTTTTCAAAGAAATTCATGGTGTCAAAATTAGAGAAGGTATATATTGCACTGTAGAGAAAGTTGCGGTTGGTGGGGATATTTTCAAATATTTCCTCTGTAGCACAGCCATTTGTAACGTTGCATCTTCCCTTGCCTGTTATGCGGAGCTTTTTTCCCAAATCCTTATTCTTTTCTATCAGGGTGACGCTTGCACCCTCCTGCGCTGCCGAGATTGCCGCCATCATACCTGCGGCACCTCCGCCTATAACTACAATCATTATCTTTTCCCCTGTTCCTGAGCAACAAAAAATACTCTTTCACTATTCTTCTTAGGATTATCGAAACTAAGAGAGTTATACACCCTCAGGAGCTTCATACCCGAATTTTCAATCAGCGTTTTTATCTCGTCTATTTCATATGCACGCTCGCTGTGTTTCTCATCAAACCTTGTATATTCGCTACCATCCTTGCAGAAGAATGTCAGGTAAAAATCGCAGATTTTTCTCTTCTTATCATATTCATTCTGCCATGTGCAGAAAACGTTGTCATCTTCAAGAACAAAGATGTTGTTACCTATCACATTCTCAAGCTTATACGCAGTATTTATATCAAAGATAAAAAGCCCGCCTGGGTCAAGGTAGTTATTCACAAGCTTAAACACACGAAGAAGCTCACGCTTATCGGTAACATAGTTTATGCAATCAAGGCTTGAAATGACAAAATCCACAGTCCCGTAAAGCTCAAACTCCGCCATATCCTGGTTGAGATATAATATATCAAGACCCTCTGACTTTTCCCTTGCCACCATAAGCATATCTTCCGACAAGTCCACACCTGTCATTTCTATGCCGCGATTTGCCAGCTCTACAGTCATATTACCTGTTCCGCAGCCAAGGTCAAGCCCGAGTTTGGGCTTAAGGCCATAACGCTGAAATATTTTAAAATAATAGTCTGCCCAGCTTTTATAGTCAACATCGTTTATTAATTTATCGTATAAATAAGCAAACTCATTATACATAATTATCACGCTTTCTGAAGCTTTGCATAAAGCCCCAAAAGATTTTTTGTTCCTACGCTTTCAAAGGCTATTTCATAATGAACGTCGTTTCCCACGGGAGTTGCATCAATTACGATGCCTTTGCCGAATTTTTTATGGATTACAACGTCCCCCGATTTAAATACCTCGCCCTTTACCTCATAAGTGGTTGGTTTATTACCAAACAATGAGCTTTCGGGGATATATGAGAAGCGGTTGTTGTCGTTTTCGGGGAGCCACGATTCCCTCGGTTTTGGAGTGTTGTCCGTAACAAAGAGAAGCTCGGTCGGGATTTCGTCTAAGAATCTCGACGGCTTATACACCGAGGTTTTGCCGTAAAGCATTCTGTTTTGTGCAGTTGTAATAAAAAGAACCTCTTGTGCACGGGTGATTCCCACATAGCACAATCTTCGTTCTTCCTCTAATTCCTCACTGCTATAGCAGCTTGCCATATTGGGGAAAATTCCATCATCAAAGCCGCATATGAAAACCACGGGGAATTCCAAGCCCTTTGCGGCATGCATAGTCATAAATACCGCTGCTTCCAAATCCTCGTCATAATTATCTATATCGCTGATAAGTGCCAGATTATCCATATAATCAAGGAATGTGGCATCTTCATTGTTTTCTTCGTAATTTGAAGCACCGTTTATAAGCTCGTACACATTATCTATGCGTTCTTCACCCTTTTCATCGGTTTCAAGGAAAGCACGATAAAGTGATTTTTCAAATACTTCATTTACAAGGTCGCCCAAGGAGCTATTTTGGGAAAATGCCCTTAATTCTTCGATAAGGTCGAAAAACTCGACTGCCGATGCATTAACAGAATCCCTGTTATTTCCGATTGCTTTAAGCATGCTTGAGTTTTCTCTTTCAGCCAAAGCGGAAATTTTATCAAGAGTTACCTTTCCTATTTTTCTCGACGGTGTATTTATAATTCTTTTAAGGCTGATATCATCATCGGGATTCTTTATAAGCCTCAAATATGCAATCATATCACGGATTTCCTTGCGGTCATAGAAGCGAAGTCCTGAAAGAACTCTGTACGGAAGTGCTTTACGCATAAACACTTCCTCAAGGATTCGTGATGAGGCATTTGCACGGTAGAGTACCGCCATATCGTTATAGCTGTAACCGTCACGCACCATTTGTGCTATTTTTTCTGCAATAAAGCTTGCCTCTTCATATTCATTAGCCGCTTTATACACATTAATTTTTTCGCCCTCACCTTTATCAGTCCAGAGCTTTTTACCCTTTCTTCCGTAATTATTCTTAATCACACTGTTTGCCGCATCAAGGATATTCTGCGTTGAACGGTAATTTTGTTCAAGGCGTATTACACGGCTTTCTGGAAAAGCCTTCTCAAAATCAAGAATATTTGAAATATCAGCACCGCGGAACTTATAAATACTCTGGTCATCGTCACCCACAACGCAAAGGTTGCGGTGATTTCCTGCAAGCAGAATTACCAGCTCATTCTGTGCCTTGTTTGTATCCTGAAACTCATCCACAAGTACATACTTGAATTTATTGCGGTAAAATTCAAGCACGTCCTCGTTTTCCTGAAAAAGCTTTACCGTAAGCATAATCAAATCATCAAAATCAAGATCGTTTGCAGTCTTTAACTTATGCTGATAAAGTGAATACACACGTGCGATTTGTTTTTTCCTGTAATCGTCCGCATAGTCAAGGGTGTAATTTTCAGGAGTCAAGAGATTGTCCTTTGCATGGGAAATCTCACTTAAAACACTTCTTGGCGGAAGCTGTTTCTCATCAAATCCAAGCTCCTTAAGACATTCCTTAACAAGGGATTTCTGGTCATCGGAGTCAATAATGTTGAAACGCGTATCATAACCGATGCGGTCAATATCACGGCGGAGAATTCTTACACAAGCAGAGTGGAATGTCCTTACCCACATATCATTTGCAACAGCCCCGATAAGATTTTCTACACGCTGCAGCATTTCACGTGCGGCTTTATTTGTAAAGGTGATTGCAAGAATACTCCACGGTGAAATCCCCTTTTCCTGAATCATATACGCGATGCGGTGAGTAAGCACTCTCGTCTTGCCGCTTCCTGCACCTGCCAACACCAAAAGAGGACCGTTGATATGTTCAACGGCCTCCCTCTGAGGTTTATTTAACTTTTCTAAAAGTTCATTCATCGGTATAATTCCCCTTTGGAATTATTTTTATCGTGTTTTCAAGGCTATTGCTTTCTTTACGTTTTCTGCAATATTTTCTGCTGAAAGTCCGTATTCTTTAAGAAGCTCGTAGGGCTTACCGCTCTTACCAAATACGTCCTGTGTACCCACTCTCAGCATGGGAACGGGACATGTTGCGCAAAGAACCTCTGCCACTGCACTGCCAAGACCGCAGTTAACGTTGTGTTCCTCGGCAGTAACGATTGCACCCGTTTCACGAGCTGCTTTTTCAATTATATCACGGTCAATGGGCTTAATTGTATGAATATTAATTACTGCCGCATCAATTCCGTCATTTTTAAGAAGCTCTCTTGCTTCCAATGCGTAAGGAACCATAAGTCCTGTCGCAATAATTGTGGCGTCCTTGCCCTCTGCAAGCTGTACACCCTTACCGATTTCAAATTTATATGTATTTTCATCAAAAATCTGCGGAACGGGAAGTCTTCCGAAGCGGAGATAAACAGGTCCGTCATATTTAACTGCTGCTTCTACAGCCGCCATTGCCTCAACATGGTCAGCAGGATTAATGATTACCATTCCGGGGATTGTACGCATAATACCCATATCCTCAAGGCACTGGTGAGTTGCACCGTCCTCGCCTACGCTGATACCTGCATGGGTTGCACCGATTTTCACATTAAGATGGGGATAACCGATAGAGTTACGAATCTGTTCAAACGCACGGCCTGCCGCAAACATTGCAAAGGAGCTTGCAAAAACAATCTTTCCCGTGCTTGCAAGACCTGCCGCCGTTGAAAGCATATTGCCCTCGGCTATACCTGTATTAATAAATCTTTCGGGGAATTTCTTCTTGAAAGTATCTGTCTTTGTTGATTTGGAAAGGTCGGCATCCATTACAACAATATCATATTTCTCACCAAGTTCAGCGAGTGCCATACCATAGCTCTCGCGAGTTGCTTTCTTATCACCTATAGCCATATCTTTCACATTCCTTTCTCATTCAGCCTCAAGTGTGCTGAGTGCTTCGTCAAGCTCCGCGATAGCCTGCTTGTACTGTTCTTCATTGGGAGCAGCCCCGTGCCAGCCTGCCTGATTTTCCATGAATGAAACGCCCTTGCCTTTTATGCACTTTGCAATGATGATGGTGGGTTTACCTTCCACCTTATGAGCTTCATCAATTGCATTTCTGATCTGATCGTAATCGTGTCCGTCGATTGTGATTACATTCCAGTTAAATGCCTCAAACTTCTTGTCGATAGGAGTGGAGTTCATAACTTCACGGATGTCGCCGTCAATCTGAAGTCCGTTAAAATCAAGGAATGCTACAAGATTATCAAGCTTGTAGTGTGCCGCAAACATTGCAGCCTCCCACACCTGACCTTCTTCAATCTCGCCGTCACCAAGGATTGTGTAAACCTTAAAATCCTTACCGTCAAGCTTTGCTGAAAGAGCCATACCGTTAGCCGCTGAAATTCCCTGACCGAGAGAGCCTGTAGACATATCCACCCCGGGAACGCCCTTCATATCGGGGTGCCCCTGAAGTATACTGTCCGCTCTACGGAGTGTAGCACAGAGGTCGGTGGAGAAAAACCCACGCTCTGCAAGTATTCCGTAAAGGATGGGTGCACAATGTCCTTTTGAAAGAACAAATCTGTCACGATCTGCCATTTTTGGGTTCTCCGGGTCAACATTCATCTTTTCAAAGTACAAAACAGATAAAATGTCTGCTATTGAAAGACTTCCGCCCGGATGACCGGATGCGGCATTGTAAATACCCGTTAAAGCATGCTTTCTTGCTTTATACGCATGAATTTTGGTAGAATTTTTCATTTAGACAATCACTCCTATGTTAAAATTAATTACTTTTTTCTGATGCCTCATATGCTTTTTCGAGCAAAAACTCAAGACGCTCGGTATCATTATTAAGATACAAATATCCAATAAGGGTTTCAAAGCCCGTTGCCATACGATACTCCGTAACATCGGCATTTTTCGGAGTAGTGTTACTCTTTGCATTACGCCCCCATTTAAGAATGCGTTGCTCATCCTCAGTAAGATGCTCTTCTATTGCATAAGCACTTACCGACTGGGAATGTGCTTTAACAAAGCTTACTGCTTCCTTGTGCATTACGGTAACGTGGCGGTTTCCTTTTCGAAGCACCTTTGTTCTGATAAAAAGGTCATAAACCGTGTCCCCGATATATGCAAGAGCCAAAGGGCTGTATTCCTTGGGATTTATATTGTCAGCTTTAAACAGCATATAACTGCTCCCTTACTTTTCTATTTTCCATTTTACTCCGTCGGGGGTATCTTCAAGCACAATTCCCCTTGCTTTAAGGTCGTCACGGATTTTATCTGCCAAAGCCCAGTTTTTATCTTTCCTTGCCTGTGTTCTCTCAGCAATCAGTGCCTCTATTTCTTCGTCGAGGCTTGCTTTTTGGGTATTTTTGAGAAGTCCCAACACGTTACCAAGCTCTATAATGGTGTCCTTTGCAAGCTGAAGCTCAGCCTTATTGGGAGACTGCATTGTATTTGCATAACGTACAGCCTCAAAAATTGCAGAAATTGCATCGGCAGTATTAAGGTCGTCCTCCATGGATGAGATAAACTTATTTTTATACCCCTCCATAGCTGACTTTATATCTTCCCCTGCTTCACCGACCTGAGCATTATTCATAAGGAAATCAATATTGTCAACACAATTATAAATTCTTTCAAGACCGTTTTTCGCCGCATCCATAAGCTCATCGCAGAAATTGATGGGGCTTCTGTAGTGAGCCGAAAGCATAAAGAAACGAATTACTTCGTAGTCATATTTTGCGGCGATATCACGCACAGTAAAGAAATTACCGAGAGATTTACTCATTTTCTCATTATTTACATTTATGAAACCGTTGTGAAGCCAGTAGTTTGCAAAAGGCGTGCCGTTCGCACAAACACTTTGTGCAATCTCATTTTCGTGATGAGGGAAAATGAGGTCAAAGCCGCCGCTGTGAATATCAATGGTATGACCAAGGTATCTGTTTACCATTGCAGTACATTCGATGTGCCAGCCCGGTCTTCCGATTCCCCAGGGGCTTTCCCAGCCTATTTCGTCATCGGTTTTACGCTTCTTCCACAGAGCAAAATCCATGGGGTGGCGTTTCTTATCGTCAAGCTCCTTGCGGACACCGCTCTCCAAATCTTCAAGAGGCTGATGGCTGAGCTTTCCGTAGTCCTTGTAGCTTTCAACGGAGAAATATACATCTCCCTCTACCTCATATGCGTGTCCCTTTTCAATAAGGGTGGACACGGTTTCAATGATGGCATCAATATTTTCCGTAGCTCTGGGATGAACGGAGGCTTCTTTGATTCCGAGAGCCTTAGCATCTACAAAATACTCTTTTATATATTTTTCAGCTATTTCGGGAACGGTAGTTCCTTCTTCCCTTGCATTATTTATAAGCTTATCATCAACATCAGTGAAGTTCTGCACGAATTTAACATCGTAACCCCTGTATTCAAGAAATTGTCTGAGACAGTCAAAGACTATAAAGGGGCGTGCATTTCCTAAGTGAAAGTAGTTGTAAACCGTAGGTCCGCAGGAATACATTTTTACCTCGCCTGGAACTAAGGGTTTAAATTCTTCCTTTGTCCTTGTTAAAGTGTTATATAATTTCATAGCGATCACCTTTCGTTGCCAGTATTTTTTACTTTTTCAAGCTCAGCAGTAAGCTTATCAATTCGGGCACTCATCCTACAAAGCTCCTGGCTGACAGGGTCGGGAATATGAATCTGGTCCAGATTATCCACCCTTTTATCACCGCGTTTTACAACACGCGCAGGAACGCCTACGCAGGTGCTGTCCGCTTCAACCTCACGGAGCAGAACGGCATTTGCCGCAATCTTTGAGTTATCGCCTACGGTAAAGGGACCTAAGATTTTTGCACCTGAGCCAACCATTACATTATTACCCAATGTTGGATGACGCTTTCCCGTATCCTTACCGGTACCTCCAAGGGTTACCCCCTGATATATAGTGCAGTCATCACCTATTACCGTGGTTTCGCCTATTACAACTCCGCAGCCATGGTCAATTAAAAGCCCTTTACCGATAGTCGCTCCGGGATGAATTTCAATTTTCGTAAGAAACCTTGAAATCTGACTTATAAGCCTTGGAATAAATCTGAGATGACAACGATAGAGCATATGTGCAAACCTGTGAAACATTACCGCGTGAAATCCGGGATACAGAAGTATTACCTCCAGTGCATTTCTCGCCGCAGGGTCGCGTTCAAGTATTGATTTGATATCGTAAATTGTTCTGCCCAACACATCAATCACCTCTTAACCATATCATTATATAATATTTTGTAGAAAAAAACAACCTTATTTTTCATAAAATTAGTGCGATATTTTTAATTATAAGCAATGTTGATATTTTAGATAATTTTTTCTTTGTTTCCGCAATATCTCATTAAAATTTTCTATCTTTTTCTTTTTAAGCAAAATTTCTTTCTTTTTATGCGTTTTTACCCGATTAATATTGCTTTTTGGGTGCTTCTGTGTTAGAATTATTTCTTGCAAATTAAGTATATTTACAAGGGTGATAAAATGCATAATAAGCAATTAGCACACAATTTTCTTTCAAAGGAAAAATTAAGACAAAACTTTCTGTTTCTGATTGGTCCTATTATCACGGCATTCGGAATCAGCGTATTTTACCTGCCGAACAAAGTGGTAAGCGGCGGCGTTTCGGGTCTTTCCACGATTCTGTATCATATTGCCAAAATCCCTCCGGGACTTTCCTTTGCCGTTATCAATATTCTTTTCCTGCTTATTTCTTTTAAAGTTATAGGAAAAGAATTCGTGGTAAAAACAATCATCGGTGCGGCGAATATTTCCATATTTGTACAGCTTTTTTCCGAGCTTCCCGCATTGACTGATGATATTGTCTTAGCCTCCCTTTTTGGCTCAATTCTTTACGGTTTCGGAATCGGACTGACACTGCTTTCCGGGGGTTCTACGGGTGGCACGGATATTTTGGGAAGGCTGCTTCAGCACTTTTTCCCGCATTTCAAAATCGGCAAGCTCCTCTTGATTGTGGACGCTATGGTTATATTAACCTCGCTTATTGTTTTTGGTAACATCAACCTTACCCTTTGGGGTATTGTGGCACTCTTTGTGTCAACCTTTGCCGTTGACTGGTTGATTCAGAAGCTGAACGTTTCAAAATTAGCCTTTATCGTTACGGATAAGGGGATTGACGTGGCTAAGCTACTTGTATCAACCTCTCCCAGAGGGGTGACGATTTTCGACGTAACAGGAGCGTACACAATGCAGAAAAAGTCAACCCTTATGTGTGCTTTAAAAGAAAATGAAATTCCCGAATTCCAAAGAAAGATACTGGAAATAGACTCAGATGCGTTCATTATATTCTCCGAATCACAACAGATTGTGGGTAACGGTTTCCACGTTTACAGGTAATAATTTATGAGAAATATTGAAGTATTAAAAGTACATAAACGCCATTTTTCCGGTGAAAAGCACCTTTATAAGTATGATCTGCCTTTCGATGAGGGGATATTGCTTTTCATTTCAGGAGGAAGCGGAAAATGCATACTTAACAAAACAAAGTATGCATTTTCAAAAAATACGGTTTTAATATGTGTCGGCGATTTTCTGTGTTTCAAATGCTCAAAAAGCATTGATGCCGACATATTGGAGGTACGCTTCAGGGTAAAGGATACTGAATCGTTTAAAGAGGAACATAGCTTCAAAAGCAATGTTTTTAAAATTTACAGCAGCGAGGCTTTCCGCGATTGTTTTGAAAGACTTTACATTGCATATATACATAAAAATCGTACTCATGGCAGTTTCGTTTCTGCTATACTTTATGAATTGCTCATGATTGCACTTGATTCAATAAATGAAAAGCCATTGACTGACAGTGTAATTTCATCCCTTGCTGAGGATATTCACAATAATTTTATACACGGCGAGTTTGACGTATCTGCTTACGCGGAAAAGGTTGGACTGAGTAAGGACAGGCTTTCGGTAATTTTCAAGCAAAAATATTCCCTGCCTCCATACAAATATCAGTTGATGCTGAAAATGGACGAAGCTACAAATTTACTAAGGCATACCAATCTACCCATAGACAAAATTTCTGAAATGCTTGGATTTTCAAACAGACTTTATTTCAGCAGTGCATATAAAAAGCAAACAGGTAAAACTCCCGCTCAAGTAAGAAAAGACAAAAAGGAGCTGTAGCAAAATGAATTCCATTTTGCTACAGCTCCTTTTACTTTGATGTGCCTTTGTCTATGTCCAACTCAAAAGCACAATCAGTCTATTATTCCATAAAGGTAATCCGACTCTTTTGTAAGCGAGGCGAAATTCTGTTGTCTTAGTGCCTCATATACAACTATTGCCGCGGAATTTGAAAGATTAAGGCATCTGGCACTGCTTATCATCGGAATTCGCACGGCACGCTCAGGATGCTCCATAAGAAGCTTTTCGGGAAGGCCTTTTGTTTCCTTGCCGAAAAGGAGGAAATCATTGTCCTTATAATTAACCTCTGTATATGCCGTTGGGGCTTTAGAGCTAAGGTAGAAAAACCTGCCGTCTTTATTTTTCTCAAAAAAATCGTCAAGATTTTCATAGTACTGGATATTCAGAAAATGCCAATAATCAAGCCCCGCGCGCTTAAGCTTTTTATCATCGATTTCAAAGCCCATGGGCTTTACTATATGAAGCCGTGTTCCCGTCGCCGCACAGGTGCGGACAATATTGCCTGTATTCTGCGGAATTTCAGGCTCTACCAAAACGATATTTACACTCATTTGTTACTGCTCCTTAAAATCTCATCCTTCATTCTGAAAAATACGCCCTCTTTCACTCCGGAAGCACATATTGTTACGCTTTTTCCTCCGCACATATCCATAAGAACCTTAAGCGGCGTTAGCCCTGCCAATATAATATCCGCACGTGATATTTCCATACCTTTTATTTCCTTTCGTTTTTCAACGGGGGTTACGAAAATATTCTGATAAATTTTCGCCACGGATGCATAGGGAATTTTCATTCCGTCAAAGGCATCAATCCCTAAATTTTCTTTTTTGTAAAGCATGGCAAGTGCTCTTGCACTTCCCCCTATTCCGTAAAGGGGAAGTCCTTCACACTCGTCAAGCCAATCTATACCGCCTATGTATGAGGAAACATATTTATAAAGATGCATCTGACTGCTTTTTCTGAATTTCTCCGTCATTATCACAGCACCTAAGGGAAGGCTTACACTGTGTTTTATTTCGCCATTCTTTACGAGCATGATTTCGGTGCTTCCGCCACCTGTATCATATATTACTCCGTTTTCAATTCCCACCGTTTCACGCACTGCAAGGAAGCTGTAGAAAGCCTCCTGCTCACCGCTGATTATTTCAAAATCAATTCCTGTCTTTTCCTTAACTCTTGAAAGGAAAAGCTCTTTATTTGCCGCATTCCTAAGCGCCGCAGTGGCTACCGCGGCGATGCTTACGCACTTATATTCCTTTGCTTTATCGCAAAAATCGCACAGTGCATCTATAACACGGTTCATGGCGTTTTCCTTTAGGAAATTATCACTGCTCATTCCCTCACTAAGACGGACGGTTGCACGCAGTTTTTGAAGCGTACTCCAACTCCCGTCCTTTTCAATGGCATTTATGTTCATACGCACTGAATTTGAGCCAAGGTCAATAATTGCAAAATTGTAACTCATCTGAAATCCTCCCCCATCTTTTTTATCTCATCTATGGATTCTGAAAGCGAATATATGAATTCCCTCGTTTCATGGTTAAGCATACAAAGCTGCATCGCTTTTGTAACTCTCTCCACAAAAAGAGGCGATAAATCTTCTATTTTCATTGCAGTAGCAAGGGGGCACATCCCTCTCCCTCTTATGTCCATAATAATGCTGAGCTTGTCCCCTCGTTTTGCATAGGGCACAAGGGGAAATATTCTGCACGAAAGCGGTCTGAGGGTTCTGTCACACTTACCCTCACAGGTGAAAAAGTCCACACTTTTTCCGCCGTTATATGTAAAATCAATATCTTGAATTTCACCCCATGAGGGCATGGGGTTATACATCACCCGTTCCCCCGGAAAAAGATACATTCCCGTTACTTCGTCCGTCACAGTGCAGCATGCACCGTCACAAAGCCTTCCGCAGTCTATTTCAAGAGGGGTGACATTTTCAAGCATTTTATAAAGCCTGGTATAAAAATTCTTAGGTGTAAGTTTCGTTTTCATTGGTACTCCTTTGTTATTTCATTGCGTTGATTTCTAACGCATAGGCTTGTGGTAAGTTAAGACCCAAAATCATATTGTTTAGGACAGGAGAACCGTTCCCTCGTCTTTCCCTCGTCTTTTTTAGGCAAAAGGGGAACCGTTCTTTTTAGTTACCCAGCAACCATCCGACTCCTCGGGCGTAAAATAAATCTTTGTCAGAGGTGTTACAGCATCTATAACAATTAACAGCTTTTCGTTATAAAAAATTGCATCCTCATTAAAATTTTCCCTGCTTTTCTAGAACAATTAAAATCATAAAACAAGAAATAATCCTCCCAGTATAATTAATATACCTACAAACAGAACGATAATATGTTTAAATATATTTTTCTTTCCAATATGTATCAATAAACTGAAGCAATCAAACACAACAAGCAAAGCACCCAAAAGAATCAGTATTAACGCCGCTGCATCTCCAGCAGTTTGTCCGTTAGCTAAAGTCAGGCTTCCAATCACAAAGCTGATAATTCCGGCAAAAAAACCTATTGTTTCAACATTGGACATCAGCGAGTCTTTCATCTTCGCGATATCCTCATTAATTACATTTTGCTCGGCATTAAGTTTATAAACCTGAAATCTTGCCTGTACATCAAGTTTATGTGACTGATACTGCATCATTCTTAATGTATATTTATCTTTTTGTATATCAGGAGATTCTATGTTAATCGCCTTTTGAATAAAACTAAGTGCTTCTTCATAGCGATGTTTTTGAGATAATATCCTTCCTTTCGTGCAATAGTATTTTGCAGATTTCGGAGATAATTCTATAGCGGTATTTACTTCCAAAAAAGCTCTTTTATACCACTTCCTTACTATTTTATCCTTCGATTCTTCATGTTTTTCACAATAGGTCACAAATAAATCCGCAAAAGCATGTGCACATCCTTCAACATTTATTTTTTTATCTGGATGCCATTTATCCATTTCTTTATATGCGATTACAACATCATATGCATTTTCAAGATGATTTAACAATTCACCTTCTGTATAATAATCGTCTGAATTTATATAGTAAATAGTTCTTAAATGCCCCAGGCATTTGTTATTTAAAAAAAAGCTCTCACTACCGACTAATAAGGATTTAAGTTTATTATACTCCATCGTATGTGTATAATATACAAGCAATCCATACATTCCCAAAAACTTTTCATTATCTTCTTGAGAATTAAACAAATTTATTAAAATACTATCATTTGATAACCCGTTAACAAATTCAGTTAACTTAAGTTCAAATTCCCGAGTGCACTCATCATTATTTAATACACTCTCTATAAGCGAGTTTATAATTTGTCTTTCGTCCAAGTTCTTCCCCTCCAAGCAACAAGATAAACAAATCTTTTGTTCCTTAATTTTACAAAATAAAATTTTATATATAATGATTATACCATACAAAACAAAAAATGACAACTATGCATTGTGCAAAATTGTCATTTTCTGTATTTATGTATTTACGCTAATGTCAGATTCTTGCTACGCCTGTTTCCTTAGCTGTTTTAACAACTGCCTCGGCAACAACCTGTGCCACTCTCTTATCAAGAGCGGGAGCAATAATGTTATCCTCTGTGATTTCATCATCAGGGATAAGAGAAGCCAGTGCAAAAGATGTTGCAACTTTCATCTCCTCGTTGATGCAGCTTGCTCTGCAATCGAGAGCACCGCGGAATATGCCGGGGAATGCAAGAACGTTATTAATCTGATTGGGGAAATCCGAACGGCCTGTTCCCACAACTCTTGCACCTGCTGCCTTTGCAACGTCAGGCATAATTTCGGGAGTGGGGTTTGCCATGGGGAACATTATTGCATCCGCTGCCATTGATTTAACCATTTCGGGAGTTACAAGATTGGGCGCTGAAACGCCGATAAATACATCTGCACCTGTAAGTGCATCTGCAAGTGTACCCTTCTTGTGTTCAAGATTTGTTACCTTAGAAATTTCTTCCTGTGCGGGGTTATTGTTCTCATCGCCCTCGCAGATGATACCGAATCTGTCGCAGAATGTGAGGTGCTTAACACCGATATTCATAAGGTGCTTACCGATAGCAATACCTGCACTGCCTGCACCGTTGATAACAACCTTTACTTCTCCGATTTCTTTCTTAACAAGCTTGAGCGCATTGATAAGAGCTGCGGCAACAACGATAGCTGTTCCGTGCTGGTCATCGTGGAAAATCGGAATATCGCAGATTTCTTTAAGCTTCTGCTCGATTTCAAAGCAACGAGGAGCGGAAATATCCTCAAGGTTAACTCCGCCGAAACTTCCTGAAAGAAGATAAATTGTACGAACAATTTCGTCTACGTCTTTTGACTTTATGCAAAGAGGGAAAGCATCAACATCTGCAAAAGCCTTGAAAAGCGCACACTTTCCTTCCATTACGGGCATACCTGCTTCGGGACCGATATCACCGAGTCCGAGGATTGCAGTACCATCTGTAACTACGGCAACAAGATTTGAACGTCTTGTAAGCTCGTAGGACTTATTAACATCCTTGCTTATTTCAAGACAAGGCTCAGCAACACCGGGGGTGTAGGCAAGAGAAAGGTCCTCTCTTGAGTTGATGGGCGCACGGGAAATAACTTCTATTTTTCCGTTCCATTCATAGTGCTTTTTCAATGATTCCTGTCTAATATCCATAACTTAAACCTCCCATGGGAATTTGTAGTTTGTTTTTATCTTTGTATCCCAAAGTATCATTTTCAAAAAAAAGTGCACTCATTTCTTTGGAAATAAGTACACCCCGAATTCCCAATATTAGGTACATTATAATTTAAAACACAATTAATGTCAATACCAATTTATTTGGTTTTTGCCAAATTATAATACAATATTTTAGTTGACGAAATTTTCATTCTATTGTAAAATATTGATTATGAAACGAGGTATTATTTATGGATATACGTGAATTCAAAAATACATACAAGGAATATTCCCCTTCCGTAATATGGGACTGGTGTGCAAAGCCCGCTGCCCAGGAAATAGATTCCATGCTTTACAGGCTTTCGGAAATGGGAATTGCACGTGTTTTTATTCGCCCCTCAAAGGGGCTGGTGCTTCCCTATTTATCCGAGGACTATTTCGAGCTTATCCGCACCGCTGCACGCAGAAGCGGAAAGTACGGCATTGCTTTGGGTGTATGCGATGAAAATTCTCCCGCAAGCGGAAGTGGCGGAGGCGAAATAACAAGCGTTCCCGACTACAGAATCCGTGATGTTTCAGAAGTTTCAAAAAAGGATATTGAAAAAACAGACGTAATAATAAGCGAAAGCGATGATAGAGCAATTGTACTCAGGGATATGAGCCGTATGCGTGCTTCAGGGCGTATGGCTATTGCAGATATTACCGATGCGTTTGTAACGGAATGTTTCACACAGACAGTCTATGATAAATATCTCAGGCAGTGTCAAAGATTTATCGGAATGGAAATCAAGGCTTTTATGACACAAATAAATCTGCCTGACGATGTTTGTCTTTATTCCCCGTCTGTTCAAAAACGAATCGGCATTTCCGATACGAAGCTTCTTTGTGAGAAATTGACACAAAAGGATAGTGACATTTGCGAAAAATACAATGAAGCCTTCGGGGAATGTATTGCCGACAATTTCACAGGCATCATCAGTGAAAAATGCCGTAAAAACAACCTTGAGCTGTCGGTAAGTGCAGACGGAAACAAAAATATTTCCCGACAATCACAATATATCAAAGCAGACAGCATTGCACTTAAGGTTCAGTGCGAAAACCCCGATTTTATACAAATCAAGCTTGCACAAACAATAAGCGAACAGTTTGAAAAGTCTCTTTACATAAGGCTTCTGCTCCCCTCCTTTGCCCCCTGCTGTGAGAGGTACAATAAGGCGGCATTTCTCACGGGATTCGGCTCAGACGGAATTATTTTCGATAGCGTGGCATTCTCTCTATCAGACCGAAGAAAGTATGAGAAGCATACGGTGACAATGTCCGACTTTGCAGAAAAAGATATATCGGACAGGCTTTCAAGACTTACCTTTTTAAGCTCAAACACACTTTCAAATGCAAACATTCTTATAGTATATAATCCGCTTGATGAGAACTCTCTCGCCTCTCTTACGGCTAAGCTTATGAAACAAGGCATCGGCTTTCATATGATGGAGGAAAACCTGATAAAGAAGCACGCCCTAATTTCAGGAGGTGATTTGATTATCGGAAATTGCCGTTACAACACCATAATTTCCTGCGATTCCTCTTTCTGTGTTCCCGACGGTTTTACAGGAAAAATAACTAAAGCAGATGAATATGAGGCAGAAGCCTTTGGAGGTTTGCATACTGATGGAGAGATAACCATAAACCGCCGATATAGCGATGGCGATGAGTATATTTTTATCACTGCCCAAAACGATACAAAAATAACAGCCAAACTCAGCGAAAAAAAGCTTTTTGCCGTGGACTCTGGGAGCGGAGAAATATATTCGATTCCCTTGGCTGACGACGAATACAGTTTCAAGATAAAGGCAGGCAAAACTGCTGTACTTATATATTCCGATAAGCTTTCAGCCGATATTGCCCCGCCCTTTACAGACGATATTGAATTCGCTCCCCATGAAAAGGTGTGTGACGTTCCCTTTGCTCTTTCTGCGGCAGATGAAAACATTCTTCCGCTAAAGAATGTAAATGCCTGTTTCGGACGGAAAAGCTACCGTGAAAACAGCATAGATAATCTGCATAAGGAATTCTACCGTCTTGCCGACGGGGAAACGGTAAAGGTTAAATACCCCTTTAATGCGGATAAGGAAAATATCGGTCAGGTTACGGCATATATTGAAAATGCTGATAACCTTGAATTTGCCGAGCTTAACGGAAACAGGCTCAACAATCTTATTCCCTCCGAAAAGGACCCACGCTTTATGGGAATAGATATAACAGACCTGATTTCCGACGGAAAGAACACCTTTGCCGTTGAGTATAAAAAATCCAACAACTATACTCCTGATTTTTCCAGCATTACTCCGTCACATTTTTATTCGTATAATATAACCTCTTTTGAGCCGATTTATCTGTGCGGAGATTTTGACTGCAATGAAAATTCACTATTGCGGCTTCAAAGTTACACCAACGATATAACCGCATCAGGTATGGCGTATTACTACGGAGGTCTTACATACGCGGTAAAGCTCCCCGATAAGGACTTATCCGGAAATATTCTATCTGTCGAGGGCGATTTTGATATATGTAAAATAAGAATAGGAAAACGCAGTCACACATTTTTCTGCGAAACACCAAGGCTTGAGGTGTTTAACCTTGACTGCGGCGCCATTGCCGAAATTACAATATATAACACCCCCTTTAATCTTTTACGCACTTCAAAGGAAGAAGCAACGCCGTTTGGAATTAAGAATATCGAGTTATGTAAATTCAGCTACTAACGAAAAAGAAACGCATCCGGGAGATGCGTTTCTTTTTCGTTAAAAACTATTATTTATTTGTGGTTTTACTGTAGTTTGCTATAGCAATTCCGCTGCAAATCAGCACAAGAGCCATAATAAGATTAAGGAGCGAAACACTGCTGCTTTCGGGGAGCATCAGCGTTGAGAGTATAACGCCGAAAACGGGTGTCATAAAACTGTATATTGCTACCCTGGATACAGGGTTGTATTTAAGAAGCATACCCCATAGAGCATAGGCAACCGCTGAAAGGAGGGCAAGATATAAAAGAACAAGCCCTGCCTTGATGCTTGTAACGACAATAACTCCTCCCATGAGAAGTCCTACCAGAATCATTACAAATCCGCCCATGATAAACTGATATCCGCTGATTACCACAGGGTCTTCACGATGTGAAAACTTTTTCATTAAAACCCCTGATATGCCATATGCCATATTGGAGAAAAGTACAAAGCCGTCACCCATAAAGTTAAAATTGAGGCTTAGTCCATTGAGATTAATAAGGATTATTCCCATAAAACCTAAAACACATGCAAAAAGCTTTTTTGCGGTAAGCTTTTCCTGTCTGAAAATAAGTGTTGCAAACAATATAGAAAAGAAGGAATTTGAACCGCTTATAACAGTTCCCTTAACCCCCGTGGTGTTGGCAAGACCTATGTAAAAGAACAAGTATTGGATTATGGTCTGAAAGCTCGCTACAGTTGCAACAGCTCCCAAGTTTTCACGCTTGGGCACAAGAAGCTTTTTCCTTGCTATGCTGTATATCAAAACTGTAATAATTCCTGCTGAGAAAAACCTGATTCCTGCAAAAAGTATCGTTGATGCTACATCATTTTCAGGAAGCATCAGTTTGTATCCTGTTTTTATAAAGGGGGTTGCACTTCCCCACAATGCACAGCAAAACATAGCCGCTAATGCTACAAAAACAGGGGTTGTCATAAGTTTATTTTTTTGTTCCATTATATTACTCCTTTCAAAACGTATATATTGTATCATATATATTTCATTAATTCAACCAAAAATTTCTTTATATAGCATAGCTCAATAAGGAAATAAAGTTTCCCATTTGATTCGACAAATTTTCCTAAAAGCATTGACAAATTCTGCATTTTGACATACAATATAGGTAAGATTGTTGCCCATTTATGCGGCAACATCATGTTTGAAAGGTAACTATTTTTCCCAAGGAGGCACATATAATGAGATTTGGAGAAAAAGTGCGTCAACTCCGAACTGAAAAGAAACTTTCCCAAACTGAACTGGGAAAGCTTTGTGGTCTCTCTCTGCGTACAATAAGAAATTATGAGGTTGCAGGCAGATATCCAAAAAAACGCGAGGTTTATTCAAAGCTTGCTTTTGCCTTAGGTTGCAGTATCAATTATTTACTTACAGAAAACGAGGACAGCGATAAAACGGACTTGTCTTCCGTGGGCAGAACGGAAAGTCTGATTAATGAAATATCCTCATTCTTTGCGGATAATGAAATCAGTGATGATGACAAGGATTCTGTTATGCGTTCGCTTAAGGCATCATATTCTGTTGTAAAAAGACGCAGAAGAAAGAAGCTTACTGCAAGAATCCGCCGAAAAGGCTGATAATATCTAATTGAAAGGTAACGATAAATTATGTTTATAGGCGTCTACGACTATACTGTACTACTTACATATCTAAGCTTGATTTCCTCCGTTTTCGGAATGATACAAGCACTTAACGGAAATTTTACAACCGCAATTTTCGCTCTGGCGTTTTCGGGGGTGTGCGATGCTTTTGACGGCAGAGTGGCACGCACAAAAAAGAATCGCACCGAGGATGAGAAAAATTTCGGCATACAACTTGACTCATTGTGCGATGTGATTTGCTTTGGACTCTTCCCTGCCATGATTTGTTATCTTTTGGGACTTAATGGAATTATAGGGGGTATTATAATCTCTTTTTACTGCCTGTGTGCAGTAATACGGCTTGCATTCTTCAATGTAATGGAACTAAACCGTCAGAAAACAGAGGATGGCTGTGCAAAGATATACCACGGACTTCCCGTAACATCAATATCAATCATTCTCCCCCTTTCTTTCTGGATGCAGTTTTTAATTCCCGCCTCTGTATTCCCTGTTCTGCTTCACTTTGTTCTTCTTATAACGGGATTTTTATTCATACTTGATTTTAAACTTCGTAAGCCCGGTCTTAAAACCATATTAACCCTTATGGGAATTACGGCTGTTATAATCGGCGTAATATTTGCATATACCAAAATTACAGGCTTAAAACCGTAAAAACAAATTTGACAGAGGAATTTTATGAAACAAAGATTGCGTGACGGTGCCACAATTGAATTTGAAGGCAAGCAGGACCGTATGCTAAAAAAGCTGTACGGCAACGTCTTTGGAAGGCTTTTACTAAAGCCATTAACAAAGCCGTTTATCTCCAAGGCGGCAGGGGTATTTCTGTCCTCCAAGTTCTCATGTAGGCTTATTAAATCCTTTATTGAAAAAAATAATATTGATATGAGTCTTTATGAAGAAGCCGATTACAAAAGCTATAACGACTTTTTCTGCCGAAAAATCAAAACGGAGGTCAGACCCGTTGATTTTACGCCCAAGAGCTTAATCAGCCCGTGTGACAGTAAGCTGACGGTTTTAAAAATCACCGACGGTACAAGGTTTGTTATAAAGCAAACACAATACTCGGTCGCCTCACTTTTGCAAAACGAAGCTTTAGCACAGGAGTATAAAAACGGTTATGTGCTTATTTTCAGGCTTTCTGTTGATGACTATCACAGGTATTGCTATATAGACGATGCAGAAAAAGAAAAAACCGTAACCATCCACGGCAAATTGCACACTGTAAATCCTATAGCAAATGATTACTTCCCCATTTATAAAGAAAACACACGCACCTACAGTGTTCTCCACAGCAAAAATTTTGATGACATAGTTATGATGGAGGTTGGTGCGCTTTTAGTGGGAAAAATCGTAAATCATCATAATGACATCATATCCGTACAAAGAGGACAGGAAAAAGGTTATTTTGAATTTGGCGGCTCTACGGTGGTAGTTCTGCTGAAAGAAAACACCGCGATTATCGACGAAGATATATTAAAAAATTCCGAAGAAGATTATGAAACAGTGGTAAAATTCGGCGAAAAGATAGGAATGAAGGCTTGACATATGTCAAGCCTTCATTCCTATTTCAAAAACATTCTTATTAATTTTTCTTTGAATTTGTCATATGGCTGATAACGCATGGGAAGGTCGAGCCACGTCTTTTTATCGACGATGCTCTTGTGATGCGAGAAAGTATCAAACCCGACTTTTCCGTGATATGCACCCATTCCGCTTTCACCCACACCTCCGAAGCCCATATTACTGGTAGCAAGGTGTATGATTGTATCGTTTACACAGCCTCCGCCGAAAGTACAAAGTGTTGTCACCTTTTTAATATTCTTTTTATCGGAGGAGAATATATAAAGGGCAAGTGGTTTCTCTCCCCTGTTTATGATTTCAATAACATCATCAAGACATTCAAAGGTAAGAATCGGCATTATTGGACCGAAAATTTCCTCCTGCATAACAGCATCTTCATTTGTTACATTATCCATAACCGTGGGCTGTATTTGCAGTGTTTCACTGTTACTGTTACCGCCGAATACAACCTTTTTTGAATCAATCAAGCCCAAAAGCCTTTCAAAGTGCTTTTTATTAACAATCTTTCCGTAATTCTCATTTTCAAGGGCGTTCTCGGAATATTGCTTTTTTATTTCCTCAAGCACAAATTTTATAAATTTATCTTTTACACTCTGTTCACACATAATATAATCGGGTGCGACACAGGTCTGTCCGCAGTTGAGATATTTCCCGAACACAATACGTTTTGCGGCAAGCTTAAGATTTGCACTTTTATCCACGATACACGGGCTTTTTCCTCCCAGTTCAAGCGTTACGGGGGTGAGATTTGGAGCTGCCTTTTCAAGCACAAGCTTGCCTACATTTTTACTACCCGTAAAGAAAATATAATCAAATTTTTCATCAAGAAGATATCCGTTTTCTTCCCTGCCTCCGCTTATGCATGAAACGTATTCGGGAGGAAACACCTTTTCTATAATTTCCGTTATGACACTGCTTACTTCGGGCGAATAGGCACTTGGCTTCACTACCGCAGTATTACCTGCGGCAATGGCATTTACAAGAGGAGAAAGGGTCAAAAGCAAGGGATAATTCCACGGACTCATAATCAGCGTAACACCATAGGGCATAGGTTTAACAAAGCTATGTGAAGGAAACTGCGGCAAGGGTGTGGCTACTGTTTTATCCTTTGCATATCTTCTTATGTGCCTCAGCATATATGTTATTTCACTGAGTACCAACCCTGTTTCGCACATATAGCTCTCAAAGTAAGACTTACCCAAATCCTTTTTTACTGCCTCTGAGATTTTATTTTCGTTTTCTTTAATATGTTCTCTAAGTTTTTTTAAAGCGCCTATTCTGAATGTAACATCTAAGGTTTTGCCTGTGGAAAAGAATTTTCTTTGTTTAGATACTATTTGTGAAATTTCGAATCTTGTCATCATTTTCCCTCCCCTGATTACTTTAAAGATTATATCATCTGCTAATTACCCCGTCAATCTAAAATTTCATTGACATATAAGTATGAATATTATACAATTATGACTTGATTAGGATATTTTTATAAGTTTGATTGGAGATTATTATGTTCAGACGTTTTGCATCTTACTACAAGCCCTACATCGGTATAATAATACTGGATTTACTTTGTGCCGCCGCTTCAACTGTATGTGAGCTTGTATTTCCCATGATTGTCCGTGAAATAACCAACACTGCACTAAGCGGTGCTTCCGAGGTGCTTATGTCTACGGTTATCCGGCTCAGCTCGATTTATTTATTTCTGAGGTTATGCGACACTGCCGCACAATATTTCATGGCAAGCATCGGGCATATAACGGGGGCTAAGCTTGAAACCGATATGCGCCGTGACCTTTTTAACCATTTGCAGAAGCTTCCTTTCAGCTACTACGATAATGCAAAGGTGGGACAGATAATGTCCAGGGTAACAAGCGACTTATTTGACGTTACCGAGTTTTCCCACCACTGTCCCGAGGAATTTTTTATAGGCGGAATAAAAATTATAGGCTCGTTTATTATTCTTTCGGGAATTAACTTCTACCTTACGCTTTTAATTTTTCTGCTTCTCCCCCTTATGCTGATTTCAGCGGTGGTTTTCAGAAAGAAAATGAAAAACGCTTTCAAAAAGCAGCGTGAACAAATAGGCGAGCTTAATGCAGATCTTGAGGACAGCCTTCTGGGCATCCGCGTGGTTAAGAGCTTTGCAAACGAAGATATTGAACGTGAAAAGTTTGAAAAAGGCAACCGCAAATTTCTTGATACAAAAAAGCACGCCTACAGATACATGGCTCTCTTTCAGGCAGGAACAAGATTCTTTGACGGAGTTATGTATATCGGGGTAATAGTAATCGGCTCAATATTTATGGCAAACGGATATATTAACAGTGCCGATTTGATTGCTTATCTACTCTATATTCAGACACTTATCACTTCAATCAGGCGTGTTGTGGAATTTACCGAGCAGTTCCAGAAAGGTATCACGGGTATTGAAAGATTCTACGAAATAATGGATGAGCCTGTACTAATTGAAGATAGTGAAAGTTCCTATGATGCAGGAAGCCTTAAAGGTGAAATCGAGCTTCGTGACGTCCGTTTCAGATATAATGAAAACGGAACAGATGTATTAAATCACATCAATCTTCATATAAAACCGGGTGAAAACATTGCTATTGTAGGTCCGTCGGGCGGCGGTAAAAGCACTCTTTGCAATCTGATTCCGAGATTTTATGATATTGCAGACGGAAACATTTATATTGACGGAATTGATATTCACGATATAACACTAAAATCACTTCGGAGCAATATCGGCACTGTACAGCAGGATGTCTACCTTTTCAGCGGCAGTGTGTACGACAACATAGTGTACGGAAAGCCGGGAGCAAGTCGCACAGAGGTTGAGGAAGCGGCTAAAGCGGCAGGCGCACATGAATTTATAATGAGGCTTCCCGACGGATATGACACCTATGTGGGTGAACGTGGCGTGAAGCTTTCGGGAGGACAAAAGCAGAGAATTTCTATTGCAAGGGTGTTTTTGAAGAATCCCCCCATATTGATTCTTGACGAAGCTACCTCTGCTCTGGATAATGAAAGCGAGTATGTAGTTCAAAAGTCCCTCGAAAAGCTTTCAGAAAACAGAACTACCTTTACAATTGCACACCGTCTTACAACCATTAAAAATGCAGGACGTATTCTTGTGCTGACACAGGACGGAATTGCAGAAGAAGGAACACACGAAGAATTAATTGCAAAAAACGGCACATATGCAAAGCTATATTCTCTCTACACCAGTAAATCATAACAAAAAAGTCGGTTTAGAATAAACCGACTTTTTTTGTTACCAAATAATTACTCTGTCCTCAGGCGGAAGATACATGCCGTCGCCCGCTTCAATTTCAAAAGCTTCATAAAATTCGGGAAAATTCATAAGAGTTCTGTTCACCCTCAGCTTACCATTGCTGTGAACATCATTACGGGATAAATACTCATAAAACTCACGAGTTGCCGTTCCTGCCCAAACCGCTGCAAACGATTTGTACATAGTTTTATGGTCAAGATTTTTTTCATTTGCGAGCTGTGTAATACACGCCATTGCTCCCAAATCGGCAATGTTTTCGTTAAGTGTAAGTATTCCGTCATTCTGAATTCCGGGCACTGCCTCACAGCCGTCATAAAGCGTCGATACATTTGCACAGAGCTTGGAAAACTCAGCACGGTCATCTTCGCTCCACCAATCATGCATATTTCCGTTTTCGTCGAATAATGCTCCGTTAGAGTCAAATGCGTGGGTAATTTCGTGTGCAATGATAAAACCTATACCTCCAAGATTTTTCTCATAGGGAGCATTTTTATCATAAAGAGGTTTTTGCAGAACTGCGGCAGGCAGTGTTATATCATTCATAGCCGAGTTATACACCGCATTGACAGTATACGGTGTGAGAAGCCACATTCCGCGGTCAGGCTCTATCTTTTGCATTTTTCCGTAATAATCCCTGCGAGCCTTATTAATTTTTATCATATTATCAAAATATGTTCCGCCCTGCTTTGGTGAAAGAATTGTAACATCATCAATATACGAATCAAAGCTGTCGGGATAGCCTATTTTCACTTTCATTGAATCAAGCTTTTTCTTTGCTTTATCTTTCGTTTCTTCATTCAAAAATTCCAGTGCATCTATGCGTTTTTTGAATACCTGGGTAATCTCACGAGTCATTCTCTCAACATCACGCTTGGACTCTTCATCAAAATATTTTGCTGAATAAACCTGCGAAATATAGTCGGGCATAGCCGTATCAAGCACGCCCAGAATATAGTCCTCAATAATATACTCACTGTCAATTCCCGTAATGGCATTGTCGAACTCTACCGATGCACGGAGAAAATCTTCATTGAGCGTTTCACCGATTTCTACTGCTATTCTTATTTTCATTGCAAGCTTCAAAGCATCAAGATTTGACTGGCTATACATATCGGAAAACGTTTCCAAAAGCCTTGTATCAGACACGACTATTTTTTCTTCTGTTTCAAAACCGCAGGAATTAATCAGCTTTTTCATATTAAAATCAGGGAAAAGCGAGCTTATTTTATTGTAGGATAAAACATTGTAAACCGATTGAATATCATTGGTTTGGTGAGTATCAAGCATGTTTTGGGCAAGTGCCTTTTCAAATTCAAAATAGGCTTGTGCATTTTTCTGTGATGTCTTCTCATCATCACCTAAAAGTGAAAACAAAGTGCTTATATATTTAAGATATTCGTCCTTGTGCTTGCCGTCCGTATAAGTTTCTTTCGGTGCTAAAGGTGTCGGAACTGAAAGATATAAAAGATAATTCTTCCCTTCCTCCAAATCATAGGTTAATTGAAATTCCAAAAACGGAAAGAGGCATAGTTCATCAGCCAAAAGAGAATGAAGCACTGTCAGCTCCCCTATATTCTTTGCCGAATCTATCCTTGCGAGATATTTTTGTATGGGCTTTATTCCCGTTTTATTGCGATTTTTCACGTCAATAGCACACTTATAGAAATCTGCAATTTTCTGTTTCACACTGCCATCAGGATGTTTCTGTGCAATTATTTCTTTGATGATTTTATCAACATTTCCGTTAGATTCAAAAGAAAGCGATTCTATTGTCCCATTAACAGGATTTCCCGTAAGCAAATCCATTTTTTCAAGAGCATTCTTATTAACCGATGCATAAAAATCATCCTTTATATTTGCACCCTGCAAGGAATACATACGCTCTATAAAAAGCTTCATCTGTTCTTTGGTAACATTTAATTGCGGTGAAAAGGTTTTCGGAGCAGTTCCCGCAACCAGACCTGCGGAGAAAATTTCACCAAGCTCATTTTCAGCCCACGTGGGAATATCCGCAAAGGCTTCGGCTGAAAGTGCCGTTCGGGCATTGTGCCCAACAGGCACAGGAACGGTTTTAAATGCCCTTTTAAGCATTACCAACGCCTCTGCACGGGTAACGGGGCGTTCCTCGTGCAAAAGTCCGTCCTCATAGCCTTTTATAATATCGCTTTTTAAAACTCCCTCATTATAAAAATCAGCGGCTTCCAAAAGCATGTCGGCTACTTCACCGCGAGTAGCATATTCCCCCTGTGCAAAGGAAACAGACGAGGAAAAGAGTATTAAAATTGAAATCAAAAACGAAATAATTCTTTTGAACTTCATAAAGATTCTCCTTGCAAAATTTGCTCTATAATAACCTTCTAAGCTTAAATTTTCATTAAATTTAAAGGCTTGCAAAAGCACTTTCCTTGTATTTTATATAAATAAGCCCCGCTTGCCTAAAGGAGGACTTTGCAAAGAAAGTTTTATTGAGCATTATTCGGCACAATTCGACTTTTGTCAAGTCAGGAGAACAGTGAATAATAGGACCTACTATTTTTCCTTTAATTTTTCACTGGATTTCTTCTGAACAAAATTCTTTAGAACCCGCGAGAATACTGGATTTTCTCACATCCGATAGTATATGTAAACATTATAAATCGGCAAACTATTCTTTTAAATTGTATGGACTTGACACAAGTAAAATCATAACGGCAACACGCCTAATCTTATAATTTTTTGAATCAAGACTAAAAATTATCTTGAAATATTATATTTTTCAGCCATTTGTTTTGAAAAGTCAATTACTTCTTCGCAACCATGTTCGGAATACCAATGTCTCTTAAACTTAAAATCGCTTATTCCATTGTAATATGAAGGGTCTTCATCTTCGGGAATTTCTGCAATTTTACAAATTCGATTTTCAATATCTTTATCTTTTTCTTTTAAGTAAAACTCGGCATATAAACATGTTATCCCTTGATCTCCATCCAAGATAATTGCTTTTATCAATTCAGGATATTGTGTATAATTCAAATCACAGTTTTCGTATAAATCTTTTTTAGGAACCTTAATCATCTCATTATCATTAACAAAAATAAATGATTCATGAAAGAAATACACATTGTATTTATCAGTTGAATAACATTCCTCAAGATATGTCCACTCTATTGCAGGATCATCAGTAAAATATACATTATGGTTTGTCTTCACATTTATAAGTTCAGTATGTGAAGCACTATCCGGAAAATTATATTCTTCATATTCTATATTAAAAACATCCCCATATGATGTTTTAATTTTTCTACTGTAATCTTTTACAACACTTCCTAATGGATATGAGTTTTTTATAAAGGATACAATTAAAACAAAAGCCAAAAATGCTATTCCTATCAATATAGGCTTTTTCCTCATATATGCACTTCCTTTCACAAAATTCGACAAAGTTCGTGTCAAGTCAGGGGCAAAAAATCAGTTTTACCGGTAGCTTCATTCTATATCCAACAGTTTCAAAGCATTTTTATAATAAATTTTATCTTTATCATTTTTGGAAATATCAAGCGTTTCTATAAGCCGTTTTTCCCAAGTTGGACGGTGCCACGGCATATCTGAGGCAAACACCAGCCTGTCAGGGGTATGCTTATCTACAATCTCCTGTGCAATAGCTTTCGGCATGGTTCCATATCCAAAGGACAAATCAAACCATATGTCTTTACCGCAAAGCTTTTTTATTACTTCTACCCCACAGTTTACACCGCCCCAATGTGCTGCAATCACCGGAGAATCAAACCACTTTAAAGCGCCGAGCAGGTTGTCCGGCATACAGTGATACGGAGGTGCATATCCGTAGTCGTATCCGGCGTGAAAGACAGTTATAAGTCCAAGAGATGAAATTTTCTTGTAAATTGGCTTCATTTTTTCATCATCAACATAAAATTTTTGATATTCGGGGTGAAATTTTACACCCTTTAATCCCAGCTCTTTGATACGTTCAAGCTCCTCTAATGCATTCTCTGCTTCGGGATGTATTGAGCCAAATGCAAAAACAGATTTTTTATCATTGATTTCTTTTGCAAAATTATTTACATTTGTTTGCTGTTTTGGATTTGTAGCAATAGAAAGAACAACAGAAATATCCACTCCGTCTTTTACCATTTCCTGTTTTAAGGAATTAAGCGTTCCAGCACTTTGCACCTCAAGTCCTCCGCTGACAAAAGATAGCTTTTCCAAGGCTTTTTCAGAAATCGAATCGGGAAATGCATGTGTATGAAAATCTATAATCATAAGGCGTCCTCCGCAGATGTGTCAAAATAAATTTCTGTACAAATCGATTATACCATAAATCATGCTCAGAATCAATACACTATAAGCATTGAAAAACAGAAATAATGATTAAATATTTGCAAATTAGGAAATAATTTTAAAAAAAGTATTGCAATTATCTGTGTTTTATGCTAAAGTAATGGAGTATGAAAAGCGAAATCTAACGGAGGTGTGTAAAATGCAGATGGCGTTGACTATCACTTATATTGTAGTAGCACTTTTGCTTACAGTTATTGTTTTGTTCCAGAAAGGTAAAGATCAGGGCGCAAGCGCTATAACAGGCGGCAGCGGCGATACATTCTTTTCCAAGAATAAGTCAAACACACGAGAAGCATTACTTGAAAAGCTTACAGCAGTATTTGCGGTTCTTTTCATTATTCTCTCGGTTGTGCTCTCTCTTGGTATTGTAAAATAACAAAACCTGTAGGCGATGTAAAAAAACTCTGTTTTTTACATCGCCTTTCTTATGGGGATAGGAAAAAATGCTTCAGAACGGACAAACTGAGCCAAACCGTAGGTTTGGGTTACCCGAAGGCGTACGTGGGTACGTCGAGAGGCGAAGTTTGCTCCGTAGCAAAAAGGCTTAAAAATATGGAAAAATCGAATAAAATGAGATTTTTCAACCAAATTAAAAACTTTACGGGTTGTAAACAGTCTTAATTTTGCATTATTGTCGCCTTTTTGCGTTCTGGACTTTTTTTACATCCCCTTTATTTTTTGAAAGGCGGTATCTCTAGTTGCAGAAAGAAAAAATACTTGCATTTATAAACAGCGATGAATATGTACCAATGACAAAAGAAAATATTGCGCTGCTTTTATGCGTACCGCAGAAAGATATGGATAAATTTGAAAGCATCATTGCCGAGCTTGAAAATGAGGGCAGTGTAATTTCAGGCAGAAAAAAAAGACTCTTTAGTTCAAAATCCATGGGACTTATTGAGGGAGTATTCCGTGCCACGGGTAAGGGCTTTGGTTTTGTAATTAACGAGAACGGGGACATTCATATTCCGAGCGAGAATGTAATGGGTGCTCTTAACGGTGACAGAGTCCTTGTAAAAATCCAAAGAAAATCACACGGCGAAAAAAAGCGTGAGGGTAGTATTTTAAAAATACTGGAGCGTGCCAATAAAAAAGTGGTTGGCATATTCTCTCAGGAACGAGGCTACGGCATTGTGACTCCCGACAGCGACAGGCTTCCCGATGAAATCTTCGTTATGCAAAGGGATGTAAACGGAGCATTAAACGGACAAAAGGTAGTTTGCGAGATAACCGAGTACGACTCCCCCACTTCCTCCCTTTCCTGCAAAATTACAGAGGTGTTGGGCTTCCCCTATGACTTCGGGGTGGATGTTCTTTCGGTTATAAAAAGCTATGATTTCAGCACTGAGTTTTCCAAAAAAGTACTTGACGAGGCGCAAAAGGTTGCCGTAATCCGTGACAGTGATTTTACTGACAGACTGGATTTAACAGGCAAAACCATTATCACGATTGACGGTGCTGACACAAAAGATATTGACGATGCAGTATCGGTGGAAAGAACGGACAAGGGATACAGGCTTGGAGTTCATATTGCGGATGTAAGCAATTATGTAAAGCCCGATTCTCTTCTTGACAAGGAAGCCTTTAAAAGAGGCACCAGCGTTTATCTTGCGGACAGGGTGCTTCCTATGCTCCCCGTAAAGCTTTCAAATGATGTATGTTCTCTTAACGAGGGCGTGGTAAGGCTTACAATGTCGGCATTTATTGATTACGATACGGAGGGCAATGCTTTATCCTCATCCTTTTATAAATCGTATATCAAAAGCACAAACCGCATGACTTATGAGAATGTACGGCTTCTGATTGAGGAAAAGCCCGATGATTTATGCAAAGAATATTCTCATCTTCTCCCCATGCTATCCGATATGTATGAGCTTTATTTGCTTCTTGCGAAGAAAACTGCCCAGCGTGGAAGCATTGATTTCAATATACCCGAAGCCAAAGCGATATTTGATAAAGACGGAAAGACTATAGATATCATTTTAAGAGAAAACACCTTCGCAAATAAAATCATAGAAGAATTCATGGTAGCGGCAAACAGTGCCGTGGCAAAATATTTGTGGGAAAACAAGAAAATTCCTTCGATTTACAGAGTTCATGACGAGCCTAATCGGGAAAAGCTTGCAAATACACTGAATTTCATATATAATATGGGGTATGGTAATTCCCCCGATTTGAGTAAAATAATGGAGAGTGTAAGCGGCACTCCATATGAATCCACGATTTCCACAATGCTCCTCAGAAGCATGGCAAAGGCTAAATACAGCAGCCAAAATGACGGACACTTTGGATTAGGGCTTGAGAATTACTGTCATTTCACCTCCCCCATCCGCAGATATCCCGACCTTGTTTGCCACAGAGCATTAAAGGCGGCTATCGAAAATGATGCAGAGATGAAAAAGAAGCTCCGCAATTTTGTTGATGAAGCGGCAACGCAGTGCAGCGAGCGGGAGAACGCCGCCGCAATGTGCGAAAGGGATACTCTTGACATTAAAAAGGCGGAATATATGCAGCCTTTTGTGGGCGAGGATTTTGAGGGCGTGATTTCTTCCGTTACGGGATTTGGATTTTTCGTTATGCTCCCCAACACGGTTGAGGGCTTGGTTAGGTTGGAAACGCTAAGCGATGATTATTATGTTTTTGACGAAAAAACGCTTTCGCTTTACGGCGAGAGAAGCGGACGCACCTTTACAATCGGTGATAGTGTAAAGGTTAAGCTGACGGCGGCTAATAAAGCAAGCCGCAGGATAGATTTTAAACTTCTTGAAGGAGGCAAACAAGGTGGCAGAAAAAGAACAAAGAAAGCTTCTGGCACAAAACAGAAGCGCTCATCACGAGTTCTTCATAGAAGAAAAGTACGAGGCAGGCATTGAGCTTTTTGGAACAGAGGTTAAATCCGTCCGTATGGGAAGAGTAAATCTGAAAGAAAGCTATTGTGAAATAGATAGTAACGGAGAAATGTTTATCCTCGGAATGCATATTTCTCCGTATGAACAAGGAAATATTTTCAATAAAGACCCGTTAAGACCAAAAAAGCTTTTAATGCACAAAAGAGAAATTATGAAGCTTTTAGGAACTGTAAAGCAAAAAGGATTGACACTTATTCCCCTTGATATGTATCTTAAAGGTCAGAGGGTAAAGGTCACAATCGCTGTGGCGAGAGGTAAAAAGCACTATGACAAGCGTGACGATGCCGCAAAGAGAGATGCAGGCAGAATGATTGAAAGAACTCTTAAAGAAAGAAATTCCTATTGACAAGCTTTAGAAGTCTGATGTATACTATTACTTGCCGCCAAAACGGCGGCATCAATACGGGGCCGTACCGGTTTCGACGGGGATGTTGAAGCATGGGAAGCGAGCCGCAGCGGGAACTGCGTTAAAATCCCAATTTTTAAATTTAAACGCTAACAATAATTTAGCTTACGCTGCCTAATTAGTGCAGCCGTTCTTACCTGAAGGACCACGGTCGGGATAAGAGCGTCACACAGTGGTGAACGTGACATGGTTAAGCTTTGCACCATGCATGACGAATGAAGCTACCAAAACCGCTTGGGCTGTCACTTGCCTTGCGGCGGAGGGAATTTTTAATAAGTGACTGCGCTCGGAGATGCCTGTGTGAATATGTTTTCGGACAGGGGTTCGACTCCCCTCGGCTCCACCATCGAAAAACACGTACATGATGTTAATTTCATGTACGTGTTTTCTTATATAACAAGCTATGTCTGCCCTAACTTGTCCACTTGTCCAAAGGCAGGTACATACTGACGTCTGAGGTTTTCGAACTGTCCAAAATCTGCCCTCAAACTGTCCTCATCTCCGCTTGACACCCTTTGTCGCAAGGTAAACAGTTGCAGCGAGCATCGCACCCTCGCTGAACGAGGTCAAAAACGCAGACGTTGTTGCCCCAACCAAAAACATCATTTTCTTCACGCCCTTTCTTTGTTAATTGATTCGATAGTCAGTAATATTGTGAGTGTCAAACCAAAACCTAATAATGTATATTGCATTTTTCTCAACTCCTTTGCATAAACAAAAGCTATGAGAAATGTCCTCATAGCTTTTATCCGTTATTAAGTAATTAATCTAAGATTGTTCCACAATATTCACATTTGTTTTCACCAAGTGAAGATACATTATTTGTTGCTCCGCAAGAGGGGCATGTTTTATTGATTGTTGTAACTTCAGTGTTAATATCGACACCACTTATAGGAAGAACTATCGAACGAGTTACATTATCAATATGAGCGTTTCCAAAAAATCCTTTTTCTATCATTTTATTTATATCTTTTCTTGCTTGTTCGTAAGATACTGACAATGACGAAGCGATTTGGTCTATTGATAAAATCCTATGATTGTCTATCATAGAAAAATATTCCCTTTGTTTTGCATTATGTTTTTCAAAAAATGTTCCTCCTATCGTAGCACAAACTATGCCAGTCAATATTCCAACAAATTCTAAACCAAGCGGAATAAAAATAATGCCTGAAGCCCAAACTCCCAGTGCGTACCCTAAAATAGCCCCTGTAGTAAAACCTCTTTTCGGTGCAATTTGCTTTAACAGTTTTTCTCTTTGATTAGGTTTAAATGTATTTATCATTTTCTCTATTTTCTTGTCCATATTAAAATCCCCCTCTTTTTAGCTGATTGACAGTAATATTTCTATCCTGAATTAATTGAATTGTCTGCTCACATAAAGCATCTATTTCGTTTTCATCAGTACATACTGAAATTGAATTTAGTGCTGACAATATTTCTGAACTTTTATAATCAGATATATGGTCTGAATATTTAATATCATCATAAATTTTATTTAATTTTGTACGATGATTTTCATACTTACTGTTAAGCATAAGTATTTGTGCTACTCGTTCACACTCGTCAATAACGGCTTTTTGTCTTATTGTGTTTTCTTCATCCTTATTAATCTCATTTAACAATCCGCTTAAAAAAATAATTAATATAGTAAGAATAGAAATTAACACAATATGAATCACTGTAAAAGCTGAAATGTTATCGGCAAATGCATTTTTAAACAATAGCGAAAAAAGAATATTTATCACCAGATAAACAGGCATAATTGATGATATTGAAAGATTTGAAATCATTGTAGGTTGCTTGTAAAATGCCATAGTACCAAATGTTATACATTCGCCTAATACGATGAATAAAAAAGAGATGTAGTCAATAGTTCTTTTCCCCTTATCTATTCCAAGAAGAAATATAATAAGAGTTATAAATAGAGTTATTCCACCAATCATTAAAATAGATTTCTTATTTTTCATTGAAGCACCACCTTAAAGCTTATTTCCACATTCAGGGCAGAATTTAGGAGTTCCTTTAATTTCGGTTTTACATTCAGGGCATTGTTTAATTTGAGAAGCTCCGCACTCAGGACAAAACTTGCTATTGACATCAAGTAATCTTCCGCAACTAACACACTTTGCTTGATTGGTTAATTGTGCATCTGCTCCGCAATTACTGCAAAATTTTTGATTGCTGTTTAATAATGCTCCGCATTTTTCACAAGTTTTAGGTATATCTTCAGTTACATCCATAACCGTAGCCATATTTCCCATTTGTGTTCCTACAACTGCACCCATTTTATTGCCCATAGCAAGCCCCATTCCCATAGTCATAAAATCATTTGACATACCGCTACCTTCATTTGAAGCGGCACTTTCCATAACATCAAATGACCGTTTTTGCTGATAAGTATAACCTGCTTGCTTTTGCTCATATCCCATAACATCTGCTTTTGCGGTACCTACCTGACGTGTAGTATATGCTTGTGTGTCTGCTTTTGCGGCTTCTGTCCATCTTGTTTTAGCAGCACCAGCCATAGCTTCTTTTACTACTTTATAGCTACTGTCATTCTCGTCGGCATTAACACTATTGACGGAGAAGTTTAACAAGGTTATTCCATAATCAGCCATAAAGTCTTTCATATATTCTTTTATGAAATCTGATAAATTATCTAAGTATGTATTTACTTGTAAAATACCAATATTTTTTTGAGTAAAATATGAGCCTATAATAGATGTGCATTTTCTCAAATATTCACCCTTAAAATATGCAGTAACATTTTCTTGACTGAATATCGGAAGTGTACCTACAAGTTTCTCTAAAAACTTTCTTGAATTATCAACTCTTATTCCAAATTGACCAAAGCTTTTTACTTTGACATCAATCATAAGAAATGGGTCAAACAAGGAAATAGGAGTCGAAGTTCCCCACTTAATATCTAATGAATGAATTTTATTTACAAACCATACTTCAGCAGTAAAAGGAGATTGCCCTCCAAAAGGTAAATTAATCAATTTACTTAAAACAGGAATATTTTTTGTTTCTAAAGTATGTCTACCTGCACCAAATATGTCTAATGCCTGCCCACCTTTAAATAAAATGGCTTCCTGACTTTCATTTACTATAAGTTGAGTTTTCGTACTCAACTCATTATTTGGATATTTCCAAGCAAAGATATTTGGACCACCTTCATATTTAACGACATCTATTAACGCCATTACTACACCTCACAAATTCTCTTTAATCATTCGTCTAATTGTTTTTTCACTGTACCCATACTTTTTAGCCAACTGCTTAATATTAGTTCCGTCATATTCAATGGGGATTTGAGTACGAACATAATCGGGATTAAAAAGCCTTGTAGGAAAAGAAATCTGCATACCCTTATACATTTGGTAAAACTGAATCGCTACATCTACTCCAAAGGCTTCTGCTATTTCCTTATAGACTGAATTAAACAGTTGCTTATCCAAATTCATCACCTCTGAGGGATATTTTAGCAAATCTGAATTCCCAAGTAAAATCCCATTGACCTTATGTTTGTCCATCTTCTTTTTTCCTTCTGTAAATAATGATATTTCTTTCCGTTCCTGAGATGTAAAGAGCTTTGACAAACGAGGAAATCTCCTCCACAAACTCCGCCTTGCTCAAATCCTCCTCAAAATTTTGGATGCATACCTCTTCGTCTGCACCACACACAACAACAAAGCCACCCATGTCGGAGTCAATGTTCCTCCCTTCGCCATAGAAGCAATCCAAAGCCTCGACATCGTCACGGATTGCATTCTGCACATTTGTCGGCAAATGGCAAATCTTCCGCAGGTCTTTTTTTGTTCCAAGCTTAATACTCATTGTCATATCCTTTCTTTGTTAATTCTTCAATATCAAACTTAACTAAGTTCCACTTTTTCACCTTGGGACATAAGGGATGGTAGAATTTCTGTCCGTTCTTGTCTGCAATGCAGAATAATTTTTTATCGTGCTTTTTAAGTTTTGCTAAAACTTCATTTTGCCGTGACTGCACTCTCGTATCTGCTTTTCTTCCTGTTCCGGCTGCAAATATTACAATGTCTGCATTCTTTGCAGAAACATCAATTATCTTTAGATTTTCTGAATCGGCTTCATCATCAATTTTGGTCTCTAAAGATGAAAAAAGGTTGAGTATGTCTACACTTCCGTAGTCTAACTCAACCAAATTTTCTATTACATTATTAGTAGTACGGTCAAACACTAATCCGTTTGCTTTTCCTGCTGATAGCATAACAATAGCCGCATTTTTCTTTGTCTTGTCCCATTCAATATGAAGCAAATACCTCCTAGACTTATCATCATTGTAGGACAAATCTGATTTTAATATGTTTTTTTCAACCAGCATTTTTTATTCTCCTTCCATAGTCATAAATTTCTTTTCTTGTTGCTCTTATTTCAGTATCAAATTCATCATTAACTGATAATCCTGTTTTGAGAACAATTAGCACTTCATCCCGATAAAGAACAATTTTTGAAATGACTTTTTTAAGAAACCATCTATTTTCAGGGTTAGTAGGTTGCCTGATAAGCTCTTTGCACTCGGTCAAGGTCTGTAATATATCATCATCAGTATATTTGACTTCCTGAAATTGTGATTTCTTTGATATTTCTGTTTCAATAGTTGCTTTGTCAACTTTGAGTTCTTCTAATCTGTTGTGTATATCTTCATTATAAATTCCTTTCTCAATAGCCTTAGTAATGTTTGCTATTGATTCATTAACAGTTATCAGTTTTGAAGTAAGAGCTTGTAACTCTGATTGCAAAGATTTGCGGCTTTTGTTTAGATAACGACTTACTTTATTATACATAGAAGTAACTTTTGACTTATAGCCGAAATGCTCTTTGATTTGATAAAAAACGAAATCTTCTAAAAAGAATCTGTTATATTCCTTACTGATACAAATATCCTTGTGAGTTAAGCAACGATATGTAACTGCAAGAGATTTGTTTCTTCCTCCATATCTTCTGTTACCTGTAAGTCGCTTTCCGCAGTAACCGCAAAATAAAAATCCTGTTAATAAATATCTGTGCTTGGCGTTATACATTCCCGACAGATGTTTGTTTTCAAGTATTCTTTGCTGAACTTTTTCAAATGTTTCATTATCAACAATTTGAGGACAACCGTTTGGGATTCTTATAATCAAATCATCATCCTTATATTTATGCGAATTTCTTTTGTTGTTCATATCTTTTGATGATGACTTATTAAACACATACGTGCCTGTGTATTTTTCATTTGTGAGAATACTGTAAATAGAATTTCGTATAAATATGTTTCCTTTCTTTGTGTAATATTTTTCCTGATTTAGCTTTGATGTGATTTCATCATAAGAATATCCTTTTGAAAACATATCAAATATAATTCTTACTGCTTCCGCTTCTCTTTCGTTAATTGCAAGATGTTTGTTTTCGTCAACATAGTAGCCTAATGGCGGTACACCACCTGTATGCTTACACTGAATTGCATTCTCCTTCAATCCTTTCATAACTTCTCTTGCAAGGTTTTTTGAGTAGTATTCATTCATACCTTCAAGAAGTGACTCTAGCATTATAGATTCAGGTGAGTCATCAAGATTTTCAAGCACACTGAACACTCTAACACCATTGAGTTTGAGTGTTCTCTTATACATAGCGGAATCGTAGCGGTTTCTTGCAAATCTGTCAAGCTTGTGAACTACAACCCCTTGAAAGATGTGCTTTTTACTGTCCTCAATCATCCTTTGGAAAGAAGGTCGCTTGTCTGTGGTTGCAGACTTTGCCTCGTCAACATAGATGTCAACAATCTGCATTCCGTGTTGCTCGCAGTACTTCTTCATTGCACGCACTTGTGCATCAATGCTTTCTGAACGCTGCAGGTCAGAAGAAAACCGAGCATACAGAACAACCTTTAAAACATAGCTTAGATTCATTTTAATCATCCTTTCATAGAAATATTAAAAGCCAATAGGTGTACAGTTACCTATTGGCTTTCATTAATATGATATATAGTTAAGTTTATTTTATTTACTATATATTTCTTTGAACTCCTAAAAGTTTTTGATTGTAATGAAACAGTGCTTCATTTATATCATCAATATCATAACATTTTTCCTTAATACAAAATTCTATTATCCTATCAAATTTACTATCACCTAATGAGTGACCTGCCAAACTAAGAAGTTCTTTTGTTTCTTTTTCGTTTAACTCAAGTGCAACACAATAACATATAATATCGTTTTTTGGTAATGTTCCTGTTATAAGAAATCTTGAGTAACTTCGTCTATCAACTTGTGCTTTTTTGTATAAGTCTACCTCATTATTTCCTGTTCTATTCTTATATTCATCAATGTGTTTTAACATTTCCTCTTTAAAATTTTTTGGTGATTCTTTTTCTATGTAATTGCTTAATTTATTATAAAAAGAAACACCTGTTGAACCAAAGCCACCACTACGTTCATTTTCTGTTTCAAGCAAATAAATATCTAATTTTTTAAGGAAATCATCTTTTCGATTTGTTATTGATTGCATTATAAAACCACTCCCTATTTTTTTATAATATCATAGCAAACAATAATTGTCAATTTGTCGCAAGTTTGCGACCTAATAAGAAATTTAAATGATATAATGATGGTACAAATTAGAAAAGAAACTAACAAAGGTAGGGAAATTATTATGACTAAAGAAGAAAAAGAAATGGGTTTCAGAAGAACAGATAAAGGTATAATTTATCTAAATAGCAATGCATTTGCACGCTATATACACAAAAAGTATAAGATTATTTGTGCAAGTAACGGAAAGTTTTATAGGTATCATAACGGAGTCTATAAGGAAATTTCGGAGGATAGATTAAAAGCTTTTATGGCAAGAATCATTCTTCAAACCTCTTTCCCCGATGCATTTAATAAAAAGGCTGAGGAATTTTATTTTACTGCATTAAAGAGAATAGCGTTTTATGGTGGTAATTTCAATAAAAATAAAGATTTAATCTGTCTGAAAAATGGAATGTACGATTTAAAGAACAAAAAACTTATTCCACATAGTCCCAAGTATTATTGCACAGTTCAACTCCCTATAATTTATGATGAGAAGGCTAGATGTCCACATTTTTTTGAGTTTTTGAAAAGTGTATTTGATAACAATAAAGCGATAATAAAGGTGATTCAGGAACTTTTGGGTTACTTAATGACAAAGGAAAATGCAGCACAGTGTTTCTTCTTGTTTTTTGGTACAGGAGCAAATGGAAAGTCGGTATTATGCAATGTGATTATGGCATTGATTGGAGATAGTAACTGCTCAACTGTAGCTATCAGAGATTTTTCTAAAAGATTTACTAAATCAGTTTTATTAGATAAATTAGTTAATATATCAACCGAAAACGAAAGCTATAGTGGTCAGGTTGTAGATACACAGTATTTAAAAGCTATAACAGGTGGTGATGCAATATCAGCAGAATTTAAGGGTAAAGATGTATTTTCGTTTAAACCTTTCTGCAAATTAATATTCAGCACCAATACTCTACCTCAATTCAAGGACATTTCAGATGGCTTCTATCGTAGAATTATGATAATTCCATTTGAAAAGCAGTTTTCAATTAAAGACGGAACTGCAGATATTCATCTAGAGAAAAAATTAAAGAAAGAACTGTCTGGTATATTTAATTTTGCAATAAGAGGTCTTGACAGGCTTGAGTCCAGAGACTATAAATTTACAAAATCAAAGAAAATTGAAAAGTTAAAGAATCAATATATAACTATGTCTAATCCATTTGAGGCATTTTGGAACGAATGCATTTTCGTTAGTACATCTGAGGATATGTGTGTATGGGAAACAAAGAAAGCTATTTTCCTTGCATTTCAAAGTTGGTGTAGTGCAAATAATCACACTAATTATTCTCGTATTACAACTAGTAGGTTTTGGATGTATTTTAGACAGTTATTCAAAATAAAAACAGGTCAGAAGGATATTACCATAAAGAAATCGGGTTGCGATAGAAGGGTTATGGGGATTTCCTTGAAAAAACATAGACCTTTAGATTGTACAAGCTATTGCAAGTCGAATTTACCATATCAAGATAATAGTGATGATTTAATTACGAATTAAATAATAGTACCATTATTTAAAATATAAAAAAGAGAGGAAGTGTGTGCTATGAAAGCACATGAAATCTTAGCTAATGCTAAGGCAATCAACGTATCTAATAAGAAAGGAGGAAAATCAACTCACTCAATTTCATTAGTGCTTTGTGAAAACGGCAAAAGACTTACTATGTCAAAAAGCTTATATGAAGAATTGGGAAATCCTGATTTAATTAACCTTGCTGATGATGTTGAACATGGTTATTTGATAATTGCAGAGAGTATTGAAGGTGCTGACAATAATTATAGTGTATCCAACAAGGGTAAAGGAATCGTCTATAATGCTGCCTTGGTAGAATACATAGCCAATGCATTTGAACTCGATTTTAGTGAAAGAACTTCTATGTCCTTTTGCAATGTGAAAATCAAAAAAATTAAAGATACTATGACCGCATTTATAAAAATCGAATAATAATACAGTATTTGGCAATGAGAGGGGGTGATTAGTTTGATTGCCAAATATACAATCGACAGAAAAATGCTATATAATAGTAAATACAAACATTCTAAAATTACTATTCTAGAAGGCACAAAAAAAGATAAAATCGGTTTGAAAACTCATATTCCTGTAATTTATAAAATCATTAAAAAACACAGAAGAAAGGAGTTAAAACAAAATGCCAACTAAAATGGTATATATTTATCTTCGTTATTCAAGCACCATGCAAAAACAAGAGTCAATAGAAGCTCAACGTAGAGCAATAGAACAATACTGTAAAGAAAAAGGATATAAAATTAAAGGCGAATATGTTGATGAAGCTAAATCTGCAACAACAGATGACAGACCTCAGTTTCAGCAAATGATGAAAGATGTTGCTAATTCAAATGTATATGCCGTAATAGTTCACAAATTAGATAGATTTGCAAGAAACAAAATTGATTCATATTCCTATAAGTGTTTTTTGCAGAAAAAAGGAATAAAGCTCATAAGCGTAATTGAGCCTTTAGATGATACTCCCGAAAGCGAAATGCTTGAAAGCATGATATTTGCAATGAATGAATTTTATAGTAAAAACCTTGGAAGAGAAGTTCAGAAAGGAAAAAAAGAAGTTGCATACAAGGGATTGCATACAGGGGGCGTTCCTCCCTACGGATATGACGTAGATGAGAATAGAAAATATGTAATCAACAAAAAGGAAAGCAAGGCAGTTAAACTCATATTTGATATGTATATTAATGATTATTCGTATCAAAATATTGCTGACTACCTCAATAATCATGGTTACACCACTAAAAAAGGATTGCCTTTCAATAAGAATTCTTTCAGTTCTATTCTTGATAATGCAGAGCGTTATACAGGTACGTATATTTATAATAGAGCAGCACCTAAGTTCATTGATGGTACTCGCAATTCTCATAAGTACAAAGATGAAAATGAAATAATTAAGATTGCAAACGGAATCCCTCGCATAATATCTGATGATATATACATAAAAGCTATTGAGAAAGCTAAGCTTAATAAAGAAAATGCAGGTAGGTTTCACAGCAAGAGATATTATCTGTTAAATGGCTTAGTTGTCTGCGGAGAGTGCGGAAAAGCCTTTTCAGGTAACACCAGTTATGCAGGGAGAAATAAAACCGAATATATAACATACAGATGTGGTGGTTATAGAGGTGATTGTTGCAATAAAGCCATCAATCTTAGTTATCTGGATAACTATATTCTTGATTTGCTCACTGATATAATATTTGATGAAAAAAATTATAAATACTTAATAAAAGCTCTCGATAAAAAGTTCAATAAAGATAAGTCTAAAAATAGCACTAATACAATCCGTGTTAAAAATGAATTGACTCAGCTTGATTTTTCAATCAATAGATTGACAGAGGTAATAGAAAAAACCAATAATTCAGAAGCTATAATTAATAAGCTTATTGCTCTTGAAAAAAAGAAAATGACATTAGAAAATAAATATGACTACTACAAGAATTACAAGCCTAAGGCTGTTAATTCTGATGATATAGATAATACTAAAAAGATATTTAAAGAATTCATGTTAAAGCATGATTTACCTATGTGTAGAAAACTTATTCGCAGTTTCGTAAAAGAAATTGTTGTCTACAGAGACAAAGTAGAAGTAACTATCAAAACATCTGAGGAACATAAAAAAGGAGCATAGAAAAACGTAAAGCCGTTGCACACAGAGCGACGGCTTTGCGTCATAATTGGATAAAATTGTATAAAATATTTGCCATACTGACATTTTCATGATATAATAATTTTGTCGAAAAACATTGTGGAGGTATCGTAATGGCTATTCCAAGAGTATTTGTTAGTTCAACATGCTACGATTTAAAATACATACGAGAAAACATAAAGTATTTCATTAACAATGTGGGATATGAGGCTGTTTTGAGTGAAGATGGTGATGTGTTTTATAATCCAGGAACTCACACTCATGATTCCTGTTTGGCAGAGGTTTCAAATTGTCAAATATTTGTATTGATTATTGGCGGAAGATTTGGCGGTGCCTATCATCATGAAGATAAGTCAATTACTAATAAAGAATATGAAGAGGCTATTAAACAAAAACTGCCTGTCTTTACTCTTGTTGAACAAAGTGTGTTGAATGAACATTATGTATATCAGAAAAACAAAGATAATCCTAAAACAAAAGATATTATATACCCAAGTGTCGATAATATAAAAATATTTGAATTTATAGATGAAGTGCGAAAAAACAGTTCAAATAATGCTATCATGCCATTTGCTGATTTCAACAATATTGAAGCATACTTAAAGAAACAATGGGCAGGAATGATGTGTAATTTTTTAACTAACAGTATCGAGTCGAGGAAAGTCTCAGAGCTTTTTGAAGTAATACACGCGGCGACAGAAAAAATAGAATATTATACCAAGCAGCTTGCCGTAAATACTGGAGATAATATTACTAATGTTTTGATAAAATGTTATGAGGTAATGATAGAGAGCAGGGCTATTCAGGATTTGGAAACTTGGGGAATTAAAGTTTCTCCATACACAATAATACATAATGAAACTTTAGATGATATATGTAACGGACAAATTTGTGTAAATGACGCGGAAGGTGTTTCTATAACATATGGAGGGCCGCCATACGAATGCACGAAAGCATGTATGTCAAGGATGAAAAATGATTATGATAATGTAAGAAATCGTATTCTTGATATTATTAGCGAAAATGGTCTTGAGCCAAGTGATGTTGTTGAAAAATAATGCAATTGTAGGAGTCCTGAAAGGGAGAGACACGTCCACTACACAAACAAGACTGTTGCCACACAAGGCGACGGATTTTGTCATTCCACCGAAGAAATTTTGAAAAGGTCGGCACACACTCCTCTCCACCGACAGAAGAACGAAGAATTCGTCAAGTCCGAATCGGCAGTCACGGCAAGGGCAAGGCAGACACCAAAATCCATTTTGAAATGCTAGTTTCCAAGTGACCGCTACCATAGAATTACACTAACAAATAATGATGATTAGTGAAAATGTGAAAGTATATTTCGGTTCCACCAAAAAATAAAGCACCCTGATGGGTGCTTTATTTTTTGGTGGAACCGAGGGGAACGCGGCCACTTCAACTATTAATTTCTAAAATATAATCTGCCGATACATTATATAGCTTTGTCAGTTTTATCAGCATTGAAACGGGAATTTCCCTGATACCTTTTTCATACCGTGCATATACCTGACGGTTACAAAGTAAATAATCTGCAACCTGCTGTTGAGTTAAGTCATTGTCAACTCTTAGTTCATATAATCGTTTAAAAACCATTAAAGTCACTCTTCCCCGTCAATCAGAAAATCATAGCTTACCTTGAAAATTTTCTTAAGTGCTTGTAATTCAAAGTCTGCAACATATCTCTTATTGGTTTCGATACGAGTAATAACGTTCTTATCCATATCAATGCCGATAAGTTGCAATTCTCTGGCTAAATCTCTTTGGGATAAATGTGCATTATTCCTCAATTCTTTTAGTCTTTCACCGATTAAATTCTTTCCATTGGAATTAACTCTTTGTTTCATAAAATCACCACAATTAAATTTGTCTCATTTTTTACACTTATCGTATTGATTTTACTATTAAATTATGCTACAATCGGTTGTAAAAGTGATACAAATTTAAATTTCGAGGTGAAACTATGACAATTAAAACAGAAATATTAAAAAAGCACATTTCCGACTATATCCTCTTCCACATAAATGATTTTGAAATCAATGCCGATGAAATTGTAAACACAGTTGCTATTGAAGTTTTACAACAGATTCAAGATATCATTAAAAATGGTGAAACCACCGATTTTGAAAAAGTTGAAAACATAGTTCTTTTGTTTGAAAAACACAACATTGACTCTATGCCCTGTCACGATTTTTGATACATTTCAAAAAATTTTCGACAAAACAATTGAATTTTTCATATTTTCCCTGTATACTGAAAGTTGTATATGAGGTGTTTTATGAAAAAAGCTTACAAATACATTTCAATTATATTATTCTTTGCTGCAATGGCTGTTTTAACAGTAATTGCAATACCGTTTATACAGTCCGCCCGACAGCCTGAGCAGTTTGAGGCATTTATTGATAGGTTCGGTATATTGGGCATTTTTATGATGCTGTTTATCCAGATAGTACAGATTGTCGTTGCTCTGATTCCGGGCGAGCTTATCGAATTTGTTGCAGGCAGTATGTACGGCTGGATAGGGGGACTTTTAGTATGCCTTACCGGCATCACCATTGGTCAGACAATAATTTTTAAACTGGTAAAAACCTTTGGCAAAGACTTCGTTGAAGCCGCCGCAGGAAGCTCCGCAATGAACAAGATAAAGTTTTTAAAGGATGAAAAAAAGCTTAAGAGGGTTATATTTTTGCTATTTTTCGTCCCAGGCACACCTAAGGACTTGCTTACATATGCGGCTCCTTTTACTTCCATAAGTCTTAGGGATTTTCTTCTCATTACTCTTATTGCAAGGATTCCCACGGTAATGTCCTCTACCTATGCAGGTGATGCCTTTGCCGAAAGCAAGTTTAAAACACTTTTGATTACGTACGGAATAATCGCCATAATTTCCATAATAGGCATCGGAATTTATAAGCTCTATTTAAAAAGCACGCACCGCAAACAAAACAAAGCAAAATAAATTAACAAAACCCAAATGCATTGATTAAAATATGCATTCGGGTTTTTATTCTAATTATGTCGAATTGGTAAATATTAGCTGTATTATATTGACATTGGATGGAAAATGCTATATTATCCACATATGGAGTGATGCTAAATGGCTAAATTGGAAGAAAAAAAAGAATCCGCAACCCGCAGTAATTTTCCGAAACTGCGTTCACAATTTGCACTGGTTATCTTTGCCATAACCTTTGCACTCTTATTATTCTGGACACTTGACAATATCAGGAGTATTTTTGATTTTGCAGGCAGAATCATTTCGCTCATTCTGCCGATTTTTTACGGTTTTGTAATTGCCTTTATCCTCAATTTGTTTATGCGGCCGCTGGAAAATTTGTGGGACAAGATTTTCAAAAAGCACAAACCGAAGTTCTTTATAAAAAGAACTATGTGCATGTTTTTAAGTATCGTATTAGTACTGACGGTAATTTTTGCTATTCTGTTCCTTATACTTCCTGCTTTTATACAGACAGCCGACTCTCTCATAACCCTTCTTCCCAAATATTTTGATTCATTGGGCGGAACTTTTCAGAATCTGAAAGTCTTTTTAAGCGACATAGGGGTAAGCTTTTCTGATTTTGCATCGGTTGATAATATGGATTTACTTTCAAAGTTAGGAAAAATGCTCCCCAAATTCGGGATGAACTTTTTTAGTACGACCTATTCCCTTACTACCTCGCTTTTCTCAGGAATAATTAATTTTGTATTGGCGGCTGTGTTTGCTTTTTACATGTTGGCACAAAAGGAAACGCTTTGCATTTGTTCAAAAAAATTGCTGTATGCGATATTCCCGAAAAAGTTTTCCGATAAAACAATGTCTGTATTTACTCTTGTCAATCAAACCTTTACACGCTTTGCAACTGTACAGTTTGCAGAAGCCGTTATTTTAGGAGTTATGTGTTTTATAGGAATGTTGATTTTCAGATTCCCGTATGCAGTTGTGATTTCCGTGCTTGTTGCGGCAACAGCACTTATCCCTGTTGTCGGTGCGTGGATAGGGGTTATAGCGGGAACATTCCTGATTTTGATTGTAAGCCCCATGCAGGCTTTTTGGTTTATTATATTTTTCCTCGTGCTTCAACAGATTGAGGGAAACTTCATTTATCCGAAAGTTGTGGGAAAATCAATCGGACTTCCCGGCATACTTGTACTTGCCGCAGTAACTGTGGGCGGAAATGCATATGGTGTTGTGGGAATGCTGATAGGTGTTCCCGTGTTCTCGGTGGTATATGTTCTTTTAAAAGAATTTGTAACAAAAAAACTTAAAGAAAAGAAATTAAAACTGTAAAGTTTCCTGTAGTAAAAAATGCAAGCAATCTCATGTGATTGCTTGCATTTTTTACTTGTTTATCATGGTGTATCTTCAAAGTTTCTTGATTATTACTTGGCACTCTTCTATTGGGTTGAGAAGAATAAGCACAAGCCTTATATTGAACAAGCCTATGATATAATCACTCTGTTATCCAATCAGGCTAAAAAGATACCGCTTAACAAGTTCAAAGATAAGCCTATATCCTTTGACTTAAAAGGTATGTTAAGTTAATAATTTTGTTAATTTTATCTCTATATCGTGACAAATGAGTAAAAGTATGCTATACTATAATAGTAATTTATAACTTTTTATCCACTTTCCTATTCGTATAAGTAGTTATAGAATAAGAACTTGGTAAACGAGGTGAGTATATATGAAATATAAAAAGCAAAGAGGACAAAAACGAAAATTAAGAGTTCTGCTTAATAACATAAATCAAATATGTCCTTTTCAAAATACAGACTATAAATACGAACATTTTCACGTTCCGTTTAGTCAGTTTATTACATCTCCGAAAACGAGTGGAAAAATAAAAACCGCATTTTGCAAAGCTTGGCTTGATAAAACTGCTGAAATTATCGAGCACAAACCTAATAGTCTGGCTTTTTGCAAAGTGGTTGCAGTTATTGACGAGTTGAACTTTGGGGAGTCACAAATTATTATTTTCTATGATGAAAACTATTATAATTCTTTTTGGTTAAGAAATACAACTGAGCAAACTTGGAACCCAATTGTCAAACAAGGTATGTCATTTATTCAAGAACGACACATTGAATCACCCCTTAAAGAGAAAGGCTATTATGAAACAATTGTCGATTCAGATTTTACACATAAAACAATACTGTGGTTTTATGGGGAAATTGATTAAACAAACCTCAATTTGTTTAACTAAACACAATATAAATTCATAAAGGAGCAAGGAAAACACCCCTTGCTCCTTTTCATTTCCTAATGTGCGTTCATAAAAAATGAATAAAAATGTCATTTATACGCACCAATACTTATCTCGTACAGAGACTAATTTAAAGAAGCTCACGTCTAAGCTCTTCCCCGCTTTTGGGGCTGAGATATGAGGGTGCTATATCAAGCACGCTTTTGCAGCCTGATACGCCCTCTTTGCTGAGCTTATATGCGGCCCTTGCATATGCCACCAACACAGAAGATGTAAATTCGGGGTTGGAATCAAGCTTTAAGCTATATTCTACAATATGATTATTTCCGTCTCCCGTCTTTCCGCTGCGGATTACAAATCCGCCGTGGGGAATACCGCTATGGTCACGTAAAAGTTCTTCTTTGGATATGAAATGAACTGTTGTATCATAATCGGCAAAGTAGTTGGGCATGGTTTTAATCTCGTTTTCAATACGGCTGAGGTCTGCCCCTTCCTCCGCTACTACAAAACATTCACGTGTATGCTTCTCTCTTGTGGTAAGAGTGGGATTTTCCCCGTTTCTTACCTGTTCCAAGGCTTCGGGAACGGGAATTGTATACTGGCGTGCATCCAATACTCCCTCTATACGGCGGATAGCATCGGAATGTCCCTGACTTACTCCCTTACCCCAGAAAGTATAGGTACTGCCCTCGGGTAAAATTGCTTCACCGAAAAGACGGTTAAGGGAAAACATACCAGGATCCCAGCCTACAGAGATAACTGCAACCTTTCCGCCCTCTTTTGCTTCCTTGTCCACATTTGCAAAATGCTCCGGGATTTTTGCGTGGGTGTCAAAGCTGTCTATCACGTTAAAAAGCTTTGCCATCTCAGGTGTCTGCACAGGTAAGTCCGTGGCACTGCCGCCGCAAAGAATCATAACGTCGATTTTATCGGCATAGTCCTTTGCCTCGTCTATATGGCAAACCTTTACGCCCTCTGTATTAATTTTTACACTTTCGGGGTCACGGCGTGAAAACACCGCAACAAGCTCCATATCATCATTTTGTTTTATGGCTGATTCGACACCCCGACCGAGATTGCCGTAGCCTGAAATACCTATTCTGATCATTGTATACGCCTGCCTTTCAATAGAGTTATTTTAGCACAAACAGAGTATTATTACAAGAGTAATTATCAAAAAACGGTGCAAGAAAATGCACCGTTTTTGGTTTAACTTAACTTATTTAAGAATTCTTCCAGTCTGTCAAGACCTTTTACAATGTTTTCCATGCTTGTTGCATAGCTCCAGCGAACATGTTCGTCACTGTCGAAGTCCTTACAGGGAACAACGGAAACAAGTGCTTCATCAAGAAGAATTTCCGCAAAAGAACTGCTGTCCTTAATGGTTTTTCCGTTAATTGACTTACCGAAGAGTGCTTTCACATTCATCATTACATAGAACGCACCATGAGGCATAAGGCAGGAAACTCCGTGAAGAGTATTCATACGCTCAACCATATAGTTTCTGCGTTTTTCAAACTCTGCCTTCATTGCAATTACTTCGTCCATTGAGCCGTCAAGTGCCGCCTGTGCCGCTTTCTGTGCAATGGAATTGGGATTGCTGGTTGCGTGACTCTGCACGCTTGACATTGCCTTTGCAAGAGTCGCATTTGATGCAGTAAATCCTATTCTCCAGCCTGTCATGGCATATGTTTTGCTGACACCGTTTATGATGATTGTCAAATCCTTGATATCTTCACCGAAAGAAGCAATTGACACATGCTTTGTGCCGCCGTAGATAAGATGCTCATATATTTCATCGGAAATAACATAGATGTTCTTTTCCACGCAGAGAGCAGCAATCTTACGAAGCTCTTCCTCAGAATAAATCATTCCTGTGGGGTTTGAGGGGGTATTAATAATAACGGCACGTGTCTTGTCGGTGATTGCTGATGCAATCTTATCTGCACTTACCACAAAGCCCTCCTCCTCACTTGCCTTGAGAAGTACGGGAACACCGTCATTAAGCTTAACCATTTCGGGATAGCTTACCCAACAAGGAGTAGGAATGATTACCTCATCACCTACGTTAAGAATTACGCCCAAAGCATTCATGAGGGAATGCTTTGCACCGTTTGAAATAACAATATTTTCAATGCCGTAATCAAGATTATTGTCACGCTTAAACTTAGCCGCAACAGCCGCCTTAAGTTCCTTTGTACCTGAAGCGGGAGTATAACGGGTGAAGCCCTCGTTAATTGCCTTGATTGCCGCATCACTTATATGCTTGGGAGTATTAAAATCGGGTTCACCTGCACCAAAGCCTACAACATCAATGCCGTTTGCTTTCATTTCGTTAACCTTTGCAGTAATTGCAAGAGTTGAGGAAGGTGCTACCGATGCAAATTTCTTTGAAATATTCATTTTATTCTATCACCACCATATATTTTCTCTACATTTTACACTATTTTGAAGGGTTTTGCAACAAAAAATTTTCCAATATAAAAATTTTGTGCATTTTACCACAGATTTGCACTTTATTCTTCCATGTTTTATTTATATTGCCTTTGTATAGAGAATCAACCACTCTCTTTCCTCCTTACTAAGACAAGGTGAGATAGTTTCCCTGCATTTTTCATTATAGTCGTTAAGCCATCTTCTTTCTTCATCCGTAAGAAGATGAGGCAAAAATCCCTCCGTTCCTATGGGACAGTAATTCAACACCTCAAATTTAAGGAACTGTCCATACTCGGTTTTAAAAGCTTCTGTTACACACAGATGATTTTCAATTCTGATTCCGTACATATTCTCCTTATATACACCCGGTTCGTCGGTTAGAGTCATCATGGATATAAGCTTTTCATTACATGCTGTACTAAGCCTTTGCGGACCTTCATGCACACCAAGCATATACCCTACCCCGTGGCCTGTTGAGCATCGGTAGTCAAGCCCCTTTTTCCATAATGGCATACGAGCTAAGGAGTCTATTTCACTACATTTTGTGCCGTCTGGGAACACGGACACCGCCATGGCAATATGGCTTTTTAAAACAAGTGTCAGACTCTCTTTTTCTTCTTCCGAAAGCTCTCCCATAACAAGCGTCCTTGTGGTATCGGTAGTTCCTCCGAAATACTGTCCACCCGTATCTATAAGGAGCATCCCCCTTTTTGCTATGGCATTACACTTCCGTTTTTCGGGGCTGTAGTGCATCATTGCGGCATTTGCCCCGTATGCGGCTATGGTATCAAAAGCCGGCGAAACATATTCTTCGTTCTCATTGCGGTACTTTTCAATAATTTCACAAGTACTGCATTCGTCAATATTTTCGCTGTGATAAATTTCATAAAAAGCCTTTGTCAGTGCGATGTTTTCTTTTACGTAAACTTTTTTTAAATTTTCAATTTCAACGCTGTTTTTAACACATTTAAGGTTATATATAATATCCTTAAAATCTTTTTTGGGTGATGCTATTTTATTTACGAGCGAATAATTTGTAAGGGAAAAATCAACTGCCGAACAGTCATTTTCCCTGAGGTTTTCTACGTCCTCATAGATTTTTTCATAGTCTGCTACTTCTATATTATGCTCACTGAGGTATGATGACACTTCAAGGGGAAGCTTTTCACTATGCACGTAAAGAGTGACCTTCTTCCCTGTAACCATAAGATATGAAAGTACCACAGGAGTATCCTTCACATCATTGCCCCTGATATTGAGAAGCCACATTATACATTCGGGAGCACTTAGAAGATAGTGGGTAAAAGAATTTTTACTCATTATACTCCGCACACGGCTGATTTTTGATGCTGCTCCCTCACCGCTATATTTTTCTTCAAGCAGAAAAGCCTTTCCCATAGGTTCAGGGGGGCGGTTTTCCCATATCTGAGCAATGTCGCAATCTGTATTCACATTAATGTTGCCCAATTTTGAAATAAAAGAATCAAGATATTTTTTAGAAAACAATCTTCCGTCAAGACCGATTATATCATTTTCCGAAAGGTTTCCTTTCAGAAATTCGTAAATCTTCACCGTTTCCTTTTCCGACGCCCTGTAAAGAGTGATACCACTTCCCGAAAGTTCTTTTTCCGCTTGAATATAATATCTGCCATCCGTCCATAAGCCTGCGTCAGATTCTGTTACAACCAAAGTTCCTGCACTGCCCGTAAATCCGCTCAGATACTGACGGAGCTTGTAATGCTCGGAAATATATTCACTTAAATGCATATCCGCAGTGGAAATAACTACTGCGGATAGATTGTTTTCTTTCATATATTGTCTTAAAATGTTAAGTTTAGTCATAATATCACCTGTCATATCTTCATGAGCAATGATAAGATCAATCGTAACTTTATCGCTGCTTCAAGCCTGTCTTCATTAATTCTTTTTTCATTAAAAGTATAAAATTCTTTTATTTTAAGCCAACTATCCATATCCTTTACAGGATATGGATAGGATGTGGGATACTTTTATTTTATCTTACAAAATATTTCTCTCGTTTGTCGTAATACATCTTGTTATACATGAACGAAGCTACAAGACCTAAAAAGATTACAAAGAAAGGAATTGTGAATATCGGGAAAATATCCGAGAAAGGATTAAGTACAAAGGTATAAAGGATTGAATAAAGTGCTACACTACCCAATACAGCTATGTTGTACAAACGGAAGTACTTAACAGTGTTCTTTTTAAGCTGTGCAAGCCCAAGTGCAAGATATGCCGATGCTGCACCGAGAGCTATCATAACAAGTCCGAAGAAAATATCCACAAACTGCATGAAACCGTACTGTTCATATAAGTAATCGGAGGTGAAGCTGAAGTCAGCCGAATCAATCATTGCCGCCGCCTGTTTACCCTTATTATCAATTTCAGCAAAGGGATTATTCTGCATTGCTTCCATACTCATTCCCGAGAAAACACTGCCGGAGGAAATGCCCATGGCAGCCTTAACCTGAGGAAGTTCATCAAAAAGACCTGTGGGATTTTCTATAGCATCATTATATCCGCCTTGCACTGCGTTTAATGCTATACGTGCAAATTTTCCCTCGTCTGACATACGGAATACCACGTGCTGATAAATTCCGCCCGTCCAAAAAAGGATCCCGATAATCACCAAAATTGCAGATGCTGCAAAAAGAAGCTGCTTGGAAAGGAAATTGTGCCAGTTCATGGGCTGGTCAATTTCGGGCATGGGAACAGGCTCAGCCTTGGGAGTAGGTGCAGGTGCAACAGGCTGTGCAACAACTTGTACCTGGGGCTTTGCTACTACGGGAGCCTCTTGTACGGGTTCGGGAGCAGGTGCGGGTGCCTCTGCCTCCATAAGGTTGTTACCACATTCGGGGCAAAATCGCTGATTTTCCTCGGTAACGGCTGTTCCGCATTTGTTACAAAACTTCATAACTACTACCTCCAAAATATTATTTTTCTTTTCTTTATTATATAAGACGGAGAAATAAATGTCAATCATTTACAATTATTTTAGGTAAAAGATTTAAAAAGCATTCTATAGCTCATCAAAAAACGTTCAAATAAAAAAAGTATTAAACAACTTGTTTTTTTGCAGGATTTGTGATATAATGTAGTAAACGGATAAATTACAAGAAATTACCGTTTATATAAAAGGAGGTTTTTTTTATGAAAAAAGTTGTTATTACCATCGGACGTGAATTTGGCAGCGGCGGACGTGAAATCGGTATAAAGCTCTCCGAAAAGCTTAATATTCCTTTTTATGATAAAGAATTGATTTTACATACCGCAGAAAAAACAAACCTTGAGCACAGCATAGTTGAAAAGTATGATGAAAAGCACTCCTTCCCTGCTTTTTCTTCTTCCAATATTTTTGATATATATCAGATGCCTATGTCTGACCGCATATATATTGCACAGTCGGATGTTATACGCGACCTTGCTTCTAAGGAAAGCTGTATAATCGTAGGAAGATGTGCAGACTTCATCCTCGATGAATGTCCTGATGTTTTCAAGGTTTTCATAACTGCACCGATTAAAGATAAGATTGAACGCAAGCGTGAAATTCTTCCCGGAAAAAGTGACAGTGAAATTGAGGCACATATCAATAAAATTGATAAGAAGCGTGCTAAGTATTATACATATTACACTGACCGCACCTGGGGTAAGGCGTCCACATACAACCTCTGCATAGACAGCAGTGTTTTGGGTATTGATGGAACGGTTGACCTTATTATAGATGCCGTAAATAAGAGATAAATATATGTAAAACGGGGATGCAAACTTTTGCATCCCCGTTTTTTTGTCAAATTTGGAGAAAAATTGTAATTTTCCTCTTGATTCGATATTGAAATAATGATAAAATATGTAGAGCTATATTTGAAAGGAGATACGAATATGAACTATTCACATGAAGTTGAAAACATGTGCGTTGTTGCTAAGGGCGTTGGTCACAAGTGTGCACCCATCCCTCAGGAAGGCACATGGACACATTCCACTCAGATTACAGACATTAACGGTCTTACACACGGTGTGGGCTGGTGTGCTCCCCAGCAGGGTGCCTGCAAGCTTACTCTTAATGTAAAGAACGGCATTATTGAAGAGGCACTGGTTGAGACTCTCGGTTGTTCCGGTATGACTCATTCCGCTGCTATGGCTTCCGAGATTCTCCCCGGAAAAACCCTCCTCGAAGCACTTAATACAGACCTTGTTTGTGATGCTATCAACACAGCTATGAGAGAGCTTTTCCTCCAGATTGTTTACGGAAGAACACAGACAGCTTTCTCCGAAGGCGGTCTTCCCGTAGGCGCAGGTCTTGAAGACCTCGGCAAGGGACTTAGAAGCCAGGTTGGTACGCTTTTCAGCACGAAGGCTAAGGGCCCCAGATACCTTGAGCTTGCAGAGGGCTACATCACAAAGATGGCTCTTGATGCTGACAATCAGGTTATCGGTTACAAGTTCGTTCATCTTGGAAAGATGATGGAAGCTATCCGTAAGGGTGCAGACGCTAACGAAGCTTTGGAAAAGGCTACAGGTCAGTACGGCAGATTTGACGACGCGGTAAAAGTTATTGATCCGCGTGAAGAATAAGGGAGGGGGAAATTATAATGGCATTATTTGAAAGCTACGAAAGAAGAATTAATCAGGTAAACGCAGCTCTTAATAAGTATGGCATCGCCTCCCTCGAAGAAGCAAAGAAAATTTGCGACGATAAGGGTATCGATGTATACAACCTTATTAAGGGTATTCAGCCCATCTGCTTTGAAAACGCTTGTTGGGCATATATTACAGGTACTGCAATTGCAATCAAGAAGGGTTGCACAAAGGCTGCTGACGCTGCCGAAGCTATCGGTGAGGGTCTTCAGGCATTCTGTATCCCCGGCTCCGTTGCTGACGACCGGAAGGTAGGTCTTGGTCACGGTAACCTTGCTGCAATGCTTCTTAGAGAAGAAACAAAGTGCTTTGCATTCCTTGCAGGTCACGAATCATTTGCAGCTGCTGAGGGTGCTATCGGTATCGCAAACAGTGCTAACAAGGTAAGAAAAGAACCTCTCCAGGTTATTCTTAACGGTCTTGGTAAGGATGCGGCACAGATTATTTCCAGAATCAATGGTTTCACATTCGTTGAAACAAAGTTTGATTATATGACAGGTAAGCTTGAAATCGTTAGCGAAAAGGCATATTCAAACGGCCCCAGAGCTAAGGTTCGTTGCTACGGCGCAGACGATGTTCGTGAAGGTGTTGCAATCATGCATCAGGAGAAGGTTGACGTTTCCATCACAGGTAACTCAACTAACCCCACACGTTTCCAGCATCCCGTTGCAGGTACATATAAGAAGGAATGTAACGAGCTTGGTAAGAAGTACTTCTCAGTTGCTTCCGGCGGCGGTACAGGCCGTACACTTCATCCCGATAATATGGCAGCAGGCCCTGCTTCCTACGGTATGACAGATACAATGGGAAGAATGCACTCCGATGCACAGTTCGCAGGTTCTTCATCAGTTCCCGCTCACGTTGAAATGATGGGACTTATCGGCGCAGGTAACAACCCCATGGTTGGTATGAGTGTTGCTTGTGCAGTTGCTATTGAAGAAGCAAGCAAGTAATTTTTAATAGAAAACAAAAAAGAAATTCCTCGATTTGAGGAATTTCTTTTTTGTTTTCTATTCTTCGTTATTACCGCAAAAATTACACTGTGAGCATTTACCTCCGGAGGGACAGCCTATGCACTTAACCCCGCGTTTTTTTGATTTTACAATATAAGTAATAGCACCGCCTATAATAACGATAAGTATTCCAATAATAATTAAGTCCTTATACATACTGCTTCCTCTCCTGCTTTTTAATGCTTGCCTGTTTATTATTTTTACGGATAAGATAGCCAATTACAGCTCCAAAGGCAATAATTGCAAGAAGTCCGGGGAAAAATCCTGTACCCAAAGTAGCGGTATAGATAATTGTACCAATCTGATAAACTGCAAAGGAGACTGTAAATCCTACTGCAAACTGAAGGGCAATTCCACCCCACAGCCATTTTTTGCTTTTCATTTCTGCATTCATTGCGCCGATTGCCGCAAAGCACGGAGGTGTAAAGAGGTAGAACATCAGATATGCCAATGCCGCCACTTTGGTAAGCTTCATCGCCGCCATGATTTCCGCACTTCCACCTGACACCTCAAGGTCTTCGTTAATAAACTTAGCAATAGTCGGGTAAACAATGGCTATAGTTCCGACAACGTTCTCCTTTGCTATAAAGCCTGTTACAGCCGCTGCTGCAAGCTGCCAAGCCTTAATTCCGACAACGGGGATCAGGATAGAGGATATCGGCTTTGCAATAGTCGCCAAAATGGAGGTTTCTGCATTGCCTTCCGCAACCGCATCAAAGCTCCATGTGAAATTCTGCATTATTGTAACTGCGGCATTACATACAAGTATAATTGTACCCGCCTTTACAATATATGACCATCCACGGGAACACATTGAAAGAAACGCTCTTTTAAAGCTGGGAACTTTATATTCAGGAAGCTCCATGATGAAATATGACTTTTTGTTTTTTAAACCGGTAATTTTATTTATAAGAAGCGCACCGAAAAATATGATTGCGATACCTATAAAGTACATAAGCGTTCCAATCCATGAAGCACCCTTGAAAAACACCCCTGCAAAGAGAGCTATTACGGGAAGCTTTGCACCGCAGGGCATAAAGGGGGCAAGCATTGCTGTAGCTCTTCTTTCCCTTTCGTTACGGATTGTACGGCAAGCCATAACGCCCGGAATTGCACAGCCTGTACCGATTACAAAGGGAATAACGGATTTTCCCGAAAGTCCCACCTTTTTGAAAATCGGGTCAAGCACGACGCTGACACGCGCCATATATCCGCAATCCTCCAAAAGAGCGATAAGGAAATACATTACCATTACAAGGGGCAAAAATCCAAGCACGGCACCAACACCGCCGATGATTCCGTCCAGAACAATAGCCTGAAGTATGTCTGAGCTTCCCTCCATCCAGACTGATACGAGCTCTGTAAATGCTCCTATCCAGCCTTCAAGTACGCCTGCAAGTGCTACACCCAGACCGATTTTTGACTCTGCCTGCGATATATGGAAAACAAGAAACATTACAATCGCAAAAATCGGAATTCCAAGCCACTTATTCGTAATTAATGAATCAATTTTATCCTGGAAATTTCTCTCATTTGTATGTATTTTCCTCTTTTCCACCTGTTTTACAATACCGTTTACAAAATCAAAGCGATTTCTGTCTGCGGCCTGAGCCGAAAGCTTATTCGTCAGGTCTATATTATCGTGGGTATAGGGAGAAATTTGGGTTTTTCCAACAAGTGCAACTGCCTTTTTTACCACTTTTTTCAAGCCTTCATTTTTGGAGGTTGTGGAAACAGTTTCAACAACAGGACATTTAAGAAGCACCGAAAGTCTGGATGCGTCAATTACAGTTTTCTTTTTTTCGTTAACGTCACTCTTATTAAGTGCAACCACAACGGGAACACCCAATTCAAGAAGCTGTGTAGTGAAAAAAAGGCTTCTTCCCAGATTCGTAGCATCAACAATGTTTATAATAACGTCCGGATTTTCCTTTTTTATGTATTCACTGGTGATACTTTCCTCCGATGTAAATGGTGACATTGAATATGCACCGGGAAGGTCGACAGCAATAAGCTCCTTTCCTTCACAAAAGCTCTTCTTGATTGAAGCTTCTTTCTTTTCAACGGTTACGCCTGCCCAGTTACCAACACGCTCATTTCTGCCTGTGAGTGCGTTGTACATAGTCGTTTTACCGCTGTTCGGATTGCCTGCAAAAGCAATTCTCATGGTAATTCCCCCTTATGTAAAGTAAAATTAATTGTTAGTTAGTTGAAGCTAACCTGTTATCAAAAATATAAAGCCATACAGGCTTATATCTCAATGGCATCGGCAAGCTCGTTGTCAATATTATATCTCCCATCCTTAATTGAAACGACACAACCGCCTTTCAAATGAGAAATAACTGTAATCGGCTCACCACTGTAACAGCCAAGGGAGAAAAGGAATGAATTCAGTTCCTCGTCATCGGTTTTTATGCTTTTTACAATATATTCTTTTCCTTCAATAGCATCTTTCAAAGTCATTTCTCTCACCCCTGATGATTTGTTTCATTTTCTTAAGTTAGTTTAGCATAACTAACCGCTGTTTGTCAACTGTTTTTTTGATATTTTCCCAATATTTACATAAATGATTTATCGCCTTTTTGTCGAATATTGTTGTGTCGGGCTTCTTGTTTGTCCGCACAAGAAGCAATAACTAAAATCTGCGGACGGAAAGGTTATGAAAATTCATGAGAGGTAAAAAGATTACTTCCGCACTTACGGCATTTGCACTTTTATCTACAAGTGCAATGGCAGATGTAAGCTATACTGTTCAGAAAGGGGATTCCTATTGGAATATAGCAAAAAGGTTTAACACAAGCATGCAAGCTGTTATGGATGCCAACCCTGAAAGTGCTTCTTCTTATCTTATCACGGGACAGATAATTAAGATTCCCTCAAACACCTACACAGTGCAAAAAGGCGATACATATTATCTGATAGCAAAAAAGTGTGGCGTTTCTCTTAGCTCACTTCTGAGTGAAAACGAGGCTTCGGCAAGCTCTGTCCTGTACCCCGGTCAGACAGTCACAATCCCCGATAGCGGAAATGGTTACACAACCTACACAGTACAAAAAGGTGACACATACTGGATAATATCACAAAAATACGGCGTGAGCCTTAATGCACTGCTGAGTGCCAATAACGCAACTGATAACACGCTCTTAAACATTGGTGATAAGGTTAAAATTCCGTCATCATCGGGAGGAAATAGTTCAGGTAATTCAAATTCGGGTTCTTCGGGAAGCACATCAAGCGGCCCCTATGTAACCTATGACACATATACTGTAAAAAGCGGTGACACTTTCTGGAACATTGCCATAAAGCATGGAATCCCATATGCGGAGCTTCTTCAGGTGAACTCCCTTTCGGAGTCCTCTAAAATATATGCAGGAATGAAGCTCACTATTCCCGTGCATCACGTTCCTGTAAAATACGCACCTCCCGGATACGGGGAACTCCTTGAATGGTTTAGCGAAGCACAGTATGTAGTGCCGATAAATACAGATTTCAAGGTTGTTGACCTTGCCACGGGAAAGAGCTTTAACGCCAGAAGAACAGTAGGAAGTGGACACGCAGACTGCGAAACACTGACGGCTAATGATACTGCCATTATGAAAGAAATCTGGGGTGGGAATTTTAGCTGGAATAAGAGAAGCGTTCTCATCATCGTAAACGGAAGAACTATTGCCGCAAGTGCAGCAGGAATGATGCACGCAGGAAATGAAGGTGCTCCCGGCGGTGAATGGACAAGTTGGAGAAGCGATAATTACGGTGAAGGAATAAATTATGACTATGTAAAAGGAAATAATGCACACGGACATTTTGACCTGCATTTTTATAAATCAATAGGTCACAGCAGCGGAGTGGAAAACTCCACACATCAGGCAAATGTGCTTAAAAGTGCGGGAAGATAAATTTTCCCACGAAAAAACCGACCTCCCAATAGTTAGATTGTTGGTCTAACTTTTGGGAGGTCGATTCAAATTCCGACACTTTTTTTATGAAATTTATGTTTAATTTTTCAAGCTGTGCATGGGGGCAGGGATTCTTCCTCCGCGGCTGATGAAATCCACACAGCCATATGGATTTACAGGCATTACGGGACCTGTACCTAAAAGCCCGCCGAATTCCACGGTATCTCCTACCTTTTTTCCGGGTGCGGGAATAATTCTGAGGGCTGTTGTTTTTGTATTTATAACACCGATTGCAACCTCATCTGCCAAAATTCCCGATATTGTTTCCGCCGAAGTATCTCCGGGAACAACAACCATATCTATACCAACCGAGCAAACACATGTCATTGCTTCAAGCTTTTCAAGAGAAAGAGCTCCGCATCTTACCGCATCAATCATACCTGCATCCTCGCTGACAGGAATAAACGCACCGCTAAGACCGCCTACATAGGAGGAAGCCATTACGCCGCCTTTTTTCACGGCATCGTTAAGCAGGGCAAGAGCCGCCGTAGTTCCCGGCGCACCGCATTTTTCAACGCCCATTTCTTCAAGAATATGTGCAACACTGTCACCGATTGCCGGAGTAGGTGCCAAGGAAAGATCGACAATTCCCGATTGTGCACCAAGTCTCTTTGCCGCTTCGCCTGCAACAAGCTGACCCATACGGGTGATTTTAAATGCGGTTTTCTTAATAGTATCCGCCACAACTCCAAAATCTGCACCCTTTACTTTTTCAAGCGCCTTCTTAACAACTCCGGGTCCGCTTACACCAACGTTTATTACACATTCGCCCTCGCCCGTTCCGTGAAAGGCACCTGCCATAAAGGGATTATCCTCAACAGCATTTGCAAAAACTACAAGCTTTGCACAGCCGAAACCGTCACGGTCTTTTGAAAGCTCCGCTGTCCTCTTGATAATTCTTCCCATGTGTGCCACGGCATCCATGGAAATACCTGCCTTTGTTGAGCCTACATTTACACTGGAACAAATTTTGTTTGTTGTGCAAAGGGCTTCGGGAATAGTTTCAATAAAGTCATATTCCCCTTTGGTATATCCCTTCTGTACCAGTGCGGAATAACCGCCGATAAAATTGACTCCCGTAGCATCCGCCGCACGGTCAAGCGCCTTTGCGAACTTAATATAATCTCCGCATGCAGAGCCTACAATTGAAATAGGCGTCACCGAAATTCTTTTATTTATAATCGGTATACCCAGTTCCCTTTCAAGCTGCTCACCTACCGGAACAAGATTTTCTGCAAGACGTGTTACCTTGTCATAAACCTTCTCCGCCGCAATATCAGAATCCTGTCCAATGCAGTCAAGGAGAGAAATTCCCATAGTGATTGTTCTTATATCAAGATGTTCATTGTCCACCATATTAATGGTTTCCATTATTTCAAAAGGATCTATCATTCTTGTCCCCCCCTTAAATTCTATGCATTGAATCAAAAACTTTTTTATTACGAACCTGGATTTTCTGACCAAGTGCTTCGCCCAAAGCTTTTAATTCATTTACAGTTTCGGCAAATGATACATTGGCATTTTTCATATCTACAATCATTACCATTAAAAACTGATTTTCATATGTAGTCTGTGAAATGTCAATTATATTAATTTCATTTTTGGCAAGGAGCGCACTTACTTTTGCAATAATGCCCACGCTGTCCTTACCCATAACTGTGATAACCGATTTCAAAATGATTCCTCCTTAAAAATTAAAACCATGCAGTTATTATAACACTGCATAGTTTTAAATTCAAGTCAAATTGTCTTTTTTTTGATGTCATCAATACAATTCCCGCAAACATTCTTTCCCTGATATATGAAAATGTTTTCCTTAGACGCACAGAAAATGCAGGATGGATTATATTTTCTTAAAATAATATTCTCTCCCTCAACGTAGATTTCAAGAGGGTCGCGTATTGCAATGTCCAAAGTACGCCTCAGTTCAATGGGAAGCACTATTCTTCCAAGCTCATCAACTTTTCTGACAATACCAGTCTCTTTCATAGCCATTTCCTCCTTATGTATTCTCTAATTATAATATACCAAATTTTGTATGTGCGGTCAACAGATAATATGTTAATTATTTATGAATTTCGACATTTTTTCATTCTTTTTCATTTTCGCCCTGTTGCAATTTATTCGTTTGTATGTTATTATATAATAGTTAAAAAATACAGTTGCGAGGTGTGAATTATGATAAAGAAATTGATAGCGTTAGTTACATGCTTAACCATGTTTTTTACATCTGCCGTTTTTGCTGAAGATACTGCAATCCCCGAAAATAACAATGCGGATATTCAGATTGTTATTGACGGTGAAAAGCTTACCCCTAAAGACGTCAACGGTAAAATCGTACCTCCGTTTCTTTTGGAGGGCACCACTTATCTTCCCGCACGTGCCGTGTCTGAGGCACTGGGACAGAAAGTAGAATGGGACGGACATAGCCGCATTGTCTATATCGGAGAAAAGACATCAACTGCATTTGAAAGCTCCGAGGTTATAAGGATTGTAATAAACGGCACTTTAATAGAGCCTAAGGACGTGAACGGAAAAGTTGTGAATCCGTTCCTTATTGACGGCACTACCTATGTTCCCGTTCGTGCAATTACCGAGGCTCTGGGCAGAAAAATTGATTGGGACAGCGAAACAAAAACAATTTATATAACAGGGGATTTTTATAAGGTTGACCTTGACACGTTAAAAGGTTTTTCCGACAAAGCATTGATTAAAGTTGACTCACAAGCGGTAAACGCCGGTCTTTTCAATATGCTCCTTTATAATTTCACAACGGATGAATTCATGAAAGAGACTTGCGATAATTACACTGCGGGCGGCACACTGCAAACCCTTACCATTGATTCTGTGCCTGCCGCACAGCTTCTTACTTCCGAAATTGAAAATACCATTATGCAGATTTACGCTCTGTGTGCCCATGCGGAGAAAATTAACTTGACATTTGATGAGGAATTTACAAAAATCTCCGGTGAACTGCTTGGTTATATAGAGCAGGAACTAACCATGCAGTACAATGCCGATAAAGCTATTGAGGTAGGGATTATAAGCAAGGAAGATTTTCAGGATTTTGCAAACAAATTCCTGATTTATATGATAACAGCTCAGACTATTCAGGAGGATGCGGCAAAGAGGGATTATGACGTTTCCGAATACGAAAATATGTTCCGTACAAGTTATATCACTGCAAAGCATATTCTTGTAGAGGATGAAGCACTTGCGAAGGAGCTTATTTCCCGCATTAAAAAGGGCGAAAGCTTTGACACGCTTATGAAAGAGCATAACATTGACCCCGGTTCTACCGAGGAGGGGTATACCTTTACCAAAGGGGAAATGGTGGAGCCTTTTGAAAAGGCGGCGTTTGCATTAAAAGAAAACGAACTTACAAAAGCACCAATTAAAACTGATTACGGTTATCATATAATTATGCGACTTCCCTTAAGCGAGAAAGAGCTTACCGCTGCAAAAAATTATTGGATGAGTATTCTGGCACAGAATGCCGCACAGGAGGAAATCAACACAATAATTAAAAACGCAAAGGTTGAGCATACAACCGATTACGAAAACTATATTAAAACAATTAAGTAAGGACAAAATATCATGGCAAAAAAAGAAATATTACCCATTATTCCCGTACGCGGATTTGTGATTTTTCCTAAAACGGTGTTTCACTTTGACGTGGCAAGGGAAAAAAGCAAAAATGCAGTGCTCAAAGCAGTTGCATCAAACGGACTTATATTCCTTGCATCACAGAAAAATGATGCAATCGAAGAGCCCACCGAAAGTGATGTAAACTCCTTTGGTATGATTGCTAAAATAAAACAAATTCTAAAGCTTCCCGACGGTTGTCTTCGAATACTTGTCGAGGGAGAATCACGCGGAAAGCTGAGCGGTGCCTTTGTCTGCGAGAATCTTTACGAGGGTGAAATTGTGTATAAAAATTCTTCCGACAGGGATTTATCCGTGGAAGAATATTCCGCTTTCCTTAATCAGATACACTACCTTATTAATGATTATATCGAGCTTAATCCCAAGCTTTCTACCGAAAGCTTTATAAAGGATTTACCCGAAACAAACCCGTCGGATTTTTGCGATACCATTGCTTTTAATCTTTTGCGTGGCAATGAGGATAAACAGGAGCTTCTTCAAACCACAAATGTCAAAAAGAGGCTTTTAAAGCTCATTGACGTTATGACAAAAGAGGTTAAAATCCTTGATGTTGAAAGCATTATTGCCGCAAAGGTTAAACAGCAGATGGATGACCATAATCATGAGTATTATCTTCGTGAACAGCTTCGTGCAATAAAGGAAGAGCTTGGTGATGATAAAGAAGATGAGTTTCTGGAACTCAGAAACAGGATTGAAAGCACACCGCTCCCTGAAGAAGTGTATCAAAAAGCAATGCGTGAGCTTAATAACTATGAAAAGCTCCCCCCGACATCTCCCGAAAGCAGTATTTCAAGAAATTATTTAGATCTTATCTGCGACCTTCCGTGGGAAACCTATACTGAAGAAAATAAAGACCTTGACTGTGCAAGGAAAATCCTTGAGCGTGACCATTACGGAATGGAAAAGGTAAAGGAAAGAGTCCTTGAACAGCTCGCAGTTATAAACCGCACACAGAACCCCACGGGAAGTATACTTTGCCTTCACGGAGCGCCCGGTGTGGGAAAAACTTCAATTGCAAAGTCTATTGCAGAAGCTACGGGAAGAAATTATGTACGAATCAGTCTTGGCGGAATGAAGGATGAATCCGAGCTTCGCGGACACAGAAAGACCTATGTGGGAGCAATGCCCGGAAGAATTGTAAATGCTCTTAAAAAAGCAAAATCCGCAAACCCCCTGATTCTTCTTGATGAAATTGACAAGGTCGGTTCAGATTACAAGGGAGACCCCTCCTCTGCCCTGCTGGAAATCCTCGACAGGGAGCAAAATTCTTCATTCAGAGATAACTATCTTGAGCTTGGGCTTGATTTATCAAAGGTGCTTTTCATAGCAACTGCCAACGATACCTCTACAATCCCCCGTCCGCTTCTTGACAGGATGGAGGTACTGGAGCTTTCAAGCTATACTGATGATGAAAAGTACAACATAGCAAAGCTGCACCTATTCCCAAAACAGATGCAGAGGCACTGCCTTGATAAAAAAGACCTTAAGGTTTCCGATAAGGCAATAAAAACTATAATTGCGTGCTACACAAAGGAATCGGGTGTAAGAAAGCTTGAGCGTGAAATAGAAAAAATTTGCAGAAAAGCTATCATGGCACAAACAAAGAAAGATATCTGCGTATCTGTCACCGAAAAGAATCTCTCCGATTTTATCGGTGAGAAAAAATATGTAGAAAATGCAGTAGATACAAAACCCGCTATAGGTGTGGTTAACGGACTTGCATGGACGCAGGTGGGCGGTGAAATACTTCAGTGTGAGGCAATTTCTCTTCCCGGAAGCGGAAAAATTCAGATTACAGGCAAGCTTGGAGATGTTATGAAAGAGTCAGTTCAGGCGGCGGTTTCTTTCATCCGCTCCATTTCTGACACTCTCGGTATACAGTCTGACTTTTATGAGAAAAGGGATATACATATCCATTTCCCAGAGGGAGCAGTTCCTAAGGACGGTCCCAGTGCAGGCATCACAATAGCAACTGCCGTGGCAAGTACCCTTTCCTCAGTTCCTGTACGCAGTGATATTGCCATGACAGGTGAAATATCCCTTACAGGAAGAGTTCTCCCCATCGGCGGACTTAAGGAAAAAGCCCTTGCGGCATACAGAAATAAAATTACAAATATAGTTATTCCGTATGAGAATATCAAAGACCTTGAAGAAATTCCCCCGCACATCCGCAGTGAAATTAACTTTGTGCCCGTTAAAAGCTGTGATGAGGTTTTAAAGCTTGCACTGCTTAACAAAACCGATACCAAAAAGGCAGGGCAAACTCCTCCCCCGCTGAGAAAAGAAAGGAGCACGCTGCATGAATATTCATAATGTAAGCCTTACAATATCCGCCGTTTCGCCTAAGCAATATCCCGATACACCCTTTCCCGATATTGCATTTGCAGGGCGAAGCAATGTGGGAAAAAGTTCATTTATTAACAAGATGCTTAACCGCAAAAGCCTTGCAAGAACCAGTTCAAAGCCCGGAAAGACTGCGACGATTAATTTCTACAATATTGACGACACATTAAATTTCGTCGATTTACCCGGCTACGGTTATGCAAAGGTAAGCAAGGATGAAAAGAAAAAATGGGGCAATATGATTGAAACATATCTTGACTGCCGTGAAACCCTTGCCTGCACAGTGCTTCTTGTTGATGCAAGGCACAAGCCTACCAATGACGATTTGATTATGCTTAATTATATTCGCGAAAGGCACGGCTTCGCCTTTGTGGTTGCAACCAAGTGCGACAAGATACCGAAAACAAAGCTAAATGATCATCTTGATGAAATTTACTATACCCTCGAGCTTGAGGATGATGACATTATGATGCCATTCAGTGCGGAAACGGGTATGGGAAGCGAGGATATCTGGGAAGCCATTTATGAAGTTTGTGAATTAGTGCAGTAAGACCTGAACCCCTATTGGTTTTAACAGGACAATTTCCCATAAAACTGTGTCAAAGCTCTTGATAATACGGAAGTATTACCTGCGACCTTTTCCTTGTTTTAAGAAAAATTGTCACTGTTAAAACTGCTCGCATCTCAAACGAACTATTTTTAGAAGGATTTTAATGCGGAGGTTGCAGATGGGCTGTCGCCCTTCAAAACCGACAAGTTGAAAGGCTTCAAAAATAATTCGTTTGAGACAACAGGTGTTCAAGTCTTACTGCACTACACAATTGATTTTATTATGTAAAATGAATAATTTTACATTTTTAAAAAATAATATTAAACGAGGTGTTTTAAATGAAATTTGAAGGAACAAAAACCGAAAAAAATCTTCTTGCCGCATTTGCAGGCGAATCACAGGCAAGAAACAAGTACACTTATTTTGCATCCGTTGCAAAAAAAGAAGGCTACCAGCAGATAGCCGCAATTTTTGAAGACACAGCAAACAATGAAAAGGAGCATGCAAAGCTTTGGTTCAAGGCTCTTGAGCTTCTCGGCGGCACAAAGGAAAACCTACTTGCAGCAGCAGAGGGCGAAAACTACGAATGGACAGATATGTATAAGACCTTTGCTGAAGAAGCTGAGGAAGAAGGCTTTACCGCTCTTGCAGCACAGTTTCGTGCTGTTGCCGCAATCGAAAAGACACATGAGGAAAGATACCGTGCACTTCTTAATAATGTGGAAATGCAGAAGGTATTTGAAAAGGCAGAAGAAGCAATCTGGGAATGCAGAAACTGCGGTCACCTTGTAATGGGTAAAAAGGCTCCTCAGGTTTGCCCCGTATGCGCTCATCCTCAGGCATACTTTGAAATCAGAAAAGAGAATTATTAAGGCGTGCCGCTTCAGCCTCGTCGCTTACCGGCTAAGACAAAAGCTACTCGCGATTTAATTACACAAATTTCCAAACAAAAAACGGCTCAATTTGAGCCGTTTTTTACTTGGGCTTTTTTACCTCAAGCTATTGAAAACAGGTGTTGTTTGTGATAGAATTAGGCAGAAGTCACCGAAGGGAGATGACAAAATATGTTCTTCAAAAAACCGGTTAATAAAGTTGATAAAATTGAATCTCTATATCATTCATACGGAAAACTGTTGTTTGTCGTGGCATTTGAAATACTTGAAAATCAACATGCGGCAGAAGATGCCATACATGAAACCTTTGAAATATTACTTAGGGGCAATTTAGAAAAAATTGCCCAACCAGAGTCTATTGCAACACGAAACTACCTGTGCACAATATGCCGTAACGTTGCCCTTAAACTTTATAATAAACAAAAAAGGCATGATTTGAATAATACAGACGAAATTGAGCTTTCCCCCAAAAACGTGTTTACTCCGGAAGAGCTGGTGCTGAATAAGGAGGCTGTAAAAAATGTTTCGGATGCTATATATCATATGGATATTAAATACAGAGAGGTTCTTTTGCTTTCAAGAGTACATAAATTGAGCATAACTGAAATTTCCGAAATTACAGGGTTACAATCCGAAACTGTCAAAAAGCGTTTACAACGAGCTAAGCACATACTAAAAAAAGAATTGGAAAGGAGGAAAATTGCAAATGAAAAGTACTGATAATTCGTATAACAATGCGGTAGAAAATTCTATTGACAAAGCTTTTGAAGCCGTAATTGATGAAGCGACAATTTTAGCTGATGAAAGAATCTGTGTTGAATATGATTTAAAGAAATCACAGGTAGAATTTTCACAGGAGCACACAAAAAAAATGAAGGCACTTTTCAGTCGCGAACGGCGTAAGCAAAAATTGCTCAAGGCTATGGTTTATACTAAAAGAGCGGCCTGTTTCCTCCTGATATTCGCCGCGATAATGACAGTGGCTGTTTTTTCCGTAGAAGCTTGGAGAATAAAATTCATGAATTTTATTTTTGATGCCGATGCCCCTGATACAGAAATACGCTTCACAGATAAAAAGCAAGGAGAAATATACGATGGTATGGTAGACCTTAAGTATATTCCGGAGGGATTTGTTTCAGAGGAAAGCAGTGTTTCCAGCAGGATGGTGAGCTTATCTTTCTTAAACAAGGATAAATATTTTCAATTTAGACTTGGTAAACTTGATGTAAATTCCGCAGTAGATACTGAAAATGCCGTTGTGGAAAACATTACGATAAATGGCTATGATGGCATCTATATATCAAAGACGGATAGAAATATGCTGATATGGCATAATAGTTCATATACTTATCGAATTACAGCAAACATTGAAAAAGACGAAATAATTAAAATTGCTGAAAATATTATAGTTAAATAGTAACATAGTAAAGCGCAAACCGGTAAACGGTATGCGTTTTATTTTTTTACAAAAATTTTAGAAATTTTGTCCCCTTTTTAGCTTTTCGAGGATTATTATATATGAAATCTAAAATGAAAGGGGATTTTTTCCATGAAAAAATCAAACAAAAACTATGTTAAACGCATTACTTCCCTTATTGTTGCAACAGTAGGCTGTGCATCAATGTCAATAACTGCTTTAAACACCTTTGCTGCTACTCCGGTAAGTAATGCAAGTATTGTAGCACCTGCAAATATTATTATTACCTCCACCGAAAACGATTTCGTACTTAAATCCGGAGGAATATTTGAGTGCTACGGAGAAACAAATGTACCTGTAGGATATACCGCATATGTATCAGTTGCATTACAGCAAAAAGGAAGTAGTTGGAGTTCAATTAAAACCTGGAGCGATAAAGGAGGCTCCAATGCATTTGTAGATGAAAAATACGCCGTTGCAAAAGGCTATTCCTATCGTCTAAAGCTTACTCACAAAGCGTATGACAGCAGCGGCAACTTGATTGAGACAATAACCAAATACAGTGATGTAATTAATTATTAATTTTGTTCTTTACCTATATGCGAGGTGATTCCGTTGGACTACATATGAAAAAACGGACAAACGTCAAAAACAACTGTAAAGCAGTTGAAAAAAACAAAATTTTATGATAAAGTAAAGGAGAAAAAATGTCATGAAAAAGAAATTATTTTTTTTCGTAACGATTTTTATGTTATCAAGCATAAGCATCGCAAATGCAGATGAAGGTATAGAAAAGGATTTATCTGTTTTTTCTGCAAAAGAAAAAACAACTCTGTTGGGAACTGAAACTGTAACGTTTTTGAAAAACAATGAAATAGACTTAGAAGAGATAGAAATGTCATCTTTCGTTCAAAAGGAATATGAAAATAATGGAATGTCTGCAAAAGGAGCTTACAAGGATATTATAAAATCTATTAAAAGGGATGCAGAAACATATGGATTCAGCAAAGAACAAGTAAAAAACTATATTAAAGCATCCATGTCAACAGTCCCCATTATTGAAGATAATCGTAATAAAAAGCTTGCAATCAGCAGTGAAAACAGTTCAAGCAGGGCGATTAACCGACCAGGTGATGAAGGGATAGGCTGGGAGGTTATGTCTTTGTCTGAATATTCCGGAGCAACTACTTTTGTTACCTTGCCCACAATTCAAAACAAAACTAATGATACCGCTGGTTACATGTTTTATACTATTGATACATCGGCTTCTTATCCTGGGGTACAAGATTTTTATATGGATTTTGGAGTTGCGTATGAACTTGGTGGAGATGGGCTTGTTAGGTGGAGAGTTTTTCAATTAAGAACAGACCCTGAATTTGTTCTTGAAGAGGACATGTATGAGCCTTTCGATGATATATATATTGACACAAATAGGTTATATTTTAGGGTTGAACATTTGTCAGAAAACCCCGGATTTATGAGCTTTAAAATAGTTGATGGAACAAATTTTGATAGAGTATTTGTAGACTATCATTTTCATGTGGGAAGCTATGGAATTTACGATACAAACACATCATTCAACAAGCAAATTACATTGTGCAATTCCAACCATAATTATTTGACGGGAACACGTTTATTGAATGCTGCCTTTGATAATTCTTACATATATTCAACACCAAACGGAATAACCACTAAAATGTTACCCGAAAATTGTGCTGACGGCGAACATATAAGCGGAAACAACTATGAACCGGATCGTTGCGGAGCTTTTGGAACAAATTCAGATAATGCAAGGCAGGTAATAAAAAATAGTGGTACCAACTGGCATGAAGAAAACATATCTATATATTTTCAGCAAATGCCTTAAACAGGAGTGAAAAAAGTGAAAAAATCAATTTTTATAATAATTTCCACATTCATTACCTTGTTCCTAGGAATGAAAGTCAGTGCGAAAACTTTAAATGTATCTGTTCCTAAATATGAAATTAAAGTAAACGGACAAATTATAGAAAATACCTATAGAGAATATCCATTTTTAGAGTATAATAATATATTATATTTTCCATTGACACATAATATGTGCAACTTCGCAGGACTGGAAACGCATTATGGAAAAAAAGGATATAATGAAAACTCTCCCTATCTTTTTTATGTCGGAAAAAGTGACCAGAGAGAGGAAAACTTTTCAGAGGTTGTTTCAAATCAACAAAATGTTTCCGGAGATTTTCATAAAACATATACTGTTCAATATGATGTATACATTCAAAACCAAAAGTATAATAGTGAAAAGAGATATCCCGTTGTCAATTTCCGTGGTGTAACATATATTCCTTTGGTATGGGATATTGCGGTAAAATTATTAGATTGGGAGTATTTTTTTGATGGAAAAGTATATGTGATAAACACCGAAAAAGCTGTTCGCCCCAAGCTCGATTATATGGCTCTTTGGAGTACTTCTCCTCATGGTGGTATAAAAGGCAAATTCTTATATGGCAAAAACTTTTATATTCAATACCCCGGAACGACATTCGGAGAGGTCGTGGATTTTGTTTATAAAAGCGAAGAATCAGAAGTAAGATTTAATTTGAAAAATGAATTATATTCTTTAGGGATTACAACTTTAGGCTCTCAAAAAGCTCCGGATTTATATAATTCTTATGATTATATTGAGCACACTCCGTTATTTGACGGTAGGTACTTTGCTATAATTTGCCGGACAGCTAAAGAGCATTTTATTATAAAAATTGATATGCTTAACGGAGCTATGATTTCTGCCGAAAAAATATGATTTGGGAGATGAAAGTTCTCCATAAAGCTAACAAAAAACGGCTCGATTGAGCCGTTTTTTGTTAGCTGTCTATACTGTGAATCAGTTCCAGATTTCTTTTTTTGCGGGCGTCACGCCGTTTTTTGCGGAGGATTCTTCTTCGTCTTCTTTCCGCTAAAATAAAGAATATTATCAATAAAACTATGACCGCATAAAGCCATGGCGAAGTAAAAAATGCCTTAAGCTTATTTATAAAGAATGTCACGGGGTCGAGCTTATAATTTTTCTCTGCTAAAAGATTTAGCGTTCCTATAGACTGCCCGTTTACAAAATACTCTCTCGTTCCGATTTTTTCACCTTTTTTCACGGGAGCACTTACGGATTTTTTCACGAAATCCTTATATGTGACCTCCACAGGCTCGGAATCTTTTTCACGAATAACGGATAATGGTCTCTCTGCCGTTAAAATAATTTTATTGTCACGCCTTGTATTTATAATATTGGTTTGTGCTACTATATCTCCCTCGCTGACAATAGTTTGCGACACATAATTTGAAAACACAAAATCAAACATCTTTCTGCAGTCATCATAGCTTTGCAGTACATTATTGCTTGTGTCGGCTTCAAAAACCAACGCTAAAAGTGACATTGAGCCTTTTTGTGCCGATGCCGCCACACAGCTCTTTGCTTCTGCACTGTAGCCTGTTTTAAGCCCTGTGGCATTTGCGTAATAATAATCATTTCGTATAAGTCTGCTTACAAGATGATTTCTGTTTGTAAGCTTTCTTGAATTGGGATTCTTTTCCGTTGGAGGAATAGTGTAGGAATCACATTTTACAATATCGCAAAACTCAGGGATTGACATAGCGTGCTTTGCTAAAATCGCCATATCCATTGGAGTTGTATAATGTCTGTCATCATGGTTTCCCGCAGGATTGGTGAAGCTTGTTTTCTCCATGCCAAGCTCCTTGGCTCTGGCATTCATCATATTTACAAAGGCTTCTATACTGCCTGCTGTTTTTTCTGCAAGAACGTTTGCTGCATCGGAGGCAGACTCTAAAAGCATCCCGTAAACAAGCTGACGCACCGACAGCTTCTCTTCCTTTAAAATACCCATTTTGTTGTCCCCGGGCAAGACATTGGAAAGAGCCGTTTCGCTTGCAGTGGCAAGCTCCTCCATATTAGAGTTTTCAAGGACAAGGACTGCGGTCATTATATTAGTTAACCCCGCGGGATAAACCGCATCACTGGAATTTTTCTCATATATAATCGAACCTGTTTTTAAGTCCATCAAAACGGCATGGGGCGACTTTGCCTCAATTGTATTTTTTTCAGGGGTCTCCTGCGAGGTTTCAGAAGAATTATTCACTTTTTTATTTTCATTTTCAGCATATGAAGTGCAGGAAAACGAACACAAGAGTATCAAAATAATTATTAGACTTGTAATTCTTTGATGCTTTTTCATTTTACTAATTTTCCTTGTTAAAATAATCTACAGCAGCTTTAAAAGCGGCATCTTCCCTGATATTTGAGCCAATTTTATCAATTTCCACCTTTATATCGGGAATAATCTTTTCGTTAATCCATCTGCCGTCGGGTGTATAGTTTTTGTAGGTTGTTAATTTAACTGCACCCATGGATTTATCAACCCTGTCAAGATACATAACTGACTGGGTAACACCTTTCCCAAAGGTCTCCTCCCCTATTATTACAGCACGCTTATTAGCCTGCATAGCACCTGCAAAAACCTCCGAGGCACTTGCCGATGAACCGCTTACTATAACTGCCATGGGAAAAGATTTTTTTCCTTTTGTACCTGTGTACACGGTTTTATCACCTTTTTTGTCAATAGTGTACATTATCGGCTCTTCGTCCAGGAAAAGGTCGCACATTTCAATAACGCTTGAAAACTCCCCTCCTGGATTGTATCTTATATCAATTACAAGACCCTTAACCTTTTTCTCATCAAGGGAATTTACAATTTTCTTAAAATCACTGAGGGACTTCTGGGTAAACCCGTCATAGCGTATATAGCAAATATCATCAAGCATTTCGCTTTTGACTGCATATAAACCGAGCTTTGCACGCTTAAGCGTAACAGGAATTTTCTCACTGCCACGACTAAGTACAATATCAATAGTCTTACCCAGAGAAGCTTTCGTTCCGTCACCTTTTATATAGCTTACCGCATCAGCAAGCCCATCGGCACCATAATCCTTACCATCTATTGAAAGCAGCAAATCGCCTTGCATTATTCCCGCCTTTTCCGCAGGAGAAGATGCATGCACCGAGAGAATCTCAATAGCGTTCTTTTGTGTATTTGCAAACACCTCTACTCCTATGCCGTAGTAGTATCCCTCGATATTCTGCATGGTTTCTTTTGCATTTTCCTCATCATAATAAACCGCATACTTATCGTCTATGCTTCCAAGCACTGCATTTATTGCCGCTTCTTCGCATTTCTCGCGGCTGTAATCACCCACATACTGCTCGTCTATAATCTGCATAATGCGTTCAAGACGTTTAAAATCAGCAAATTGCGGACGAAACGCACTTGTAAGAAGATACGTCACTGCAAAAGTAATTAAAATGGTAAATAGTGTCTTCTTTGAGATTTTATTCACCTGAAAGACTCCCTTTATGAAAGATAGTTTAAGGGGTTTGTGGTTGCACCGTTTATACGAACTTCAAAATGAAGATGAGGACCCGTAGAAACTCCTGTAGAGCCTACTTTAGCAATTACCTGACCCTTGGTTACAGTATCGCCTGCGGAAACAAGCATAGTGCTGCAATGCCCATAAAGCGTAGTTATTCCGCTTCCGTGGTTGATAACTACGCATTTGCCGTAGCCTCCGTTGGTTGTGGCAAGAGTTACCTTACCATCCGCAGCGGCGATTATGTCAAGTCCGTAGCCTGCACCAATATCAATTCCCGAATGGAACTTACGGGTCTTATATACGGGGTGTATTCTCTCGCCGTACTGGCTGGTAATTCTATGGCTTCCCGGAACCGGCCATGCAAATCTTCCGCCGGTATATTTAACATTATATCCGCTTTGAGAAAATGCGTTTCTGTTTTCTCTGATTAATGCCTGTTCTGCCTGTTCTGCGGCTTCATATATAGCCTTATATCTGTCTGCATTCCTGATGGCTTCCTTCATCAGTTTTTCTTTTTCTGCCAAGGCAAGAGAAAGCGACGCCCTTTTAGTTTCAAGCTTCTTTGAATCCTCCTCTTGTCTTACAAGAATGTCCTCAAGCTGTTTTTTGGCAAGGTTAATTTTCTCACGGGTTTCTTTTAAATCCGTCAGAACCTTATCATCATATTCCATAATTTGCGTAATCATGTCTATTTTGGTGAGAAAATCACTTAAACTGTCAGCCTTAAAGAGTAATTCGACATATTTTATGTCGTTATGCTCATACATAGCTCCTGCCCGTGCCATAAAAGCCTTTTCGTGGCTTTCAAGTTGCTCCTCGGCAAGTTTTAGCTCTTCTTCTTTAAGCTCTATGTCCTTTTTAGTCTGCTCTATTTGTTTTTCAAGAGTATCAATCTCATTTTCTGTACTTTGTATCTGTGCATCAAGTGCATTATATGAGTTGATAGCCGCCTTTTTCTCAGCTTCTGCTTTCTGTGCGGCAGTCTTTGCCTGCTGTGTTTTATTTTTCGCATCATCAAGCTGTTTTTGAGTTGCGGCTCTTACCACGGGCAAAAACACCGAAGCTACAAGAGCTATTACAACAACACTTGCGCAAAGGGCGGCAAATGTTTTTTTCAAAATTTCCCTTGTTCTTTTGTTCATAGCGTAAAATTCCTTTCTGCTACGTAAAAACGTCACACCTTAAGGTGTCTCTTTATCGACACTGCACTGCCTATTGCTCCCATCATTGTGCCGAAAAGTGCCATCATGACACCAAGCTGCAAAGCACACGACTGAAGCGGAAGAAAATCAAACATTTTTATAAGGTCTTTAACCGTGCTAATTGCAGGAGTATAGCTAAAGAGTATTACCGTATACGACACAATAAAGCCCAAAGCACCTATCATAATTCCCTCTATTACAAAGGGAGTCCTTATGAATCTGTCGGTAGCACCTACAAATTTCATAATATGTATTTCCTTCTCACGTGCGAAAACGCTGAGCTTGATGGTGTTCTGGATAATAAACACCGCTATTATCATAAGCACAATCATACCCACTGTGCTTCCCTTGTTTACCGCACCGGTAAGACTGAGAACCTTTCCCACAGTGTCCTGATAATTTTCCACTTTTTCAATACCTGAAATTTTCTCTACAGCTTTTTTCGTATCATTTGATTTTCTGATGTCATTAAGTGTAATCTTTATGGAGCTTCTGAGGAAATCCTTATCCTCAAGACCGTCTAAAAGGTCACCGTCCTCGCCAAGCTGTTTTTTAAAGTTTTCAAAAGCCTGTCTTTCAGTTTCCAGAGTTGCATCATAAACATTATCAAGCTGCAGTACCTTTTCATAAACCGCACGCTGCTGCGGCTCGTCGGTTTCCAGATACATATATGCCTGAAGCTCACACTGCTGTTCAAGCTGCTTTCCTATGTAGTTCATATTCATGGAAAATATCACAAACACACCAAAAAGGAATAAACAGCATGTAACAGTGATAAAAGATGCGATTGTCATAATGCCGTTTCTCTTAAAAGAGCTTGCGGCACTTTTAATATAGTATTTCAAATTTCTAAGCACCAATGTTATACACCCCGTTTTCTTCATCGCGTACTAGCACACCGTTTTCAAGCTGTATTACACGCCTTTGCATATCGTTAACTATTTTTTCGGAATGAGTAACCATAACAATAGTTGTGCCCATCTTATTAATTTCTTCAAAAAGATTCATAACCTCGGCAGATGTTTCCACGTCAAGATTTCCCGTAGGCTCGTCCGCAATTATGAGAGAGGGACTGTTCACAAGTGCTCTTGCTATACTTACACGCTGCTGCTCTCCGCCCGAAATTTCGTTGGGATAGTTATTTGCACGCTCGGAAAGTCCTACAAGACTGAGTATCTTGGGAACTTTTCTCTGAATATCTTTCTTTTTCTTCCCCGTTATTTCCATCGCAAAGGCAACGTTTTCATACACGGTCTTATTGGGAAGAAGTCTGAAATCCTGGAAAACCACTCCCTGTGCTCTTCTTAAATAAGGTATTTTTCTTCTTTTAAGCCTGTTAACCACGATTCCGTCTACTATAACATCACCGCTTGTGGGTTTTATCTCACCTGTGAGCAGTTTAATTGCAGAGCTTTTTCCCGCACCTGTTTTACCAACGAGGAAAACAAATTCCCCCTCTTCTATTTTAAAAGATACATTGTCAAGCCCGACAATATCTTTGTCGTAAACAACACTAACCTCTTTGAATTCTATCATCAAATCACCCTTCCATCAAATACGCATCGGTTTTGATACCAGATACTTTTTAACCATAAGAGCTACTTTGAATACGATAGCATGGTCAAAAATTCTTAAATCAAGACCTGTAATCTTCCTCACCTTGTCAAGTCTGTAAACGAGGGTGTTTCTGTGAACATAAAGCTGACGGGAGGTTTCGGATACATTCAGATTGTTTTCAAAGAATTTCTGTATTGTATGTAATGTTTCCGAATCCAGAGAATCAATGGAATCCTTCTTGAATACTTCAGAAAGGAAAAGCTCGCAAAGAGTAGTGGGAAGCTGATAGATAAGACGGGCGATTCCGAGATTATCATAGTTCATGATAAACTTGTCCCCATCAAACACCTTACCTACTTCCAATGCAATTCTCGCCTCTTTATAGCTTTTGGCTATATCCTTTATGCTGGAAGCTACTGTTCCTATGCCTAAATTAACATCAACCATCGCCTCGCTTGTAACCGTATCGACAATTTTGGAAGCGAGCTTTTCAAGCTCTGCAGTGGTTGTTCCCATTTTCACTTCCGCTACAATGGCAATCATATTGTTATCAAGGTCTATAACAAAATCTTTTCCGTTATCGGGAAAAATTTTGCTGATGATATCAAAAACATCCACTCCGCGGATTTCATCATAACGAAGGGCAAACACTGCTCTGTCAACATCAAATGCAAGATGCAGCTCCTTGCTCTTTAGGAAAATATCTCCGGGAAGAACGCTGTCTGCAAGCATGTTTTTAATAAAGTTGGTTTTATCATATTTATCGTTATGCATCTGCCTGAGCGTTCCGATGTAGGAAGAAAGAAGCTCAGCCTGCTTAACCATAAGGGGATCGTCGTTTTTAATAAAGGTGATATACTCCACACGTCCACGTGAACTCACGGCAAAGAACGTATATCCCCCTGCTTGTAACAACCTTGAACCTGAGGTCTGGCAGGCATCAATCACATCTGACGCATTCATGGAAATTTCATTAATTCCCGATGCTGTAACCACAGCTCCGTTACCCTCGATTATGCCAACCTCGCATCCGAGTATTTTGCTTGTCTGTATAAGGATATTGTTTAGGTATTTATTAACCAATTTAATTCCCTCCCAATTTTTAATCACAAAATAGCCATATATAGTTATAATAACACTTTTCTTTCTTTATTTCAACATATTTTTGTTATTCTTTACGAATTTGTTACATTTTTAATAATTCATACTTCCGCTATAACCAAAGAAGTGCGTTCAGCATAAAATAAAGTATGTGCAATAAAGGAATGGAGAGATTTCAATGCTTGCAACAATGGCTTCAATTACATCAGCAACACGGCTGAAACGGCACGCCTACGAATTCGGGGTGTATTCCTCTGTTATTCAGACGCCGCAGGCAATAGCAAGAGAGGGATGTGGATATAGTCTGCGTTTTGACGACAGTGCAAAAAACATAATATTAAATGCCGCCAAGGAGCTTGGTGTAAGAATACGCTCTTTCTACTATGAAAGTGAATCCGAAGGCAAAAAAACCTATTCAAAAGTGGTAGAATAAGGAGGAACGCGATGATTTATCTTGACAATGCCGCCACAACTTTTCCCAAACCCCAAAGTGTGATTGACTGCGTCGCCGATTGCATGAAAAGCTACGGAGGAAATGCGGGACGGGGAGGACATTATCTTGCAAGGAAAAGCTTTGAAAAGGTTTATGAATGCCGTGAGACAATGGCTGATTTCATCAAAGCTGACAGTCCCGAGCAGATAATTTTCACAAAAAACACCACCGAAGCAATTAATCTTGCTGTTAAGGGGATTATTAAAAGCGGCGATGAAATTATTATTTCTTCCATGGAGCATAACAGTGTTTTAAGAAGCTGCATAAGTATGGAAAAGCGTGGGGCTAAGGTAAAAATTGTGCGTGCAAACCATGAGGGTATTGTTAATGCAGACGATGTTATATCTGCAATTACTCCCCAAACAAAGCTGATTTGTATTGTTCATGCTTCAAATGTTGTGGGCAGCGTTAACCCCGTAAGAGAGATTTGCAAACGTGCACGCGAGAAAAATGTGCTTACTCTGATAGATGCGGCACAAAGCGGCGGAATACTGCCCATTGATACCTCCTGCGGAGACTTAATTGCATTTGCAGGGCATAAAGGGCTGTACGGTCCTTTTGGCACAGGTGTTTTATACATCCGTAAAGGTTTAAAGCTTGACACTTTAATCGAAGGCGGTACGGGAAGCTTGTCCGAAAGTGCCTTTATGCCCGAAAGCCTTCCCGAACGCTTTGAGGCAGGCACAATTAATACATGTGCAATTGCAGGTCTGTGCGAGGGTATCAAATTTGTAATGCGTGAAGGAGTCGCTGAGAAAGAAGCAGAGCTTGGTGCATTTTTCAAAGAACAGCTTTCCACTGTAAAAGGAATAAAGCTATTGGGAAAAAGCGACACCGCCGTTATGGGGGTTCTTCTTAAAAATCATGATTGCGTTGAGGTGGCAGGAAGACTGGACCTTGAACATAATATAGCAACACGCGCGGGGCTTCATTGTTGTCCGATGGCACACAGGACTCTGGGAACAATTTCAAGCGGACTTCTCAGGTTTTCAGCAGGTTATTTTAATACAAAGGACGAAATAACAACTGCTGTACAGGCGCTTGAAAATATAATATCGGAAAAGTAATTTTACAATTAAATTAAATTATGAAAAAAATACTTTCATTAACCCAATTTTTATTGTATAATATTATATTATACGTAAAGGTGGTTGGAGTTATTGTTTGAAGCATTGATGAGCGACATTGCACTTACATTATCATTTCTGCGGCTGACAGATATAATTGATATTGCAATTGTCGCATTTGTTTTTTACAAATTGTCTTCTCTGGTCCGCGAAACGAGAGCGGGAACACTTATCAAGGGAATTATACTTCTTTTAATTTTCACATGGATAAGTGACGTTTTTGAACTCACTACGATAAATTACCTTCTTCGCAACCTGATGCAATTTGCACTTATCGCCTTTATCGTAATTTTCCAGCCGGAGCTGAGGCGTGCTCTTGAGCAGGTGGGCAGAGTAAACTTCTCCTCCCTGTTTACACAGGATGAAAAGAATGATACCGAGCTTCTTGCCTCGGAAATTGCATCTGCCGCCGTGGCTATGTCCAGCCGAAGAATAGGTGCGCTCATGGTAATTGAGAGAGAAACCAAAATCGGCGATATCGTAAGAACGGGCTGCGAGCTTAACGCAGATGTCTCCAGTGAACTACTCATAAACATTTTTATTCCAAACACACCTCTGCACGACGGTGCAGTTATAATCAGAGATAATAAAATTATAGCGGCACGCTGTATTCTTCCCCTTACACCGAATGAAACATTGAGCCGCGAACTGGGAACAAGGCACAGAGCCGCCCTGGGGCTTTCAGAAAGCTCGGATGCGGCAGTTATTGTTGTCAGTGAGGAAACGGGTAAAATCAGTTTTACACTGGGCGGAAATATGAGCCGCAACTATACTGAAGATTCTTTGAAAAAGGTAATTATGAAAGTTTTAGCATCCGATTCTTCAGATAACAAAGACAATTCTTTGTCAAAGTGGAAGGAGCGCTTAAAATGGAAAAAATAATGCAAAATAAGCTTGCTCTTAAAATTATTTGTACATTACTTGCCGTGGTGCTTTGGATTTATGTTTCCTATCAGGAAAACCCCACCATGACAAAAACAATCGATGATGTCCCGATTACGCTCTCGGGAGAACAGGCACTTAATGAAAACGGACTTTCAGTTTATTCCGTTTCCGACAACAGTATCTCGGTAATAGCAAATGCAAAAAGATTGACACTGGCAAGACTTACCAACAAGAACACCACCGGCGTAATAAACGTTTCCTCTTTCAGAAAGCCGGGTAAATATTCTGTTCACGTTGCAGTGTCATCAAATGTTACCTCAGATCCCGTTTTCACGGCGAAGGGAAAAAATATTTCAGTGGTAATTGAACCTATAGAAACAAAATCATTTAATATTGATGTCTCATTTGAGCAAAAGGAAGGTTCGGATTTTAAAGTAAAATCACACACTGCATCAGATAAAAAAGCTACTTTGAAAGCACCAGAAAGCATACTTAACCTCGTTGACTCCGTAAAAACAGAGGTAATTTCCCCTTCTAAAGGAAAGCAGAGTGTAAAGCTTATTGCCTATGATAAAAACGGAGTTGTACTGGAAAGAGTAGAATGCATCCCTGCATCAACTGAAGTTTCCTTTTCTTTTTACAATTCCAAAACAGTTCCCGTGGTATTAAAGCTGAAAGGCGGCACGGAGCATAAGCTTCCCGAAAGCTCAAACATCAGAATTTTTGGTGAAAAATCCGACCTTGACAAGGTTGAACAAATTGAAACAAAACCACTTGACATTACTCCCTATGAGGCTGGTAGCGACATTGAAACAAAGCTGTCGCTTCCAAAAGGAATTTCTCTCTATGATTCAAATGATTCCATCATAGTAAATTTGAAAGAAGAATATTTTAAATAAATTTATTAACAAAACAAAAAAAGAAACGAAACATAAGTTTCGTTTCTTTTTTTGTTTAAAGATATTAATATCCTTTTGTTTTCCAGTCAAGTACTTCCCAGTCTGCCGGAGGTTCACCAAAATCGATTACATCCATAACCTTTCCTCCTGCAAGGGCAGATTCATGTGCCATAAGTCCGGGAATGTTCCAGCGTGCCACCTCCCAGATATTTGTGGGAGAAAGCTTTCCTGTTGCATATGCACGGCAGAAGTCGTCAATCAGGAAGTGATGTGTTCCGTTGTGTCCGTTATGAATTCCCTCATATTCCTTGGGAAGTCTTTCCACAGGCTGGATGGGAGATACATCGTAAAAGCCTTCGCCGTCGGCAATTTTCTGAATTGCTTCATCATAATCTGTATTTATAAGCTCGTTAACATGCACGGGCTGAAGCTTAGCTGTTACGTCCTTCATGTTTACGCTCTTGGGATCCTCCTCTTTCCAGTGTGCAACATGGTGTTTTGCAACTGAAAATTCATATCCGCCGTCTGTTCCATAGAACTGTGAGATATATGTTTCGGGAGCTTTCCAGCCTACGCAGCGGTTTTCACTGATTCTGGCTATACCACCGTTTGAAAGCTCAAGAAGCATTGTGGTATTTGAGAAGGGATTATTGTAAAGATTCTGTCCCTCGGTTCCGTAAATATCGGTTCTGGGGCTTCCTGCATAACCGAGTGCCACAACCTTTTTAGCATATACTCCGGGCATTGAGCTAAGAACCATTGCGGTTGAATGTGTAGGATAATACATGGGAGGAATTCCTGCAAATTCTTTCCATCTATCTCCGCCAGAGCTTCTGAAGCTGTCCTCCATATTTCTGATATCGTGATTGTAATGAGCTTCACCATATGTGAATTTACCAAAGGTTCCCTTTGCATATTCTTCACGACAGAATATTGCAGGTGCTCTGTAGAAGCCTGTTTCGCCCATAGTATATGTAAGGCGTGTTTTTGTTACAAGTTCAATAATTTCCTTAATTTCTTCTATTTTGAGTGAGCAGGGAACCGCACTGTAAACATGCTTACCTGCTTTAAGAGATGCAATAGCCATAGGAGCGTGCTTGAAACGCTGGGTGAAGATTGCAATGGAGTTAACCTCCTTTGATTCAAGAGCCTCCTCAAAGCTTCCGATAATCTCTACGCCAAATCTCTCAGAATAGTCCTTCGCTCTTTCGGGGATAAGGTCACACACGTAAACCTTTTTTACTTCGGGGTGTGCCTTAAAAAGAGGTACGAAATTTTTTGCGAATCTGCCGCAGCCAATAACTGCGATGGTGATTTTCTCTTTCTTTACTGACATAATACTCATCTACCTTTCTTATTTTTCCGATTTGCCGATTGCAAATCCATCGGCATTATTAAATACATACTGTCCGCTGTTTCTCATAACAAAGGATGCGCGGTCATCCTTGAAACCAATTGAAATGTAAAGTCCTCCGAAATAGGTGTCTATTACCTGTGTCATTATGGAAAACTGATTTTCCTCTACCCATGCACCGCTGTTGGCACAGTCATATTCGCCCTCTTCACGAAATCCCATTTTATCTGCCGTTGCACGGTCTCCTAACGAAAATTTTGTAAGCTTATTCTCACTAATGGAAAATTCGAGATTAAGAATCCTGCCTTCCTTTTCAAACTCAAGCACATTTTTATTAAGGTCAAGCCTGAAATATGAAATGTTAAGGGGATTTTCATCCATTAAATACTTTACGCCATTTACCTTGTCTGCAATGGGAGAAGTTTTTTTCCCATATTGACAAATCAGGGTAGTGTTTTCAAGATATTCTTTAAGTTCTCTTTGTGCCGTGGGATTTTCCTCAAGGGGTATATCTTTTACCGATGGAAGAAAATGATAATAATACTCGTGATATGTGACACGCCTTGCAGGTTTATCTGCCTGATTGTCGGAGGTTATTATAAAGCAAATATCCTTCTTCATGTCGCATATTGCAAGCTGGTCGCCCATTCCAACAAGTGAAAATCCATCGGGATGCGTTTTCCATATAAGATATCCATACCCCTGATTTCCATAGTACTTTGCCATGCCTGCAAGGTTGTTAGTCGTTTGAATTTTAATCGCTTCCTCCATAAAGTTGCGGTCGATATACTGTTTTCCGTTCCACTCGCCCTTTTTCATAATAAATCTGGCAAATATAAGCAGGTCGCGGGCGGTGCACATTACGCCGCTGTCGCCTACTGTAAATCCACCCGGTTCTGTAAGGGTATAGCTTTCCTTTGAAAAGCCGATTTCAAGAAGCACTTTTTCTTTCAGATACTCAAGGAAAGGCTTTCCCGTAAGCTTCTCAATAATACAGCCCAAAAGGAATGAACCTACGCTGTCATAAAAGAATAACGTACCCGGAATTTTGTTGGTTTTCTTTGTGTAATATGCTTCTACACGGCTTTTATATTTCCCCCACCAGATTACGTGGTCGCCAATGTTACTGCTCATACAAAGCATATCACGGATAGTACACTCATCATGATAGGAATCAACATTTTCGTTTCTGAATTCAGGGAAATAATCTACGATCACATCGTCAAGTTTTATAAGTCCTTCCGTTACAGCAACGCCTACCGCCATGGCAACAAAGCTCTTTGAAACGCTGTACATTCTGTGGAGAAACTTTTTATTAAAGGGCTTGTAATAACATTCTGCAAAAATTTTATCTCCCTTTGCCATAATTATGCTGTGATTTCTGAGCCGACAGTCATCAAGGATTTTTATAAATTCAAGAACTTTTTCGGAAGACACTCCCACTGATTCGGGGGTTACTTTTTCAAACATAACTATGCCTCCTTATTTTATTTTTCGTCCTGTGTGAAAACCCAAGGCTTTTCTCTTTTCAAAGTTTCAAACTGCTTGGTATCTAATTTCCAGTCCTCGCCCTCACGGAATTTTTTCTTGAAGCTCTTTTTAAGGACGCCCTTTTCTTCAAGATGAATATAGCACGCTCTGTCGCAGGCTCTGCCACAAATAGATGTACGGTAGAAATGCTTTGCGGGCGGATAAAAGAAGGTTGCGTCAAGAATCTTTTTTGCAAGCTCTACATCAAAATCAGCCTCACCTGCTATTATTTCCAATCTGTTTTCAAAATCTATATACGCTTCGGGAGGCATGAAAGGATTTTTACTTCCATTCGCGCCGTTATAATACACGGCACATCTCCACGGATCAAGATATCCTTCCTCATTAATTGCCTTGCCGGGACATGCCTTTATACATTCTCCGCATTTATCGCACAATGAAGGCTCAAGCATGTCGGTTGCCTCAATCTCGGCATCGGTAAGAATAAAGCAGTATCTTATGAATGGTCCATATTCGGGGGTGAGGACAGTATTAATCATACTTCTTTCACCAAGGCCGCACTTTACTGCACAATCTGTAAAATCAATCTGATTCTCGGCAGTGACACCGCGGACGATATCTGTATAATCTACCTCGGGATTGGTGCTGTTTTCCTCATTCATAATAAGCTGATTTCTTCTCTGAGGAATTGCTTCAAATCCTTCCTCCTCGATAAAATTGCTTACATTGATAAGAGCAAGAGGCATTACTGTTTCTTCAAGATTTTCAACACCCATTGTTGTATACTGATAATATGTAGTTCCTTCTTCAACTCCGCGATAAATACCGCGAAGAACTCTGAATCCAAGCCCGATTACAGTTTTTGTTTCGGGGAACACTTTAAAAATTGCGTCATCCTTTGAAAATCTGTCCGCAGGAGCAAATCCGACGATGTCGGCATCATATTTTTTTGCAATTTCTATAATCTTGTTTTTCATATTCTGCCCACCTCCTTAAGATGCTTGTAGCACACAGTTTCGCATTTCTTTCCGCAAAGACAGGGAACGTATCCGAAATGTGTATTGGGGAGTATTTTAAGGTCGTCGTAAATTTCAAGGGCGCTTTCCTTGTCAAATCTCTTTTCTCCGTTTAAAATTGCCTCTCTCTCGGGATGGTCTTTCAGAAATTCGTCTGTAATAAAAGGATTGGATTTATGAGCACCTCTGTAGTATACGCTGCACTGCCATGAATCAACGCCATCTTTTGAAACAGCCTTTCCGGGACATGCCTTTATACATTCTCCGCATCCGTCACAAAGCTCTTCCTTAAAAGGCTCATCAAATTCAAGCTCCATATCCGTAATTATGAAAACGAATCGCATATATGTACCATACTTGGGAACAATCACCTTATTATGAAGCCCGATGCTTCCGAGACCGCAGATAACTGCCGCCTTGTTATAGTCTATAATAACATCAGGTTCGGGTTTCCCCTCCTTGACAGCTTCGGCAAGTGCCAGTTCATAAATCCTGTTAACTTCAGGGTTTGTACTTTTATCACCCTTGATTTTAAAGCCGGGAATATATCTTTGAAGGCACGCATCATATCCTTCATTTTCAATGAGAGCACCCATTTTCAAAAGGAAAATCTCAGCAAAGGTTTCATCAATATATTTAACTCCCAAATTAGTATAATTGTAATACTGACGCTCGTTTTCCATTGCATTATAAAGTCCTTTCGGCACCTTGATTCCAAAGCCGATTATACTTTTTGCATTTGGAAGAATATAAAAAGGGTTACGATGCTTATCTTCATTTCTCAGAAGCTCAATATTACCTATACCACAAACTGTAGCACCGTATTCCTTTGCCTTTTGTTTTATAAATTCTGCATTCATTTTCTATACCCCCTTATCTGTCCATTTTCCATGCTTTTTTGGTTCTGAGGGGCTGTTTGAATCTGCCTTCCATACATCCGCCCTTCTTCTCAAGCACGCTTACGCAAGCTCGTATACAGCCACCGCATTTTGCCATATTGTAACCAACCCAACTTGGAAAATATTTTTCAAGAGCGGTGTATACCTTCATAATTTCTTTCTCGTTTGCCTCATTTGTGATACCTTCAAGAAGGTCAAGAGCACCATTCTCATTTTTATCGAAAACCTCTTTGGGAACAAAAGGATTATAATATCTGCCGCCATGTGTATAAAATGCATAGCAACGCCACATATCAATGTCGCCCCATTCAAGAATTTTTCCTGCGAGATTAACAGTTACCTTTTTGTCTGAATTAAGAGGCGGAATACATCCTCCCGGACATTCCCTTACGCAGGCACCGCACTTTCTGCAAAGCGGTTCTCCGCTGTACATTTCGTCATATTCAAGCTCTGCATCGGTAAAAATGAATGCCACACGCTGGAGAGGACCAAAATCGGGTGTGAGAAGCATCTTACTCCATCCTATTTCACCAAGGCCGCAGGCAACCGCCGCAATTCTGAACTGGAACTGCAAATCCGGGGGAACCTTACCCTCCGATACTTCGCGAGTAAACTGCACGCTTCTGTGGTGAGCTGTCTTTCCCTTTGCGTGCTTGCTAACTTCAATCTGTTCCTCGGGAGAAAGGCTGTTTCCGGGGCTTCCGTCCATATCTGAAACAACACCTCGCGCACCCGTATTTCTGTAAATAACAGCTTCATAGCCTTCATCCTCAATGACTCTTCCTACATGATGGAGTACTGCGGGAGCGAAAATTTCGTTGATTCCGCCATATGCCATAGAGGGGTACTGGTAGAACTGCGTTCCCTCCTCAATACCTCTCTGCACGCCTCTTGGAATTCTGAATACAAAGCCTATTACACTCTTTGCATTGGGGAAAAGATACCTGGGGTCCATTTCCTTGGGCGCACCTTCAAAGCGTGACATAGGACCGATACCGCACGCATCTGCACCTGCTTCAAGCGCGGCTCTTTTTATCATCTCACTCGTTAACATATACATCCTCCTTTAGTTTTATCAATGCGTTTTCTATGTTATACTTTAAATTATTTTCTGTTACTTCAGCCTTAATTAAGCTGTTTTCAAGCAAATACGGGGCTATTGTTCCCGTGTGATTTGGTTCTAAGAGGGACAGGGTGCTTCCGATAAATTTTTTATCGTCTATGTATGCCCGAAGGATTTTTACTGGGTCTTGATTAACCCTTGTGGCAAGCTTCATTGCAGGAAATAACTCCTCATACAAATAAATATCTTCGGGACGTATAAACCCTGTGTAATCTACTATTTTCTTAATATTTTCTTCCTTGGAAAGAAAAGAGTGGCAAATTCCCTTAAAAGAATATCCGTTATCCATTTGTGAAATTTCACTTTCATGTGATACAAGGTTATCGTGAAAGGTATGTGCCGAGCAGTTATTAAGGCATCCGCTGTTAGCCAGTGCATAAAGTACTTTGCCGTGATTATCGCACCATTTCTTAAGCTTGCGGATTGCTTCAAAATTGCGATTCAGCTCCCTTTTTAAATAAAAACTGTCAAAGAGGTGAGCTATATACTCCATCCCTTCAATTGTTCCTATACACATGTTGACGGAGGCACGCACGTCAACGCCTTTGAAATTCTCCTTGATAAATTTAGCAATCAAAGGTGATGTGGTGGTTACTGAATTTAATATGTATTTATTCTGTATGAAATCGACGCACTCCCCTACCTTTTCAAAAAAAGCACGGGACTGGCTGTCCTTTCCGTAGCAGGTGGCATTGAGAAGAAGATTGAGTGATATTCCTTCCTTGGTAAGCCCCTCAAGGTCTGAAATCTGCTTAGCCTGAGCCTCCCATGGTGTCATAGAGGAATTTCTGAGCTGATTATTTCTTCCGTTGGGAAAATCCCCCCATGAAAAATAAACCTCGGAAACAGATTCCTTTCTTTGTATGATATTGTCAAGAAAACTCTTGTCCTGACACAGTTGATACCCGACCGCAAATTTCATTCTTCCCACCTCCGATATCATATTTCATATTGACTATACCATATTTTCCTGCTATAATGTATAACAGAAACAACAAAAAATATAACAAAACAAACAAAGGCGGCTTTTTTTATGAAAATTTCGGATATTAATCCCCACATACGATATGCAAGAGTACATAAGGCGTATTTTCGTACGAAGAAGGATATCAGCAAATGCTATGACTCTCGAATATTTTTCTTTAACAATGTTACAGGCAGTGTCACGGTAAACGGGAAAAAACATAACATTCTCAATAAAACCGCCGTGTTCTTCCCTCCCGAAACTGAGTATAAATTCAATGTCACGTTCAAGGAAAACGGCAGTGCAGTTGTAATGGATTTTGACCTTGACAACAGAAATGAAAATCTTAAGGCCTCCATGGGTACTGCCACTGTATCAAATTTTGATAAAAGTATTCTCCCTCCCTACGATACATTAGAAGAACTCTCAAAGCCCATTGTCCGAATAATTCCGCAAATTGAAAGGATGCTTACACAATGCACGGAAAACTTCATTTTTAAAAATCAATTCTACAGAGAAAATTCCTCTGCACTTCTAAAGCTGTGCCTTTTGGAGTTTATAAAGCAAAACGCCTCACATTCGCAGTCGGAGCTGTGCGAGGAGGTTCTTTCCTACATACACGACAATTTCTCCAACAGTAATCTTACAAATGAAGATATTGCAGAAAATTTCAACTATCATCCTTACCATTTAAGCAGAATTTTCAAAGAGGAAACAGGGAAAACACTTCATAAATATTTGATTTATTACAGGCTTCAGATTGCAAAGGATTATCTGCTCACCACAAAATATGATATTTCTCAGATTGCATGGAGAAGCGGTTTTTGTTCCTCGGCATATTTCATCAAGATATTCAGAGAAAACATCGGCATGACCCCCAAGGAATACAGGCATTTGCAGATACATACGGAAATATGAAAAGGATATAAAAAGTGGTTGCGAAAAATTGCAACCACTTTTTATATCCTGTAGTTTTTTAACCTTAATTTATCGTTTCAAGTATACCCTTTGTTATCGCTTCGGCGAGCTTTGCCTGTCCGTCCTTGCTCGTAAGGAACTTACGGTCGCTTTCATTACTGATAAAGGCAGTTTCCACCAACACCGCAGGGCTCGTGGTTGTGCGGATAACGTAAAGATGCGAGCCGTTCTGCGTTTTTTTCGGAGCAAGATTTGTCATATCAACAATATTATCGTATATACTCTCCGCCAAAGCCGTGCCCGTTTCGGAAGCAGGGTGATAATACACCTGCGTTCCGTTTATCTCGCCGTTTTCTATGGAATTACAATGAATGCTTACAAAAAAGGCGCACTCGCTCGTATTTGCAAGCTCTGACCTTTCTGCCAGTGAAATATAGGTGTCCTTACTTCTTGTGTAAATTACGTTTATCCCATTTGCCTCAAGCTTTTCTCCCACCATAAGTGCAATCGCAAGGTTAATATGACTTTCATACGCCACTGCCTTGCCGTTTTTGTCATAACCTACTGCACCGGGGTCTGTTCCTCCGTGACCTGCATCGATTACAACAACCTTCTTTCCGTCCTTATCGATAGTAGGTTTACTGTCCTCCACAGGCTTGTCCGTTTTATGAAAACCTTTTTCCGCTGTGTAATAAAGCTTATTGCTTCCGTCAACTGTAATGTTACAGCCGAGCGGAGAATTTGTAATTATAATCTCATAGATTATTCCGTCGTCAATTTTTATTTTCTGATTCTGAAGCTTAAGGCTGGTGAAGGTCACACTGTAGCCGTTATCAACCTTTTTCCCGGTACCGACATATGTTTTATCGAAATAAACCTGCTGCTTGAAAGCATCGTATATAAGCTGAGTATTGTCGGATTTTTGTACCCTTATAAGAATACCCTTTTCGTGGGAAAGTATCACCGCCTGTGTTTTGCAGGACACATCAAGAACTACCCTTGCAAAACCCTCCCTGTTTGCATAGCGTACGGAGTCAACGCAGTTTCCGTCTGCCTCTATTGTTCCTCCCATTTGGGGGAAAGCGGCATTTTCAAAGTCAAAAACTATCCGCTCGGGATTAGTGTAGCGTGTAACGGTGGGTGAAATGCCGTAGCGTGTTGCAATGTAGATATAATCAAAGGTAGCATCGCTCTCTACGCTGATTGTGCCAAACTCGCCCTGTTTTTCGGGCATTACTGCTTCATCGTCGGGTTTCTGATTATTTTCCCCGTCGCTTCCTCCAATTATAAGCTCATCATCGGGGGAATTTGGAGATGAAACAAAGACTGTACGCGAAGAATCTTCCCACGACACATCATATCCCAATTTTTCCGCAACAAAGCGGATAGGCACCATGGATTTAAGAAGCTCAGGACTGTTTCCTATAAGCATCGGGAGGGGTTGAGGCTCTGAAATAGGTACAATTTCATCATTTATCACAGTGTTTCTGTCACCGATTTTTACAAATACGGAAGTGCCGTTATTTTTAATTTCCACTCGGCAGGTATCGTCATGCCAGATAACTTCGCAGCCTAACGCCTCGAAAACCTCACGGACAGGAACCATCGTATAGTCATTAATAACAACGGGCTGCATGGGGAGATTTTCTACCCTCTTACCGTTTACCGCTAAATGTATATCACCTGCATAGTAATTATGGTACTCATCATTATAATAAATCTTTGCCGCATTGACGCTGAAAGCGGCAAACATCATAATCATAACAAAAAATATTATAAATGCTGTCTTTTTCACGGTTTCACCCCTTTTCGAAACAATATTCGACACAAAACGCCGTAATTCCTGTTTCGATTCATCATTCGTAACAAATTTGTAACATTAGTCATTGAAGTATTATCCGAACCACGTTTTTCGCTTCCTAATTATTCCCAGGAAATCTGTCCTTTTGGAAGTTCTATCCCGTAATGCTTATATGCAAGCGGAGTAACACATCTTCCCCTTGGTGTTCTGTTAATAAAACCAAGCTGAAGAAGGTACGGCTCATACACATCCTCAATCGCTGAGGAATCCTCCCCTATTGTTGCGGCAAGGGTATCAAGACCGACCGGACCTCCTCCAAAGCTGTAAATTATGGAGGTAATCATTTTCTTATCCGTTGCATCAAGCCCTAAAGAATCAATTTCAAGCATCAAAAGTGCCTTATCCGCAACCTCTTTTGTAATTCTTCCGTCAGCACAAACCTGTGCAAAATCACGCACTCTGCGAAGCAGTCTGTTTGCAATTCTGGGAGTACCTCGTGAGCGTGAGGCAATCTCTGCCGCACCCTCGGGTGCAATGTCCACATTCATTATCTGTGCACTTCGGGACACAATCGTTGTAAGGTCTTCTTTTGTATACAGCTCTAACCTTGAAATTACACCGAATCTGTCCCTGAGAGGTGCTGAAAGAAGCCCTGCACGGGTGGTAGCACCAACTAATGTAAAGGGAGGCAGGCTTAGCCGTACTGACTGTGCACTGGGACCTTTACCGATGATTATATCGAGAGAATAGTCCTCCATTGCAGGATACAGAATTTCCTCAACTGCACGGGAGAGGCGGTGGATTTCGTCAATAAACAAAACGTCCTGTGGTCCTAAATTCGTAAGAATTGCCGCCAAATCCATAGGTTTTTCAATAGCAGGGCCGCTTGTCACACGGATATTAACGCCCATCTCATTAGCAATAATTGATGCTAAAGTGGTTTTACCCAGTCCCGGAGGACCGTAAAGCAGGCAATGGTCAAGTGCCTCGTGCCGCTGCAAGGCTGCATCAATATAAATTTTCAGACTATCTTTAACCTTATCCTGTCCGATGTATTCTTCCATGGTTTTCGGGCGGATGGAATATTCGGCATCGCTGTCACCGTCAAGCTGTCTACTTGAAATAATGCGTTCATCAAATTCCATTTGACATTCTCCTTAAAGCTTCTTTAATAACTTCCTCCGTAGTAAGTCCTGTAGCATCTATCTGCATAACGGTTTTCTGTGCCTCAGACGGGGATGCACCCAATGCAATAAGAGCATTTACCGCACCTGTATCGGCACGCACCGAAGAAATCGGAGCTGAAGCTCCCCTATCAGGAACGGACACAGCATCCTGGGTATCAATTTTACCTTTAAGCTCTAAAATTATCCTCTGTGCCGCCTTGGGTCCCACGCCGGGGGCGCGGGTGATTGCCTTAACATCTTCTGCAATAATTGCAAAGGCAAGGTCCTGTACCGAGAGCGTTCCCAGAACGGAAATTGCGGCTTTAGGACCTATTCCGGAAATTGAAATAAGCTTATTAAAATAATCTATCTGCTCGTTTGTAAGGAAACCAAACAGTCCTACTGCATTTTCACTCATATGAAAATGAGTGTATACAGTCACTCTTTCTCCGATATCTCCTATTTTTGCAATATCGCTTGCAGGCATACTGACACTGTAGCCCACACCGCCCACGTCAATTATGACGCCGCTTTCGCTTTTTCCTGCCAAAGCACCTTTCAAGAAAGATATCATAACATTAATCCTCCAAACTGTTTGATTGAGTTAAAACGCATACTGTTCCCGTGGCACACGGCTATGGCAAGGGCATCTGCCACATCATCGGGCTTTGGAATTTCGGTAAGTCCCAGCATTGACTTCATCATCTGCTGAATTTGCATTTTGCTTGCCCGACCGTAGCCTGTAAGTGCCTGTTTTACCTGTAGAGGTGTATATTCAAAAATCGGCACATGATTCTGATACGCCGCAAGGATTATAACACCTCTTGCCTGTCCTACCGTAAGTGCCGTCTTTGCGTTATTGTTGAAAAACAGTTCCTCAATGCTCATTGCATCGGGTTTGTATTCCTGAATAACTTGGTTTATTCCCATATACACCCTGGCGAGCCTGTCCTCAAGAGGGGTATGTGCCTTTGTTGTAATAGCATCGTAGGCAATAGTTTTGTAGCGGTTCCCCTCTTTATCAACTACGCCGTATCCCACAATTGCAATACCGGGGTCTATTCCCAATATACGCATTCTATCACTCTGCTTTCTTTCTTATCATTGCATCCTTTACCACGTGAACATCGGTCTTTATATAAAGCGTCATTGCCGCATGGTTTGCAACGTCTATATCATTCAGGTTTTCGTCTTTTAAAACCTCTACTTTTTGAATGGTAAAGTCCTTACCCGGCTGCATAATTTCAATTTCGTCCCCTTTAAAAAAACGGTTTCTCTGCGTTACCTTAGCGAGCGAGGTTTCAGGATCGTAATCAAGCACTATTCCTGCAATATCATATTCGCGTATGTAAGAGCTTGAGCCGTAAATCTGCGCTCCAGTATCGGGGATTCCAAAAAAGAAGCCTGTATAATAATCACGGTGGCTTACCTTTTTCACTTCATCAAGCCATGCCGGATTAAACTTATACTCCGCAGGGTTTTCATAATAAGAATCAATGGCTTTTCTGTATGCGGCAATAATCGTTGCAACGTAGTACTCACTTTTTACTCTGCCTTCAATTTTCAGCGAGTAAACACCGCTTCCCACTATTTCGGGAATATGCTCAATCATACATAGGTCCTTGGAATTCATTATAAATGTACCGCGTTCATTTTCAAACACGGGGAGATATTCCCCGGGGCGTTTTTCTTCCATGAGAGCATAGTTCCATCTGCACGGATGAGAGCATGCACCACAGTTACTGTCACGGGCTGTCATATAGTTACTGAGCAGACACCTTCCCGAATAGGAAACGCACATAGCCCCGTGAACAAATGCCTCAAGTTCACAATCGGAGCTTATATTATCACGAATCTCCCTTACCTCGGAAAGAGTCATTTCACGGGCAAGAACAACTCTCTTTGCACCCATTTCATGCCACGACTGTACCGTGGCATAGTTTGTATTGTTAGCTTGAGTGCTGATATGTATTTCAAGTTTCGGAGCAACTCTTTTGCAAATATTGAAAGCTCCCAAATCAGAAATAATTACCGCATCTGCACCCATATCGTCAACTTCTTTGAAATACCTTTCCATTTCGGCAAGGTCACGGTTATGAGGAATAATATTGGCTGTGATATAAACCTTTTTCCCCATGCTGTGTGCAAATTCTATTCCCTCACGCATTTCTTCGGGAGTAAAATTATCCGCGGCGGTACGCAGAGAAAAACATTCTCCCCCTATATACACCGCATCGGCGCCATATTTCAGTGCGATTTTCAGTTTATAAAGATTTCCGGCAGGTGCCAGAAGTTCAACTTTCTGCATAATAAATACCCTTTCATCTTTTTACGGAGAGAGCCACACCGTCCCCGATAGGAATTATAGAGGTGGTGAGCTTTTCATTTGACATAATTTCTTCAAGATACATATGAAGCCGTTTTACGATTGTGATTTTCCTTCTTTCCACCTTTTCCTCATCCTCAATCATTCCGTGATAAAGGATATTATCGGAAAGAAGCACACCACCCGGGTTGAGAAGCCTTAAAATATCGGGCAAAAATTCTATGTACTGTCCTTTTGCCGCATCAAGAAAAATAAAATCAAATCCACCGTCAAGCCAGTGGAGAACCTCCGCCGCTTCACCCTCTATAACCCTTATTTTATTCTCATTCCCCGAAGCAAAAATATTATCAACGGCAATATCGGCATGTTTTTTATAGCGTTCAATGGTGATGATTGAGCTATCCTCGGGGAGATTATCAGCCATCAGAATTGCACTGTAGCCAACTGCCGTTCCCACTTCCAGCACCCTTTTGGGTTTAATCATCTGAAGAAGCGTAATGATAAGCTGCTCCGTCTCCTTTTGCACAATAGGAGCATAGCTTTCGGGAAGTGCCGATTTTTGCCTGAGCTCGGTTAAAAACGCCCCTCTGTCGGGGATTAGTTCTTCTAAAAAGTTCTGCATATAATCACCTTAGTACTGGATCTGTTCTTTGATTTTCTCCGCTGTTTCTTTTGACGTAAGCTCCGCAGTAATCGCAAAACCAAATTTATATGCACTGCCCATTCCGTCGGAGGTTATAAAGTTATCACACTTTACAACAGACTGCTTTACATATTTACCGCCCTCAAAGCTATCTTCAAATCCCGGGTAGCAGGTAGCCTCTTTCCCATTAAGAAGCCCTTTATTCCCCAAAATTGAAGGTGCAGCACAGATTGCACAGATAAGCTTATTATTTTCACTTGCATAGTCTATTGCGTTTTGAACTCTTTCATCCTTTTCAAGATTTGTAGTTCCGGGAAGTCCGCCAGGAAGAATTACGCAGTCAAGAATAGAGTAATCAACTTTTTCCGGCAATATATCTGCCTTTACGGTAATATTGTGCGAACCTTTTACATATTCACCTGTAACGCCGACCGTCAAAACGTCTATATTTGCTCTTCGCATAATATCAAGAGGTGCAAGTGCCTCTATCTCTTCAAATCCGTCTGCAAGAAAAATGTAAACCATATCTATTCCTCCCAAAGATAATATTTTTCTACTAAAAATTCAGGCTGATAGCTCATTTTTGCCTTTCTTAGCCCCTCTATTCCCATATCCTCTTCACGGTTGACATAGGTGAAGCTTTTCCATTCGTTTTCGCAGAAAAGCTTATTAATTGCCTGATATGCTCCGCGGTAGTTATCGTCTGCTAACTCTATCTGGATAAGTGCAGTATCATCAGAAATTTTTTCGCCAAAGCTCATTGCCGCAGTTTCTCCATCAATTTCAAGCATTGCACCTGTCTGGTTAAATTCAAAATAATGCTCAAAATAACTTTTCATTGCACCAAGCTCGAAAGAATTCTTATTCTTTTTCTTTAAGCTGACAAGTTCATAGGCTTTCTCTGCACATTTTTCCAAAGTAGCTTTATCCTCTACTTTTACATATCTGTAATTGTAATTTTCAATAAAATAGTTCAAATGATTTCTTTTTGAGTGAAGCTTCTTCCCTGAAAGGGAAATCATCCTTTGTGTAAGATACACATAATCAAAGGAATCACGTGACTCCTTCACCTTCAATCTATCACCAAAGGCTTCAATAAGCTTATCCTTATTTTCCTTTGATACAAGGCGGAAGCAAAGCTTTTCTCCCTTTAATGCGGCATAATCCGAAAGCTCTGCAAGAGCCTTATCTATGTTACCGCTTCCTATCGGGAAAAAGTAAGACGGCTCTTTCCCCTTTATATTAAATCTCAGGAAAAAGAATTCTCCGTTTTCGCTGCATTCAAGATTATAATAGTTATTCCATATATAAATCGTGGTAAATGACGCTTCCGATGCGACGGAAGGGTCTTTGTCACGGTATTTATAATATCGCTCATAATCATTTGGCGATATAGGTGAAAATTCAAGCATAAAATCTTTACATCCTTATTTATATCGTCTGCCCTTAAAAAGAACCTTAAGACCGAATTTGGGAAGTGCCAACATACGCACAAATCTTGATGGCTGTTTTACAAGGCGGTAAAGCCACTCAATTCCGTGTCTGCAATAAAAATCGGGAGCACGCTGAACAGTCCCTGCAAACACATCAAGACAACCGCCTGCACCGATGGCAAGGCGTGCATTAAGCTTTTCACGGTTATTGTAAATCCAGTTTTCCTGCTTGGGAAAACCAAGGCACACCATTAGAAAATCGGGTGATGCTTCGTTGATTTCTTTAATTACAGGCTCGTCCTCTTTAAAATAACCGTCATGAGTGCCGGCAATTACAAGCCCCGGGTATTTTTCTTTAAGCTTCTCTGCGGCAGAGAGTGCCACACCCGGCTTTGCACCCAAAAGGAAAACGCTTTGCTTCTTCTCTGCCATTTTTGGAAAAAGATTGCATACAAGGTCGAAGCCTGCAACACGTTCTTTTATAGGGTTTTTTAAAATCTTAGCACCGTATACCACACCGATTCCGTCGGGGATTATCATATCAGCACTGTTAAGCACATCGGTAAACTCCTGATTATTCGATGCGTAAAGTATTATTTCCGAATTAGGCGTAAATATCATACTGAGAGAATCGGTCGTTAAAAGCTCCTGTGCTTTTTCAACCGCCTCATCCATAGTATATTTATTTACATGAACGCCTAAAATATTTACTGTTTCCATTATAAAAGCCCCTTTTTAGCACATATAATATCAAGATATATTATACCATACTATACCCGTCAGTGCAACAAAAAAATATGGCGATTCTCCAAAAGGAAAACCGCCCAAAATCACTGTTTTAAAATAACATCTTCTATTTCTATAGCGCGGCTGTCGGCATCAAGACCGATGCATTTTCCGCAATTGTCACAAAGTTTTCCGGGAGTAATATCACACTTGTCACATTCTCCGCAATCACTGCAAATTTTAGTTTCATCAAGTATACACTTATTCAACCTTATCATTCCTTTTAAAAAGATGTCTATATTATATACTATAATCAGAATCTTTTCAAGTAAGAAATTGAATAAATCATTTACTTACAGGAATATAAAGCATCTGACCGCTTACTATGTTACAATCCTTTACGCCGTTATTTGCTGCTATCTCATACATGAAGTCGCGGGTATCTTCCCCGGGGGCTTTATATCGGAGAGCAATTTCCCAAAGGGTATCGCCCGGCTCAACGGTAACGGTAATAACTTCCACCTTATCATCTGCGGATTCCTGCTTAGAAAATGCGGAATGTGCAAATAATACAAATACAACCATTAATATGGAAAAGAATCTTCTGCGCTGACGCTTTAACTCTCTCATTCTCTGTAATCTTCTTAATTTACTGCTTGTCTTCATAATAAGACCTCCAAACGTTTGTTCGCTTTCTGATTATAATATAACAGAACATTTGTTCGGTGTCAATACTTTTTTTGAAAAATTTTCTATTTTTTTCTATTACTATGTAAAATATTGGCTGAATATAATACCTTAGTTTGTCGAACAATACTAACGTAAGCTTTGAGCTTGCAGAAAATATAGATATAAAATAAAAAAGGAGAAAATGAAAATGAGTAGAAGATCAAGAGTTCTCGTACCCGAAGCAAGAGAGGCACTTAACCGTTTCAAAATGGAAGCTGCTAACGAAGTAGGCGTAACACTTAACCAGGGTTACAACGGCGACAAGACAAGCCGTGAAAACGGAAGCGTTGGCGGACAGATGGTTAAAAAGATGATTTCCGCTTACGAGCAGTCTATGAAGTAATCATAACAAGTATATTTTTACCTGTTAGAGAAATAAAAATCCCGAAGAAATTTCTTCGGGATTTTTATTATTTATGATACAAACTTTTGTTTTCGTATTTTGCTTCACAGCTTACATTAATGCCGAGTCTTCTGAGAATTTTCTCGTCTTCCTCGCTGATTATAACAGAAAAATGTGCATTGCTTCCGTGAAGATTAGAGAGCTGCTCTTTCGCCGCATTTGCAACGGGGTTTGAAAGAGCTGAAATAGTAAGCGACATTAAAACCTCGTCGGTATGAAGCCTGGGATTTTTGTGTTTAAGGTAATTAGTCTTAAGAGCACATATAGGCTCAAGCACGTCCGCCGAAATAAGAAGAAGTTCATCGTCGATATCTCCCAATGCTTTCAGTGCATTAAGGAGAAGTGCCGATGCCGCACCGAGAGTGCTTGAGGTTTTTCCCGTAATAATTCTGCCGTCAGGAAGCTCCATCGCCCCCGCAGGTGCTCCCGTTTCCTCGGCTTTTTTAAGTGCCGCTTTGATTACGGGGCATTTTTCGGGACGCATTCCCGCCTGATTCATAAGAAGCTCAAGCTTCATTATATCGTTATCGTCGCTGAAAGAGCGAAGCTTGTTCACGCTTGCACTGTAATATCTGCGGATAATTTCCATTTTGGAAGCATCGCAGCAAACCTTATCATCAATAATACAGTTGCCCGCCATATTTACGCCCATATCGGTAGGGGATTTATAGGGAGATGTTCCCTGAATTCTTTCAAACATGGCATTAAGCACAGGGAAGATTTCCACGTCACGGTTATAGTTAACAGCCGTTTCCCCGTATGCCTCCAGATGGAACGGGTCAATCATATTTACGTCATTTAAATCTGCCGTCGCCGCTTCATACGCAAGATTCACGGGATGCTTCAAAGGAAGATTCCAAATCGGAAATGTTTCAAACTTAGCGTACCCTGCCGTAATCCCTCTTTTATGGTCGTGATAAAGCTGACTTAAGCAGGTTGCCATTTTACCGCTTCCCGGACCGGGGGCAGTTATTACCACAAGCGAACGGGTAGTTTCAATATAATCATTCTTACCAAGACCCTCATCGCTAACGATATGCTTAATATCCGAGGGATAGCCTGCAATGGGATAATGCTTGTAGCACTTGATTCCCAGTGCGGTAAGCTGCTTTAAAAATGCATTGGCACTTGCCTGACCGTCGTAACGGGTAAGCACCACACTTCCTACATATAAATTAAGCTCACGGAAGGTATCGATAAGCCGAAGTACATCTTCATCATAGGTTATTCCGAGGTCAGCACGCATTTTATTCGTTTCAATATCTGCCGCATTAATAGTCATGACGATTTCAACATCATCACTAAGCTGCTGAAGCATACGCATTTTACTGTCCGGCTCAAAGCCCGGAAGAACGCGTGAGGCATGGAAATCGTCAAAAAGCTTTCCCCCGAATTCCAGATATAGCTTTCCTCCGAAAAGAGCAATACGCTTTCTTATCTGTTCCGACTGCATGGAAAGATATTTTTGATTGTCAAATCCGATTTTACCCATTCCCTTCTCACCTCGAATTAATAATACAGAAATTAGTATACCACAATTTTTCTTAATATTAAAGTGTATTTTTCAAATTTTTTCTATTTTTTTAGTTTTTATTTGACAATATTTTCTTCGGATGTTATAATAGCGGAGCTATGCAATTTTTAAGGGAGATGCATTATGAGTAAAATCGCCTCTTTTATGAAAAACAATGCTGTTTTATCTGTTGCATTCTTTGCAGCTCTTATTACAAGCATTATAGTGGGAATAGACAAAGAATATATCGGATATTTTGATTTTAAGTCGCTTACCTGTCTTTTTTGTGTGCTTGCCGTTGTGTGTGCACTTAAAAATATTAATTTCTTTTATATATTGGCACAGAAAATTGTACAATGCTTTAAAAATGCACGTGCGGCAATCACCGCAATTATATACATAACCTTTATCGGCTCAATGCTGATTGCAAATGATATGGCACTTTTAACCTTTCTTCCGCTGGGCTACTTTGTGCTAAGCTCAACACATAAAGAAAAGTATATGTGCTTTACATTTATTATGCAGAACATTGCCGCAAATTTAGGCGGTATGCTCACACCTTTCGGAAATCCGCAGAATCTTTTTCTTTACACCAAATTCAATATTCCCACCGATGAATTTATGGGAATAATGGCACCACCTTTTGTTATTGCAATAAGCATCATAACCATTTGCTGCTTCATATTTGTTCACCCCGAACCGCTTAGAATAAACGATGCTTCGCCCAAGCTTAGCAAAAAGAGAACTTTCATCTATTTACTTCTCTTTATTCTTTCAATCGCGATTGTTTTCAGGACAATTCCTTATATAACGGGGCTTATTATTATCCCACCCGTACTCTTCTTTATGGACAGAAAAGCACTTAAAGCGGTGGACTATCCCCTGCTTCTGACCTTTGTATTTTTCTTTATATTTGCAGGAAATATGGCAAGGATTGAAGTCGTTCAGAATTTATTTGAATATCTATTAGGTAAAAGCACGCTGCTCTTTAGTATTCTGTCCTGTCAGATTATAAGCAATGTTCCCTCTGCAATACTGCTGTCGCAGTTCACAAACAACTACCGAGAGCTTCTTTTAGGGGTGAATATCGGCGGTGTGGGAACGCTGATTGCTTCCTTGGCAAGTCTTATCACTTTCCGTGAATACACAAAGTATAATCCCAAAAGGGCAATGCAGTATATAGGAATGTTTACGGCGTTTAATTTCGGATTTTTAATACTGCTTACCCTTTCAGAAATGATTATAATTAAGTAAAAAAGAAGCGTGCCGCTTCACTCTCGTCGCACCCGAACATTGCACGAACACAGTTTCATGCGAATTAAATTTACGCAAATTCCTATACTGTAAAAAAGAAGGCATAGCCTTCTTTTTTATTGCATTATTTTACAAAAGTGTTTTGTTTGAGTTACGGTTTTTCAATAAATTTATTCTGCTTCGTTTTGCTCTTTAATCATGAACACCGATGGAACAGGAGCGTTCTTTTCTTCCTCCGACCATTCCCAATGCGGAACAAATTCCTTTGCCGTTCCTATAATAATATACTTGCCGTCGGTGGATTTCAGATCAAACCCTCCGTCGGGTAAAAACATAACAATTGCATCAAAAGAGTCAATACGATTGTTATTCCCCTGTGTAAAATACAATTCTGCTGAGATGGTATTTTCATCAATAACCGTCATTTTTGAATTTACTTCGGTGTGTATTCTGTAAGATTCCATGTCTGCACCGTTACCGCCATTGTAGTTGTCAAACTGTATGTTTACATCAATAAGCTTCTTTTCCTTGTTATACCAGAAATTGCTTTGTGTCTTGTTACCACGGCTAACCTGTTTGCCGTTTAGCTTAACGGCAGACGGAACGATAAATTTTTTGACAGTATCGGGAAGCTCACTCATTTTGCCTACTTCCCTTGCTCTTTCATCATATTCGTCAGATACAGTATTGAAGCCGGTAAAGAACATATCAATATTCAAGTCACCGATTTTGACCTTGGTATTTGAAAAATCCAGCACTCCGTCACCTGCCGGAATGGGAAGCTGTATAATATTGCCTTTTTTGTTATCGTAAACAGTTTTGCCGTCAATTACTACAGTAAACAAGCCCTCTATGTCACTGCCTTTGCTATAAATACGGGTTACCTTGTTCAGCTTTATTTTCACATGCCCTTCTTTTTCGACATCATTCAGTTCAAAATAATCATATGAAGCTTCAAATTCGGTGCGGTAGCCTGTTTTTGATATTTTTGCGTTGGCATTATATGTCATGCTTGAAACTGAATTAAACGGCTCTCTGCCAAGCAAATTTTCCATTTGAATATAGTCGGTATAGTACTGTGCGTTTGTACTGTCAAAGCCGAACAGCATCATTGAATCAAATTTTGAGGTTGTTCTTCCTCTGTGCTTTGCTATATTTGCACTTGTGTACTTATTTTCGTACAGCTTTAATTTTTTCAGATACTCGTAGGGAACATATGTAATTCCGTTCTCAAGATAAGGAGCATTGGATAATGTGTATTTTTCTCCTGCAATTTCTACTTCTTTACTGCCGATTTTGCAGCTTGTTGACCATGAATATTCGGCAGGGAGTGTCTTGCTTTTCTCTTTTTCATGTAAAGTGGGATCGCTGCCGCTTGGCCTAACAGCTACAGAAACCACAGTCATTTCATTTGTCCAGATGTCAATCGTGATTACACCATTGTCATATTTGATTTTATCGTTTTCAACATCTGATTTATTCAGAAACTCCCTCAGCGGCAGATAGTATTCTCCGTTCTTCTCTACGGGGACGAATTCATTGTAGCCTTTACCGTAACCGTTATCTCCCCATGTTGTTATATAAACATAATCATCCTTCAAGGCGGAAGAAATTAAAGGTGCAACCTTATTTGCCAATACGATACTTCCACAGGTTAATGTAAGTATCAGCACTGTGCATAATGCTGTTCTAAAAACGCTGAAGCTTTTCTTTTTCATAATCATCTCAAACCTCCGTTTAAGCTGTTTTTTGTTTTTAACCATATTGCTTGACAGAGCAGGTGAAGACTGGCATACCATAGAGAGTATCATAGTGCTGTACTGCTTCTTGTCTGTCAAATCCATTTCCTTTGTTACTTGCTCATCACAGGCATATTCGCACGCCTCGCCTATTAAATTCACCATAAAATATGTAATGGGGTTAAACCAGTGAATCGAATTAACGATTACTGCAAAAAGCTTAATCCATGAATCATGATGCTTATAATGCACCATTTCATGCTTAATTGCAAGGTTGTAATCGCCCTCGTTCATTTCAATTTCGGGAATTGCAAGCGTTGGTCTGAAAAATCCGAAAATCATGGGAGAGGTTATCAATGGGCTTTTAATTACCTTTATACCGTTTATATTTTCGTGTGTATCAAAAGCACAGATTTTCTTCTTGAATCTGAAATATGATATAAAATATCTGCATATTGAAGCAACAAAACCTAAAAGCCATACCGATATTAAAATCTCCTGCACAGTAATGGGGTTAGACCTTCTTACAATATTTGACGGCTTTGGCAGTTCCTTATGCTGCGGCTCCTGCGGAGCCCTCTGTGTTGTTTGCACCAAAGCATTATCTGTATTTTTAACAGGAGCTTCTGTATTTACTTCTGTTACATTAACTTCCTGATGTATGGGTGCTTTGGGAAGTGATAATTCACCGATATTTATGGGAAGAATAAAGATAAGCATTGCAAGTAAGCTTATGTAGTATAGTGCTTTACCCCCAAAAAACGATAATATTTTGTTTTTAAATATCAGCAATGCACTGCAAACGACAGAGCCTGCAACGGTTGATATAATTACCGATTCCATCATAATTCATCACCCTGCTTTTCTATGAACCTTCTAAGCTCATCAATATCCTCCTTGGTAAATTCTTCATCACGGAAAAGTGCTGAAATAAGGCTTTTTGCACTACCACGATGAATTGACCTTACAAATTCCTTTGTTTGCATTGCCTGATATTCCTGTTCGGAAATAATCGCCTCATATTCGTGAACATGACTGCGACCAATCTTTTCAGATTTAAGGCAGCCCTTATCAATAAGCCTTCCTGCAAGGGTGGAAATAGTCGTAAGCTTCTTATCGGGCATTTTCTCGGCAAGCTCACTTGTAGTTACCTTATCGCCCTTATCCCAGATTATCCTCATAATTTCCATTTCTGTTTCTGATATTTTCATAGTAGTTTCCTCCTTCGCTTCTACATCTTGTTTTTATTATACACCGTGTAGAAGCGATTGTCAACAGTTTTGCAAAAAAAATATTTCCTGCCCCGAAAAGGAGCAGGAAATAATACATTGATTTTTCAGATAATGTTTCTATATTCAGTCGTATTAATTTGCAAAGGCATAGCGTCCCATAAAGAGTGTTTCGCCGCTTGTGTTGTCACGGATTGCAAAATAGAACGGTTTATTGAACCTAAGCTCGACAGGCTCGGGCGGAAGTGATGAGCCTCCCATGCCGATTGAAGTAACTGCAGCTGCTTCGGTTCCCTTTTCGTCCACACTTATAAAGGTTTTGTGAAGCATATCGGTAAAAAACATATTTCCGTTATAAAACATCTTGGTAAAGTCTGCCTCTCCCTCATCAAATGCTGTGGTTATGCCCATATTCATAAGCATGTCATTCATCTGTGCAGAATACTCAATCTTGAATTTAGGCATAGCCAGCTTGATGTATGTGCTCTTAAAAGCATCATCGTTTATTGCAGCAGTTAATTCCTGCTGGGCATTAATGCCGCCATCTGCCATAATAAGATACATACTTACATCAAGGTCTTTATAAACCTCTGTATCAAGATATTCTCCGCTGTCCGAGAATTTTTCCACACGGTTTTGATAAGGAAGCTCTATCATCTGCACCGACTTTGTTTCGGCATAGGGTATCCAGTCCGTAGTATTCATAAAATCGGTTGTAATCTTTGTTCCGTCTGCATTATTAAATACGTCGGGCTTGGTTGCATTTACATTAAACTCATCAAGCCATGCACCTTTAAAGTAAATGGCATTAATAAGCATTGCCCAAAAATCGTCTGTGCTATCTATTATAGTCGGGATTTTGCCATTCGTTTTGTCATTTACCCACGAATTGATTTCGCTTACTGCCAACGCATCGGCGACTGTATTTGCATCAGCCTTATAAAACTCCTTAGCAATGCCCTTAAAATCATTGCTGAATTGCTGAGAGGTTTTATCCTTGTTTATCCAGATTGAATTTGCAATATTAAGGCTTAAAATATCCGCCTTGGAATATCTTTCTATCAAATCCTTTGAAAGTGTATTAAATTCATCAAGATTTGTAACTCCCAACGCATTTAATATCTGCTGCTGTGTTTCGCCCGATGCCCCGTTTGCCGCAAGGGATAAAGCCATTTTAATCGACAATGGGGAAAACATGTAGTTTTTATCCTGTGGCATCTGTACGTTTATCTTATCCGCAAAGAGCATATCGTCTGAAATTTTCACAGTCTTTTTAAGTCGTCCGAATCCTGCACCTTCAACGCACTGCTGACCTGCCTCTGTGAGCATAAATTCTGCCATTTTCCTTGCAGGTGCGTCTGCAGGAGTATCTTTTCGGAGTACTACATAGGTGTTATTGGAAAGCGGATATGAGTCGTCTGCAATAGTATCATCAGTAGGCATCACACCATCGATTGCGAGAAGCTTTAGATGCCGCTTTGTGTCGAGCACCGCATCTACGTTATGATAGTAATAATAAATGCTGTAGCCAAGTCCATAGCCTAACGGACTGTCAGTTTTTGCCGCTATAACATCGGTTAAAATATCCGACATTGTTCTGGAGGTTTCTCTCTGTACTTCCTTATGTATCTCATTTCCTTTAAGGAAATGCTTTTCCATCTGTGCATGACTGCCGCTGTCGTTATTTCTGCAATAAGGATAAAGAAGTGCATCGCTTCCCCCTACCTCCGACCAGTTATCATAGGCATCATTCACATAGATATCAGTTATCTGCTCCTTAGTAAGCCCCGTTATCGGATTATCCTTATTGGTAAAGAATATCATCGCATCATACGCAATTGGGATAAGCTCCAGCTCCACGCCTTTTTCTTCTGCCATTTTCAGAATATCACTCGCAGGATAAACCGAGGCAAAAAGCATATCAACCTCTCCGTTTATCAGCCGCTGATATGAAGCATGGCTCTTTGAATGTTTTTGCGGATAATCGGGGTGTGTCTGCCCGTTACGGAAAAGCGTATTGTAAACCACCTGCGTAAAAGGATATGTTGAGGTTGAGCCATCAATTTTGGGCATTTCTTTGTCAAAGCCGAACATCTTTGCAAGCTCCGATGCATACATCTGGCACTCGTCCTGAACATTATTTAAGATATATGCAACGTTTGCTCTTGTAGCCGCTTTCTGCGGATATAGAAACTGTTCGGGGTTATCCCAGTCAATATTTTCCGTATTCTGCGGATAGTCCACTATGCAGTTATATCCGAGATAATCGTACGCTTCTTTCGCCCAATCGGATATATTTTCTTTGTCGGCAAAGTTTTCGTTTTGACGAACAAAGCACCTTAGATTTGCATACTGCAAGGCTCTTGCAACCATAGCCGTAATTTCTTCCCTCGTTACATTTCTGTAAGGAGAAAAGACTGTCGGACTGTCGCCCTCAATAATTCCGCAGGCTCGGGCATAATTCACCACATAATAAAACCAGTCTTTTTTGGAAACATCCTCAAAGGTAACGGTTTGAGTATATCTACCTGAAATTTCATCTGTATATTCCCATGCCAGACCTTCAAGCCCCATGAAACGCATTACCATAGCAACCGCTTCGGCACGGGTTACGTTATCATGAATATTTGCCTCGCCCTTGTCATTTCCACGAACAACACCGACACGTGACAACATTTTAACGTCATGAAAATCAAAATCCGAATCATCAACATCGGTAAATTCCACTGCTTCGGTAACGAAAGCCTCAATTCCGCGGTCCTTATTCTCCACGGGGACTGTTGCGTACACATTCCCCTCATATACAAGTGATAGCGGAATGATTTCTCCGCTGTCTACATACCTTGCATGTGTAATCCACGAGTTGCGGTCTTCAATACTGTCGGGGAACGGAATCTTAACGGTTGTAAATGCCGATGCCTGTGTCTTTTCAGTTTCATCGGCAAGGGCAAAGCTTTCAAAGCTCATCACCATACACAATACCAAAATCAAGCTTATAAGTTTTTTCATATGCTTTCGCCTCCTTTATAATCTTAGTGCGGTAATCCGCACTTTTATTATATCAAGCTTTGCCGGACATTTCAATATTCAACGCATCAAATTTTAAAAGGCTGAGCGAAACAAATCACTCAGCCTTAAATTTTATTCTTCTATATGCACTGTTTTTCCTGCGGGGATTTCGTGGTGTTTCTTATTATAGTGAAACCATACTGTCATATCGGATGGGTTTTCTATAGTTTTCCTGTCTTCACTTACAATCAGCTTATCCACAATTTCAACTGTGGCACCCGACGGGATTTTATATGTAACGCCGTCCTGATATACCCACAGCTCATAAAGAGTAGGATTATATACCTTTGTGCCGTCGGCATAATATTCAAGGCGGTTATATGCTTCAATATAGTCGTATATTTCTATATTTGTAGCATACCAGATTTCTTCATTGTCGGACATTTTTTCGCAGAAATCTTCAATCACATTCCAGTTTTGCTTTTGGTTAAATTCATAGCTGTGTCCCCACACGTAGAAAAGCCTCGGATGTCTGTCAATGTTATGTTCAAGAAACTGCTCTGCCAGCTCCATAAGCCGTGGATTTTTATGATGACATGTCGCAGGAAGTCTAAGCCAATCTGTGGGAATATTAAACTGCTCCGTAGAAAGTGTCGTTCTGCAATATTTAATGCCTGCAAGGCGAAGTGCCTCTACAACATCGTCATTATAGTTTCCGTAGGGATACGCACCACCGTTGATTCTTCTGCCGAACATTTCTTCTAAGTTTTTTCTGTCGTCAAGAATTTCCGACACCATCTGTGAGGTGGGAAGATTTGTCATATACTGATGCGTGTAGCCGTGAATCGCCACCTCGTGAGGACTATTGGCATAAAGTGCATATGCTTCGCTTTTCGGAAGGGCTCCGCTTATTGCTTCGGGAGGATACACCGTTCCTTCGGGGGCAAAACGACCGCTGCAAATATTGAATGTACCTTTCATTCCATGCTTATCAAAAATTTCAATAAGCCGTCTGTCGGGATGCACACCGTCATCATAGCTGAAGGTCAGTGCCTTTGCCCTGCCTCCGGGGAACCTCATAAATCTCATACCCATAACATTTCACTCCTGTCAGTTTTTTGCCTTCATTTCGCAATAGATACATCTGTAAACCTTGTTTTCGCGGTCTGTAAGCTTGAAGATGTGGTCAATTTCCTGCTCAACAGATGTGATGCATCTGGGGTTTTTACATTTAACCACATTTACTATCCTTTCGGGAAGCTCGCAGTGGCGTTTGTTTGTTTTAACACCGTTTTCAATGGTGTTTATGGTGATACCGTTATCAATATAGCCCAATGCGTCGAGATTAACATCGAGGGCTTCATCGATTTTGATGATATCCTTTTTGCCCATTTTCTTGCTGTGTACGTTTTTTATAATTGCAACAGAACATTCAAGCTGGTCAAGGTTTAAAAGATTATAAATCTCCATGCTTTTTCCTGCCGCAATATGGTCGATAACAATACCGTTTACAATTTCATCAATATGCATAACTACGCCCCCTTTACTCAATTCCGAGAAGCTTCAGAATGAGTGCCATTCTGATATACTTTCCGTTTTTCGCCTGCCTGAAATAGCATGCCCTCTCATCCTTATCCACTTCAACGGAAATTTCGTTTACTCTGGGAAGCGGATGAAGAACTCGCATGGTGGGTTTTGCATGTTCAAGCTTATCGGGAGTAAGGATATATGTGTCCTTCAGTCGAACATAGTCGGCTTCGTTGAAGAATCGTTCTCTCTGTACACGGGTCATATACAAAATGTCAAGTTCCGGCATTGATTCTTCTAAGCTTTCAGTTTCAACAAATTCAATATTCTTCTTAACAAGAACCTCGTTTATGAGATATTCAGGAAGCTTAAGCTCCTTGGGCGAAATCATAATAAACTTGATATTATCGTAACGAACCATTGCCTGAATGAGGGAATGAACGGTTCTACCGAACTTAAGGTCACCGCAAAGACCGATTGTGAGGTTGTCAAGCCTTCCCACTTCCCTCTTAATTGTAAGAAGGTCGGTAAGTGTCTGCGTAGGATGATTATGTCCGCCGTCACCTGCATTGATAATGGGAATCTGCGTCTTTTCCGCCGCAACTGTGGGAGCACCCTCCTTAGGATGACGCATAGCAATAATATCGGCATATGCCTCTACAGTACGCACAGTATCGGACACACTCTCCCCTTTTGCCGCAGAGCTTGACTGTGCTTCGGAAAATCCCAGAACGTTACCTCCAAGCTCGTACATAGCCGCTTCAAAGCTGAGCCTTGTACGGGTAGAGGGTTCAAAGAAAAGAGTGGCAAGCTTTTTGTATTTACACTTTTCCCTGTAGTTTTCGGGATTTTCGATAATGTCGTTTGCAACCTCTATAAGCTTGTCTATTTCCGGGAGGCTAAGGTCCAAAATGTCGATTAAATCTTTCATTTATATCATCCTTTCCGTAAAATTAGGCTGTAGTTTTATGCTTTTATCCAGCTTTCATCGGAAGGGTTATTGCGGAATTTGATAAGACGCTCTTTGTCCTCTGCCTTAATATAATTTTCCTTAGCCGCAACCTCAACAATTGTGTCAAAGTCTGTAAGGCTGATATTCTTTACGTTTGCCGCAGAGAGTCTGTCAAGACCTTTCTGCATGCCGTATGTAAAGATTGAAGCAATGCCTAAAACTTCTGCACCTGCTTCTCTAAGCGCATCTACAACCTCGATAACGCTTCCGCCTGTGGAGATAAGGTCTTCGATAACTACAACCTTGTCGCCCTTTTCAAGCTTTCCTTCAATCTGATTCTGTCTGCCGTGGTCTTTTGCGCCACTTCTTACATAACCCATGGGCATATCAAGAAGATGCGCAGTAATTGCCGCATGGGCAATACCTGCTGTAGATGTACCCATAAGAACCTGTGCTTCGGGGTAATGTGTCTTTACAACCTCGGCAAGGCTTTTTTCAACGTCTGTTCTTACTTCGGGTGCTGTAAGGGTAAGACGGTTGTCACAATAAATAGGGCTTTTAATTCCGCTTGCCCATGTAAAAGGCTCGTCGGGGCTTAAAAATACTGCTTTGATTTTAAGTAAGTCTTTTGCAATTAATTCTTTCATTTTTATCTATCCTTTCTTTAAGCCTGTGGCTTACTATTAGTCGACAAATTCTCTTACGCATCTTTCATATGCGGCTACAGGGTCCTCTGCCGCTGTGATGGGTCTACCTACAACGATATAGTCACTTCCTACACTCTTTGCTTTTTCAGGGGTCATAATTCTTACCTGATCGTCTGCCGCACTGTCTGCAAAGCGGATTCCGGGGGTAACTGTCACAAAGTTCTTGCCGCAAACCTCTTTAACCCTTGATGCCTCGTGAGGAGAGCATACAACGCCGTCAAGTCCGCTTTCTGCTGCACACTTTGCGTAATGCTCAACAACCTCTGCCAAAGGTGCATCTATAAGAAGGTCGTTTTTCATTCTTTCTTCGCTTGTGGAAGTAAGCTGTGTTACAGCAATAAGAATGGGGCGTGTTCCGTCTTCGCGTGTTAAGCCCTCTATTGCGGCTTTCATCATTTCCTTTGTTCCGAATGCATGAAGGTTTGTCATATCAACATCAAGATTTGAGAGAACCTTCATGGATTTTTTTACGGTGTTGGGAATATCGCAAAGCTTAAGGTCGAGGAAAATCTTATGTCCTCTTTCCTTTACTGCCTTTACAATTTCGGGTCCTTCCGCATAGAAAAGCTCCATACCAATTTTTACAAAAGGCTTTCTGCCCGAAAACTTGTCGAGAAATTCTACAAGTGCGTGCTTTGACGCAAAGTCACATGCTACGATTACATCCTTACCCATTAGTGAGCACCTCCGATTATACTTTCTAAAGATTCTATATTATATTTTTCCATAGCCTTTGGCAGTTCTTCGATAATGTTCTTACATGCGTACGGCTCTATGAGGTTTGCCGCACCGACCTGTACAGCCGTTGCACCTGCAAGCATCATTTCGATAACATCCTCCGCAGTTGTTACACCGCCCATACCGATGATGGGGATATTTACTGCCTCATACACTCTGTAAACCATGGAGAGGGCAACAGGGAAAATCGCACTGCCCGAAAATCCGCCTGATTTATTAAAGAGTATGGGCTTTCTGTTTTTAAGATTGATACGCATACCGAGTAGCGTATTAATCATCGAAATGCCGTCCGCACCTGCTTCCTCACACGCCTTTGCAATGGAAACGATGTCCGTCACATTGGGGGAAAGCTTTATGTAAACGGGCTTTGTGGTAACGCTTTTTACCGCACGGGTAATTTCCGCCGCACTATCGGGGCTTGTACCAAAGCTCATTCCGCCATGCTTGACATTGGGACAGCTTATATTTACCTCAAGGATTCCCACCTCGTCCTGCTTGTCCATTTTTTCACAGGTATAAACGTAGTCCTCAAGAGAAAATCCGCTGACATTTGCAACAGCTTTTTTATTAAAGCACTTACGAAGCTTGGGAAGTTCTTCGGAAATAACCTTTTCAACCCCAGGATTCTGAAGTCCCACGGCATTAAGCATACCGCTTGAGCATTCCGCTATTCTGGGGAGGGGATTTCCGTAACGTGGGTCACGTGTTGTTCCCTTAAGAGAAATACTTCCCAATATATTTATATCATAATACTCACTAAACTCGTAACCAAATCCGAATGTACCGCTTGCAGGGATAATCGGATTATCAAGGTTAAGTCCGCTTAAGTTAACGCTCAGTTTGCCCATTTTACTTCCTCCTTTACAAGAACAGGTCCATCCTTACAAATTCTCTTATTTCCGTAAAGGGTTTCACAGGTACAGCCCATACAAGCACCAAAACCACAGCCCATTCGTGCCTCAAAGCTGAGCTGACCGCTTGTGTTTGTGTTGTCATACAGTGCCTTTAACATAGGCTCCGGACCGCACGTGAAAAAGTATGTATATTCAATATCCTTTATTGCATCGGTAACAAATCCCTTTATGCCGTAGCTTCCGTCGGCAGTTGTTACCACCGTATTGATGCCGAGAGCCTTGAATTCTTCTTCATAGAAAACCTCGCTCTTTTTGTTAAAGCCAAGCACTACCGTAGGAGTCTTCCCCTGTGATAAAAGCTCTATAGCCAGCATATACATGGGGGGTACGCCTGCACCGCCTCCTACAAGAAGAGGCTTATCTCCGCTTTTATCAATATCATAGCCATTACCAAGGCCTGTCAGAATATCAAGCTTTTCGCCTGCCTTCATTTCTGCCATAACCTCTGTTCCCTTTCCCACAACCTTGTAGATGATTGTAAGAAGATTGTCCTTGCTGTTACATACCGAAATGGGACGGCGAAGGAAAAATCCGTCAAGCTTAATATTTACAAACTGCCCCGGCTTTGTAATATCCGAGCAATCGCCGCGAAGTACCATTTCGTATGTGATGTCTGCAAGCATTTTATTTGAAACTATTTCAAAAATACTTTGCTTCATGTTATATCTCCTTCCATACAATTTCGCCGTTTGCCACAGTCATCTTACATCTGCCCCAGACCTTTTCTCCCTCAAAGGGAGTACTTCTTCCCATAGACAGGAATTCGTCGGGGTTTATATCATAGCTTTCCTCAAGGTTAAACACCGTAAAGTCAGCTTTCTCTCCCTCTTTAATCACGCCTTTTCCAAGGTTAAAACGCTCTCTGGGATTCTTTACGAGAAGGTTTACAAGATGCTCAAGAGTCATCTTTCCCGTTTTTACAAAATGAGTATACATCAGTGCAAATGCCGATTCTATGCCGACAACACCCATCATACTCTTTTCAAGACCTTTACCCTTTTCCTCTGCACTGTGTGGTGCGTGGTCTGTGGCAATCATTTCAATTGTTCCGTCAAGAACAGCTTCTATAAGTGCCTCCCTGTCAAGCTCGCTTCCCAAGGGGGGATTCATTTTAAAGCGTCCGTGTTCCTGAAGGTCATTTTCCGTAAGAATCAGGTAGTGAGGTGCAGTTTCTGCTGTTACATCAACACCGCGTTTTTTAGCTTCGGCAATCAGCCTTACGCTTTCTTTTGTGGAAACGTGGCAGATGTGATACTTCACGCCGATTTCTTCTGCAAGCTTAAGGTCACGCTCAACCATTTTCCATTCACTTTCGGGGGGGATTCCTTTATGACCGTGATTTTTGCTGTAAACACCGTCACGTATATATCCTCCTAAAAGAAGCTCATTCACTTCGCAATGAGCAGATATTATCTTATTATTATTCTTGACGAGCTCCATTGCCTGACGCATCATATCATCGCTCTGCACTCCACGTCCGTCATCGGAAAAGCCGACTGCTACAGATGAAAGGGATTCAATATCAGAAAGAGTCTCCCCTTTTTCTCCCACGGTCAAAGCCCCGAAAGGATGAACGCCTATGAGGGCATCGCGGGAAATAATATCCGTCTGCACTTTCATATTTTCTACACTGTCGGGAACGGGGTTAAGATTTGGCATGGTGCAAACATCCGTATATCCTCCACGTGCACAAGCGGCTGTTCCCGATTTAATTGTTTCTTTATATGAAAAACCCGGCTCTCGCAAATGCACATGTACATCAGCAAAACCGGGGAAAATAAAACAATTATTAAAATCGAAAACCATAGCGTCAGAAAGAGCACCGCCGCCGATAGAAACAACTATCCCGTTGTCAATATTGATATCAGTTTTTACAAAACCGTTTTCAGTTAGAACTGTGGCATTTTTAATACTGTATCGCATGGTGTCCTCCTGTTAATTTATTCTTATGTATTATACCACAGCTTGTAAAATGTGTCAAATGTTTTTACTCCCTCTTTCAGGTAAATATTTTCCCAAAAAACACTTGATTTTCAATTATTTATGATGTATAATATCAAAGTATCAAATATGCAGGTATGGCGGAATTGGCAGACGCGTACGGTTCAGGTCCGTATGAGAGCAATTTCATGCAGGTTCAAGTCCTGTTACCTGCACCAGAAAGATAAAAGACTTCACGAAGTGAGGTCTTTTTTCTTTTATCAAAAGCCTGCTATCTGCGTGATAAATGCCGAAAGTGCCGCACCTACGGCAACGGTTAAAAGTCCTCTGTCAAAAAACGCAAGAATCAGTCCGGCTATGCAGCCTGCCGTCGCGGAAAGAGGTGAGGAAGTACTTGAAAACACGGCGGGGAACGTCATTGCCGCCAAAACCACATATGGCACATAGTAGAGAAAAGACACAACAAAGCGGTTTTGTATTTTTTTGCGGAACACGACCATGGGGATTGCACGGATAAGATATGTAACAGATGCCATAACGGCAATACATAAAAGAATATATGTTGTGTTCATATATCACTGCCTCCTTTCTCCTCCACGGGGAAAAATGTAGCACAAAAAGCACTGACAATAATCGTTATTATAATAATTGCCCATCCGCTTGATATATTCCTAAGAATGGGAGCGTATGAAAATACGAGGCTTGCTCCTATTGATGCAATTACTGCCGTCATTACCTTGATATTTTTCCTTGCAGGGGGAATTATTATTGCGATAAACATTCCGTAAAGGGCAATTCCCATTGCGGAAGTAAGCACCTGAGGCATAACCTTAGTTGCAACGGCACCGGTCAGGGTTCCTGCCGTCCACCCAATCACGGGGGTTATAATCAGCCCTGCCATATACACCGCCGTAAGGGGTCGGGAATGACGCATTGACACTGCAAAGATTTCATCCGTTATGCCAAATGACACTAAAAATCTTTGCCACAATTTCATTGAAGAATCTACCTTTTGCGAAACAGACAGCGACATAAGGAAATATCGCATGTTTATAATAAGCGTAGTAATTGCAAGCTCGATAAGGCTTCCCAATGCCAGCATTATATTAATCCCTGCAAACTGGCCTGCACTTGTCACATTGGAAAGCGAGGTAAGCGTTGCCGCCCATGCAGGGATACCGCCCTTGACCGCGGCAATTCCAAATGCCATTGACACCGAAAAATAGCCCAGACAAATGGGAATCCCATCTTTAATTCCATTAATAAATTCATTTCTTTTCATAGGTAACACCTTTTATAATTCTTCGGCTAAAGTTTTACGCATTTTCCATTTTCCTGAAAGGAAATATATCATACTGGGAACTGCAAATCCATAGGGGGCCAATGCATATCCTAATACAAATCCGTAGAATCCCCATCCCAGCAGCACTCCGAAAAGATAGCTGAGTCCTATTCGGAGGAATACGCCGTCGAGCAGTGCAAGCACCATGCTGAGCTTGGCGTGTCCTATTCCCTGGATAAATGCACCGCTTCCCCTCATAACCGCAAAGGCAGGGAACATCCACAGTATTGCAGAAATAAAGATATGTGACATTTCGTGAACCTTGACATCGTCGGAGAACATCTTAAACAGCCACTGACCGCACCCCAAATAAAGAGCCATGAAGAAAAGCGTTAAAACCCCTGAAAACAGCCATGCAGTGTAAACAACCTTTTGTGCTCTTTCCTGCTTGCCTGCACCTATGTTCTGGCTTATCATGGGAATTGCGGCATACTGAATTCCCATACAAATTTTATTTACAATATCGTCTATACGCACACCTACACCAAAGGTTGCAGATGCAACTACACCCACCTTGTTTATAAGGGAATTTACAAAGAGCATAGAAATATTTATAAATCCTGCCTGTACTGCCATAGGGGTTCCGAGGCTTATTATAGTACGTGCATAATTTTTCTTTATGCGAAAGCTTTTAATCTTAAAATCAAAACCAAATTCCTGCTTACGCTTATACAAGTAATAAACAGAGAATATAAATGACACTGCCTGTCCTATTATGGTGGCCCATGCGGCGCCTGCCACACCAAAGTCCATAAGCCCTGTAAATAAATAGTCAAGCACTAAATTAACCACCGATGCAATCAGAATGAAAAGGAGCGGTCTTTTAGAATCTCCCATTCCGCGAAGCACAGCGGAAACCATATTATACCCTGCCGTAAACACCATTCCTCCGCCACAGATAACAAGGTAATGAATCGCCATTTTATACGATTCTTCGGGAACGCTGATTGCATTTAGAATAGCATCCTTAAAGCTTATAAACACCGCCGTAAATATCAGTGCAATAATCATCAGCATTGAAAAGAGAGTTCCTATTATATGATTCAGCCTTTCTTTTTTACCTGCACCCAATGCCTGAGAGATAAGCACCTGCCCTGCATTTGAAAATCCCAGACAGACCATTGCGGCAAAGTTTATTATATGACTGCTTTGCGATACTGCGGAAAGCCCTGCCGTACCTACAAATTCGCCCACTATTATCATGTCAATTGTGCTGTAGAGTACTTGCAGTGCATTTGACAGCATAAACGGAATCATGAACCTGAGAAGCTGCTTTGCTATATTTCCCTGTGTGAAATCTTTTGTTAGTTTAGTATTCATTCAAGATTCTATCCTTTGTTATTTTAATATTTCAACCTAATGTATTTTAACACATCATCGGCAAACCTACAACAATATTTTCAAAAAAATCGGCTGTTTTTATTGATTGCATTATATATTTATGATAAAATACAGATATTCTTATTACAAGGAATGATATTTATGAAACTAAGCACGCTTTTTTCAGAAAGGTTTTCACTTTCCTTTGAGGTTTTTCCACCGAAAACGGATACAGCTTTTGAAAGCGTAAAAACTGCTACGGAGGAAATTGCAAAATTAAGACCGTCTTTTATGAGCGTTACATACGGAGCAGGCGGCGGCACAAGCAAATACACTCTTGAAATTGCGAAGAACATAAAAGAGCAGTATAATGTTCCCACTCTCGCCCATCTTACATGCGTTTCCTCCACAAAGGAAACCGTCCGCCGTAAGATTGAGCAAATGAAAGAGGCAGGTATTGAAAATGTGATGGCTCTCAGGGGAGATTTGACGCCTGAGCTTATGGAAAGCGACAGAAGTACCTGGGACTATACCCATGCAATAGACCTTATTCGTGATATCAAAGAAAGCGGTGCCGACTTTTGTATAGGCGGTGCATGCTATCCCGAAGTCCATCCCGAAAGCACTAATCAGAAAGAAGATATTAAGTATCTTAAGGAAAAGGTGGATGCGGGCTGCTCTTTCCTTACAACCCAGATGTTTTTCGATAACAACTTGCTCTATAATTTCCTCTATAAAATACGCGAGGCAGGGATAACTGTTCCCATAATTCCGGGAATTATGCCTATTACGAATGCAAATCAGGTGGAGCGTGCAATAAAGCTTTCAGGCTCCTTTATGCCACAGAGGTTCAAGAGTCTGGTGGATAAATTCGGCTCATCTCCCGAAGCAATGAAGCAAGCGGGGATTGCCTATGCGACAGACCAGATAATAGACCTTTTTGCAAACGGAATAACAAATGTTCACGTTTATTCAATGAACAAGCCCGACGTGGCTGAAAAAATACAAAGTAACCTGTCGGATATATTATGCCTATGATAAACAGTGTCATTTTAACGAAAACATTTCCTGCCCCGCCTATAGACAGAAGTGAAATTTTAAGGTATGCAGGGGTGGAAAAGTTAGCTCCCGAAATAGAAAACCTGATTGACGAATGTCTTTTACTTATCAGTGATAAGCTTACGTACAAGGTTTGCTACGGAAATTTCCCTCTCGCATTTTCGGAGGATGAGATTAATCTTTCCTTTACAACGACCAAAAGCGAAAAGCTTAAAGCTAATCTTAGCGCATGCAGAAGCTTTATTCTCTTTGCGGCAACAATCGGGCTTGAAATTGACCGGTTGATTGCCCTTTACGGCAAAACCTCCCCTTCCAAAGGGCATATGCTTCAAGCGATAGGTGCCGAGAGGATAGAGGGACTATGTAATGCTTTTAACCAATATATTGCCGAGGGGTATGGATATACCAAGCCTCGCTTCAGTCCGGGGTATGGAGATTTACCCATGGGGCTTCAAAAAGACTTTTTCAGAGTATTGGAGCCGAGCCGAAGAATAGGGCTTACCCTTAACGAAAGTATGCTGATGACTCCCTCCAAGTCGGTAACGGCGATTATAGGAATTTCCGATACGGAGTGTGAAAACAAAAAACAAAACTGCAATGCTTGCACTAAGACGAATTGCAGTTACAGGAGAACATTATGAATATAAAAGAATACTTAAAGGATAACTTCATATATCTTGACGGAGGTATGGGAACACTTCTGCAAAAAGAGGGGCTTTTACCGGGAGAGCTGCCTGAAAGGTGGAACATATCCCATCCCGATATAATTACAAAAATTCACCGCAGTTATTACGATGCGGGAAGCAATGTGGTAAATACAAACACCTTTGGTGCAAATCTTCTGAAATTCAGTCCCGAAGAGCTTGATGAAATTGTAAGAGCGGCAGTGGCAAACGCAAAGCGTGCAAGAGAGGAATCCGATGCAAAGGGAGAAAAATGGATAGCCCTTGACATAGGTCCTTCGGGAAGGATGCTTGCCCCCTACGGCGATTTTGATTTCGAGTACGCGGTTTCCCTTTTTGCCGAAACTGTAAAGCTCGGTGTAAAATATGGCGTAGACCTGATTTTTATTGAAACAATGAACGACAGCTATGAAACAAAGGCTGCCCTCCTTGCGGCAAAAGAAAACTGTGGCCTGCCCGTATTTGTGTCCAATGCTTACGGCGAGGACGGAAAGCTGATGACAGGTGCCTCCCCCTCCGCCATGGTTGCAATGCTTGAGGGTATGCGTGCCGACGCTATCGGAATAAACTGTTCGCTTGGTCCGAAAGCTCTTATAAAGGTTGCGGAGGAATATCTTAAAAAGTCCTCCCTCCCTGTAATACTAAAACCAAATGCAGGGCTTCCCAAGGTATCTGGCGGTGAAACTGTGTATGATGTTCTCTCGGAGGAATTTTCAGAGGACGTTGCTGCTCTTATGGAAAAAGGAATACGCATTGCAGGCGGTTGCTGCGGTACTACCCCAGAATATATTTCAGCCCTTGTAAAAAAATCGTCAGGGCTTTCTCCTGTGGCAATTAGCAAAAAGAATATTACCTGCGTTTCCTCTTACACCCATGCGGTTGAATTTAAGGATTCCCCCATTCTTATAGGTGAAAGGATAAATCCCACAGGCAAAAAGAGATTTAAGGAAGCCCTTAAAAACGGTGATATGGATTATATCTTAAACGAGGGCATTTCCCAGCAGGAAAAAGGTGTACATATTATTGATGTCAACGTAGGTCTGCCCGAAATTGATGAGGCAAAAATGCTTACAGATGCCGTTTGCCGTCTTCAGGCGGTTATCAATTTACCCTTACAGATAGATACTGCCGATGCTTCCGCTATGGAAAAAGCACTCCGCCGATACAACGGCAAGGCTATGATTAATTCCGTAAACGGCAAAAAAGAAAGTATGGATGCCGTCTTTCCCCTTGCGGCAAAATACGGCGGTCTTATTGTGGCACTTACGCTTGATGAAAACGGAATACCGAAAACTGCTGAGGAAAGATATGCCGTTGCAGAAAAAATTCTTATCGAGGCTAAAAAGTACGGAATTGATAAAAAGGATATAATTTTTGACCCGCTGACACTCACTGTAAGTGCAGAGCCTGACGCAGCAAGGGAAACGCTAAGTGCTGTCAGCATGATTAAGCATAAGATGGGTGTTCATACTTCGTTGGGCGTTTCCAATGTTTCATTCGGACTTCCCCACCGTGATGCAGTTAATAGCATATTTTTTGCAAATGCCATGGCAAGCGGACTTTCGGCGGCAATTATGAATCCCTATTCCGTCGAAATGATGAAAGCATACTATGCTTTTCGTGCACTTAATTCTTTTGATGAAAACTTTTCTGAATATATTGCTTTCTGTGAAATGCTCACAGAGACTGTAGCTGTTTCCGAAGTTAAAAAAGAATCCGTTTCCCCCTCCGAGCAAGGAAGTGCACTTCAAAAGGCGGTTATTAAAGGGCTGTGTGAGCAGGCAGCGGCAATAACACGCGAAATGCTTGAAAGCACAAAGCCGCTTACAATCGTACAAGAGGAAATTATCCCTGCACTTAATATTGTAGGAACGGGTTTTGAAAATAAAACGGTGTATCTTCCCCAGCTTCTTATGAGTGCGGAGGCGGCAAAGGCGGCATTTGAGGAAATAAAAAAAGCAATGTCTTCTTCAAATGCTTCGGATAAATGCCCTATAGTAATTGCAACGGTTAAGGGCGATGTTCACGATATAGGTAAAAACATCGTGAAGCTTCTTCTTGAAAATTATGGCTTCAGGGTTTACGATTTGGGAAAGGATGTAGCACCCGAAGTTATTGTAGAAAAGGCATCCGAGGTTAATGCACCCATTATAGGGCTGAGTGCATTGATGACAACAACAGTTCCCGCAATGGAGGAAACTATTAAGCTCACAAGAAAAGAACTGCCCGACTGTAAAATCATCGTTGGCGGAGCAGTGCTTACACAGGAATACTCCGACGCAATCGGTGCTGACAAATATGCAAAGGATGCAATGGAAGCAGTAAGATACGCTGAAGAAATAAATAAGAAGCGTGCCGCTTCACCCATTTCGTGCCACAACTAAATTTTAAACAAACAAGCGTTGCTCACGATTGAATTGCTCAATTTCCTATACGGTAAACATTACAAAAGAAGTAGCCTCAAACGGGCTACTTCTTTCGTATTATTCCGCACGCTATTTTTTCGCCTGAATTTCCCGCAGGCTGCGTGGTAAAATCATCGGGCATAGAGTGAATTATTACGGTTTTGCCGATTATATCATCAACACTTAACCGCTTTGTCATAAACGCTGAAAATGCCTCGCCCTTTTCTCCGAACAGTGGCGGCATATCTCCCGCGTGATAAGGGTGCGGATAACCATCGGGATTATAGTGCGTGAGTGCATTTTTAAACGGGTCTGTTTCGTCCCCGCTACAGCTTACACCTGAGTGTATATGAAACCCGAAAACTCCGCTTCCGTACTGATTTTCGGGAAGTCCCTCCGCCTCGGTTTCAACTATTACGAAGTCCTCTTTTTGGTAAAAGTTCATCCTTGCGTAAACCTTGGGGTGCTTTTCACTTCCGTTTATTACGGCAAATGCACTTGGATATGAATTAAGTATTTCAGAAATATTTTTATAGGTCATTTTATCCCCTCCTACCTATATAATATATTTCCAAACAAGAAATATGCCATTCAAATTGAATGGCATATTTTAATTCCATATAGGTTATTGCATAATTTTATCGCGGGCCGCACTTGCCTGCTTTGGATTCAGTCGGGACGCGAAATGGGTGAAGCGGCACGCTTCTTTATTATTTCACATCATAGTCAAGCTTGAATTTTTCACCGCAGCCGTAATTTTCGTAAACGTAATCAATATCCTTGTCACCACGTCCAGAAAGGCAAGCAAGAATTGAGCCTGATTTATGCTCCTTTGCATATTTGATTGCATACGCTACCGCATGTGCACTTTCAATTGCAGGAATGATTCCCTCATATCTTGAAAGCAGGAAGAATGCCTCCATTGCCTCTTCATCGGAGATTGTGGTATACTGCACTCTGCCCATGTCACGAAGGTGTGCATGCTCAGGTCCTACACCGGGATAGTCAAGGCCGCTGGCGATTGAATACACGGGGAGCGGCTCACCCTTTTCATCCTGAAGAACATAGCTTGTATATCCGTGAATGATACCCTTTGTTCCATATGCCATAGTAGCCGCGTGGTCACCTACTGAGCTACCTCTTCCCAGTGGCTCAACGCCGTAGATTTCAACAGGGTCTGCAAGGAAAGGAGTAAACATACCCAAAGAGTTACTTCCGCCGCCAACGCAGGCAGTAATCGCATCGGGCATGATGCCTGTCATTTCAAGGAACTGCTCCCTTGCCTCAATACCGATTACAGACTGGAAATCACGTACCATTTTGGGGAATGGATGGGGACCTGCCGCCGTACCGATGCAATAGATTGCATCCTTGTACTCTCGAAGATAAGCTTCAAATGCTGCGTCGCAAGCTTCCTTAAGTGTTTTAAGGCCGCGTGTTACAGGAACAACGTTTGCACCGAGCATTTTCATTCTTATAACATTGGGGTACTGCTTTTCAATATCAACCTCGCCCATATAGACCTCACATTCCATACCAAAGTATGCTGCCGCAGTAGCTATTGCAACGCCATGCTGACCTGCACCTGTTTCTGCAATAATTTTCTTCTTGCCCATATATTTTGCAAGAAGTCCTTCACCCATACAGTGATTAAGTTTATGTGCACCTGTATGGTTAAGGTCTTCACGCTTTAAGTAAATCTGGCAGTTGCCGAATATTTTGGAAAGACGCTCACAATGGTACACGGGAGTAGGTCTTCCCTGAAATTCTTTTCTGATTCTGCGAAGCTCATTTATAAACTGTGCACTGTGGCAGATAGCTTCATAAGCGTCGTCTGCTTCCTTAAATGCCTCAATAAGCTCTTTTGCCTGAAAAGAGCCGCCGTATTCACCGAAGTAACCTTCTTCGTTGGGATACTCTTTTAAATAATTTTCAAAATCTTTATATTTGTTCATGGTCTGTTATCTCCTTTAATCATATTTAATAGAATTTCAGGATTTACGCCATCGTACATCCGGTTTGTTTTTAAAAATAAACATATATATTCCTCCAAAAAACAAAAGCCCTTGAAATGCGTTTGCAAGTCAAGGGCGAAAATACTATTTCCGCGGTGCCACCTTGTTTCAGGAATAACCCCTCTGTAAGATACTATCATATCTCAGGCTTTTAACGCAAGCCACACGTCAGTGCATTTAACACTGCCCTCGGCAGTCCATATTACTCAGGCGATTCTGCGGAACTCACACCGTAATCCGCTCGCTCAAAGAATCGGTATCTGACTTTTTTCTGCCTCATCGGTTTACTATTAAATTCTCATTAATTATATCACCGTAAAAATTATATGTCAATACTTTTTCTTAAATTTGAATTTACAAATTTCTGTAATCTGTCTCTCACATTCATATCAAGGGGTTTTGTATCTTTAAGAGGATTTTCAATCCCCAGCTTGTCATACTTGAAAAACCCCATAGTATGAAACGCAAGGAGTTCATATTTATATATGCATTTTTTATCTTTAATGTGCATGATATATTTTTGAATTTCTTCCTCGGTGTCATTAATTTTGGGGATTACAACCGTTCTGATTCGTGTCGGTTTGCCGATTGATTCCAGAAATCCAAGCATTTCCAAGGTTTTATCCATCGTATGCCCCGTGAATTTAAGATACCTCTCATTATCGGGGAACTTCAGGTCAAGAAGCACTGTCTGCGAATTTTCCAATACAAACTTTACACTGTCTGTTAATTCCACCGCCCCTGAAGTATCAATGGCGTAATTTATCCCCTTTTCCTTCAAAAGCAAAGCGGTTTCTTTTATAAATTCAGCCTGTAAAAGAGGTTCGCCCCCCGTAAAGGTAACTCCGCCGTTATTTTTGAAATAGGGCTTATACTTGGCTATTTTTTTAACCAGTTCTTCCGGCGTCATCAAAGTTCCTGCCATATTCCATGTGTCGGGGTTATGGCAGTACACGCATCGCATCGGGCATCCCGAAAGAAAAACTGCATACCTTACGCCTTCGCCGTCTACCGCTGCCATACTTTCAAAAGAATGTATATATCCTTGCATACATATACTCCTATACACACCGACCTGCCTATACAAAGGCAGGTCGGATTAGCTTTGTTACATTTTTTCGTGGAATGTACGTGAAATTACCTCAAGCTGCTTATCCTTTGTCAGCTTATTGAAGTTTACCGCGTATCCGCTTACACGAATTGTAAGTGTGGGATAAAGCGTGGGGTCGTTCATTGCATCAATAAGCTTCTGGCGGTTAAGCACGTTAACATTTAGATGATGTGCCTCCTGTGCAAAGTATCCGTCAAGCACCGTGGTAAGATTTTCCACACGGTTATCCTCATCCGAGCCGAGGGCTTCGGGCGTGATGGAGAATGTATTTGAAATTCCGTCCATACAGCATCCGTAGTTGATTTTTGCCACTGAGTTAAGTGATGCCAACGCACCCTCCTTATCTCTGCCGTGCATGGGATTTGCACCGGGGGCAAATGCCTCCCCTTTCTTTCTTCCGTCGGGAGTTGCACCTGTTTTTTTGCCGTAAACAACATTTGAAGTTATTGTAAGAATTGAGAGGGTGTGGCGTGCATTGCGATACGTCTTTGTCTTACAAAGCTCTTCATAGAAGAATTCTGTTATCCATTTTGCAATGTCATCTGCCCTGTCGTCGTCGTTTCCGTACTTGGGGAAATCTCCCTCAATATCAAAGTCAACTATTAATCCGTTTTCATCCTTTTTGGGAGTAACACGGGCATATTTAATTGCACTTAAGCTGTCGGCAAGAACGCTCAGCCCACTGATACCAAACGCCATAAGACGCTCAGGTTCCACATCATGGAAAGACATCATAAGACGCTCGTAGGCGTACTTATCATGCATATAGTGAATTACATTCATGGTGTTAACGTACAGCTTTGCCATCCATGCCGCATATGTTTTGAATGCCTCCAGCACTTCCTCATAGACAAGAGCTTTCTCATCAAAAACCTTTCCTTCGGGGGCAATCTGCTCACCGTAGATTTCATCCTTACCGCCGTTTAACGCCATAAGAAGAACTTTTGCAAGGTTACAGCGTGCTCCAAAGAACTGCATCTGCTTACCTGTTTTCATGGCACTTACACAGCAGGCGATTGAGTAATCATCGCTGAAATCTTTACGCATAACGTCGTCGTTTTCATACTGTATGGAATCTGTATCGATTGACACCTTTGCACAGAAATCCTTAAATGCCTGAGGAAGTCCCTGTGCCCAAAGAACGGTTATATTCGGCTCTGCGGAAGGTCCGAGGTTATAAAGTGTCTGCAGGAATCTGAAGCAGGTCTTTGTAACCATTGTTCTGCCGTCCTCGCACATACCTGCAAGAGAACATGTAACCCAGACGGGGTCCCCTGCAAAAAGGTCATTATATTCGGGAGTACGCAAATGGCGGACAAGACGCATTTTAATTACCAAATCATCGATAAGCTCCTGTGCACCTTGTTCGTCGAGAGTACCCTCTTTAATATCACGTTCAATATAAATATCAATAAATGCGGAGATTCTTCCGATACTGTTAGCCGCACCGTTCTGCTCCTTAACTGCACCGAGGTAACCGAAATACAGCCACTGAATTGCTTCACGTGCATTTTCCGCAGGACGGGTGATGTCGCATCCGTACTGCTTTGCCATTGTAACAAGGTCGCTCATAAACTCAAGCTGACGCTGAATGTCTTCAATCAGTCTGATGGTATCATCGGTCATATCCCTCTCACTGATACGCTCTTTATCAGCCTTACGCTCTTTGATAAGATAATCCATTCCGTAAAGGGCTATACGGCGGTAGTCGCCTATAATTCTTCCGCGTGCATATGCATCGGGAAGCCCCGTAAGTATTCCTACATGGCGTGCTTTCCTCATCGTTTCGGTATAAACACGGAATACGCCAGTGTTATGTGTGGTACGGTATCTGAATTCATCCTTTATGTTCTCTCCGATTTCATAACCGTAAGCTTTACATGCCTGAACGGCGTTTCTGTAACCGGCAAAGGGATTAACGGCTCTTTTAAGAGGCTCATCGGTCTGCAAACCTACAATTAAATCATCCTCTTTGATAACATATCCCGGCTCGTAAGTAAGAAGTGAAGAAACCTTATTGGTATCAATATCAAGAACACCGCCCTTTTTAGTCTCCTCGATAATAAGCTCCTCAACACGTTTTTTCACCCTGTCTGTGCGAGGTGTTGTACCCGATAAAAAAGAGGCGTCCCCTACATACGGTGTATAATTCCTTTTAATGAAATCACTTACATCTATTGTATTATTCCAATTTCCCTCATTAAAATTTCGTTTGTAATTCTCCATATATATACACCCTTTCCTTAACAATGCGAAAAATATATAAAGGCACCTCGAAAATGAGGTGCCCAGACGGTCGGCAATTATGACTCCTGTTCCCCCATAGTTCTCCATGTTCCGTCAGTAGCAGGAATCATATTTATTATAGCGTATATTTTGATTTTTGTCAATCAAAAATCAAAATACTTTTCATTTGGTACAAACCAATTCAAAATGGTCTTTGTCCGCAAATTCTGTAAGATCAACACCTGTCATCACTGACTCTCCGTTTTTATAGAAGGCCCAGTAGGTTTTGGTTTTGTCGTAATCGGCTTCCATGGAATTTACCTTTTTTACATAAAGCCCATAGGGACCTTTTTCCCCCTCAATAAGCTTATGCTCAGAAAGTGCCTCTCCCACAGTTTTCTTGTTGGTATGAATGGTAAATTCTATAGCCTGTCCCTCGGCACCCACCTTAACATATAAGGTCTTTTCACCTGTGCCAAGCTCGGTATCTTTTAAATATTCGGCATCCTTCCACATACCTTCTTGTTCTACGGCAGAGGTTTTCTCAATTATCTGAGTATCTTCTCCCCCATCCTGCATAAAAAATGCACATGCCAAAACTGCAACTACAAAGATTACCGCTAAAATTACATTTCGCTTTTTCATAAAAATCGTCCCTTACATGTTAAGATACTTATGTATAACAGGCCAAGCATCATCGGGATAGAACTGATGTCCGCCGTTACCCTTAATAAGAGTGCAAAGCTCCTCTTTTCCGTATGCCTCATATGCAGTCTTAATAATCTCAAAGGATTTTTCCACGCCATGAAGAGGGAAAATCTTATCCTCGATACCGCACACTGCTACAAGCTTTCTCGGTGCGATAAGGCATCCCAAATCTCCCATATCGAAATATTTTCTGATGTCGGGAACAAAATTACAACCGCAGTGATGCATTGCCATAATTGAATCCTCGTATGTACAGATTGCACAAGATGGAACGGATAGGGCTATTCTCTCGTCCATACATGAAGCATAGAATGTTGCAGTACCGCCGCCTGAATTACCCAGGCACATAATTTTATCGGTATCAACATACTCTGAAAAATGCTCGCAAACAACGTCAATAGCACGCATAATATCCCATACACGCTCTCCTACAGCCGTTCTACCCATAAGAAGGGCTGCGATAGCGGTGTTATCAGTGAAGCAAGAGGGTCTCCCCTCTTCGTTTGAGCCAGAACTTCCCATATAGCGTTGCTCGATAGCCACGGCGCAAACGCCTTCATGTGCGGCTCTTACGGCAAAATCACGTCCTCCTGCAATAGAGGTTACATCTCTTTCGTATTTAGGTTCGCCCAATGAAATATGCATGCCTGTGCTATGTCCCTGAAGACAAATTACCACAGGCGCCTTTCCCTTTAATTCATCGGGAAGAAGGAATGCCGCTTTTACTATGTATCCAGGCTCGCTCTGAAATTCGAATTTGTACTGTGTATATGTATCGCCCTTTTTTTCTTCGGTAATTTTAAATTCGTCCGCACAACGCTCTGTCGGCATTTTCAAAAGCTCTGTAAGCTTTGCCTTTGCCTCTTTCTGCCATGCGGAGATATCACTCTTTCCGTCATAGTGCATTGAGGGGGCGTTATCTTTTGCCATGTTCCGGATAAATTCAAGTGCAATATTTGTTGCCATTAGATATCTTCCTTTCTTTTCTTCTGCAAAAATATTATACCCTTGATTATTAAAGGTGTCAACATTCAATTTGTTTTTTACCTGACTTTGATTAAAAATTACTACTTTAGAAAAATTTTTTACACTTTCCCCCACATTGTGAAAAAAGCGTAGAAGTTGCAAAAAACATAGTTTTTACAATTCCTACGCTCTCGGATGTGCTTTTTTATATATTTTTTTGATATTGTCTTTGAGTACCTGGTTATATATTCTTGTGGTTACCACATCATTATGCCCCAGCATTTCCGAAACGGCATTGATATCTGCACCGTTTTGCAAAAGGTGTACTGCAAAGGAGTTTCGGAGGGTCTGAGCCGTAATTTCCGTTTTAATACCTGCACTTTGTGCATAGCTGCGGAGGATTTTCCAGAAGCCCTGCCTTGTAAGGGGAGTTCCGCTGCAATTTACAAAAAGATTTTTTTCCTTACTGTTATTAATAAGGTAAGGGCGTGCCTTTTTTATATATTCGTCAAGGGCTTCTGCCGCCTCTTTGCCAAAAGGTATGTACCTTTCATTCCTGCTCCCCACACAGCTAAGCATTCCGCCGCGGATATCCACATCTTTCAGTGTAAGCCCTATTATTTCCGACACTTTTATTCCCGTCGCATAAAGAAGCTCCAGCATCGCCTTGTCACGAATTCCTTTTAAGTCGGTGGTTTTGGGCTGATTTAAAAGCTTTACAACCTCTCTTGTAGTAAGTGCTTCGGGAATTTTTTTCTTTACACGGGGAAGCTCAATGCCATAAACAGGGTTTATTTCAAGCTCTTTTTTCGTAATCCCCCACTGGTAAAACTTTTTAAGCGAGGCTGTCTGCCTTGAAATTGTGGAATGTGCTTTTCCCTGTGCTCTAAGGCGTTCTATGTAAGCATTAAGGGTTGTCCGCTTTACAGCGAAAATATTTTTTACTTTATTCTCTTTTAAATAGGAAAAATACGTTTCCAAATCACGGACATAAGAAGTGAGTGTATTTTGTGACATTCTCTGCTTTTTTAAATACACCTCATATTCCGCTATTATTTCTTTCATAAATTACCCACCTTTTGAGAGAGTGTTTCTATTTTACACCTGCAAGGAAAAAATGTATATAACCAAATTGCACATAATTTCCGATATTTTTTCGTGGTTTTAGCTTAAAATTCTATAAAATATCACTTCCAGCCCTCCCACTATCAATGATATCAGAACGGTCAGCAAAGCTTCGCTTCTGCTAAATGTAAATGGCTCCCCGCCGTTTTCAATTATATTTTTTCGTTTTCCTACTACCTTGACGGAAAAAAGAATCATGATGGGAAGTATTGAAAAGCATTGCGGAATCACAGCCGCCATAGCTTCTTTTATACCCATGAAGGTCAATATGTACATCACGCAAAATGAGGTACAGCAGCCCCTCAGCATCATAACAGGATGAATAAATGGCATTGGTAACAGATTATGGAACAAAAAAATAAATATAAGCCACAAAAGATCAAGCCACGACACGTGCAGAAATTCCCAGAAAGAAATTACCCCGCCCGTCACATTCACTTCATCAAAAACAGATATATCTGTCCTGATTTGACCGTAAAAAAGCACCATTCCGATTATTATTCCAACAAGAAAATTTATTCCGACAGATATGTAAATCAGCTTTTGCTCCCGATTCATTCAAAACACCTCTGTCAAATACTATTCTTGTCCCGATAGATGTATTACATATCCGACAAAATCCGTAAAAGCTCGCAGGGGGAATCTGCAATTTTTTCAGCATTACCCTCAAGCTCGCCCTCAGTAGCAAAGCCGTAGCTTACACCTATACATTTAATATTGCACTTCTTTGCACCCTCGCAATCGTGTATGCGGTCGCCTACCATTACGGTTTCCTGAGCCTTTGCACCCAGTGCCTCCATGGCATTTTTTATAACAAGTGCCTTATCGGTATTTCTTCCGTCAAGTTCACTTCCCGAAAGATATGAAAGGTATGGCGAAATTCCGTACTTATCCGCAATTTTTTGTGCGAACACATAAGGCTTACTGGTTGCCATAGCAAGGATTTTCCCCTGTTTTTTAAGTCCTTCCAACATTTCTAAAACGCCGTCATATATCTCATTTTCAAAAAGCCCTATGGGTGCAAAACGCTCCCTGTAAACCTCCACTGCCTTCTGGGCATCTTTTTCCGAAAGTGAGGCATATTTCATAAACTGCTCTTTAAGAGGAGGTCCTATAAAGGACACAAGCTCATCACATTCACGCTCGATTCCGAAATAATGCAGTGCATGCTGTACACATTTGGTAATTCCCTCTTTGGGGTTTGTGAGGGTGCCGTCCAAATCAAAAAGGATATATTTAATCAAAATATTTCTTCCCTTCTACAAAATTCTTGAAATTTTTCCTCTTTTACTATATAATATCACTGTTTGGTTAATTTATCAAGAAGGGGAAATTTTTTATGCAAAAAACAAATGTTATGAGAATGCTTGACAAAGCAAAAATCACATATACAACCGCAGAATATGAGGTGGACGAATCAGACCTTTCCGGAACACATATTGCCGAGGTGACCGGAATGAATCCCGAAACGGTATTTAAAACCCTTGTTGCAAAAGGGGACAAAACAGGGCATTGCGTTTTCTGCATTCCCTGTGCCATGGAGGTTGACCTTAAAAAAGCGGCAAAGGCTACGGGAAATAAAAAGGTGGAATTTCTCCCCCTTAAAGAGCTTCTCCCCACCACTGGCTATATTCGCGGAGGGTGCAGTCCCATCGGTATGAAAAAGAAGTTTCCTACCTTCATCCACGAAAGTGCAAAAAACTTTGAAACCATTTCCGTGAGCGGCGGAATGAGGGGATTACAGGTAATACTTTCACCCGTTACACTCTGTGACTTCGTGGGAGGAAGCTTTGCAAATCTGATTACGGAGGATAAAAATGATTAATTCCAACAAAAGCTTTATTGCCAAAATTGCACTGCTTTTTGCAACAATAATATGGGGCTCTACGTTTTTTATAATGGAAGGAACAATTAAAAGCATCGGAATCTATTCCCTGCTTGCAGTTCGCTTCACTCTGGCGGCAATCATCTTAGCAGTTATACTCATAAAGCATTTAAGTGTTATTGATAGAGGCTACCTGTGGCGGGGATTTGTTATGGGTGCGCTCGTCATTGCGGCATACATATTTCAGACCTACGGACTTGCCGATGAAGCAACCACTCCCGGTAAAAACGCCTTTTTGACGGCAATTTATTGCGTTGTCGTACCCTTTTTGGCGTATCCGTTTACCAAAATCAAGCCCGATAGGTATAACGTTGTTGCATCTTTCCTGTGCATATTCGGAATTACGCTGATTTCCGTTACGGGCGGCGATTTTTCTACAATTTGCAGAGGGGATTTGCTGACACTTCTCGGCGGTATCTTTTTCTCGCTGCATATGATAGCGGTAAGTGCATTTTCACAGGGCAGAAATATACTTCTTCTGACAATGCTCCAATTCTTATTTGCAGGGCTTATTGTATGGATTCCCGCACTTATGTTTGAAACCTTTCCGTCGGACATGACTTTATCGGGGATAGGTGCTATCTTGTATCTTACAATATTTGCAACCTGTCTGTGCTACATATTCCAGAATGCAGGGCAAAAGTTCACAACCCCCTCAACGGCGGCATTGATACTGTCGCTGGAGGCGGTATTCGGGGTGCTGTTCTCCGTAATTTTCACGGCAGAAACCGTTTCCCTTAAAATGTTTATAGGCTTTTCTTTAGTATTTTTAGCGATAATTGTGTCTGAACTAAAGCCGTTTAAAGATTAATATTATGTTTTTTGATAAAACGGATTGAAAAGCTCTTTATATTGTGTTATACTTATAATAAGTAACTTTATCTTGTGTAAAGGAAGTATTTACTTTGGAATTTATATCACACAGCGTAAACGAAACTGAAAATTTCGCCTATGAATTAGCATCAAAAATAACTGCCCCTAAGGTCATTTGCCTGACGGGTGACCTTGGTGCAGGGAAAACTGCCTTTACAAGAGGCTTTGCCCGCTATTTTGGCATAGAAAAAGGGGTAAGCTCCCCCACCTTTATAATAATGCACCGCTATGAGGGCAGGGAGGTAATCAACCATTACGATTTGTACAGGCTCAGTGATTTTGATGAGCTTTTAGATATCGGCTTTGAGGAGCAGATTGAAAGCGGTATCTCAATTATCGAATGGCCCGACAATTTTATGGAGTATTTGCCCGATGATAAAATCGTAGTACGGATTACAAGGCTTGGCGATAATGAGAGGCGGATAGAATTATGAACATACTTGCTATTGACACATCGGCACTGACTGCTACGGCGGCGATTCTTTCAGGTGATACCCTTTTGGGGGAAATCAGCACCACCACAAAGCTGACACATTCCCAGACCATCATGCCTATGATTGACGAGCTTTTGAAAAAAGTAAATCTTGATATATCCGATATTGACCTTTTTGCATGCAGTGAGGGTCCGGGTTCTTTTACGGGGCTGAGAATAGGAATAGGCACAATCAAGGGGCTGGCATACGGTCTTGGAAAAGATGCTGTAGGCATTTCCACGCTTGAGGCATTGGCACATAACATAGCTTTTACCCCCTGCGTTATCTCCCCTATTATGGATGCAAGGCGTGGTCAGGTGTATAATGCACTCTACAGATACAACGATGGAAAGCTTGAATGTATAAAAGAACCTCGGGCTTTAGCTATAGAGGAGCTTTGCGGCGAGCTTACGGAAAAAACAATCTTTGTAGGCGACGGCGTTAAGGTACATAGAGAAAAGATTGCTGAGCTTATGGGTGAAAATGCACTCTTTGCTCCTCCCCAGCATCAGCTTCAAAGGGCAGGCAGTGTTGCCTATGCGGCACTTGATAAAAAGCCCCTGAGTGCATCGGAGCTGACGGCGGTATATCTCAGAAAGCCGCAGGCCGAGAGGGAACGAGAAGAAAAAATGGAAAATTAAAAATTCTTGCATAGAAAGGATTAGATATTTATGACTATTGCAATGGCTGCAGACCATGGCGGTTATGAACTGAAAAACATTCTGCTTGATTATTTAGCAGAAAAAGGGCATGCAATAATCAACTTAGGAACAGACACACCCGACAGTGTGGACTATCCCGATTTTGCCAAGGCATGCTGTGATGAGGTTGTAGGCGGCAGAGCTGATTTCGGTATACTGGTATGCGGAACAGGTGTGGGAATTTCAATTGCGGCAAATAAAATTAACGGTATCCGTTGCGGACTTTGCCCGTCAAAGGAGATTGCCGCACTGGTAAAACAGCACAACAATGCAAACGTGATTGCATTGGGCGGAAGATTTACAAGTGCAGAGGATGCTAAGGATATTGTAGATTATTATATGAATGCCGAGTTTGAAGGCGGCAGACATCAGGGCAGAGTAGATAAAATAATGGCACTGGAAAAATAAGGGGTTGTAAAAAAGTCCAGATCGCAAAAAGGCAAAGAAATTATGATTCACACAAATGCAAATTAATTAAAAGATTCTATTATGTTGAAAAATCTCTTGCATTCGATTTTTCTTTTCAAATAAGCCTTTTTGCTACGAACAAACTTCACCTCTCGCTGTATACACATACAGCTTCGGGTAACCCACGGCAAGCCGTGGTTCAGTTTGTCCGTTCTGAAGCATTTTTTCAAACCCCTAAATACGCTTGGAATACAATTAGATTTAGATATAAATTTTAGGAGGGATTTTATGCGTTGTCCGTTTTGCGGTCATGAAGACAGTAAGGTAATCGATTCACGTCCCACAGATGAGGGCGTAGCAATCAGAAGAAGAAGAGAGTGCATTAAATGTGCTCAGCGTTTCACTACATATGAAAAGGTGGAGAGCCTGCCTATTGTGGTAATTAAAAAGGACAAAACCCGTGAAATGTTTGACAGAGAAAAGCTTCTTGCAGGCCTTACCCGTGCCTGTGAAAAACGCCCAGTGGAAACCAGCACCCTTGACAGACTGGTTGATAAAATTGAATCCGATTTGCAAAATACACTTAAGAGAGAGATTTCCACAAAGGAAATCGGCGAAAAGGTTATGGAGGGGCTTAAGGACATTGACGAGGTGGCATATGTACGCTTTGCCTCCGTATACCGCCAGTTCAAAGATGTGTCTACATTTATTGCAGAGGTAAATAAGCTTTTGACGGATAAGAATTAATTTATTAGGAAATAATGAAGAATGTGCCAAAGGATATTAACACCTTTGGCACATTCTTTATTATTTTTTGAAAATTCCTTTTAATTTGAATAGTATTTTCTTTATTCCCTTTTTCTCCATAGGCACGTAAAAATTACAACGGATTCCGTTATAACATTCATAGTACGGGCATACGGGAGAGCTTGGGTCAATTCTGCAGCTTTCCTCCCCTGTTTTACAATCAGGACAAAGGATTCGCCTTTTCTTCATTTTTACCTTCATTTGTCTGAACCTCCGTTGCGAAGTGGAACTTTACTTGCAGCATCTGTGCATAGCACTAATTTATGTAATCTTTTTTGGGGAAAAAGTATGCACAAATAAATTTAGCCATTGGCTGAGTAGAAGCTATACACAGATGTCACAATATGCAAAATGCTATAAAATAGCATTAGCATCAATTTTGAGAATTTTTATCTGTGCTTGCTTCTAATGCTTTATTAGCTGCTTTTACCTTTTCCTCGTCCATTCTCGGAGGAATCATTTCTTTTCCGACGTATTTTTCCTCTGCACTTCTGTGCACCCACCGCATACCAATTGGGGCAAGGAAAACAGAAACAAACAGTAAAGAATGAAATATCATTATACCCAAAGGAGGAACAAGTTCAATCCTTGAATACCGTAAAATTTTGGTTATTACAAATAACCACGTGTACCCATCTACAGGTAGTATTACGTATGCACCTATATTTACACCTGCAAATATCACATACGCACACAAATTTACAGTATAGTATTGCTTTTCTCCTAATAATGCCACATAGCAGTTACGTAACATTACAATGTTAATTGCTAAAAAAACAAATGGAATAATATTAAGTGCTACGTCACGTTGTATGCTGCCTACCGGCATGGGTCCCGATACGCAAAGAAAGCATATTAAAACTGATAGTCCGATACAGCATATCAGCATTTCTGCAGCACGATGTAAAACTATTTTGTCAATACGTAAATTTTTCAATTAAAGCCGTCCTTCTAAAAATGTCTGGTTTTATTTGTACAAGGAGCAAAATGCTCCTTGTACAAACGTTACTAATTAGTTGAGATTTGAGGTGTTACATTAACCCCATGGAAGGCGATTGTCTCCGTCTCCGGGACTTCCTTCTCCTGAAGTCTGAATAACATCCACGTTATTCAATTCAATCACTTCAATCTCAGGTGTCGAGTACTTCATATATATTCTCCTTTCTAATTAGTGCAATGCCTTATGTGCAGAAGCTGTAAACTTAGCAATCGTCTCGTAGATCTTGCTATCAGCATCCCTATCAATGTTTCTGGCAAGATATCCGTTTATGCTATCCTTAAATGTGGTGTAAACAGTTCCGTTCGTATTATATACTGTAATTGTCACAAGTACGTCCGCATCTGCAACAACAAGGTTATCAACTGTGATAATTTGGAAGCCATTGCTTTGTTCCATTTCATCATAATTTACTGTTTTGACCTTTTCATTTCCGTAATGATCGGTAAATGATATTGTTGCGTACATTCCTTGCGTAATTCCGGTAAATGCTGCCAACAATTCTATGTTTTCCTCAAGTTCAAGAGTGGTTCCATAGCAAACAGCACTATCCATTTCCCTTTTATTTTCCAGTGTCGGTAATGTTGTTGACGCATAGTGTTTATAATCATCTATTCCGTTATTTGCAAGAGTATTAACCTTATAATTAAATTGTATCTGTGCTGCTGCTCCGTAGTTAAGCATATCTACAAGTGCTGTTTTAAGATTTGCACTACTGTCTGCTTTAGAAAGCATACGAAGTGCATATTCTTTCAATCCATCGACACGCTTAACACTTACTTGTTTGCCATTTTCATCATAGATTACAACTTCAATTACATCTCCGATTTGCTTTGCAAATATTCCGGAATATTCAATTATATAAATTCCTTCTTCGTCTAACCATTCTTCAAAAGGTACTGTAATGACTTCTGCACCTGATTCTTTGTAATGCGTTATTTCTGCATAATAACCGGTTCCATTTATGTGAGTCTTTGCTATAGCAAACTGCATTGCAAGTGAATTTTCAAGCACTGGTGCAGAACCATAGAAATCAAACTTCTCAACTTCGGGAGCTTCATCTGTCAGAGAATATGTTCCGTTTGTTTCTGTAAGCTTCTTGCCTGCGGGCATTGTTCCGTAAACTTTGCTTTCACCAAGAGATGAAGCCAGTGCTGATAATGTATAGTCTGCATTTACGCCTGATACACAAAGACCATCAACCATACCACCGCTGATAGTAGTGGTAACAGTATTAACCTGGTCGTTAGGGCTCTGCATCCATACATAACCAATGTCACCGCCTGTTATTTCAACAGTGTTCATTTTGGTTGTAGAGTTTGCAAACTGACGAATTGCAAAGTATGTAGAATCTACGCTACCGCCATTGATAGTAGTTGTTACATCGCCTATGGTACCGTTTGTAAGGGTATCTATACCGTAAGCCATTGAAGTACCACCGAGATGCTCGATTGTACCATCTTCTACAATAAGAGTTCCCTGGTTGTTTGCAATAACAACGGAAGAAGCAGTCCAGTTACGTTCGTTAGTTGCTGTAAGAGTAATCTTACCGCCGCCTATGCTGTCATCAACTGTAAGCGCACCCTTATTTACATTGATAAGGTAGAAGTTTCCGCTTGTGTTGTTATCTGTACCTGTGATTGTCTTGCCTGCAAGGTCAAGAGTCAATTCTTTTGTAACAACGACTGATTCATCAAGAGAGATATTATCAAGAAGTGTGATTGTATCGCCCTCTTTTGCATCTGCAAGTGCTTCCTGAAGTGTTGAATACTTCTTTTCACCGATTGCTGCAACGGGAGTTTCTACTTCAGGTGCTTCAAATGTATATGTTTCACCGATTACATAGCTTTCGCTTTCGTCCTTGGGGTTATACATACGAAGCTCAAGCGTTACTTCAAAATCGGGATTTTTCGCAAGGAATTCTTCTTCAAAAAATACACCGCAGTTGAAATCCTTAACAAATCCATAAACATCGTTATATGTTAATTTAAGTCCGGATTGACCCATAATGTATGCAGCATATTCCATAATCTTAATGGGCTCGTTTGCTTTAAGGGTTACATCTTCAAACGGAACATTAACCCAGTTTTCACTCCATGCATCATACTGACCGGAAAGATAGCCGTCTGCCCCACCGTTTGCGTTAAATGTTACATCCTTGTTCACTGTAAGAACGTAATCTGCAAACCAGTCGCCATAGTAAGCAAGCTGTGCTTCGCTTGCATCATCTGCTTTGAAGTTAAGAGCAAATGTCAATTCATCATTTTTAATCTCTGTTACTGTAGCTGTAGGAAGCTCGGGAGCCTGCACACCGCCAAGCTCTTCCCAAATAACAGGATTGAGGTTATCGGGACCGTTCATCTGTGCAGCTGTTGTTGAAACAAGAGTGCCGTCAATGTAAAGCTCAACCTTAGTAGGTTTATCAAGTGCATTGGGGTGTCCTTCTTCCCATGTAGTTGTCCAATAAGGATCATTAGACTCGGGATAGAAGAAGGTCCATGTTACATAAACATCACTGTCAATAATACCACCTATATTGTTTAGCTGTGTGGTAGCCATAAGTGTATCTTCGGAGTAAAGCTTCAGAACAAAGCTCTCCTTGGCATTACCACCGCCTTCGCCCCATACGCGAACATAGCCGTCAACTTCCCCGGTATATGCATAAGAGTTGGAGCCTTTGGCAGGAATAATAAATTCTTTCTGTGCGTTTATTGTACCGCCTACGTCAATCTTGTTATCTTCACCCTTGGTTAAGTCAAGAGTGTTCTCTGTAGCAGTAACATTACATGTATTGTCAGCCGTGTAAGACTTAATATTTACATAACCATTATTTACAGTATTTCCTGTGAATGTAACTGCTTCGCTTGCACTAACTGCTACATTTGCGTTAAGTGTGTTTCCTGTAATTGTTACAGACTTAACGTCCTCACCGCCTTCGTTATCGGAAATTGCTCTTCTTGTACCATTAAGATTAGAGTTTGCAATAGAGATTTCTGCCTTAGCTAAATCTTCCGCACTTGCACCTTCACCGAAGATTATGCCATATTTTGCACTACCTACGATTGTAAGCTTGTCAACATTAAGACTCTTCTTTGCTGTAATCACTCTCTGAGCACCTGTAGCTTCGCTAATATCAACGGTAAGGTTTTTAACTGTTGCATTTTCTTCAAATCTAAAGATTGTGTTCCAGTTATTGTCCTTAACTTCGCCTGTGAACTTGATTGTATGATTGTTACCGTTAATCGTTACAGACTCGTTGAACCGAGAGTGAGAGCCGTTGGTTGCATAGTCTCTGCAATCCCACTTGTCGTCGATGACAACATCACCGAGAATATCGATTGTGCAACCCTCGGTTGCCGCCCTGAAGGCTTCTTCGATTGTTTCATACTTAGTACCTCCAACCTGTGCTACATAGGTGACAGGGGAAGCGACTTCAATGTTTCCATTCTTGTCAGCGATGGAGCTTGTAGCGTCAGCAGCGACGACAGCATTCTCGCCAAACTGATGACCGCCAGCGATGGTCAGCTTAGAGTTATTAGTAAGGGTCACGGTGGAGTTTCCTGTGGCCTCGAAGTTATGTTCGTTGACGGTGACGGACATCTTTGTGTTATCAAGCACAAGATTTGCACTACCTTGATTTTCGTCAACTGTATTGCGCTGCCAATAAGTGCCCACTTTAATATTGGCATCTTTGGCGTTGATCATGCCCTGATAAAAGTAGATAACAGCTGCATTCAGCCCAACGGTTTCATCATTGTTATCACCGTTGATGTAAATACCTGCGTTAGGATCACTATCCATGTACCTAAGTATTGTACCATCGCCTGTAACTGTCAGATTACCAGGTTCGTTAATTGTCAATTTTGTGCCGCTATATCTCTGATAGTAAGTTGCCACAGTTACGCGACCGTTAATAACACAGTCATTTCCATACACAAACAACCCACCAGTGGGAGCATTGAAAGTTACACCCTCACCAATAGTAAAGTTTGCACTGTCGCAATAGATATAATAACCATCTGCTTCAGTTATTGTATTCGTAATTGTAACACCGTCGGGGTTACCGCTTACGATATTACCTTCAAGATATGTAATCGTTTCGGTAATATCTTCGTAAACTGTGATCTTTTCGATATCACCGCCACTATATCCATATCGCATAGCTTGAGATAAGCTATCAAATTCCTTAGTGTAACCATCGGTAAAGGTTACCACTATAGGGGCGGTCTCTTCCGCCATTGCACTGATGCCGACACAACTGAGTAGCATTGTCATTGCAACGAGCAAGGACAAAATTTTCTTTGTTTTCATTTCTTCTTTATCATCCTTTCCTTTAGATGTCTGCGGTTCTTACCGTCACCGCTGCGGGCAGAAATTGTCTTTTTAGCAGCTGCTTCTGCGTGAACGCTGCTTATCTATATAAACCCTTGTGGGGGAGTTTTTGTAAATTGAAAATGGAAAATGGAAAATTGTGGTGGATTTTCGCTATGGCGAAAATCTTCATTAATTTTCAATTTTAAATTATCAATTTTCCATTTGTTACAGTCTGTCCCTACGTTTTTTTCCTCTTTTTCTGCTGATATCTACAAGGTGTTTTCCCACTAATGGAATCATACCGAGATACAGCCTTTTCATTTCATGCTGCCAATGTATCCTTTCATTCCCGTGAGTACGCATTATTTCCAGCTTGATGAAATCACGGTCATCCGCAAAAGGAAGATACACGCATGTAATAAACTTCATCATCAAAATAATAAAAATCAAAAGTGCCAGGCATATGCCCAGTACTAATACTGCTATGTCTGATCCTGTGTTCATTTAATTAATCAACTCCTAAGATGTCAGTACAAAGCAAGGCTTTGTAAATGGAAAGTATAAAATGGAAAATGGAAAATTAATGTGCAAACCCGATGTGTCGGGTTTGTTCCTAAATTTTCAATTTTCAACTTTCAATTTTCCATTTGCATATCGCCCCTACAATTTTACCGTTTGTAACGTTACAATTGTATTATACAAAAACTTCATCTGCATATCGGAGGCTTCCCTATCCTCCCACACGCAGTAATCAACCAGAATTGATATCAGCAGGTATATGATTGGTGCCATAATTTCCGGTTTGATATTTGTAAGATGCGACAGTTCAATTATGTATTTTTCGTACCCCGCTTTAAATTCTTCACTCTTTTTCTGCACCGCTTTGCCATAGTCGGGACTCGTGGCAAACTGAAAAACACGCCTCAGCTCCTTGCGGTACTTATCAACCTCATCAAGGAAGGTATCAAAGAACAACTTCGGGTCGTGCATTCTTTCAAATGCTACCTTGAAAAGTTTGTCCGCAACCTTTTCGACTCCGTATTTAACCACGTTTATGTAGATGTCCTCTTTTCCGTCAAACCAATAGTACAAGCTGCCGTAGGAAACACCCATTGCTTTGCATAAATCACGCACTGAGGTATTTTCCAATCCGTTTTCTACCAGATATTGAAACGATGGTTCGAGGAACTCTTTTTCAATATCCTTTACAACCTGATTTCGCATAATTTTTCTCCTTTTTAACAGCTGCTTTTCTTTTTTGAACACTTGCTATGAAAGCATCAAAAAAAATGCCCACTGTATCAGTATATGACCACATAATCGAAATTATGCGGTAAAAACCATGAACCACATAATCGAAATTATGTGGTTCATGGGTTAAAATTTAATACAGCTGGCATTCTTTTTTTGTAAAAGGAGGGCTTCTTGGGTTAGTTGGCAGGTTGTTTTTAAGAAAAAGCGGCATGGTAAACAGACCAATATGTGTAAAATAGATACATTGGTCTGTTTGTCATACGCATTTTTTTGCATTTTAACTAAACTTGGTGTAAATTCTATGTATGTACTTGACAAACAAACTCCCCAATGTTATAATATTCCTGCAAATCAGACGTTCTCTTGTGTTGAGTTACCACATAATTTCGATTATGTGGTATTTTTATTTTGTCAGCAAATCAAAAGCCCCAGCCTTTGAATTTGCCCCCTGTGAACATCACCTGTTTCCATTGTGTAAATCCTTGTAGTATTGATTCCAGAATGTCCTAAAATATCCGCAAGGCGGACTATATCCTTCTCTATCGAGTAGTAGGTGCGTGCAAACAAGTGCCGAAGATTGTGTGGGAAAACCTTACTTTGCAAAACACCTGCATCTTCGCAGAGTTTTTTCATATCGTGGCAGATATTACTGCGGTCAAGAGGCTTTCCGCTTCTTGTTATGAAAACACTTCCGCTTTGAATTTTTCTTTCCTTTACATATTTGGACAATATTTTACATAAGGCTTGCGGCAAAAGCACCCGACGGTGTTTTCCTTTGCAGTTAATGTGTGCTTCTTTGCACCTTATTGCCTCCACGGTAATAAACCTCAGTTCGGACACACGAATTCCCGTAGAGCAGATTGTCTGCATCAACAGATAAAGTCTTTCATTATTCTTATTTTTTGCCGCACGGAGCAGTTTTTCATATTCTGCCTTGCTAAGCTCCTTTTCCCTATCCATAAATATGTTTCTTTGAATTTTGAGAAGCTTCACCTGTAGGTCGGTTTTTCCCGAATATTTGAAAAACATATTCAGCGAAGACAGCATTGAATTAACACTTGCGGGCGAATGTGTTTCAATAAGCTTTCTTTTATACTCCAATACCGCTTGCTTCGTAGTCTCTTTTTGTCCGAGCCATTTTCTGAAGGCTTCTACATCATGCAGATATTTGGTTATTGTTGCCTCGGCTCTTTCCTCGTTAAACAAATGCTGTCTAAAATCATCCATCATCTCTAATGTGATTTTATACAATTCATCATCTCCTAAAATAAAAAGATATTTTTATTTTAACACACCTTTTGCATTTTATAAATACTTTGGTTGTTTTTTTGGTCTGTTCCATTGGAAGCACGCATATAATTATTCTGACAAAGGAGGAATTTTTATGCAGGCAGAACATTCAAGACATGGCGGTTTCATCATATCTCCTTTTGGGCAAGCAGTTCCAAAAATGCAGACAAGGGCTATACCACGCAGAAAAAGATTCAGCATGGCTGTTATCACAGCACCTGTTTCTTCATTTATAGAAGAGTGCAAAGAGCAGTGCGGTTTGGTTTTTCACAGATTCGCAAAGTACATATTGTCATTAGGAATATGGATATGCTGTGTATTGGTTTTTTTCAGATTTTTCACCTTCGGAACGGGTATATATTATAATGGAAAGCAAATTGCGGTAACTTCAGGGACTATAAACTATGAGGTGGCGATTGACAATGCCAAAAAGTTTATATCTTCAAAAAATTTAAACGGCATAGATTTGCATTTTATCACCGCTCCCACGCTGAGCTTAAGAACTAATATATCAAAGGGCAACAATCTGCGTGACAAGCTTCTTCTATCCTCGCCAAAGCTTAGTCGGGGATGCACAGTGTATTCCGATAATGCAGCAATTTTTACCGCTAAGGATAAGGCGTCGGCTGAGAAGATTGTTGAGAAATATATTTCGGAATGCAGCGTTGACTCTGATGCAAAAATTACAACCAACATAACATATAAAACAAACATCGTGGAAAAGGGCAGTATTTCAGATTTTGAAAAGTGCAGCTTACTTCTTCAAAACAGCAGTAATGTAAAAATAATAAGCGTTGTAAACACAACGGAAAATCAAAATATTCCTTTTGATACACAGTCCACGCAGGACAGTACTCTTTATATAGGCGAGTCCGTTACCGTAACGGAGGGCAAAGAAGGCACGGCACAAATAGAGGCTGAAACAGTTTATAAAAACGGGATGCCTCAATCCAGACGGATTCTTTCGGAAAATGTTCTCATTACCCCTGTATCAAGGGTTGTCCGCGTGGGGACAAAGGAAAAGGACGTCCTAAAATCAGGGCTGTTCTACCCTTTACAGGGTGTAATTTCCTCCCCTTACGGCGAGCGTTGGGGCAAAATGCACGAGGGGATTGATATAGCCGTGCCTGAAGGAACTCCCGTGATAGCCGCAGAGTGCGGAAGGGTGATATACGCAGGAGACGGAGGAACGTACGGAAACTTGGTACGCATTGACCATGGGTATGGGGTTGTCACCGCATATGCCCACCTTGGCACGATTACCGTAAAGGCAGGGCAAAGCGTGGGGGCAAACACACAAATTGCACTAAGCGGAAACACGGGACGTTCTACAGGACCGCACCTGCATTTTGAAATTATGAATAATGATACGCCTGTAGACCCCAATTTGTATTTGAAAAAGCGGTGATTTCACTTAAAATAAAATGTCCCATATAAGGGACATTTTATTTTAAGGAATATATAACTTTTTTGTTTTTTTGTCCACGCATACTATGGCATAGCCGTTTTTGGTTAATTTCATTTTCCCCATAAATTCTAAAGGATTTGGCTCATCCTCGCTGTATTGAAGGGCTACCGCAGCCGCATTGTCCCCCTCGCCCACCCAATAGTGACCGTACTTTTTATAATTATTATAAACTTCTTTATTGCTGATAATAAATCTGAGCTCACGGCATAAATCGTTATAATTTTTTGATTCGATTTTCTTCCAGTTGAATCCGGGAACATCAAAAGGTATGCTTTTTTCTTTAATTTCCAGAGTGCTATCGCCGTATTTCCCTATAAGCATCTGTCTTCCGCCTTGTGTAATCAGAATTCCGCTATGCCTCGTGGTATTAATTTGCTTTTTTAGTTTTCCGTCCACAATATTTCCAATTGGCACTGCCTCTCCCCCTATAAGCCATGCTTTCAGACTTCCGTTAATTCCGCTTATTTCAATTTCAACGCTGTCCGGAGATATTTTAGCACTTCCTTTGCCGATATCTGCAAGCTGAAGTAACTGTATCACTTTTTCCATTATATTCACAACCTTTCTACCACAGATTATGGGAAATTTCCTCAAATTATGAATTAAAAGAAAATTTTTCCTTATATGTGTTGCAAATTTTCTTAAATATGATATTATATATATTTGTGAGAAACTATATTTTAGGAGGTAATATATATGACTATTAAACCGCTTGGCGACAGAGTCGTTATCAAAATGGTGGAATCCGAAGAAACCACAAAAAGCGGAATCGTTCTTCCCGGCAGTGCAAAGGAAAAGCCTCAGTATGCAGAGGTTGTTGCAGTTGGCCCCGGCGGAATGGTTGACGGCAAGGAAATTGTGATGGAGGTTCAGGTTGGCGATAAAGTGCTTCTTTCAAAATATGCAGGCACTGAAGTAAAGCTTGACGGAACCGAATACACAATCCTCCGTCAGAGTGAAATTCTTGCAAAGCTTGACTAATTTAAGGAGTGATATATCATGGCTAAAGACATTTTATTTGGTGAAGAAGCTCGTAAGGCACTTGAAAGCGGTGTTAATCAGCTTGCTAATACTGTAAAGGTAACACTTGGGCCCAAGGGCAGAAACGTTGTTCTTGAAAAGAAATTCGGCGGTCCCCTTATCACTAACGATGGTGTTACAATCGCAAAGGAAATTGAACTTGAAGACCCCTTTGAAAATATGGGTGCACAGCTCGTCAGGGAGGTTGCTACAAAGACAAATGATGTAGCAGGTGACGGTACTACAACCGCTACACTTCTTGCACAGGCTCTGGTACGTGAAGGTCTTAAGAATGTGGCTGCAGGTGCTAATCCCATGGTACTTCGCCGCGGTATTGCAAAGGCTGTTGACACAGCAGTTGACTGTATCGTAAAGAGTGCTAAAAAGGTTAACGGCAAGGAGGACATTGCACGTGTTGCATCAATCTCTGCCGGTGATGAAAAAATCGGTCAGCTTATTGCTGATGCTATGGAGAAGGTTTCAAACGACGGTGTTATCACTATCGAAGAAGGAAAGACTGCGGAAACCTACAGCGAAGTTGTTGAAGGTATGCAGTTCGACCGCGGTTATCTCTCCCCCTACATGGTAACGGATACTGAAAAAATGGAAGCAGTGCTTGACGACCCCTACGTTCTCATTACAGACAAAAAGATTTCCAACATTCAGGATATTCTCCCCATTCTTGAGCAGATTGTTCAGCAGGGTAAGAAGCTTCTTATCATTGCAGAGGACATTGAGGGTGAGGCACTTACAACTCTTATTGTTAACAAGCTCCGTGGTACATTTACATGCGTAGCGGTTAAGGCTCCCGGTTTTGGCGACAGAAGAAAAGCTATGCTTCAGGATATTGCAATTTTGACCGGCGGAACAGTTATCAGCGAGGAGCTTGGTCTTGACCTTAAGGAAACAGATTTCTCTCAGCTTGGACGTTGCCGTCAGGCTAAGATTCTTAAGGAAGCTACAATCCTTGTTGACGGCATGGGCGATGCTCAGCTTATACACGACAGAGTAGGTCAGATTAAGAGTGAAATTGAAAGCACTACAAGCGATTTTGACCGTGAAAAGCTTCAGGAAAGACTTGCAAAGCTTGCAGGCGGTGTTGCAGTAATTAAGGTTGGTGCAGCTACTGAAACAGAAATGAAGGAAATGAAGCTTCGTATAGAAGATGCCCTTGCAGCCACAAGAGCGGCCGTTGAAGAAGGCATCGTGGCAGGCGGCGGCACAAGCTATATTGCGGCAACTGCATGTGTGAAAGAGCTTACAGAAACTCTTACAGGCGATGAAAAGACAGGTGCATCAATCGTTCTTCGTGCTATTGAAGAGCCTGTTAAGCAGATTTGTGCAAATGCAGGTATCGAGGGTGCAGTAGTTGTTGAAAAGATTAAGACAAGCGAAAACGGCATCGGCTACAATGCACTTACAGATGAGTATGTTGACATGATGAAGGCAGGTATCGTTGACCCTGCAAAGGTTACAAGAAGTGCACTTCAGAATGCGGCTTCTGTTGCAAGCATGGTTCTTACAACAGAATCAATCGTTGCAGATAAGCCCAAAGAAGACAGTGCAGCTGCAGCAGCGGCACAGGCGGCAGCAATGGGCGGCGGAATGTATTAATAGACGGATGACAAAGTCATCCTTTCGAAACGAAAAGTTTCTGACGAAAATATTTCGTTTCGAGGAAAGGGCTTTCGCTTGCGCGGCACTCACCGTGCCAGCCCTTGCAAGGTGTTAAAAT
>JAZUCF010000023.1:0-12242 GCA_045638945.1 Clostridia bacterium | reverse complement strand
GAATAAGGAAATATTGATTGCCGGTTTCGGCGGACAGGGAATTCTCTTTTCAGGAAAATTTCTTGCATACGAAGGTCTTATCGACGGTAAAGAGGTAAGCTGGCTTCCCTCTTACGGTCCCGAAATGCGTGGCGGTACAGCTAATTGCAGTATCATCATCAGCGACAGCGCAGTAGGTTCTCCCATTGTATCAAATCCTGATATTCTGATAGCAATGAATCTTCCCTCTCTTGATAAGTATGAGAATGAGACAAAGGCGGGCGGACAGATTTTCATCGACAGCTCTCTTATTGACAGAAAGGTAGAGCGCAGCGATGTGGAAACCTATTATATCCCTGCTACAAAGATGGCTTCCGACGAGGGTCTTACAGGTCTTGCAAATATGATTATGATTGGTCATATGATTGCAAAGAGCGGCATTATCCCCGAGGAAAATATCGAAAAGGCTATGCAGAAGGTTGTTCCCGCTACAAAGCAGAATATGTTCGACCTTAACATGAAAGCAGTTAAGCTTGGCATGGAGTATTAATTCAAAATAAAAATATGTAAAATGGAGGTTTAGCTATGAATACACAGATTAAAGATATCGGAATGCGTCTTCAGTCACTTCGCGAGGACTCTGAAATTACAATTGAAGAAATGGCATCAAAGTTAGGGGAAGATATAGAAATTTACAAAAAATATGAAAACGGCGAAATGGATTTCTCTTTCAGCTTTATTTATAATGCAGCAGAAGTCTTAGGCGTAGATGTTCTTGACCTCATTAGCGGTGACCAGCCGACACTATCTATGTGTAGCATGGTTAAAAAGGGACAGGGTTACAGTGTAAAGCGTGAGCACGAATATGACTATAAGCACCTTGCCTATACCTTCCGTAATAAAAAAGCAGAACCGTTTCTTGTTACAATAAATCCCGATAAGACGGCTCCCGTGCTTCACGGTCATGAAGGTCAGGAATTCAACTATGTAATTTCGGGCAGAATGAAGCTTTATATCGGTGACATTTGCTATGAACTTGAAGAAGGGGACAGCGTGTATTTTGACTCAAGCGTTCCCCATGCAGAGCAGGCAGATGGCGACGAACCTGCACAGTTCATTGCCGTAGTAATGAAATAACAAGTAACTTGGAATTGGAGGCGCCAACGTATGGCAATATATGAAAAATTCGTCGGTGCAACGAGAGATGACTTCCTTTCTCTCAAGGATGCACAGGCAAACTACACACTGAAATATCGTGACGATTTTAACTTTGCCTATGATGTTATAGATGTTCTCGGAACAGAAAAACCTGACAAGCTTGCAATGGTTTGGCTGTCAGCGGACAAAAGCGTAGAAAAGAGATTTACTTTCCGCGATATGATGCTTGCGTCTAATAAGGCAGCAAACTACTTTAAGTATATGGGCATTAAAAAAGGCGATACAGTAATGCTTACTCTAAAGAGAAGCTACTATTTCTGGTTCTGTATCTTAGGTCTTCATAAAATCGGAGCCGTTGTTGTTCAGGCAACGGATATGCTTAAGGGCAAGGATTACGTTTACCGTTGTAACGCAGGAAATATTAAGGCGGCAGTAATCACGGGTGACGGTCATGCCACAGAGTATTTCGATGAAATGCAGGAGGGGTATGATCATCCTATCTTAAAGTTTGTTACAAAGCACAAGGATGCAGGTGAAGGCTGGATTGACTTTGAAACAGGTTTTGAAATGGCGAGCGACCAGTGGCAAAGACCTACAGGCGATGAGGATACCAATGTTAATGACACAATGCTTATGGCATTTTCATCAGGTACAACGGGCTATCCCAAAATCATCACTCATAACTTCAAATATCCTCTCGGTCATATTATGACTGGTGTTTTCTGGCACAGAGTTGTAGATGGTGGACTTCACTTTACAATTTCCGATACAGGCTGGCTTAAATCCCTTTGGGGTAAAATCTATGGTCAGTGGTTTGGTGAATCGGCAGTGCTTGTTTATGATTTTGACAAGTTTGACGGTGCAGACATCTTAGGCGTACTTGAAAAGTACAAGGTTACAACGTTCTGCGTTCCGCCGACGATGTATCGAATGATGCTTTTAAACGATGTTGAGAAGTACGACCTTTCATCTCTTGTACATTGCTGTACTGCGGGGGAAGCACTCAATCCTGAAATCTATAACAAATGGCTTCAGGCTACAGGTCTTAAAATTTATGAAGGCTTCGGACAGACAGAAACCACGCTTTGTATAGCAACTATATATCCGTGGACAGAGCCTGTTCCCGGTGCAATCGGCCTTCCCGTTCCCGGTTTTGATGTGCATATTCTCGACAGCAACGACCAGTCCTGTCCCCGTGGTACAACGGGAGAAATTTCTATCCGTGTACTCAGCCGTGACAGAAAGGCATGCGGACTTCTTGATACGTACAATTTCAGCAAAGAAGATACGAAGAAGGCTATGCACGACGGCTTCTATCATACAGGCGATACCGCATATCGCGATGAAAGAGGACTTTTCCGCTATGTAGGAAGAAATGATGATGTTATCAAGTCATCGGGCTACAGAATAGGACCTTTTGAAATTGAGAGCGTGCTTCTTGAACACGCCGCAGTTAATGAGGTTGCCGTAACAGGTGTGCCCGACCCGATTCGTGGCTTTGCCGTAAAGGCAACAATCGTTCTGGCAAATGGATTTGAACCATCTGACGAGCTTACAAAAGAGCTTCAAACCTATGTAAAGACAAATACTGCTCCCTACAAATATCCCAGAATTGTGGAATATGTATCGGAGCTTCCCAAAACCTTCAACGGAAAAATCAAAAGAAGCACTATCCGTGAAAAGGATTTGGAAAATACGCTTCAGTAAATAAAAAAAGAAAACCGCATCGAATTCCGATGCGGTTTTTTGTTACGTAAATTACTTAGTTATTAACTTTTTCTTTTGCAAGTAAATCTCTGATTTCTTCCAGAAGTGCAATGTCGTCAGGCTTGGGGGCGGGAGCTGCAGGAGCTTCTTCCACAGGCTTGGGGTTTTTAAGCTTATTCATAACTTTTACCATAAGGAACAGGCTGAAAGCTATGATTGCGAAGTTAACGATATTCTGGATAAACATACCGTACTTAATACCGCCAACGAGCGTTCCGTCCTCTGCGTATTCAGCAAAAGCAACGAGCTGTGAAAAGTCACTTTTACCGAAGATAAAAGCAAACGCCGGCATAAGAAGATCGTCAACAATCGACTTAACGACTGCGTTGAAAGCTGTAGCAATAATCATACCTATAGCAAGGTCAATCATATTGCCTTTGAGAGCAAATTCCTTGAATTCTGCTATAAACTTTTTCATTGGTATAAATCCTTTCTTTTTTTAATTTATATTATAAAATTACCACAAATTTCGTCAAATGTCAATCCCTTCGAGTTTGATTTGGGAATCTTTTAAATAGGAAAGCACCCCCTCATATTCATCGGGAAATCCGAATCTTATTCTGTATGCACAAAGTGCCTGACCGCCACCTGTCTTTGCTCCATACTTTTTGTCACCCACAAGTGGGCAGCCGATTGAGGAAAAATATGCTCTTATCTGGTGGCTTCGCCCTGTGTGAAGAAGCACCTCGCAAAGTGAGGTGTCGCAGGCTTCTTCAATGACTTTATATTCCATGGATATTTCTTTTCCGCTTTCTGCGATGCGGCTTTTGTTCTGACTTTCTTCCTTTATTATATGTGCTTTTACAAAAGCACTTTTTTCGTTAGGTGTATTTTCAAGCCTGCACAGATAATATTTGTATACATTGCGAAGCTTTATCTGCTCATTCATATCCCGAAGTGCCTCCGCATTTTTTGCCCCTATTACAAGACCGCAGGTGTTTGTGTCGAGACGGTTGCATAGAGCAGGGGAGAAGGAGCTTTCCTCCTTAGGGTTATATTCTCCCTTTTCGGCAAGATAGCTTTTCAGCATATCGGAAAGCGTGCCACTTTTATGATTTGCGTCGGGCTGACAGGGAAGTGCCGCAGGTTTATTGAATATAATTATATGTTCGTCCTCATATATTATGGAAGCGGTCAGCTTGCAAGAGGTAACTTCTTTTTCTTTTTGAAATTCTTCCTTTATATATATGCGGAGTACATCTCCCTCGCAAAGGAGATAGTCCTCTTTTATCCACTTGCCGTTAACCTTTACGTCCTTTTTGCGAAAGGCTTTGTAAATAAGTGACGACGGTGCCGTTGTAGCCTTTAAAAGAAATCTGTCGGCACGAACATTGCTTGAGTTTCTTCCTATTACATATTCTATCATAATATCACCGTAAATATTGTAACATACAAAAAATGAGCTTGTCAACAAACAAGATTTTTTATAATTGAATTTTAAATGAATACTTGACATTATGTAAAATAACTGCTATTATATTGGTATATTCCAATTTGGTAATAACATCTATAACTTAAAAGGAATAAATATTGGATTTAGATAGGAGATAAATATGCCGGATATAACTGAAACTTTTTTAGAAAAAATTGATGCAATTGCAACAAGCGAGATTCCGGATACTGTCTATGAAAGGGCTAAACGAGCTTTGCTTGATTATATTGGCGTAACACTGGCAGGGGTTGCTTTTCAAAAGCGGAAAATTGAAAAGTACCTTGAGTTTGCAAAACCTGAAAAAGGAGGTTATGTTCCTGTTGGCATGAAAGATGGTTATTCTCTTAAAGAGGCCGTATTTTTAAATGGCCTTAACGGGCATGCACTTGATTTTGACGATGGCACGAATGCGGGAATTATACACCTTGGCTCGCCGATATTTTCTGTTTTATTGCCTTTGGCATGGAAGCATAACTGTTCCATGGAAAAACTCCTTAGAGCCGCTATTATTGGGTATGAAACATCTTTTACCATGGCAATGTCAATTCAGCCGCAACACAAAGCCATGGGTTATCATGCAACGGGAACCTGTGGCGTTTTGGGAATTGCACTTTCCATTTCGTATCTTTTGGGCTTTAACAAAGAGGAGAGAAGAAACGCTTTTTCTGCAGCGTGTGTATCGGCGACGGGCATGCTCAAGGTGCTTGATGACGGTTCAGAACTGAAGCCCTATAATGTAGCAAAGTCAGCCCTTTTAGGACTTATTGCCTGCCAAATGGCAAAGGCGGGGTTCAAAGGTCATCCCGATGCACTGTCCGGAGATCGGGGATATCTTAAAATGATGTGCGGCAGTGAGGTAGAGCTTGTCAATCCAATTTTAAGCGGCACTTTTGCAATAGAGAAGGCGTATGTAAAACCATATGCCGCATGCAGATACTGTCATCCTTCAATTGAAGCGGCCATAAATTTAAAAGACCGAATTTCTCCGGACAGTATTGAAGAAATAACTGTAAGAACGTATTCTCTTGCGGTAAACAAGCATGACCACACAGATGTGTCTGTAAGTGCTTCTGCTAAAATGAGTATCCCTTACGGTGTAGCTGTAGGAATTATCTGCGGAAAAGCGGGGCTCAAGGAATATGACGATGTGCATGTAAAAAACAGAGAAATCAAAGAATTGACAAAAAAGGTGCATGTATATTCTCATGATGTGTTTACCGCTGCATTTCCTGATATTACGTCCGCGTTGGTGGAAATAAAAACGAAGTCTGGGCAAATTTTATCCAGACAGGTAGATTTTCCAAAGGGAGAGCCTGAAAATCCCATGAATGAAAAAGAATTCAAGCAAAGATTTGAAGAGCTTTGTCTATACGCCAAAAAAAGTAATGCAAAAGAAATTTATAACTCGGTAAAAAGCGGAGATTTGAAATCAATGCTTGATTTAATAAAGGGGTGAAAATAATGAACGATGTTAAATTGATTTTTGGAACAATGACTATTGGTGAGCAAATTTTTGGGGATAATGCCACAGAGATAATAAAGTATTGTGTAGATAACGGTATTGAAGAACTGGATACGGCCTATGTTTACAATGAAGGTGAATGTGAGAGAATTATCGGAAAGTCACTGAAGGAACTGGGCTATCCTGAAATAAAGGTTTCCACAAAGGTGAATCCGAGAATCAGCGGTAAGCTTGACTACGATGCAGCAGTAACACAGTTAAATGAGTCTCTTGAGAGACTGGGAATAAAGAAGGCAGATACATTTTATCTTCATTTTCCTGACAGAAACACACCTGTTGACTCCGTATTGGAAGCATGCAATATGCTTTATAACGAAGGTAAATTCAAGGAGCTTGGACTTAGCAATTTCCCGGCGGAGCTTGTCTGTGAAGTTTACGAAAAATGCAAAGAAAGAGGCTTTTTATTGCCCACTGTTTATGAGGGGCTGTACAACCCTTTAAGCAGAAAGGCAGAAGATGAGCTTTTTGAAACTTTGCGTAAGCTTAATATTCGCTTTTATGCCTACAACCCCTTAGCGGGAGGGCTTCTTACAAATAAGTATTCTTCTTTTGAAGACTCTCCTGAAAAGGGAAGATTTACATACCGCCCTAATTATCAGAACCGTTACTGGAAGAAATCATTTTTTGAGGCTTCAGACTTGCTTAAGGAAGTGTGCAAGTGCGAGGGGATAAGTATAATAGAAGCCACTTATCGCTGGTTGATGTATCATTCTGCCCTTTCGCGTGGGGATGCAATAATAATAGGTGCATCAAGCCTTTCTCAGCTTGAACAAAATATCAGAGCATCTCAAAAAGGACCTCTTTCTGAAAAATTTATTGATGCCTTTGAAAAAGCATGGGAAAAAACGAAATTAGATGCGCCTGAATATTTTAAATTTTATAGTGCAAGCGAAAAGAGGTAAATATATGCTTAACCAGAAAAAAGTTTTTAAAGCTCTTGAAAAAAACGACATACATTTTTTTACAGGTGTGCCTGATTCGTATCTTAACGGATTTTGTAATTATTTAATAAATAACCTGCCGCAGGAAAGTAATATCATAGCGGCAAATGAGGGTAATGCTGTTGCAATAGCAGCGGGTCACTATATTGCAACAGGAGAAATCGGACTTGTATATATGCAGAATTCAGGTATGGGAAATGCTGCTAATCCTTTGATTTCACTTGCAGACAAAAATGTTTATTCAATACCGATGATTTTGCTGATTGGCTGGAGAGGTCAGCCTTCTACGGGAGACTGGGCTCAGCACAAGCTGCAAGGGGAAATTACTCCAAAACTTCTGGAAGTAATGAATATTCCCTATACTATTCTTGAGGATGACGAGGAGTGCTTTGAAAATACCGTAAAAGAAGCAGTTTTTTTTGCAAAAACAAACCGCACATCCTATGCCCTTATAGCACCCAAAGGAATAATGGCAGGAGAAAAAATTAACAATAAAGATGAATGCTATCCTCTAAGCAGAGAAGAAGCCATTGAAACAGTAATTGATAATGTGGAGAAAAATGCAATTTATTGTGCAACCACCGGAAGAGCAACAAGGGAACTTTTCTTTATAAGGGAAAGAAGAGGAGAAGGAATGCAGAATGATTTTCTAAATGTAGGTTCAATGGGACACGCTTCATCGGTTGCACTGGGAATTGCACAGGCTAAACCTCATCGAAAGGTAGTTTGCCTTGACGGAGACTGTGCTGCAATGATGCATATGGGTTCATTTACAACTGTAAGCAAGGTAAATGCATCAAATTTCCTGCATATTGTTTTAAACAATGGTGCCCATGAATCAGTAGGGGGTCAGCCATCGGCAGGATTTTTAATTGATTTTACAAAAATTGCAGAAGCAAGCGGGTATAAGACTGTAGGTAAAGCGGTAACGAACAAAGAAGAACTTGTTTGTGCCTTGAAGGACCTTGCCTGTGCCGAAAAGCCTTCTTTTATTGAAGTGCGCATACATAAAGGATTAAATGGAAAACTTCCCGCCCTTGACTTCTCGCACCGCAGTGCGATAGATGGGCTTATGGACGAATTAAGGAGTAATTAATATGAACAGTATGGAAAAAACCAGAGAATTTTTAAAATCAATCAGTATGCCCTCGGGGGATGCCTATGACTTACCGGCATCTTCAAAACGGTTTCCTGATGGTGGGCAGTATCGTTTTGAAGTTCCCGGTATTCAGGGACCAAAAGTTATGAAGGCTCTTCTTGAAGCAATGGATGATTATGGACTGCATCTTCACAGAGTAACTCAGACACAGGGGATAATGAAACTTACAGATGCAGAAATTTCAAAAATGGTTGAATATGCGAGACAGTGGCAGACAGATTTGATTTTAGCAATAGGACCGAGAGCTACTACCGATACGTCAGCCTCGGTAAATACTATTGAAGGAGTGAGAATGGGTTATAGGCTCAGAGGACAGGAACAGATAGTTCGTGCTGTGGAGGATGTCAAACGTGCAGCAAGACTGGGATGCAGAGGCTTTTTAGTGTATGACGAGGGTTGCTTGTGGCTTCTTAATCAGATGCGTCAGGCAGGAGAAATTCCCGAGGACTGTCATTTTAAGGTTTCAGCACATGCAGGACACGGAAATCCCTGTTCGGCTAAACTGCTCGAAGACATTGGTGCAGATTCCATAAATCCTGTAAGGGACATTCAGCTACAGATGCTGGCGGCAATGCGTCAGGCGGTAGAATGTCCTATTGATGTTCATACTGAAAATCCTAAGTCGACAGGAGGATTTATACGTCATTATGAAGTCCCTGAAATGATTCGCATTGCCGCTCCAATTTATCTTAAAACCGGAGGTTCTGTTGCAAAAACACATAGCTGGGACAGCACAGAGGACGATGCACGCAAGCGGGCAAAGCAGGTTTCGCTTGTAAAAAGAGTAATTGACGAATATTACCCCGATGCAGTATGGTCACCGAAAGGAATTTGAAATTATGAGACATCATTTATATAACCCCAATTTTGAATTTTTAATAAAGCCCGAAAACTTTGATAAATATACAGACCGTGAGCTTTTACAGTATTGTCCCGGAGCTACAATGTATATGCCCGGTACTAAGGATTTCGCACCCAAGATTCTCTCAGGTGCTATACCGGGACTTACTACGATTGTTCTGTGCTTTGAGGATGCCTGTCCGGAGGATAAGGTGGAGGAAGCGGAGGAAAATGTTCACCGTCTTCTTGATACTGTTTCGACTGCAGTGAAAAATGGTACACTTTCCCCGGACAATGTGCCTCTCATATTCTGCAGAGTGCGTAATTATGCACAGTTCAAGCATTTTTCCGAGGGACTTACTCCGCATCAGGTGAAATCCCTTGCCGGAATAAATTTTCCTAAGTTTAATTCCCAGAACGGGCACGAGTATTTTTCATATCTTTCAGACCTCAATGAAAAATTTGGAGAAATAATTTATGGTATGCCGATTATTGAAGATCCCGAGGTAGCATACAAGGAAACACGTCTTGGAGAACTTATTGCCATTAAGAGTATTCTTGACAAATATAAAAATCTTGTTTTGCAGGTTCGTGTGGGAGGAACGGATTTTTCTTCGGTTTTTGGTGTAAGGCGCGGTGTAGATTATTCAATCTACGATATTATGGCAGTAAGAGAGTGTTTGTGTGATATCGTAAATGTCTGCGGAAGAAACAATGACTATGTACTTGCAGGACCTGTATGGGAGTATTTCCGAGCACCAAAACATATGATGTTTGACGAACTGAAGAATTACAGTATGGAGGACTTTCTCTTCAAGAGAATACCTGCCGTTAACATAGAAGTGGACGGCTTGTTGCGCGAGGTGATATTGGATAAGGCAAACGGCTTTATAGGAAGAACAGTTATACATCCTACTCACGTAAAATATGTTAATGCTCTTATGGCCGTTACAAAAGAGCAGTATGATGATGCTGTCATGATACTTCAAAACAAGTGCGGAGGCGTTGTAAAAGGCAGCGGTAATAATAAAATGAATGAGATTGGTCCCCACTATAATTGGGCTAGGAAAGTGTATATGCGATCGAGAGCATTCGGAGTAATCCCGGGGGAACAGTCTTACATAGAACTGTTTGCGTAAGAGAGGTATAGAAGATGAAAGAACTTTTAACACCGATTAAAGATGAGGACATAAAAAATCTTGATATTGGAGATACCGTGTGTATTTCAGGATATATTTTCTGTGGAAGAGATGCCGTTCTCCCAAGGGTGGCAAACGGAGAAATTGATATAGATGTTCGCGGGAGTGTAATATTTCATACGGCTGTGAGCCCTGCCGGTGTGGGCCCGACATCAAGTAACAAAGCAGAAATTGAGGGGAGTATGGCCCCATTGTCTAAAATGGGAGTAAAGATTCATCTGGGAAAAGGTGCAATAGGTAAAGAAACAATTGCTGCATTAAATGCCCATAATTCCTTATATGCAGTAATACCTCCAGTTACAGCACTTCTTGAGGATAAAACAATAGAAAAGGAACTGGTAGCTTTCGGTGAACTTGGTATGGAGGCACTGTACAAACTAAAAATCGAACGATATCCGGCGATAATAGCCGTAGCAAAAGGCAGGAGTATTTATGACTGAGAAACTGATTATAGAAAAAGTGAAAAATGCTTTGGTACAGGCAGGCTCATCATTTAAAAATGATAAAAAAGAAGCATACAGAAATGCCATCGACAGAGAGGTTAACCCACATGCTAAATGGGCATTGGAAACAATCCTTGAAAATGCAAGGGTGGCGGAGAAAAAACACAGTCCCCTTTGTGATGATACCGGAATACCTCATTTGCTGTTGGAGGTTGGACCGGATAAAGCCGTTACCGGAAAACTCCTCGACACCATAGAGGAAGGAGTAAAAGAGGGGCTTCGTCATCTTCCGGGCAGACCTATGGCAATTTTAGGCAGTGACAGTGAACGTATTGACCAGTCGGGTGGTCTTGACGATGATCCCGCAGCTGTAGAGACTGCACCGGTCCTCATAAGAAGGACCAATGAAAATGTCCTCAGGCTTCATATATTAATGTTTGGAGGAGGACCTGCAATAAGGGGCAAGACCTATCGGGTTTTTCATAAACACAGTGCAGAAACGGTTTTATCTGAAATTGTTGATTGGGCAAAGGAGGCTGTTTCGCTTTTGGGGTGCACTCCATGCACTTTAGGTATAGGCATTGGTCGCTCTCACTATGAAGCATCTTCTTTAATGCTTCAGGCCCTGATAGACGGAAGCTATGAAAGGCAAAGTTGTGCGGAAATGGAAATAACAAAAAGAGTTAACGAGGCAGATATCGGGCCATTGGGACTTCACGGAAAGACGTCTGTGCTTGCGACCTTTATGAAAGTTGGTCCCCAAAGAGCCAGTGGAGTGCGTATTGTGTGTATGCGTCCATGTTGTTGCTTTGAGCCGAGAGTTTCAACAGTTGAGCTTTAAAATGTAAATGCCGCCCACGAAGAACTGAATTCAAGGTGAAGCTTTTCGAAGGACGGCTTATTCTTTGTTTTAATAAAGCACACCTTTTAGTAAGTTGCGTGAGTTTATACTGAAATTAATAAGAGAAACAGATATAACTTATGCAAAATAGCTAAAAATAGTAAAAGAATTAGTGCAAATATACAAAAATGAAAGAAAAAACATATTTTTTTAAAAATAAGGGTTGAAATTCTTTCGAATATATTGTACAATGGCAAGGCTGTGACATGACAGACGATGAAGCGGGAGGTTGCTACCATATGGGTAGGTTTTTCCGTGGAGAATGTCCGATTCTTGAAATTGGGCGCCAGTCACTGTACAACATGATAAAGCTTTGCGCATATGCGCCCACATTCATGTAGTACCCGGAGTCTAGCTCTGGGTTTTAATATGGCAAAAGGCGAAACGCCCGGCGCCGTGTACAGTCCGTCGCATGAGTCAGCGAAAATACTTTTTTTAGGAGGCTTAGCAATGGCAGCAAAGCAGAAAATCAGAATCAGGGTAAAGGCTTACGACCACGTTCTTCTTGATCAGTCCGCAGAAAAAATTGTGGATACTGCCAAGAGAACAGGAAGCACAGTTTCAGGTCCTATTCCTCTGCCCACAGAGAAAGAGGTTGTTACAATCCTTCGTGCGGTTCATAAGTACAAGGACAGCCGTGAGCAGTTCGAACAGAGAACTCACAAGAGATTGATCGACATCCTTAATCCCACCCCCAAGACCATGGAAGCTCTTGGCAAGCTCGATGTTCCCGCTGGTGTAAGCATCGATATCAAGCTTATTGACAAGAGTGGAAGGTAATGTTGGCGAAAGTCAACCAATAACCATACAAGGAGGAACAAATCATGCAGAAAGCAATCATCGGTAAGAAAATCGGTATGACTCAGATTTTCGATGCTGAAGGCAAGGTAGTACCGGTTAC
>JAZUCF010000022.1:0-3991 GCA_045638945.1 Clostridia bacterium | reverse complement strand
ATACAAAAAGAAACATCAATACGCTTTCTGAACAAAACATTTAATATATTATAAAATTAATTGTCAAGTTTATCCAAAATCTAATTTACACGTTCGTATGCATCATAAATGTGTTCATTATAATAATTCATTAGTTTTATGTAATTCTTTTCTAAAAATCTAACTTTTTCTTGCTCTGCTCTTTTAATAACAATAAGACTAACCCCTAATGAATCAGCAAGCTCCTTTTGATTTAGCCCTAATTCCTTTCTTATTCTCTTTATATTCTGACCTTGGTTAAAATATATAAATCTGTGATAATCGTCTAACAAATCATTTAAATCAATCTCATACATATTTGAGAGTTTTGTCATAACATCTATAGGATATATTCTTAATCCATTTTCATAACTGATATAGGTTGTCCTATCAATTCCAATAGTTTTAGCAACATCTTCTTGATATAAGGACTCTTTTAATCTGAAATATCTTATTCTATCGCTTATATTACTTAATTCAAACGGATTTGTAATTGTAAGATTATATTTTTCACATTCTTTATAATCATTTCCCATAATAAAAGTAAAACTATGTATGTACATTGGAGTATAAATTACACCACTACCCTTATTCCTGTAGAGTATATACAGTTTTTCATCAATTTTACTATATATATTCCATTCTCTTGTAAAAGGTACTTTTTTATTATCAGATGTTTCCGTTGTGTTAATATAGAATTTTCTATACAACGGGCGGCATATGTAGCAAGTCGCGTTTTCTTTTCTGTATTGTAGGAAGAAATGCCCTTGATAAGCCCGATAGTACCGATAGAAATTAGGTCATCATTCTCTCCTGTCGCAGAATATTTTTTTACAATATGAGCAACAAGCCTTAAATTTCTCTCTATTAAAATATTGCGTGCCGCCTCGTCGCCGTTTTGCATTTTTTCTACATAGGAAGCTTCCTCCTCACCACTAAGCGGTTTGGGAAAGCTTCCGCTCTGAAGAAACCCTATAGTGCCTAATCCAAAGTATTTCCTGAAAATAAAGCGCATTAAAAAGCACCTCCGATTAACACTATATTCAATCGAGGGCGGCTTTGTGTCTGTCCTTTTGTCAAAATATTTCCCGCAGATGTTGAACTAAGGCTTCACTTATGTTAAAATCATTATATAAGGAGTGATTTCCATGAAGGAACATATTTACAGTATTCCGCTAACGGAGGCGTTGGAGCAAAACTGCGGCTGCATACTTTGCATATTGGAGAAAAAATTAGAGCAGCAAGCCATTGATTATTTTCTCGGAGCCTCAATGATGGAGCCTGACAGCAGAGAAGTTACCAACAAAAAGGGCTTTTGCCGCAGACATATGACGGGGCTTTTTAATAGGAAAAACCGTCTTAGCTTAGCTCTCACTTTGGAAACTCATATAAAGGAACTGGAAAAGAAGGTTTGTATACATAAAAAAGTAGGCGTTTTTTCAAAGGAATCCACGGCAGTGCTTACTGCATCTTCCCTTAGTGAAACTGCCAGAAGCTGTGCCCTCTGTGATAAGTTAAACAAAGAAATGGACTGTGCCGCAGGGAATCTGTCCTACATGTGGAGCGTGGAAAAAGGATTTCGGGAAATGTTTGAAAAATCAGAGGGGCTATGCCTTGAGCATACTGCACTCGCCATAGAAATGTGCGACAAGGAACTCGGCGGCAAAAAGAAAGATGAGTATATTTCGATGCTTATAAAAAAGCAGAAAGAAAAGCTCTCAAAGCTATATGAGGATTTGCACGGATTCACCCTTTCCTTTGACTACAGAAATGCAAACAAAGAGCTTACACAAAACGAAAAAGAATCGGTGGAAAACGCTGTTAAACACTTGACAAAATATATGGAATAAGAAATGATGGGATAAGCAAAAACTTATCCCATCATTTCTTATTCCATATTCAAAAGTACTTCTTCGCATTTGCCTCTTTTTACAAGACCTTTTCGGGCAATTTTAAGCATTTCTCCGCAAAGCTCATCAAGAATATATCGGGGAGTAATTTCCTCCTCCCGACATTCATTTACAAGCTTTCGCATCTCGGAATTGGTTTTCGCAATATTGCAATTTGCAAAGAAGCTTTCAAGGGCTTTCTCTGCTTCATCCATATTATTAAGGATTCCCAAATTAAACGCAGGGGGCATGAAAAATCTGCCTTCCTTCTGCGTACAGTCACTTCTTACTTCAAGTGTTCCCCGACTTGTCAGTTCTACATTTCTGAAAGAGAGATAGCACTCTATATCCTCCTCCCTCGCATCGTCACGGAGGAAATATTCCTTGATGGGAACGGGGGCAAAAACCTCATACTTTCCGTCACGGATTCTGTTAGACATACCCTTTTCGAGATAGAAATCTATCACATCTTCCGTACTTTCAAAGCTACGGTCAATGCTTCCCGTGATGCAGGGGCAGTTTCCAAAGCCGCTCTGCTCCCAAAGGTAGTCGCGGAATATTCTCCATCCCCTGCCCTCAAAATCGGGGGAATTTCCGAATAAAAGCCCTCTGACGAAATCCATCTTGCAAAAGAGGGTATATGCTCTTGGAATGTTGTCTTTTGGTATATCTAAATGCGTCTGCACCGAGGACATAAAGGCAGGGAAATCGTTGTAGCTGTGAGTTCCGGGGAATTTATGAAGATACTCATGCACCATGTTATAAGTGGAAAAAGGCGTATGGTTTACACCGATATTTTTAAAGTTTGGATTTGTTCCTCTACCTATAAGAGAGTGGTTTTCCCTTGATAAATACTCTTGTACCATTTCATAATAGGAATCAAAGCGTTTCTTTATTTCCAAGAGATTATCTCCGTACATCATGGAAAATTCAAAATTGTTATAGGAATTGTCAAAGCTCAGGCAATCGCCCTTCTCATTCTCCATGAAAAGCTTTTCTCCGTTTACTCCGAAAAGAACGCAGGAAAAACCCTTTTCTTCGATAAAATCCATAATGGAGGCGACAAAAGGTATATCTATGTCGCCTCCATTATTATTTATCAGCGGAAATTCCAGTTCTACGCCCACATTGGAGGTTTCTTTCCCTTCAAAGGGTTTTATAAATCTGTCGTATACAATTTCACGCGGATTTCTCATATGTTTTTACCACTCAAGAAGATTTGCCATGTACGCGTCGAGCCCATCAATCTTGATTCTCTTCTGCTCCATAGTGTCACGGTCCCGGACTGTTACAGACTCGACCTCAAGTGTATCAAAGTCGATTGTGATACATACGGGAGTACCGATTTCGTCCTGACGACGGTAACGCTTACCGATAGAGCCTGCATCGTCATATTCGCAGTTGTACTTCTTGATAAGCTTCTGATATACTTCGTCTGCCTTTTCACCAAGCTTCTTGGAAAGGGGAAGAATTGCCGCCTTAACAGGTGCAAGTGCAGGATGAAGACGAAGTACTACTCTTGTATCTCCCTCGCCCACTTCTTCCTCGTCATATGCTTCGCAAAGGAATGCAAGAGCCACACGGTCTGCACCCAAGGAAGGCTCAACAACATAGGGAACGTAACGCTCGTTTGTAATCTGGTCGATGTATTCCATGCTCTCGCCGCTGTGGTTCTGATGCTGGGTAAGGTCGAAATCTGTTCTGTCGGCAATACCCCAAAGCTCGCCCCAACCAAAGGGGAACATGAACTCGATATCTGTTGTAGCATTGGAATAATGGCTAAGCTCCTCGGGGCTATGGTCACGCAGACGGATGTTTTCTTCTTTCATACCGAGTGTAAGGAGGAAATCTCTGCAATAATCCTTCCAATATTTGAACCATTCAAGGTCTGTGCCGGGCTTGCAGAAGAATTCAAGCTCCATCTGCTCAAACTCTCTTGTACGGAAAATGAAGTTACCGGGGGTGATTTCATTTCTGAAAGACTTACCCACCTGTGCAATACCGAAAGGTACTTTCTTACGGCTTGTACGTGCAACATTTTTGAAGTTTACAAAAATACCCTGAGCAGTTTCGGGACGGAGGTA
>JAZUCF010000021.1:0-73011 GCA_045638945.1 Clostridia bacterium | reverse complement strand
GGTAAGAAATACTTCGAACAGCTCATCGACGAAATGAAAGAAGCTAAAGGCGTAACTCAGGATATCGAGCTTACAGCTGACGACCTCAAAGAACTTGCAGGTCAGTTCAAAGCAGAATATAAATCAAAAATCGGTAAAGACTTCCCCACAGATCCCAAAGAACAGCTTATGGGCGCTGTTGAGGCTGTTTTCCGTTCATGGGACAACCCCCGTGCAAACGTTTACCGTCGTGACAACGATATTCCCTACTCATGGGGTACCGCTGTTAACGTACAGATGATGGCATTCGGTAACATGGGTGACGACTGCGGTACAGGTGTTGCCTTCACACGTGACCCTGCTACTGGTGAGAGAGGCCTTATGGGTGAATTCCTTGTAAACGCTCAGGGTGAAGACGTTGTTGCAGGCGTTCGTACTCCTATGCCCATCGCTCAGATGGCTGAAAAGTTCCCCGAAGCTTTTGAAGAATTCAAGAAGGTTTGCTCTATTCTTGAAGATCACTACAGAGATATGCAGGATATGGAGTTCACTATTGAAAACAGAAAGCTCTATATGCTTCAGACACGTAACGGTAAGAGAACTGCTAAGGCTGCTCTTAAGATTGCATGTGACCTTGTTGACGAGGGCATGATCGATAAGAAGAAGGCTGTTGCAATGATCGATCCCAGAAACCTTGATACTCTTCTTCATCCTCAGTTCGATGCTAAGGCTCTCAAGGCTGCTACACCTATTGGTAAGGGTCTTGGTGCATCTCCCGGTGCTGCTTGCGGTAAAATCGTATTCACAGCAGAAGATGCAGAGGCTTGGAATGCAAGAGGCGAAAAGGTAGTTCTTGTTCGTCTTGAAACTTCTCCCGAAGATATCACAGGTATGAAGGCTTCTCAGGGTATTCTTACAGTTCGTGGCGGTATGACATCTCACGCAGCAGTTGTTGCTCGTGGTATGGGTACATGCTGTGTTTCCGGTTGCGGCGACATCAACATGGACGAAGAAAACAAGAAGTTCACACTTGCAGGTAAGACCTTCACAGAAGGCGATGCAATTTCTATAGACGGTTCTACAGGTAATATCTACGACGGTATTGTTCCCACAGTTGACGCTGAAATCGCAGGCGAATTCGGCAGAATCATGCAGTGGGCTGATGAGTTCAGAACTCTTAAGGTTAGAACAAATGCTGATACACCCGCTGATGCTAAGAAAGCTCGCGAGCTTGGTGCAGAAGGTATCGGTCTTTGCCGTACAGAGCATATGTTCTTCGAGGCTGAAAGAATCGCTGCATTCCGTGAAATGATCTGTGCTGACACAGTAGAAGAAAGAGAAACAGCTCTTGAAAAGATTCTTCCCTATCAGCAGAGCGACTTTGAAGCTCTTTACGAGGCTCTTGAAGGCAACCCCGTTACCATTCGTTTCCTTGATCCTCCGCTTCATGAGTTCGTTCCCACAGAGGAAGCTGACATCGAAGCACTTGCAAAGGCTCAGGGTAAGAGCGTAGCAGATATTAAGGCTATCATCGCTTCTCTCCACGAGTTCAACCCCATGATGGGTCACCGTGGTTGCCGTCTTGCAGTAACATATCCTGAAATTGCTAAGATGCAGACAAGAGCAGTTATCCGTGCTGCTATCAACGTTAAGAAGGCGCATGCTGACTGGAACATCGTTCCCGAAATCATGATTCCCCTTGTTGGCGATATCAAAGAGCTTAAGTATGTTAAGAACGATGTAGTAGCTACAGCTGATGAAGAAATCGCTAAAGCAGGCATCGACCTTAAGTACGAAGTTGGTACAATGATCGAAATTCCCAGAGCAGCTCTTACAGCTGACGATATCGCTAAGGAAGCTGAGTTCTTCTGCTTCGGTACAAACGACCTTACACAGATGACATACGGTTTCTCACGTGATGATGCAGGTAAGTTCCTTGATGCTTACTACGATGCAAAGATTTTCGAAAACGATCCCTTTGCTAAGCTTGACCAGACAGGTGTTGGTAAGCTTATGGAAATGGCTGTTGAACTTGGTAAGAAGGTTCGTCCCGAAATGCACTGCGGTATCTGCGGTGAGCACGGCGGTGACCCCGTTTCCGTTGAGTTCTGCCATCAGATCGGTCTTGATTATGTATCTTGCTCACCTTTCCGTGTGCCGATTGCTCGTCTTGCAGCTGCACAGGCTAAGATTAAGGAAGAAGCGTAATCTTAGTTTCTAAGCAATATTAAACAGGAGTGGATTTTTCCACTCCTGTTTTTTATGGAGGTTCTATAACAACTATTGGGGTGAAGAGATTCCTCGTTCGCACTCGGAATGACAAAGAAAAAGCTTGATTAGCCAAAAAGTGCTTTGCTTGTCATGCTGATGGAGCTTGCGACTGAAGAATCTCACCTCGGTAGTTGAAAAATAACCTTTATGGAAAAATTCAAGAAAAATACCCTGCAACAAGCTTTTTAAAAAAGTTGACACATTGTGCATGGTGCCTTATAATTAGTGACGTACCACGTATTGAAAGAGGGCATTATTTTGAAGAGTCAGAAATACCTTGAGAGTAAGAAGCTAAGTATTATATTACTCCTGTCTATATTTTTACTGTATGCAGTAGTATATATGACAAAGAATGTATTTTCTTCTGCTATGGCGTCAATCGTTGAAGAGGGCTTTATGACAAAATCACAAACAGGGCTAATAAATGCGGTATTCTGGTTTGTATATGCACCGTTTCAGATTGTGGGCGGTTTTGCGGCAGATAAATATTCTCCGTACAAGCTCATTTTAATTGGTCTTATAGGCGGATTGATTTCAAATATTATAATCTATTTTAATCAAAGCTATACGGTTATAATAGCTGCGTGGTCATTTTATGCAATAGCACAGTTTGCTCTGTGGCCCGGAGTTTTCAAGGTGGTTTCTACGCAAACCACACCAAGCATCAGAGGGGTGGCAGTTTTCTGGCTGATGTTTTCCACAAGCGTCGGTTTAGGAATGAGTATGCTTGTGGCATCTTTTGTAAAACACTGGCAGCAAAACTTTCTCGTTTCTATAGTTGTTCTTTTTGTAACGATTGTTTCCTTTGCTATCCTTTATCCCCAGTTGGAAAAAAAGATGACGGTAAAAGAAAGCAAAGAAATTGAAACAAAAAAAGAAACCCGGAAAGTTCCGATGAAGCCGCTGATGTTTTCGTCGGGACTTATAATGTTTTTGATTGTATGCCTTTTTAGGTCTTCAATTGATAATGGCATAAAAATGATGACTCCTGTTATGATTATGGAATCATACGCAAATATCCCTGCGGCAATTGCTACGAGAATGAGCACTGTGCTTGTAATTTTTTCAGCTATCGGTCTACTTATTGCAGGTTTCATGAAAAGCAACATCACGGAAAATGAACCTAAAGCACAAATTGTTCTTATGGGAATAAGCGTGCCGTTATTACTCATTGTTTGCTTTGTCGGCAAGTTGAACTACCTATGGATACTGGCAGCACTCTCTCTTGCAACCGCATTAATACACGGGGCGGCACCGTTTGGTCAGTCCTACATAGCATTAAGATTTGATAAGCATGGCAGAATAGGTACGGTATCGGGAATTTTAAATGCCACTGCAAGTGTGGGAAATATACTTGCATCATATGTGTTTGCAAGAATGGCAGAGCTTATGCCGTGGAGGATGGTAACGGCAGGCTGGCTTTTAGTAATTATTGTTTGTATATTGCTTTGTGCTTCCGTTTATAAAAGGTGGACAAGATTTATAAAAGATAAATAATGATAAGAAGCACCCTAATTGAGGACTTTTCCCAATTAGGGTGCTTTCTATTTTGTATTAATACATTTTCATTCTGTAGGGGCGACCATTGGTCACCAGAGAGAAATTATGCTTTTTTCTTTGTTATAGCCTTTACAACGAAGAGGAATCCGATTGTAAGCACTATTCCCACAGGAAGAAGGATATATGCACTCTTAATGAAAGCGGCTAAAACATACATTACAAATGAAATAGCTGCTACACTGATTGCATAGGGCATCTGTGTGGAAACGTGGTTAATGTGATTACATTCGCCGCCTGCAGAGGACATAATCGTTGTATCGGAAATGGGTGAACAGTGGTCACCGCATACTGCACCTGCAAGGCAGGCTGACATGCCGATAATAAGATTTGTACTTCCTGCGGGGAAGATTGCAACAACGATGGGAATGAGTATTCCAAATGTACCCCATGATGTACCTGTTGAGAATGCAAGGAAGCATGCAACAAGGAAGATAATTGCAGGAAGGAAGTTTGCAAGACCTGCTGCAGCACCCTCCATGAGTCCTGCCACATATGCGTCTGCACCGAGAAGTCCTGTCATGTTCTTAAGTGAGGTTGCCAGTGTAAGGATTGTAATTGCAGGAACCATTGCTACAAAGCCCTTAGGAATGCAATCCATAGCTTCCTTAAACGTCATAACACGGCGTATAACCATATAGATAATTGTAACAACAAGAGCAATAAGACCGCCCATGGGAAGACCGATTGTAGCATCAGTATTTGAGAAAGCATCAATAAAGCTTGCACCATCTAATATACCGCCTACATATACAAGCGTAAATACGCAAACTGCGATAAGTACAATTATGGGGAAAAGAAGGTCGATAACCTTACCCTTTGAAGAACCCTGTACCTGCTCACTTTCATTCTTGTCACCGCAGGTGTAAAGGTCACCCTTTTCCATTGCATTCTTTTCATGAAGAGCCATAGGACCGTAATCAACCTTCATAAGTGCAATAGCTACAACAAACACAAGTGTAAGAAGTGAATAGAAGTTATAAGGAATAGCCTTGATAAAGAGGCTGAGTCCCTGACCCTCGGGAGCAAATTCGGATACTGCCGCTGCCCATGAAGAAATGGGGGCTATCATACAGATAGGTGCCGCTGTGGCATCAATAAGATAAGAAAGCTTTGCTCTGGAAATTTTGTGAGCATCTGTTATGGGACGCATAACTGAGCCTACTGTGAGGCAGTTAAAGTAGTCATCGATGAAGATAAGAACACCGAGAACAAAGGTTGCAAGCATAGCGCCCACTCTTGACTTGATGTTTTTCTTTGCCCATTCACCAAATGCCGCACTGCCGCCAGCCTTATTAACAAGGGCTACGATTGCACCCAGCACAACAAGGAAAATGAAAATTCCGGCTGTTCCTGATACTGCGGCAATAAGACCGTCGTTTACAACAGCATCAACGGTTTTAAGGACATTGAAATTTGCCGCAAAGAGACCACCCATAAGTATACCGATGAACAATGAGCTGTATACTTCCTTCGTAATAAGGGCAAGTCCGATAGCAATAACCGGCGGAACAAGTGACCAGAATGTACCTGCCATTTTACTTGTTACCTCCCCGTCTTCAGCAAAAACTGCTAAAGGACACAGCACGAGCAGCATTATAACTGTCGCACAGATTGCGAAAAGATTACTTTTTCTTTTCATTATAATTTTCCTCCTTTTTTTCGACAAAAAAGGTCACGGACTACCGTGACCTGTAATTACACCTTTAGCGTAAAATCACGATAGCGCTCCACATGTCTGTGACAGTCCGGCAGATATTCTCTGACGGCCCAGCATATATGCCGTGGCAGGCAATATACACTTCGGCGGTGATTCCTTTCACTTCTGCCAATGTCCGTGATACAAAAGCTACTGATAATAACCGCACCTCTACCAATTTTGTCAATTATTAAGATATTACTATAATAACAGACGATTGTCATTTTGTCAACATATTATGACATTTTTTGTCTTAATTAAAATGATTGATTATTGAGAAGTTTAATGATATAATAAAACTAATAAGGAGTGTGATTCTATGTCAAATTATCCTACTGCTCACATTAATGCAAAGCCCGAAGATTTTGCAAAAACAGTTTTAATGCCGGGCGACCCCCTGAGAAGCGAGTTTATTGCAAAAAACATGCTTGACAGAGCAATTCTTGTAAATGATGTAAGAGGCATAAAGGGCTATACAGGGTTTTATAAGGGCGAGCGTGTCAGTGTAATGGCAAGCGGAATGGGGATGCCGTCAATCGGCATTTACAGCTACGAGCTTTTCAATTTCTTTGATGTGGATAATATAATCAGGGTCGGAACGGCAGGTGCTTTTGACAAGAATCTTAAACTCCGTGATATTGTCTTAGCCATGGGTGCCTCCACCAATTCCGCGTATGCAAATCAGTACAATCTCCCCGGAACATATAGTGCAATTGCTTCTTTCAAGCTTTTGTGCAATGCCTATGATGTCGCAAAGGAAAAGGCTCTTCCCTGCACTGTGGGAAATGTTCTTTCCTCCGATACTTTTTATGATGCAAATCCGCTTTCAACAGATAAATGGATTTCCATGGGAATCAAATGCGTTGAAATGGAATCAGCGGCACTTTATATGAATGCTGCTCGTGCAAATAAGAATGCACTTTCAATACTTACGATTTCAGACAATGTTATTACGGGTGAGCAGACAACAGCCGAGGAAAGGCAATCATCCTTTACTGATATGGTTACCTTGGCACTTGAAACAAGCATAAAAATATGAGGCTCAATGAGCCTCATATTTTTATGCTTACATCTCCGCTATTTATATTCTCAATTTCTCCGTTTTCTTTTTCGACAATGAGGGAATAATCCTTATTTAATCCGATAGCTTTCGCACTTTCTTCTCCCCCACTTCTTAAAAGAAGAATATCTTTTCCGATTATCATTGACCTTTTTTTATATTCCTCAAAAAGAAGCAGTCTTGCGGGATTTTCGTATGTATTAAAAATTTCACGAAGAAGCTCTGCAACTACATTTTCTCTTAAAAAAGGAATGTCCTCTGTAAAAACTGCCCCTGCTCTGTTTTTTATATCATCAGGGAAGCCTTCCTTTGGCGGCAGAACGTTTATCCCGATTCCGAGTACTGCAAAGGGTCTCTCGCCCAAAGATGATTCCGTAAGGATTCCGCAAACCTTTTTTCCATGCATATAAATGTCATTTACCCATTTAATTTCCGATTCTTCCCCTGTCAGTTTTTCAAAAGTGCGGGCACAGCAAACTGCCGCATCAGTAGTTATATTAAGAGGATTTATGCCCTCTTTTGGGCGGAGCAGAACGCTCATGTATATCCCAGTATTTTGCGGGGAATAAAAACTTCTCCCCATTCTCCCCCGACCTCCGGTCTGCGCCGACGCAATCAGAACACTGTACTCCTCCCCGTTATTATGTCCGTGTTCTTTCATCAGTGTATTTGTGGAGGACACAGTATCTTCTACCCGAATTTTAAAAGGAAGCTCCTTTAGTTTTTCTCCTATATATTCTTTTGATAAATTCATCTTAACACCTCTTTTATAATAATATCACAACCAACCATTTTAGTCAAAGCAAAAACTGTAATAAAGCTTGCACCATCCTCATACAATGTACCAAACTATACAAGTATGGAGGAATTTTTATGGAGCAGTACAAGATATATCAGGATATTGCCGAACGTACACAGGGGGATATTTACATCGGCGTTGTAGGCCCTGTCAGGACTGGAAAATCCACATTTATCAAAAGATTTATGGATATGATTGTTCTTCCCAATATCGAAAATGAGCATATCCGAAACAGAACAACTGATGAGCTTCCCCAAAGCGGAAGCGGAAAAACAATAATGACAACCGAACCGAAATTCATTCCCAATGAAGCCGTTCGTATAAACGCATGGGAGAACGCTTCTTTCAATGTGAGAATGATTGACTGCGTTGGCTATTGTGTCAACGGAGCTCAGGGACACACCGAGGACGGACAGCCCCGAATGGTAACCACCCCATGGTTTGAGGAGGATATACCATTTGACAAAGCGGCAGAAATTGGCACAGAAAAGGTAATCAGGGAGCATAGCACAATCGGGCTTGTGGTTACAACGGACGGAAGCATCTGTGATATTGACCGCTATGAATATGTAACTGCAGAGGAACGTGTTATCTCGGAGCTTAAAGAAATAAATAAGCCTTTTATCATCTTACTGAACTCCGCTATTCCCGAAAGTGAGGGTGCAAAAAAGCTCAAAGAAGAGCTTGAGGAAAAATACGGCGTTCCCGTTTTCCTTTGTTCCTGTTCGGAAATGCGTATTGAGGACATCAACTCTATAATGCAGAGTATTCTGTTTGAATTCCCTCTTAGGGAGCTTTCCATAAATCTCCCCGGCTGGATAGACGCTCTTCCCGGGAAGCACTACCTTAAATCCTCAATTTTTGAAACCGTCCGCAAGGCAATAAACGGCATACATAAGCTTAGCCACGTAAACGGTATATGTCCTCTGATTGCGGAAAACGAATATCTTTCAAACGCAAGAATAAATGAAATTTCCTTAGGAAAAGGAACGGCACAGATACAAACCGAGGCTGTTGAGGGGCTGTTCTACAATGTGCTTGGAGAAACAACGGGGCTTGAAATCTCAAATGATGAGGAGCTGGTTTCCATGCTATGTTCACTTTCCGAGGCAAAGCATGAATATGACAAGGTTGCTAATGCCCTTGCACAGGTAAGGCAGACGGGGTACGGAATTGTATCTCCCGGAATTGAAGAGCTTTCGCTTCAAGAGCCCGAAATTATACGCCAGGGCGGAAGATACGGAGTAAGACTTCGCGCAAGTGCTCCCTCCATACATCTTATCCGCGCAGATATTCAAACGGAGGTAAACCCCATTGTAGGAAGCGAAAAGCAATCGGAGGAACTGGTACATTATCTCCTCAGCGAATTTGAAAGCGACCCTGCAAAGATATGGGAATCAAATATCTTCGGAAAGTCCCTGCATGAGCTTGTAAATGAAGGGCTGCAATCAAAGCTTTCCAAAATGCCTGACGATGCCAGAGGAAAAATCCAGGAAACTCTTACAAGAATTATTAATGAGGGCAGTGGCGGTCTTATCTGTATAATATTATAAAGCAAGAAACAAGGTGTAAAAAAGTCTGACTTTTTTACACCTTGTTTCTTGCTCTTATTTTTTTAATGACATAACTGCAAAGATAAAAAACCGACACGCCAAAAAATGCACCTAAGGTATCAATTCCCACATCTCGAATTTGCCCTGCCCGTCCCTCAATAAAGGTCTGATGAAATTCGTCTGTACAGGCATACAGCCCGGAAAGAGAAACGGCAAATATCGTGACATGGATGGTTCTAAACCCATATTCCTTTAAAAGAATATAAACCAGAACCGAAAGCAGTGCATAAGCACAAAAATGTGCACCCTTTCTTACGAAATGATTCAGATTACCTGCAATTTTATTAATTTCTTGTTCCGACAAACTGTCTGTTACGTCTAAAATGCGTACGATTTTCTTTGTAAAGCCCGTGCTTGATTTATTGGATTGTGTGGCGGGCTGAGCGGAAAAAGAGAATATTGTAGCTGCCCATAATATGACAAGCGTCCACAGCACAAATTTTTTTATCACTTCAATCTCCCCCCTATAGGATAATATCATATACCTTACGGAGAGAAAAGTCAAGCTATGCGGAACGAAATAAGCCGAACTCGTTCCGCCTATCAATCTTCCATATGCTTTCCCAAAAAGCCTGCAGCACTTTGGCAAAGCTTTTTCTCAACCTCGCCCACAGGCATTGTTTCCTTATCTGACACCATCATTACACTTCCGATAATATCGCCTTCGCTGACAATGGGAGCCACCACGCCCGCAAAGTATTTTTCCGAGCCGTCTACTACTGGAAGTCCGCTACCGTCCCTTGAATCAATGGCAAATACTATTTTCTTTTCCATCATTTTTTCCACATCTTCGCTGATGCGTTTTTCCACAAGCTCTTTTTTGGGTGCACCCGACACTGCAATTACACTGTCCTTATCGGTAATAACTACGGGAAGCCCGCTGGTTTTTGCCAGGGTTTCGGCATATCCTGCGGCAAACTCACCAAGCTCTCCGATGGGAGAATACTTTTTAAATATTACCTCGCCGTCTCTTTCGGTAAATATTTCCAGAGGATCTCCTTCCCGGATCCGCATGGTGCGGCGGATTTCTTTGGGTATTACAACACGACCGAGGTCGTCAATTCTTCTTACAATTCCTGTTGCTTTCATATTAACAAATACTCCTTTTTATTTAATCGCAGAGAACGGGTTTTCCGTTCCGTTTTAATTTACAAAATTATTTTGTGCAAGCAAGGAATTTTTATGTAATGAAAAAATTGGGAAAACATTAATTTTATCAAAACACAAAATCACAGATTATTTCTCTTCTTTTTGCCATTAAACAGCACAATTCTTCAAAGATTATTCATATTTTCAAATATTTTTATATGATTTTCATTGCGTTATCTCTCACTTTATGGTAAATTGTTATTATAACATTTATGTGAGGTTTTAAAATATGAATCTTCCGTTACTAAATCCTTTTTTACGCTATGCAAGATATTATCCCAAGTTTGAAGTGCAAAAAACCCCTATTATCTGCTATGATTGCAGAATATTTTATTTAAAAACAGGAAGCGGAATTCTTTCCATAGATAAAAAAGATTATGAAATAACCGCAGATACTTTCATTTTTTTGCCTATGGGTACGAGGTACCGATTTTTCTTTGGTGAAGATGTTGAAATGCTTTTTATTACACTTGACCTTACGGGAGATTTTTCACATAATAAAAAGCCGATTTCCTTTACAACTGATGAAAGCTTTGACAAGTCTAAGGTTTTTCCCTATTCCCTACCCGAAGAGTTTTCTAAACCCTGTATTTGTAATTCCCCTGCACTTTACGAGCCTATACGCAAGTGCGTGGATGAATACCTGAACGGCTCGCCTTACTATCGTGAAATCTCTTCGGCATATCTCAAGCAATGCCTTATAGAATATCTCAGAGAAAAAGAGTTTGAAACCGAATACAAAACTGCCAATAAAGTTATTACCTATATCAGAAAAAATTATTCTGATGCAAATTTATCCAATACTGATATTGCCGCATACTTTGACTATCACCCCTATTATTTAAGCAATCTTGTGAAGGATGCCACGGGAATGAGCCTTAGGCAATACGTTATATATTACAGAATAAGGATTGCAAAAAACTTTCTCACCACAACTAATTTTGACATTGGAAAAATTGCGGCACTGTCAGGATTCGGAAGTGCAAGATATTTTAATAAAATTTTTAAAGAACATACAGGCGTCACCCCAAAGGAATACAGAAAATCACATATATTCATATAAAAAATGTGTCGTAATAAATTGATGTGCCCCCAAAAAGTCTAACTTTTTGGGGGCACATCAATTTTGGGGGTCGCTTTATTTTACATCCTGTTTTTATAGAACTGAAGATACTATCTCTCTTACCAAATTCCCCGATGCGAAGAATGAAGCTAAAGAGGATTCCCTTATACTTTCTGACGCAACAGTCCATGTACCGCTATCTCCCAGTGCAATCAGAACACCGATAACGATATATGTAATAAAAGCACCGCTAATGAGTCCGATGGCTCCGCCAAGGAGCGAATTTGCCTGTTTTATTAAAGGCAGTTTTGATGCAATTTTCCCCACACTTACCAGTAGGGAAACAAGCACCTTAACCAAAATGATAATCAGTATAAAGCTAATGGCATTAATTATAAGCATTGCTCCGCTTGTGGTGGCGGCGGTCTTTGCTAAAAGTTCCCCACCCTTTACGTTTTCCGCAAGTGACTTTTCCACCACACTCCTTGCAATTTCACCAAGAGGCGATTCGTATAATACTAATGCAACGGGCTTATAAAGTACAGAAGTAAGTACAAAGGAAATTATCGTTGAGGCAAAGCCAAGCAATGTGCTTATAAAGCCTTTCCTCATTCCCCAAAGTGCAAATACTGCCAATACCGCTATTAAAATTAAATCTGCCATAAATACTCCCCTGTCTTATTTAATAATTTTTCCGCCTGAGCCGCTTATTACGAAAACATAATCCTCGTCATCAAAAAGGACTATTTTCTTAACTCCTGATTCGCTTATCACACGTTTTTCTATATCAAGGTCTTTGTCTGCAATATAAATCTCTTTTCCGAAAGCTATTGCAACGGCGTTCTTGCTCACGCTGATATCGTCGGCAATGTAATCAAAGGTCTTTTCACCAATTTCTCTTCCAAGACGGTTTACCGTAACCACCTTGGTGGAATTTCCTTTTACACCGCTTCCGGACTGTTCAAAGGCAAGTACCATCATATCGGGGTTTGTAATATCTGCTTTGAGCAAAGTCTTGTCTTTATATGAATATGACCATTTTTTGCTTCCGTCGGAGTTATAATATTCAAGGCTGTGACTGCCCACTGCAGTAAGCGTATTATTCATATTATAATCTATGCTGAAATAAACCTCCGAATCTCTGCTATGCCTCTCAATTTCCTCTGCCTCGGTTATATCAAGAATCAGAATTTCACCTAAAAGCTTCTGATTTCCCGCAGTTGCCAATGAAATTGCAATAGCATTATTCTGGGAATTAATATCACCGTCAAGGAATTGACTCTTGCTTACGTCCCATTTGAAAATAGGCTCTCCGGACTTATTATACACCATACATTCACAGTTATATCCTTCCTTTTCTGTGGCAAGGAAGAGATAGCCATTATCATTTACTTTTGCTCTGATGATTTTGTTTTTGGTTTTTATGCTGTAACATTCCTTTATCCGTTTGTACACGGTCACCTCCATGGAATTTCTATTATAACAAACAGCATAATCGCCCTCTGTAAAAAGTACAGGCTCGGACAGGGCTATTGAAATTTTCTCACCTTCTCCGTCTTCGTCAAAGATACGCATGGAGGTTGTTGAAACATGCACTACCTCCTCATCTAATCTGGCGGCATCACCTACGAAGAATCCGCTGCTTCCCTCCTGTGTTTCTGTCACAACGCCCTCACTTTCGTCGGTGCCGTTGAAGATGTCAAGATCTCTGTTAAGGTAATAAATTATCACAAGCATTGAAAGAATAACTATTATTGCAGATGCATTTTTTATAATATGTTTAATTTTTTCCTTATTCATAATTCACCTCTACCAAAGAAAGCCCTTGAGGGGGAGCGGTTATTCCCATTAATCTTCTGTCTTTCTTTTCTATAAGCTCGGCAATTTCACCCTCGGAAAGCTTACCGTTACCCACATAAACAAGTGTACCTACGATTATCCGCACCATATTGTATAAAAATCCGTCAGCGGCGGCACGCACGGTTATTAAATCGCCTTCTTTTTTAAGCGAAAGCTCTGTAACTGTTCTCACCGTGGACTTAACCACGCTTCCTGCCGCACAAAAAGAGGCAAAGTCGTGCTTCCCCAAGATAAGCTTTGCCGCACCCTTCATCTTTTCAAAATCAAGCGCTATTGGATAATGCCACGCAAAATTTCTGAGCAGCGGGTCCATAAAAGGAGCGTTAAGGATTTTGTATTCATATGCTTTTGTAACTGTTTCAAAGCGGGCGTTAAAGCCCTCATGCATTATCTCGCACTTATAGGCACGTATATCAGGCGGAAGCATGGTATTAAGAACGAACGGAATCTTATCGCTCGGGATTGTGGTTTCTCCCGTAAAGCTGCACACATAAATCTTTGCGTGAACTCCTGCGTCCGTTCTGCTGCATCCTGTAACAGTAGTTTCCTTTTTTAAAACCTCGGATAAAACACCCTCTAAAACCTCCTGCACCGTGATGCCGTTTTTCTGACGCTGCCATCCGTGATAATTTGTGCCGTCATATGCCATTGTAAGTTTATATGTCATTATGATACAACCTCTATCAAAACAAGTGTACACACCATTATGATGCCAAAACAAAGTGCTGACAAATCATTTAAGCCAAATTCAAGCTTTCTGTAGGAGGTTCGGGGTGCATCGCTGTTATAGCACCTGCATTCCATCGCTACCGCCAAATCATCCGCACGCCTGAAAGCACTGACAAAAAGCGGAACCAAAATAGGAATCATAGCCTTAATACGCTTAATGGGGTTTCCGTGTTCAAAGTCCGCACCTCTTGAGGTTTGTGCTTTAATTATTTTATCCGTTTCATCAAGAAGCGTGGGAATAAACCTTAGTGCAATGCTTATCATCATTACGAAAACAGAAACGGGAACTCCTATTTTCTTAAGCGGCGACAGAAGTGATTCCATTCCGCTTGTTAAAACGGTAGGCGTGGTGCTTAAAGTAAGAAGCGATGTTCCCATTATAAGGAGCGTTATCCTTACCGCCATTTTGACCGCAAGCCATACTCCGCCCTCGGTAATGGAGAAAATGCCCTTTTCAAAAATCACCTTACCCTCGTCAACCAAAAACAAGTTAAGAAGTGCCGTAAATATAACAAGAAAGAGTATAGGCTTTAACCCTCTTAATATAAACTTAATCGGAATGTGTGAAACACTGATGACCATTGCGGTAAAAGCGATTATTACCCCGTATGAGTATATGCTGTCAACCACAAAGAGCATGACCATGTAAAGAAGTGTCCACAAAATTTTTGTTCTGGGGTCCATTTTATGAATCGGAGAATCAGTGCTGTAGTACTGACCTATTGTAATATCACGAATCATCCTATCGCCCCCATTCCCTGATATATAACATCAGCAAGCCTTGTTATATCAAAAATGTTTTCGGGAATATTCATTCCGCCGTCGTTTAAAAGCTTAATAACTTTTGTTATTTCGGGAAGCTCAAGACCGCATTTTTTGAGTAAATCCGCATCTGAAAAAATGTTTGAAACAGTGTCGTCCTTATATTTTTCGCCGTTATTAAGTACGATTATCCTTTCGGCATTTTGTGCAAGGTCCTCCATACTATGCGAGATAAGAATAATGGTTGTATTCTGCTCTTTTCTTATTTTATGAAGCTCTCCCCATAATCTTTCCCTGCCTGACGGGTCAAGCCCTGCGGCAGGCTCGTCAAGAATAAGAACTTCAGGCTCAGTGGCAAGCACTCCTGCAATTGCAACACGCCTCTTCTGACCGCCTGACAGTTCAAAAGGAGATTTTTCAAAAAGCTCCTCCTTAAGATGTGCAAGAGCGGCACTGCGGCGAACGCATTTATCCGTTTCTTCTTCGCTAAGTCCCTTGTTTTTAGGCCCGAATGCTATATCGCTATACACAGTTTCTTCGAAGAGCTGATGCTCGGGATATTGGAAAACTATCCCCACCTTACTTCTCAAAACACGTGCGGCAAGCTTATAATCGCTATACTCCGTGCCGTCAACCAAAATACTTCCGCCACACGGCTTTATAAGCCCTGCAAGTATTTGGGCAACAGTTGTTTTTCCGCTTCCCGTATGACCTGCAACGCCGATAAATTCACCCTTATTAATTTTTAAATTAATATCCTTTACCGCAGCCGCATTATCACCTATGCTGTCGCTGTAAGAATACGAAACGTTTTTAAATTCAATCATACTAAATTTCCTTTGTACTTCAGTATTTGCTCTGCACACTCTTTAGGGGTAAGAGCCTCTTTTTCAATATTTATCCCCATTTTTCTGAGGGCATGTATGAGAGCCGCACTGTCTGGGACGGAAAGCCCCAAATCACGAAGCTTTTCTTCCTGAGCAAATACTTCACAGGGTGATGCATCTATCTCGACCTTGCCCTTGTCCAGAACAATTACACGGTCAGCCTTTGCCGCCTCGTCCATATAATGGGTGATAAGCACAATTGTTATGTTTTTCTCCCTGTTTAACCTAAGTATGGTATCCATAACTTCCTTACGCCCCTGCGGGTCAAGCATGGCAGTAGGCTCATCAAGAATAATGCACCTTGGCTGCATTGCCAGAATTCCCGCAATAGCCACACGCTGTTTCTGACCGCCCGATAAAAGATGCGGAGCACGCTTCCTGTGCTCATACATATTTACGGCTTTAAGTGCTTCCTCTACCCGTTTGTGCATTTCCTCTCTGTCTATGGCAATATTTTCAAGACCGAATGCCACGTCCTCCTCCACAATGGTAGCTACAATCTGATTGTCGGGATTCTGAAATACCATGCCTGCACTTTTTCTGAGGTCATAGAGCATTCTCTCGTCACAGGTGTCTATTCCGCAAACGGTTATACTTCCTCCCGAGGGCAAGAGTATGGCATTTATATGCTTTGCAAATGTACTCTTTCCGCTTCCGTTATGACCTATAATTGCAGTAAAACTGCCCTCTTTTATATCTATATTTAATCCGTCAAGAACTACCTTTTCATCATTTTCTCTTTTATACGAAAAGGAAAGCTCCTTTGTTTCAATAATATTCATAAAACCAGTCCAATACTATTTTTCCCATCTTGCGGTTGCTCCGCAGGGAAGCACCATGGATGAGCTTGTAATTTTAAGTCCTATTTCACTTGCATGAATCTCCCCCTCGGGCAGACACATCTGCATAAGGTTTGCCATCACTGTAGGAGAAAGCCCTGTGGTATAGGAATTAATTATGAAGAATAAAGGATTGTCGCTTAAAAGAAGTGCACATCTGCGTACAAAATGACATATAGAATCCTCTATTTTCCAAACCTCTCCCCCCGGCCCTCTGCCGTAGGAGGGCGGGTCCATTAAAATTGCATCATATTTATTACCACGCCTTATTTCTCTTTCAACAAACTTCATGCAATCATCTACAAGATATCTTATAGGTGCATCGGCAAGAGAACTTGAGCGTGCATTTTCCTTAGCCCACTGAACCATACCCTTTGAAGCGTCAACATGGGTAACCACCGCCCCTGCCTTTGCACAGGCTACGGTAGCACCGCCCGTATAGGCAAAGAGATTTAAAACCTTTGCCCCCTTGCGTCCTTTTATTTTATTCATCATATAATCCCAGTTTACTGCCTGTTCGGGAAAAAGCCCCGTATGCTTAAAGCCCATAGGCTTGATGTTAAAGGTTAAGTTCTTATAGTTGACTGTCCACTGGTCGGGAATACTTTTTTTGTACTCCCATTTTCCGCCTCCGCTTGAAGAACGGTGATAATGTGCATCAGCCGTTTTCCATATGCCCGCATTTGTCTTTCTGTCCCAGATTACCTGAGGGTCGGGTCTGCACAATATTATATCGCCCCAACGTTCAAGCTTTTCACCGCTTGCGGTATCTATACATTCATAATCTTTCCAATCTTCTGCAACCCACATAGTTTTCTCCATTCAAATTTATCAATCTTCGTAATCTTCAAAATTATATTTATCGGAAAATACAAATCCCACAAGGTCAGGGCCGCCGTGACAACCGATAACTGAGCCGAGCCTTAATTTTATAGTATTCACATTTTCAAAGGCAGAAGTAAGCTCTGATATGAGTTCCTCACGTTTTTCCTCCTGAGCAGAGTGAACGGCAAACACGCTCTTTCCCGATAGATCAAACCCGTCGGTCTTGGCTTTTTCAACAAGCTTCTTTAAAAGCTTTTTGCTACCGCGGAGCTTTCCGTCCTGTACCACAAGTCCATCCTTGATTGCAAGAACAGGCTTAATATCAAGCACATTTGCAATCACAAAGGTAGCTGCATTTATTCTTCCACCACGCTTAAGGTAAGTCATATCGCCTACAAGGAAGTAGGCATGCATGGTTGTGTATACGTCTTCAAGATAACTTACGATTTCTTCCTTTGGCTTTCCGTCATTAAGCATATGTGCGGCATGAACCACACCGCCGCCGTAAAGGCAGGAAAACCCGTGGGAATCAACGACTATAATTTCTCCCCCACGTTCATCCATCACTTCCTGTGCAGAAAGAACGGCATTCTGGTACATACCGCTTCCCTTTGAAGAAATGGTAACAACAATCAATGTGTCGTAGCCATTGTCATATTCTTCATTGAAAGCATCGGTATACCTTATGGGAGTAATCTGCGTAGTTTTAGGAACTGCATTTTCAGAATCAGACAATTTTTTATAAAAGTCGTCCTTAGACATATCTATGCCTTCCTTGTAGTATGTTTCTCCGTCAAAGGAAAACATAATTGGAAGCATTCTGATGCCTAATTTTTCAGCTTGGTTTATGGTAATATCACTTCCGCTGTCAGTTAAAATTTTAATCTTGCTCATTATCAAATTCCTCTCCTTCATTTACAAACTGGGTAGGTGTGATGTCTTCTTCAATTTTATCTGAATTATCTATAGTAACCTCTCTTGCTGCCATTTCCTGCTGTGCTCTTAAAAGAGATGCATAGATTCCATTCTTTTCAATAAGCTCTTTGTGTGTACCCGTCTCTGCAATTTTTCCGTTATCCAGCACGAACAGTCTGTCCGCATTTTTAAGTGTAGACAGTCGGTGCGCAATTGCAAATACGGTTTTTCCCTCGATAACTTTTTTCAGTGCATCCTGGATTTTAAGCTCTGTATCGGAATCTACAGATGCCGTTGCCTCGTCCAAAATCAAAATTTTGGGATTTGCAACAATTGCACGTGCTATTGAGATACGCTGGCGTTCTCCGCCCGAAAGCTTATATCCTTTTTCTCCCACATAAGTATTATATCCGTCGGGAAGCTCCATTATGAAATCATGTGCGTTTGCCTTTTTAGCGGCAATTATACAATCCTCTAAAGTAGCTTTCGGTGCGGCATATTTAAGGTTATCTAAGATGCTTCCGCTGAAAAGATAGCTTTCCTGCAAAACCACTCCCAATAGATTCTTGTAGTCGTGCTGATTATATTCCGAAATGTCACTTCCGTCAAGCAAAATTTTCCCTCTGTCAGGGCTGTAGAGCCGCATAATAAGATTAATCATTGTGCTTTTGCCTGCACCGCTGTGGCCGACAAGGCCTATCATTTCGCCTTTTTCTACTGATTCTTCTATGTTTTTTAAAACCCGTCTGTAGCTCTTATATCCAAAGGAAACATTATCGAATGTAAAACTGCCCTCCGCATTATCTGCCGAGGCTTTTATGTCCCCTTCGCTTTGTTCTTCTTCCTCAAGGACTTCAAAAACTCTTTGCGAGCTTACAAGCGCCATTGTAAAATGCCTGGGAAGCATACTAAACCACTCAAGCTTGCTGTAGAGATATCCTCCGTAGGTAGAGAACTGAACAAGCTCACCCACACTCATAGTGCCGCCAAGAACCTTGCTTCCACCGAAAAGAAGCACAAGATAACCGCCAAAGCCCATTATAAACTTAATCACGGGGAATATGGTATAAACATATTTTTCGTTGGCACAGGTGATATTCCTTACATCGCCTGCCGTTTTCTTGAAACGGGCGATTTCATCATCTTCCCTGCCGAAAACCTTTACAACCTTTATTCCGTTTAACACTTCGGTAAGGCGGTTGGTCATATTATCCATTTTTCTCCATTGTTTATGGTATCTGCTTCGTATATTAAGGCGTATCTTGCCGATAAGATACAGGGCAATTGGCATAGGAAGAAAAATCAAAAGGGACATTCTGGCATCAAGATAGACAGTAATAATTGCTATTGCAATAAACAGGCATATTTCATTTACTGCCATTATGGCGATATCCTGAATAAAGGTCTGTATACGCTGTGTATCATTATTGATTCGCTGCATCAAATCGCCCGTCTTTTTTTCCTCAATGTAGCTAAGGGGCATTTTCTGAAGCTTTTCATATATATGATTTCTTAAATCCATAACCAGAAGATTGCTTGCCTTTGACGAAATAATACTTCGGTAAACAGATACAACCATACTGATAACAGTAGTCAGAAGCATCAACCCCACTATGATGAGGAGTGTGGTTATGGAGGCATTTTTTATATTAAGCACATCATTTATCAGATGCTTTGAAAGAATTGGCGTAACTACCGTAACAATGCTTGTTACCCAAAACAAAAGCAAAAGAGTTATATATAAACTTTTATACGGCTTTGCAAGTTTAAAAAGCTTTTTTAAAACAGATAATTTGTCACTGCAATGAGGGCATACAGCGGTGTTTTTAATATATGCTCTTCCGCATCTTGGACATACCTTGTCCTCCGCAAAGGTTTTTTCATTAATTACAGGCTCCAAGCCCTCTGAAAGGTCATTAATAATCTCGCATACCGATGTAAATTCCTCAATATGCTTCATAGAGAAACGGACAAGCTGTTTTCTTCCCTTTACGGTAAAAGCCTCTAAAATTCCTCCGCCCGTATATTCTCCAAGGCAAACTTTTTTTATATTCGCAATATTTTCCGCAAGAATAAGCTTGCCGTTTTCCACCACGCAAAGCCTGTGTCTGCTTACGGCAAAAATGCCCTCTGTATATGTGCCGTCTTCCGATACATCATATGGGATCGACAGAAGAAGTTCTTCACCGTCAAGTGCAACGGACACAATATCGCTGTATTTAGTTATTGATTCCCTTGCACTCATGCCAATGCTCCTTTCCGTCCTAAATCCAAATTTCAAGAATTTTTAACGCTTTGTCCTCAACTTTCGTAATATCGGGAATATAATACCTGTTTCCGTAAACATCTGTAAGCATAACACGGTTGTTTCCCATATTCCGCACATTACTGCTCATATCGGTAACGGTAAATTCCCGCACACCTGCCGTGGTCTTAACTTCCCACATGGTATGCCCGAATTCCTCGCTGACCTTGACTACTTCTGTAATTTCGGGAACAAAGTAGCGTTTTGCAAGCTCCCTGCGTACCATTTTCAACTGATTTTCGGGAATTTCAGCCAGCGTCCTTAAAACTCCTATTTCTTTTTCCATATCCTCGCGGGAGTAGTTCTCGCTTTTAATGCACAGATATTCTTCCTCATACATGAAAGGGAACATTCTCAGCACGCTTATCCGTCCCATATCCTCCCCTTTGTATTTAAGGCAAAGAAGACCGCTTTCCGACTCATAAAACAACGTGTCGGAAGGACTGATGAAATCAAGTATATTCTCCATATTTTTCATTCCTTTCAGTAGTTAAGACTCTCAAGCTGCTTCTTAGCCATGGAGGCATAAATGCCTCCGTCCTTATTAAACAGCTCCTCATGCGTTCCTTCCTCCACAATCGAGCCCTCTTCCACTACAATGAGTCTGTCAGCATTCTTTAAGGTGGAAAATCTGTGAGCTATTGCAATGGTTGTCCTGTCCTTTATAAGAAGCTGCATTGCCTTTTGAATCTGCTGCTCGGTTTTTGTGTCAAGGGAAGATGTGGCTTCATCAAAAATAAGTATCGGGGGATTCATCAATATCGCACGGGCAATGCTTATTCTCTGCTTTTCACCGCCAGATAAATCCACACCGCCTTTACCGATTTGTGTATCATAGCCGTCGGGCAGATTCATAATAAAATCATGTGCATATGCTTTTTTTGCCGCATCTATTATTTCCTCGAGGCTTGACGTAGGTTTTCCGTAGGCAATATTCTCCGCAATGCTTCCCGAAAAAAGATATGTTTCCTGAAGCACCATTCCGATATTGCTTCTTAATGTGTCAAAGCTGAGATTTTTCACATTCACTCCGTCAAGCAGGACTTCCCCGTCCATAGCATCGTATAGCCTTGTTATAAGATTTGTAATAGTGCTTTTTCCCGCACCGCTGTGTCCTACAAGCCCCACCATTTCTCCGCTCTTAACCGATAGAGATACATTCTTTAGAACAGGACGGTTTGGTTCATAGGAAAATGTGACATTTTTAAGTTCAACATGTCCTTTTAAATTTTCTATTAATAACGGGCTATGTGATTCGGGAACATCAGTCTTTCTGTCAATCACCTCAAAAATTCGCTGTGCACTGTTCATACAGCTTGTCCACCAGTCAAAGGTTTTCACCATAAAGTTAACGGGGTTATAGAGCAGGGAAAGATACCCCACAAAGCTCATAAGCTCACCAAACGTAAGCTTTCCCGAAACGACCTGTGCTCCGCCCAGTCCCCATACAATAAGACCGCCCAGTGACATAATGAAACTAAGAATTGGAAAAACTCTGGCAGAGGCAACGCCTTCACGTATACGGTTATCGCACAACTCTCTGCTTGTCTTGCAAAACCTCTCTGTTTCTCTTCTTTCCTTTCCGAAAGCCTTTACCACCCTTATCCCCATCAATGAATCATTAATAACGGAATTCATTGAAGATGATTTTCTCCAGGAAAGCCACTTAAGCTTTTTAAACACACGGACAGATTTTTTGATGATAAATGCAATTAGTGGAAGTGGAACAAGTACCGCAACCGAGAGCAAAGGATTAACGATAAATAGGAAAAGCCCCACCAAGCAAATTGTTGCCCCATTTATAATGAAATTAGGCAGACCGTCATTTAAAAAATACTGAATATCAAGTGCATCGCTGTTAATTCTGTTTAATAGGCTACCCGTACGCTTTGAGGAAAAGAAGCTCATTCCAAGCTTTTGCATGGAGGAAAAAACCTCGGTCTTTATATCGTAAATAATATTTCCCGACATTTGGGCGCCGATTCTGCCCTGCAAAATTCCCAAAAATGTTGAAAAAGCGGCAATTCCCGCAATTAGTACAACAAGCTCGGCAATTCTTCCCGAAAACATTCCATTGGGAGTCAGTACGTGGTCGTAGAGAACAGTGCCCGTAATATATGGCTGAATAAGGTTTATCCCTGTAATAAGAAATATTATTAGTATCATTTTCACAAGCTGTTTTTTATACTTAGGCACATAGGAAAGCACACGCAAAAACAGCTTTTTCCTGCCTTTATTTATATATGAAAAATTATCCCCGGTTTTTTCTTCCATGTTTACACAGTCGGGATTTTGCCCGTCAATAAGCTTTCTGACAATACTCATAAACCATTCAATCTTCGCCGATACGGACAGAGTGAAATAAGAAAGTGCCATCTCCTCCGTCTCGGTTCTGATTACAACTGCACCTGAGGAAATATAATTTTCCGTGTTTATGCTTTTTATTTCGGAGTATTTTCTAAGGACAAATGTGCCGTCCTCATAAATCACGCAAAGAGCATCCCTGAGTGCACACATAACACTCACTCCGTATGTTTCGGGATGGGACAAATCGCATGTGACGAAAGAGACAAGTTCATCGGCAGCAATGCCGTAGGAACTTAGTTTTTCAGTTATTGTTTCCCTACTGATTTCTTCAGCTTTTTTCAACATTGCCACCCCCTTAAATCAAGTATACATACCTAAATTACATTATACACTTTTTGGCAATAAAAAGCAATACAAATATACATATACATCCCTATTTTTTTCGAAAAAAAATAAGGATGTAAAAAAGTCAAACCTCTTTACATCCTTGCAATTATTGATTTCTCATTTCTATTGTATGAACATCGCATCTCCGAAGCTGAAAAATCTGTATTCTTCATCAACGGCATGCTCATATGCGTTTAAAATATTTTCCTTTCCTGCAAGTGCACTTACAAGCATTACCAATGTAGATTTCGGCAGATGGAAATTAGTTATCAATGCATCCGTCATTTTAAATTCATAGCCCGGATAGATAAAAATATCTGTTTCTCCGCTTTTGGGAAGCAAAGCTCCGTTTTCAGAGGCACTTTCAACAGTTCTGCAGCTTGTCGTTCCTACGCAAATAACTCTGCCTCCATTTGCCTTCGTTTCATTCACAATCCTTGCAGTTTCCTCGGAAACAGTGTAATACTCCGAATGCATCTTATGCTGTGTTACGTCGGTAACCTTTACGGGGCGGAAAGTACCCAAGCCCACATGAAGTGTCAAGAAAGCAAGCTTTACACCCATTTTCTGAATTTCATCGAGCAATTCATTTGTAAAGTGAAGCCCCGCCGTAGGTGCTGCGGCGCTGCCGTCGTGCTTTGAATAAACGGTCTGATAGCGGTTTTTATCCTGCAATTTTTCCTTGATATAGTGCGGAAGAGGCATTTCGCCCAATTCCTCAAGCACATTTTCAAAAAGCCCATCATAAGTAAATCTGACACGTCTGTTTCCGCCCTCAAGGATATCTATAACCTCTGCGCAAAGCTTCCCTCCGCCAAATTCAAACTCGGCTCCTATTTTAGCTTTTCTTCCCGGTTTTAAGGCTACCTCCCACTCATCGGTGGAATACCTGTGCAAAAGCAGAAACTCAATTGCACCTCCGCTTTCTTTTTTACAGCCGTAAAGCCTTGCAGGTATAACCCTTGTATCGTTCAAAACAAGGCAATCACCTTTCTTAAGATATGCCTTGATATTTTTAAAGGAATCGTCCTTGTATTTTCCTGTATTCTTATCAAGCACCAACAATCTGGATGCAGTTCTGTCCTCAAGAGGCGTCTGTGCAATACGCTCCTCCGGTAAATAATAATCAAATTCCTCGGTGTTCATAGTTTTTAAATTACCTCAATTCCAAGCCTGTAAAATAATGCTTTAATATTTCTTCGTATCCAAATCCGTGCTCTGCCATTCCTCTTGCGCCCCACTGGCTCATCCCTACTCCGTGTCCGTATCCTCCGCCGTCTATAACATATTTTTCCACACTTCCCGCGGGATTAACATTAATCTGTGAAACAATGCCGCTGCCTGATATTACACTAAAGCCTGCCACGCCTTCTACGCCCTCCGATGTACAAGCCAGAAGCGGAGCTTTTGCCTCTCCCGAGGTGGTGGAAACTGACAAAACACTGTCAGGGTATATGCTGAATTTCTGACTGTAAAGCCCAAGAATTGTTCTGCATTTTTCACGCTGAACACTGTGATCGCCGTCGCTTCCGTGAAAAGTCATTTTAAGTACTCTTCCGCTTTCGGATTTTGCATCAACTGTAATATTATTAAGTGTGCCGATATTCACCCCTGCATTTGTCAGTTTTTCTTCTGCTTCCTCTTTCGTCAGGGTAACATTCCACTTGTATTTTGAAGCTTTTTCGGGGTTTTCATAAGTATCGGGGACGGATTTCAAATAATCAATCGAGCTTCCCCATACGTTTTTAACATCTTCTGTCTGTCCTCCGCTGGTGGCAAAGAAGAAAAGCTCTGCAACCTTATCGTTATGATAACCGAGTATACCCTTTGTTTCATTTACTGCCGCTCTTGTATTTTCGTGTTCGCTTGCAACGCCGCCGTAAACCTGACAATGAGTGGTGGGGCAAACATCAAATCCGTAATTTTTATGTGCACCTGTGCGTGTAAGCACATAATTTCGTGCACATACCGATTGAGCCTTTAAAGCCTCCTTGGGCCAAGTGTAGCTCATTTCTTTTCCCAGAACACTTGCCACATAATCATCTGTTCCTACATAGTTTATTACAAGGAGGGTGCCGTCAGCACATTTTTCGATATAAATATATCCCCTGTATTCCTTGCCGTCACATACTATTGTAGTACCCTGAGGCGGTTGCACCGACAGCTTTGAAATACCGCTTGCATCAAATTTATTCCACGATGCAAACCCCGTAGAACCCATTTCTATGTAAAGCTCCTCATCAGGCTGTGCCTGATATAAAACCGTACCGATTGCGGCATCATACACGGTAAGTCCTCCTCGGGATGAAAGAGTTGTGCTGCTTCCCGAATTACTCCCATACTTAAGTCCCACGGAAACCTCGCTTCTGTATTCCGATGCCTGTACTATATTTGCAACAGCAATAATCGCTGTAAAAATCAAACATATTATGAGAAATTTCTTTTTCACACTACCTACCTCCCCATATTGGTATCATAATACTTTTTTCGACGAAAATCAAGAAAATCCTTTATTTTTCATAGCTTTTGGCTCAAAAAATTGACATATGAATATTTTAGTGATATACTGAATAAAAATGAATATTGAATGATAGGCATATTGATTGATAAGCATAAGGAGGTATATCAAGTGAGAACTAAGTCAATTTTTACAGGCTCTTGTTGTGCCATTGTAACTCCCTTTGATAAAAACGGAAAAGTGAATTTTGATGCACTTGAAAAATTGGTTGAATTCCAGATTGAAGGAAAAACCGATGCCATCTGCGTATGCGGAACAACGGGCGAAGCACCCACCCTTGCAGATGATGAACACCTCAAGGTAATAGAATGTGTTGTAAAAAAGGCTGGCGGAAGAATTCCCGTAATTGCAGGAACAGGCTCCAACGACACCAATCACGCTATAATGATGTCAAAAGAAGCTACTTTGCTTGGTGCCGACGCACTCCTTTTGGTGACGCCTTACTACAATAAGACTACTCAAAAGGGGCTTATCAAGCATTACACAGCTATTGCAGATACGCTTGAAATTCCCGCTATTTTATACAATGTTCCTGGAAGAACAAGCGTTAATATCGCCCCGTCAACGCTGAAGGCTCTTTGCGACCACCCCAACATTGCCGCTATAAAAGAGGCATCGGGAAATATGGCACAGGTTGTTGAAATGATGAGTCTGTGCGGTGACAAAATTGATTTTTATTCAGGAAATGACGACATAAATGTTCCTGTTACTGCAATCGGAGGAAAGGGTGCAATTTCCGTTTTGGCAAACATAGCACCTTTAAAGACACATCAGATGCTTCAGCTCGCCATAGACGGAAACATTAAGGAAGCAACGAAAATGCAGTTTGAAGCAACCGAGCTTATAGGTGCATTATTCTGCGAGGTCAATCCCATTCCTGTTAAAGAGGGACTTAATATTTTAGGTTTTGATGTGGGTATAGGTCGTCTACCCCTTTGCGAAATGGATAGTGCCAATGCACAAAAGCTTCGCAAATGTATGCAAAATTACGGTTTGATAAAATAATTCAGGTTATAAAAACCAAAATCGCGCCGTATAATTAAATATACGGCGCGAATTATTATACTAAAAGGTGGATTCATATGATAAATATAGCATTAATAGGTGCAAACGGAAAAATGGGACAGGTTATAAGCAGACTGCTTGAAGACAGCGAAACTGCGCGTGTATCATTCGGAATAGACATAAATACTGCGTGCAATAGCACTTTCCCTGTATATGCCTCTCTCTCCGAGGCAAAAGAGGAATGTGATGTGATTATAGATTTTTCTCATCCCTCAACACTCAGTGCAACGCTCAATTATGCCAAGGTGCGGGGCAAAGCGGCAGTAATTGCAACCACAGGTCTTGCAAACGAGCAAATCGAGGATATTAAGCAAACGGCGGAAAATATCCCTCTCTTTTTCAGTGCAAATATGTCTTTGGGTGTTAATTTACTTATTGAGCTTGCAAAAAAAGCTACAATGCTTCTTGAGGAAAATTTTGATATTGAAATTATTGAAAAGCATCACAATCAGAAGATTGATGCTCCCAGCGGTACTGCACTGGCTATTGCCGATGCAATCAATGATACAAGCATAAAAGCAAACGAATACGTATACGACAGGCACAGCACCCGTAAAAAGAGAAGCAAGAACGAAATCGGTATTCACTCTCTCCGTGGCGGTACAATAGTGGGTGAACACAGCGTAATATTTGCCGGAACAGATGAAATCATTGAGCTTAAGCACACGGCAACAAGCAAAGAGGTTTTCGCCGTGGGTGCAATAAAAGCGGCGGCATTTCTTATCGGTAAAAAACCCGGATTATACAACATGGGCAATCTTATAGAAGGGGTATGTTAAAAAATGAAAAGGACTTCACTAAGGGACAGAAAGCTCCCCGACTACACCAAGGGAGAAGAGATTTTTAATATGGTTTCCCACATTGTGGGCGGAGCTTTGGGCATTACTTATCTTGTCCTTTGTGTAATAGTTTCCGCAATGCACGGTAACGGTTATGGGGTTGTAGGCAGTGCCATTTACGGCTTCTCGGTAATAGTTCTTTTTACAATGTCCAGTATATACCACGGACTGCGCCCCGGTATGGCAAAAAAGGTTTTTCAGGTTATTGACCACTGTACAATCTACATTATGATTGCAGGTACTTACACCCCCATTACTCTGTCGGGTATCCGTGCCCTCGATCCGGCGCAAGGCTGGCTCCTTTTTGGAATAGTCTGGGGCATTACCATTATTGCAATGGTATTTACAGCTATTGACCATAATAAATACAGCCGCTTTTCAATGGCGTGCTATGTGGGGCTTGGTTGGTTTATAATTATATTCTGGGATCTTACCTATGCGGTACTGGGTATGGGCGGAACTATTTTTCTGGCTTTGGGCGGCGTGCTTTATACAATCGGGGCGGTTCTATATTCCCTCGGTGGAAAAAAGCGTTACATTCACTCACTGTTCCACATTTTTGTGGATTTGGCAAGTCTGATGCATTTCTTCTGCATATTGTTTTATGTGGTTTAAACTATAGAAAAAGCTTGACAAAAAAGCAAACTTTGTCAAGCTTTTTCTATACAGACAAAAATAAGCAAAAGTTGACATAAAAAAATTGACATATAAATTTATTGGTGATATAATATTATTTAATGTTTTGTTTTTGATTATGAAAGGAATGATATAAATGAAAAAACTTAATGTTGCAGTAGTCGGAGCTACAGGTATGGTAGGAAGAACCTTCCTTAAGGTGCTTGAAGAAGAGAACCTCCCTGTAGAAAACTATTATCTCTTTGCATCTGCACGCAGTGCAGGCTCAAAGGTTGAGTTCATGGGTAAGGAATACACCGTCGAGGAGCTGACTGAAAGCTCTTTTGACAGAGGAATTGATATTGCTCTTTTCAGTGCAGGCGGCTCAATCAGTGAAAAGTTTGCACCCATTGCCGCAAGCAAGGGATGTATCGTAATTGACAATTCCAGTGCGTGGAGAATGGATAAGGAAGTTCCCCTTGTCGTTCCCGAGGTTAACCCCGAAGATATTAAATGGAACAAGGGTATTATTGCAAACCCCAACTGCTCCACAATCCAGGCTATGGTTGCTCTTAAACCCCTTGATGACAAATATAAGATTAAGAGAATTGTATATTCAACATATCAGGCAGTTTCAGGTGCAGGTATGGGCGGCTGGAGCGACCTTGAAAACGGTCTTAAGGGTGAAGCACCCAAGAAGTTCCCCCACCCCATTGCAAATAACTGTCTTCCCCACATTGATGTATTTCTTCCCAATGGCTACACAAAGGAAGAAATGAAAATGGTACATGAAACAAGAAAGATTCTCGGAAGAGACGATATCAGAATCACTGCTACAACAGTACGTGTACCTGTATTTAACAGCCACAGCGAGTCAATCAACGTTGAATTTGAAAAATCCTTTGACCTTGCTGAGCTTGTGGATGTTCTTAAGAATGCACCCGGCGTTGTAGTTCAGGATGACCCCGCAAACAATGTTTATCCCCTTGCAATCAACGCAACAGGTTCTAACGATACATTCATTGGCAGAATCCGCCGTGATGAAAGCGTTGAAAGCGGTGTTAACCTTTGGGTTGTTGCAGATAATATCCGTAAAGGCGCTGCGGCAAATGCAGTTCAGATTGCAAAGAAAGTTATTGAATACATGGACTAATTGGAGGAATATCAAGTGAGAACGAAGTCAATTTTTACAGGCTCTTGCTGTGCCATTATAACTCCCTTTGACAAAAACGGAAACGCAAATTTTGAAGAGCTTAAGAAGATAGTAGAATTTCAGATTGAAAACAAGACTGATTGTATCTGTGCCTGTGGAACAACAGGCGAAGCATCTACTTTAAATGACAAAGAGCATCTTGAGGTTATCGAATTTATAGTTAACACTGTTAACGGCAGAATTCCCGTAATCGCAGGAACAGGCTCCAATGATACAAGACACGGAATTGAGCTTTGTAAGAATGCATGCAGCCTTGGCGTGGACGGTCTTTTGATTGTTACCCCCTACTACAACAAGACAAGTCAGAGAGGACTTATACATAACTACTCTGTTATGGCGGAATGTGTTGATAAGCCCATTATTCTCTATAACGTTCCCGGAAGAACGGGCTGTAACATCTCTCCTGCAACCCTTAACACCCTTGCAGACCATCCCAATATTGTGGGTATTAAGGAAGCATCTGGCGATATGTCACAGTTTATTGAAATGATGGCTCTCTGCGGCGACAGACTTGATTTCTATTCAGGTAATGACGACATCAACGTTCCCATAATTTCCATGGGCGGTAAGGGTGCTATTTCCGTACTTGCAAACGTTGCTCCCCGTCAGGCACATGATATGGTGCAGTTTGCTTTGGACGGAGATTTCAAACAGGCTGCTAAAATGCAGTGCGAGGCACTTGACCTTATCAATTCACTTTTCTGTGAGGTTAACCCCATTCCCGTTAAAGAGGGTATGAACATTCTTGGATTCAATGCAGGTCCCACAAGACTTCCCCTTTATGAAATGGCTCCCGAAAATGTGGAAAGACTGAGAAACTCCATGAAAAATTATGGTTTGATAAAATAATCATACCTATATAACAAAAAAGAGCGATAAAAAAGCTAATACTTTTTTATCGCTCTTTTTTATTCAACGCATATTAAAGGCTGCAACAATTTTTGTTGCAGCCTTTATGAAATATTATGCTTTAGTTGTTTGCCGACACTTAGTCAACAAAATACTTTGAGTATATAAGTCCCTGAGAACTTGAAGTAACAATAAATCTGTCAAGCTTGATTTCCTCGGCACTTCTTACATCACCAAAGATATTTATTCCGTAAATTGTACCTTTGAAAAGCTGCGGATTTTCTGTTCTGTTGTCAGCACCAATTTTAAAGTTTGATGTCGCACTTGCAAATGTTCCGCTGATAGTTACTGTTTCCTTAAGCTCGCCGTTAAGATACAGTGAAGCGGTATTGCCATCAACGGTAATTGCAAGGTGTGTTATAGAATCAGAACGTACATCTGTTGCAAACAGATATGTGTTTGCCTTGTTATTGCTCTTGTAATAAAGTCTCGGTTTACCGTTATTGTAAATCTCGACATTTATCTGTTCGCCGGTCCCGCCGTCATAGTTCCCGAAGAGAGTACCTGCACGGTTAGTATATGACTTGGGAAGGATGAATGTAGCCTCAAATGTTTTCGGAGTCGCTGTAAGCTCGCCTGCAGACACTACATCAGCTACTGATGAAAGCTTCAATCCTGCACCCGACCTTGTGAAGTCTATAGATGCACCTGCTTCGTCTGAAGAAACGTATTCCTTAGTTGAAAGAACTATGCCGCAGGCACTGCATTCCGTATGCTTAAGCCCAGTCTGTGTTTCTGACGGGATTCTATCTATGATCCAGTCACTCTCCTTATGCTTACCGCCTGTTGGGCTTTCTTCACAAATTTCCGCAGTGAAATCCGTATTATAAAGAATTGAATCCGCATCCTCTGCAATACCCTTTATATCAAGTGCAATTTCTTCAGCGCTTCTTACATCGCCAAAGAGAGCCACAGAATAAATTGTTCCCTTGAAATACTGTATGTTTCCGCTTCTGTTGTCGCCACCAATCTTAAGATCAGATGCGTCGTCAGAAAGTGCATACTGAAGGGTTTTTGTTTCTGTCTCTTCACCATTGATATAAAGTGTTGCATTAAGTCCGTCTACTGTTATTGCAATGTGTACGGGCTTGTTTGAACGGATATCCGTATCAAATGTGCAGTCAATGCTCTGATTCTTAACGCCGGTCTTTCCGTAAAGCCTTACTCTTCCGCCATCAAAGACCTCAAAGCTGAGCACCTTGGTTCTGTTTAGTTTATAGTTACCCACAATAACACCGGCGCGACCCTCAATATCTTCAGGAACATTTATGACTGCTTCGTAAGTTAAGGGAACTTCGTTAATACCAATCGGAACAAGTGTTTTTGTATTTGCACTGAACTTTTTACCCTCGCCCGATACCTGAAGCTGAGTTTCTGTTGTAAGAAGTGCACTGTATATTGCATTTTCGCAATTATAAAGAATACCCTTCTTTATGTCTTCGTTTCTGAGAACTTCTTCGTAAATAGCTGTAGCATAAATTGTTCCCTTGAAGTACTGTCCGTTTCCGTTTCTGTTGTCGCCACCGATTTTAAGGTCTTCTATCTTTTGGGGATAAGGCACTGTAAGAGTCTTTGTTTCTACCGCTTCGCCGTTAATGTAAAGAGTAGCAGTTTTTTCTTCTACAGTTACAGTAACACGCACAGGCTTATCTGAACGTACATCTGTATCAAACACACAGCTTTCCACAACTGATTTATTGCTGTAGTAAAGTCTTGCTTTACCGTTTTCATAAACTTCAAAGCTTGCTACATTCTTTTCACCCCGACTGTAGTTACCTGCAATTACACCGCCACGACCTTCAATGTCTAAAGGAAGTTTAATTACTGCATCAAAAGTATGAGGTGTATTGATGTATTTGGGTATTGCCTTTGCATTATCCTTTGTAAAGTTACTACCCTTTGTTGGCATAAGAACATATTTAGAATTCTTTTCTGTGAAGTATCCCGAATATACAAGGTCCTCTGCATCTGCTGTTACAAGCATAGCGTCAGATTTAATTTCCTCGGCAGTTCTTACGTCGCCAAAGAGGACAACAGACTGGATTTTACCCTTGAAATACTGTGAATTTTCACTTCTGTCATCTCCGCCGACTTTGAACCTCTCCGTTGTTTCGGGAAGTGCATATTTAAGGTTTTTTGTTTCAACAGCTTCACCCTCAAGATAAAGGGTTGCCTTCTTTCCATCAACGGTGATTGCCATATGCCTGCGAACTTCAGAACGAATATCTGTATCAAATACAGTATCGACACGTGCAGAACCAGTATATGCAAAAACTCTTGGTCTACCTTTTTCATATATTTCTATAGCTATCTGCGGGTCTGTTCCGCCGTTATAGTTACTTACCACAACACCTGCTCTTTCATTATAATCGGTGGGAACGCTTAATACTGCTTCAAAAGTATGAGGTGTCTGAGAAAGAGTTCCTATGCTGTAGCTTTCTGTTACATCAAAATCAATTGCTTCAGGATGGATTACTGTATTCTCGATTACTACTTTTTCTGGGTCTTCTTTTTCAAGGGGATAATTCTCGGAATAAAGAAGATTATCGCCTGTTTCATGAACAAAAATGGCATCTGCCTTTATTTCTTCTGCAGCTCGCACATCACCAAACATTGCGACAGAATAGATTGTTCCTTTGAAATACTGAGCGTTTTTTGATCTGTCGTCACCACCAACATACATATTATTGTATTCTGACGGGTATTCAACAGTAAGCGTTTTGCTTTCAACAGCCTCGCCGTCAACATAGAGTGTTGCAAGGCTTTCATCAACCGTAACTGCAATGTGCTTTGGTGCTTTTGAACGAATATCTTTATTGAAAATACAATCCTGAATGACAGAATTGTTTCTGTAATAAAGTCTTACTTTACCTCCTGCCAAAACCTCAAAACACACAAGATTCTCACGGGTTTTCTCATAGTTACTTACTATAACACCTGGTCTGTTTGTAAAGGTCTTGGGAATACTTATTACTGCCTCAAAAGTATAAGGCATGGCTGTAAGATTTGTCTGAAGTCTTGAAGCCACCTCTTTAGAGAACTTAATTCCCTCAGAATATGTAACTTCAGATTCTTTACCTACGATTTCTTTTGACGCAACAACTTCACCGCAGCCCTTACATGCCTGATAGCTGATACCGTTCTCTGTTGCAGTTGATTCTTTTGCAATAATCCATTCACTGGGACGATGAACTGTATCAAGAGTTACCTTCTTGTCACAGTAGATACAAGCTTTGTAAGTGTAACCGTCTTTGTTTTCTTCTTCGGGAAGGAAAGTCTGAACCTCACCGTAAGTGTGGTCTACTATACCAACGCTTGTCTGGTCTGCAACGGTGAAGAATACGCTGTCTTCGTTGCAGTTGTCTTCCTTTATCACAAGAACATAATTTGACTGATAGCTCATCGCACCGCCGTGCATATTGATTGAGCTGAGGATTGAAACATATTCACGTTTTCCGTTCTCTGAATATGAAAGCTGCAAATCCTTACTGTGAAGTGCACCGTGATCGTACTTGTTAAAAGACTTGAATCCTATGTCCTGACCAAGTACCAGATCTTTGTAGGGTGCTGTGTCAAAATCCTCAAGATTGGTGTAAATTCTGTTATTGGGGTTCTTCTTTGTAAGGAATGTATTTGTCAGCATTTCTTCAATCTGAAGAACGATAGGTGTAGACTTGTTGTAGTTTGCACTGTTCCAGCTCATTATTACGTAATCATCGGAATTGCTGAACTTACGGGCAAACTTACAGTAGGGGTTATATGACTCTGTCCAGGTCATAACGTCACCGCCGAAGGGTGAGAAGTAGAACTCGAACACGTCGTCATTTTCTGTTCCGAGGTATACAATCTGTTCCTCGGGCTTGATTTCGTCAGCTCTGCCTGCTTCGATAAGGTCAATCTGATTCTTACTGATAGCAGCTACCAGAGTTCTGAAGTTGTAAACTTCTTCCTGACCGCAATATTCGGGAATTATGTTTATGTAGTTATATGCTGCACGGTAAATTTCCTCGTGATTTGAAACAATAGTTGCAGTCTGCATCTTGTTGTTACCGTTTGTAGCATTGGAATTGATACCGTCAAGGTTACTTGATGATGACCACACTGCATTTCTGCCGACATTGCCGTCCATATCAAGGTAATGAGATACGGCACACATCTTTGTATGCATCATATCTGTAGCTGCCTTGTTGTCATAAGATGTCCATTCGCAGTAGCCGAATGTCATATAATCACGTACAAACTTGCCTTCTGCGTATGCGGGGTCACAAGGCTCGTCAAGATAATATGTGAAATACTCGTAAAGTGTGGGAGCTGAAGAGGGCTGAGGATAGCCGTCAAGCTGACCTACAACAGTTACGTTTACGCCCATCTTTGCCGCTGTTACAAGAAGGTACGAAAGACGTACAAAGCCGTATTTATCATAGTCCGCATTAGGAAGGTTACGCATATAACCGAAGTAACGGCTGTTACGGTTAATGTTAACCGCTGCAAGGGCACTGAATCTGAATGATGCAATAGATACATTTACCTCTTCTTCGGGATGTGCCTGCTTATAGAGGATTGCCTGATAAAGAAGGATACCCTCACCAACTGTACAGTTGTTTGCAGGATCGTTTGCGTGGCTTACAAATGTGTCCACGGTTACATTCTTGCCGTTAATGTTCGGGAATACCGTTGTGTTACGACTCATAAAGTTTGAAGAAGTGTCAAGTCTTGGAAGTTTGCCGTAAGCATATGACGGAACGCCGTCAGATGAGTTAAGACCGAGAGAAAGAACGTCGTCAACAGGAACGGGGATTCTTTCTTTTTCTTCCTCTTCCTCTTCTGTCTTGGGGACATATGTATCACATTCGGGGATTTCATCCTCAACACCTGAGAGGTCATTTACCGTAAGTTCATTTTTGATTGCGTAGTCCCAGTATTCATCATCTGCAGTATTGGGCGAATCCTCGTCGACATAATTCATCTTATGGATGTTAAGTATAGCCTTAAATGTATTACCGAAAATAATGGGGCCTTCTTCTGTTGCGGTATTTCCTTTAACTGTCATAGTGTTAATTGTAACTTCTGTATCGGTTGTTGTTTCGTACAGAACGCCACCCTTTTGTGCAGAGTTGTTTTCTGCAATGAGGTTATACATTTTAAGAATTGCCTTATTGTTTACAAACATTGCACCGCCGAACATTGGTGATACATTGTTTTTGAATGTACAGGTGTGGAATACTGACTCTGCTTCGGAGGTAGTATTATAAATCGCACCGCCGTAACCCTCTGCGGTATTTCCATCAAATACAGTATTATTAAGGTTTGCAACGGCTGAATTGTACATAGCAATTGCACCGCCGTTAACGCCTGCACTGTTTCCTTTGATTTCGCTTGAATACACATCAACTCGTGCACTGTTAACATACAGGAAGCCTGCACTTGTGGGTGCATTGTTACCTGTTGCAGTGATGTTATTAAGGATAGCACGTGCTGATGAATGTAGCGAGATGCCACCTGAGCAGTATGTTGAACTGTTATCTGTAAACTGAGCACCGTCAATTTCAGCTACGGCAGAGTTTGTAAGATAAATTGCACCGCCGTACGAGTTTACAGTTGTTGAAGATGCAGTATTCTTTGTGAATGCAACATCCTTCATGTACGCATCGGAGTAAGCGGTAAAATATGACGCACCACCGTATGCCGCTGTGTTTTCGTCAAAGGAAGTGTTTTTAATGTTTACAATTTCGTCTTCCTGTGTTTCAACTGCGTGCTTTGTTACATAGATTGCACCGCCGGCATTTCCTGCAGAGTTTTTGCCGAAGTTTGAATTTTTGATATTTACATCAGAATTCACAGGAAGCGCAGTTGTGTATGAAACATAGACTGCACCGCCGTTTTTACAGGTTGAGTTTTCTGTAAATGTAGCGTTGTCAAAATCAAGAGTTGCACTGTGTACAGACACTGCACCACCCTTTGCATCACTTTCGTGAGCAGTTTTGTTCTTTGTAAAGGTTGAATCTGAAACAGTTGTTTCACTTTCACCTGCAGCGTAGATAGCACCGCCTTCGAAGAGTGCTTCGTTTTCCTCAAAGTTCGTATCTGCTATATTAAGTGTACTCTTACGAGTAATATAAATAGCTCCGCCGAATACATTTGATGTAACTTCCGTATCCTTTGTATTAACTGCCTTGTTTTTAATAAAGTTACATTTCTGTACTTCAAGGATACCACCTTCTGAAAGCTCTTCGTTTGATGCATAAACTGCAACGGCACCGCCGTTTCTTGCAGTATTGTTTTCAAACAAAGTATTTTCAAAGGTTACAATACGCGTTACAAGCTCTTCGTTGGAGTTTGCAACATAAGCACCACCACCCATACTGTAGGCAAAGTTGTCTTTGAATACAACATTATTTGTGTCTACCATACCGTATGAAGCTATTGCACCGCCGTTTGAAGTAGTAGCGTTACCTTCAAAGGTTGTATCGCCGTAAATCATGGCAATAGCCATTGAAGCACAGTACATTGCACCGCCATTACTTACTGAAGTGTTATTTTTAAAGAGAATTTTGTCACTTACTTTTGAATTAAGCTGATCACCTGCATACATCTGGCTGAACTGTGAACCTGCAAGATAGATTGCACCGCCGTTTGTAGTTGCATGGTTGCCGATAAACTGACCGCCGTAAACATAAAGGTCCTTAATATTATACATAACACCGCCGCGGGCAGACTGGTTACCCTCAAACAGACCGCTGTGGATGTTAAATGTACCACGGTTGTAGATAGCACCGCCAAGTGAAGAATCACGAGCAGATTCGGGAACACCCTCACCTGTTGTTTCTTCATTACAGATGTTGTTTTTTAAGGTTGCACCGTAAATATTTACAGTACCGTCAGATATAATCATAGCGGCACCGCCTACACGGCTTGCATTATTAAGAAGATATTTTTCTTCAAGGATTCTTTCGTTTCCTTTTTTGCGGTTATTCTGAATAGTAGTATTCTTGTAGAGGTCAACCTGGCCGCTTTCTTCAAGGAAGATTACAGTTCCTGTTACGTCTACTGTCATATTTTCACTGTTACCGTCTATGATAAGAAGGTCAGCAGTTTCAGAATACTGATTACCTAGGGTAAGCTTTGCAGTTTTTCCAAGCGAGATAGAGCTGTTACCCTCTGCATCTTCACCGACTACGAAGATGTCGCCTGCAAAATCTGCTTTTCTTGTAAGAGTCTTTGATGCGGTTGTGAAAATTACAACTTCGCCTGTAACGTAGAAAGTTCTGTCAATTTCAAAGCTTTCCACAATACGGATATTCTTTGCTCCGCTGTTGATTGCAAATTCAAGCTCGGAAGCAGAGGTTACATCCATAACCTCATCGAACTCATCATACAATTCATTGTTGTAGTCCTGATATCTGGGAACTTCGTCAGAGATTTCTTCAACTGTGAGCTTGTTTACAATAGCACTTGCCCAGTATGTGCTGTCGTATTCGCCTGTATGGTCAAGGTCTGTGTAATTATTTTTGTTTATTCTGAGTTTTGCATTTGTTGTATTACCCCAGATAATCGGACCGCCATCGGGTGCAGTATTTCCCGACACTGTAAGTCCGCTTATTGTAGCAACTGTTCCTGTAGTTGTTTCGTACATGAATCCGCCTTTGGGAGCAGTGTTGTTTTTAGCTGTGGTATTATACATCATAAGCTGTGCACCGTTTGAAACATACAGACCGCCACCGTAATTGCCTGATGAGTTTGAATCAAACGTACAGCTGTGACAAAGAGTATTTGTTCCGGTAGTATATACATAGATAGCACCGGCATTGTTAGTACAGCTATTATTTGTAAACTTTGTATTGTAGATGTTCGATACTGCTTCACCCTGAAGTCCTATTGCTCCGCCGTTTGATTGTGTAGAATTGTTTTTAATATTGCTGTTGTACATATTAAGTACAGAGTGCTTGCTGTACAGGTATCCGCCCAGTGATCCTGCAGTATTTCCATCTGCGTTTATTTTGTTAAGAATAACATTTGAAGCAATACCGGTTGCAGTAGCTCTGTGCATACTGAATGCACCACCATAGGTTACAGCGGAGTTGTTTTTAACCTCTGCACCGTTAATTTCAATCTTTGAAGCAGTAGAATACATGGCACCGCCGTTTGCACCTGACGAGTTGCCGCTCAGCTTTACATTTGACATGTAAACATTGGCTTCATCACTTGCCATAAGTGCACCGCCATGGCTTGTTGCTGTATTATTTTCAAATGTACTGCCATACACTTTAACATCTGCCGAATCTGCAACCATAGCACCACCGGTTGTTGTTGAAGTGTTATTTGTAAATGTGGTATTGCTGAATATTGCAGTTGCATTTGAGTAAAGGGCTACTGCACCGCCGCCTGCACTTGTATTCTGGTCAAAAACAGAATTTGAAACCGTAACAGACTTATTATCTCCGAGATTTTCGTAACCGTATGCAGTAATAGCACCTCCGGCCTTTTCTGATGTATTCTTAGAGAATGTAGTATTAATTGCATTAAGCACGCCCTGAACATAAATTGCACCACCGTTGTCAGAAGCGCTGTTTTCTTCAAAAACAACTTTTCCTTCAATTATATCATTGTCGCTTCCCAGTGAAAGACGGCTGTTTGCACTTGCAGGCATATAAATTGCACCGCCACGGAATGTTGCATGGTTCTTTGTAATGGAAGCATTGTAGATATTTGTTGTCTTGTAGCTGTAAATAGCACCGCCGCGGGCAGCAGAGTTTCCGGAAATGGTTGCACCGTAGATATTAAGAGTTCCGAAAGAATAAATTGCACCACCGCGGGCACTTGCTTCGCCCTCTACATCGTGTACAATGTTATCTGAAAGTGTTGAGCCGTAAATATTAAGTGTACCTGAATCAATGATTGCTGCCGCACCGCCAATCTGTTCGGGGTAAGAAGCAGAATATTTTTCATCAAGAGTTCTTTCGTTACCGAGCTTTTTATTATTTTTAACGGTAACATTCTTGTGCATATTTACAGTAGAATTGTTTCCGATAAAGAATACCGTTCCTGTTACTTTTACTGAGAGGTTGTCCTTATTACCGTCAATAACAAGAAGATTCTCACTGTCAGATTCGGGATTGCCGAAAGTAAGTGTTACAGGATTTTCTGTAAATGTACCCTCTGAGTCTTCACCAATAACGAATATATCCCCTGCAAAATCTGCTTTTCTCATAAGAGTATGTGCCTCATCAGAGAATATATATGTATCCTCAGTAATATAGAATGTACGGTCAAGCTCAAAGTCGGCTACTATTCTAAAGGATGTAAAGCCTGTTCTGATAGCCTGCTCAAGCTGTGAGGAGGATTTTATGTTTATAGTAACTTTTTCCTCAGGCTCTGAGGGGGTATCGCCACCTTCGCCCTCATAATCATTATATCCGGGAATTTCTACTGACATATCATTAACAGTAAGCTTGTTTACAATAGCACCTGCCCAGTATGTATCATCCAGATTGCCGGAATAATCAACATCAAAATACTGTGATTTGTCAATATTGAGCACAGCACCTGTTGAGTTACCCCAGATAATGGAACCGCCTGTTGTTGCGGTATTTCCCGAAACAGTAAGACCTGCCATAGTAATAGTTGTGCCTGTGGTTGTTTCGTATAAAAATCCGCCGTGCCCCGCATTGTTGCCTGTGGCAATGGTATTATACATTTGTAAAACAGCCTTGCCGGATGCGTACATTACACCGCCGTAGTTACCTGAAGTATTTTCGGTGAAGGTACAGCTGTGTAAAATACTTTCTGCGGTATCGGTGTACATATATAATGCACCGCCGTTACCTGTAGCAGAGTTTTTGGTAAACTTTGTTTTATAAATGTTGGAAGAAGATCCCTGCGCTGAATATAATGCACCTGCATTACCGCCGGTAGCTGTGTTTTCGCTGATGTTTGAGTTATACAGGTTAAGAACAGAGTCGTAATTGAACAAGAATCCTGCTGTTTTTGAACTGTTTTTCTCTGCAGTAATGTTATTCATCACTACTGTGCTTCCGGCGTCTACTTTTACTGCACCGGAATCTTCGGTTGCTTTATTTTCTGTAAATGAAACTGTTGAAAGCTCTGCCGTGGATGTTGTATTGAAATATACAGCACCGGCGCTTTTACCAGATTCATTTTCTGCAAAGTCAGAGTTTGTGATTTTTACAGTACTCTTTGTAGTATACATAGCACCGCCGTTACCACTTGCAGCATTAAGAGTGAATTCAGCATCGTCTATCACATATTCTGAGCCTGTGGAGTATATAGAACCGCCGTTACTTGTTGCAGTGTTACTTGTAATCTCAGCACCGTTTATAATCGCCTTGGAGTTTGTGGCATACACTGCACCACCGTGACCTGAGGTAGAGTTACCTGTAAGAATTGCATCGGTTATTTCAACCTCTGAATTGTTGAGGTATATAGCACCGCCGTGTGATACAGCGCTGTTGGAAGTAGCAGTTATTCCGTTTATTTTTGCACTACTTTCGGAATAGAAAGCCAGAGCACCAGCAACAAACTCAGAGTTGTTGTCTGCAAATGTCACAGTATTGAACTCTGTATTACTTCCTGTACTGTATACTGCACCGCCTCCGTATCTTACGCCGCTTGAGTTTTCGGTGGCATAAGCAGTATTGAGATTAAATTCTACGCTATTAAAAGATGCGTCTGTTCCGGTAAGATAAACCGCACCGCCGTTATAATAAGAACTGTTGTTTTCAAACACAGAATTTGAAACAACAAGAGTTTTTTCAATGCTTTCCATTCTGCCTGTTGCAACAATAGCACCACCGTGATCTTCGGTTGAGGTGTTGTTTGTAAACTGTGTATTATTCACATTTACAAGACCCTGTGCATAAATTGCACCGCCGCGGCCGGAAGATGTATTTAAATCGAACAAAACATTGTTTTCAATTACATCGTTTTCTTCACCAAAATACAATATGCTCTCGGCAGTTGCGGGCATATAAATCGCACCGCCACGGTAGGTAGAACTGTTTTGGGTGAAAGTTGCATTGTATACATGTGCTTCGTTATAGTTATAAATTGCACCACCACGTGCGGCACTGTTACTTTCAAAATCAGCTCCGTAAATGTTAAGTGCACCTAATGAGTAGATTGCACCGCCACGGGAACTTGCTTCACCCTCTACATCGTGCACGGTGTTATTTGTGAATTTTGAACCGTAAATATTAAGTGTACCCGATGCCAAAATTACTGCCGCACCGCCAATTTGTTCAGGGTATGACAAAGCGTACTTTGAATCGAGAGTTTTTTCGTTTCCTGTTTTTTTATTGTTGATTAAAGAAAGGTTTTTATGAAAATTCGCCTGTGCATTATTGCAAACAAATACAACACTGCCCGTAACATCGACTGACATATAGTCACTGTTACCGTCAATTGTGAGAAGATCACTTTCCACATAATCGGGGTGTCCGAGTGTAAATGTAACGGTATTTTCACAGGTAGTACCGTCACTATATTCACCGACTACGAAAATATCACCGCCGAAGTCCGCATTTCTTGTAAGTACGCGTGCCTCATCGCTGTAGATATATGTATCCTGACTAATGTAGAAGGTACGGTCAAGCTCAAAATCATCTGCAATACATATAGCACCGCCATTTTCGATTGCTGTTTCCAGCTCATCCGCCGTTGATACACTAACATATTCTGTATCATTACCTAATTCATCGTTTGTCAGAAGCAATTTTGTTTCCTCGTTTTCATTTTCAGAAACAGGCTCCGTGTCAGGAGGTTGGACAGATTCATCGTCTGAATCCTGTTCATTCACATCGGCCACATCATTTTCTATGGTCTGCTCTGTAATCACCTCACTTTGTTCAGGAATTTCTGAAGATTCCAAGTTGTCCGTAACAAGCTCCTCGGCAAGTACAAACAAAGATGAACCAAGCATCGTCATCGTCATTGCCGCTACAAGTACCAGACTGATTACTTTTCTGAAAAATCCAGATGTTTTCACTTTTATCATCCACCTTCCTATACATTAATTTTCCAATGTATGCAAAAAACTAAATATCCTGCAAAATCGGAGCAAAGAAATTTAGTTTTTTACCGCTTATTATAAAATCTTAAAATGTCAATACGACCTCGTCGAATGTCAAATAACAGGGATTTTATTCTGTCGTGTTAATTTTTAACAGCTGTACTGTCAGATTTCTTTTATAAGTGAAAGGGCCGCTTCGTCTGCAACAATTGTCACATCGTTATGAAGCTGAAGTATTGATGCCTGATTCTTGGGAGTAACAGGTCCGCAGATTGCTTCATACAATGCCTTTGCCTTGTTCTCGCCCGAAGCTACGAGAAGAATCTTCTTAGCCTGCATTATGCTCTTGATACCCATTGTGTATGCTTCCTTGGGAACTTCGTCAATAGAATCAAAGAATCTGGAGTTTGCATTAATGGTGCTTTCTGTAAGCTTTACGCAGTGTGTTTCTGTTTCAAAAGCACAGCCCGGCTCATTAAATCCGATATGTCCGTTATCACCAATTCCCAAAAGCTGCATATCAATTCCGCCTACACTGCGAATTATATTGTTATATCTTTCGCACTCAATTTCACTGTTTTCCTGCGTTCCATCAGGTACGTTTACATTCTTCTTATCAATATTGATGTGGTCAAAAAAGTTTTCACACATAAATCTGTAGTAGCTCTGAGGATTATCTCTTGTAAGCCCCTTGTACTCGTCAAGGTTTACTGTGGTAACATTTGAAAAATCAATATCACCCTTCTTATACCATTCAATGAGCTGAGAATATGTACCCAGGGGTGTTGAGCCTGTTGCCAGACCCAAAACCGCATCGGGTTTCATAATTACCTGTGCTGAAAGGATGTTTGCCGCCTTACGGCTCATGTCATTGTAATCTTTTGCCTTATAAATTCTCATTGTCTTCTGACTCCTTTTCCTCTGTATTGCTCTCATTTTCTAAATCAACGGAAAACTGCTCCGTTTTTTCACTCTGTGAAGAAAGCTCGCCTTTTTCAAAAACCTCTTCAAATTCCGCGGCATCGAGCTTTTCATATTTTATGAGTGCGTTTGCCACATTATCAAGCTTGTCGCGATTATCGGTGAGAAGCTTCTCACACTTTGCGTAACACTCGTCAACAATTCTCTTGATTTCCTCATCGATAACAGAAGCTACGCTCTCGCTGTAGTTTCTGCCCTGTGAAAAATCTCTTCCCAGGAATACTTCATGGTCTTCACCCGTAAAGGTGATATAGCCCAATTTTTCACTCATGCCGTACTGCATAACCATTTTTCTTGCAGTTTTGGTAACATGGTCAAGGTCGCTTGATGCACCGCTGTTAATTTCGTTAAACACTATCTTTTCAGCCGCCCTACCTGCAAGGGACATTATAATCTGCTCAAGCATTTCTTCCTTTGAAATATAGCTCTTATCAGTATCGGGAAGGCTGAGGGTAAATCCGCCCGCCCTTCCTCTGGGAATAATTGAAACCTGGTGAACATTATCCTGCGTGGGAAGAAGCTTTGCCGCAACCGCATGGCCTGCTTCATGGTATGCAGTCTTTTTCTTGTTCAACTCGTTGTGTTTACGATTTTTCTTTTCGGGACCCATAATAACTTTAAGGATCGCCTCATCAATTTCTTCCTGCTCGATAAGCTTTTTATCTCTGCGTGCAGTAAGAATAGCCGCTTCATTAAGAAGATTTTCAAGGTCTGCACCGGTAAATCCGTATGTGGACTTGGAAACTGTTTCAAGAGAAACCGAATCAGAAACAGGCTTATTCTTTGAATGAACCTTGAGGATTGCCTCTCTGCCCTTCTGGTCGGGATAGTTTACCACTACCTGACGGTCAAATCTTCCCGGTCTTAAAAGAGCAGGGTCAAGTATATCTGGGCGGTTAGTCGCCGCAATAATAATCACGCCTTCATTTGTTCCGAAGCCGTCCATTTCAACAAGCAATTGGTTAAGAGTCTGTTCACGCTCATCATGACCGCCGCCAAGACCTGCACCACGCTGTCTTCCCACGGCGTCAATTTCATCAATAAAGATAATTGCAGGAAGGTTTTTTCTCGCCTGTTCAAAAAGGTCACGCACACGGCTGGCACCTACACCTACGAACATTTCAACAAAGTCTGAACCCGATATTGAGAAGAAAGGAACTCCCGCTTCACCTGCCACTGCTTTTGCAAGGAGCGTTTTACCCGTTCCGGGAGGGCCTACAAGAAGCACGCCCTTGGGAATTCTTGCCCCAAGGTCAATAAATTTCTTCGGATTTTTAAGGAACTCAACAACTTCCTCAAGTTCTTTCTTTTCCTCGTCCGCACCGGCAACCATGTCAAAGTTTATCTTGCTGTCAACAGCAGATTTTGCCTTTGATTTGCCAAAGCTTCCTATTCCGTGACCGCCTGTCTGTGATTTCATGAACGAGAACCAGAAGAAGCCTATCACAAGAATCATGAGAACTGTGGGAATAAGAGAAATCCACCATGCAGTGTCTTCGGGTGCCGGGACAGATGTTTTAATCTTTCCCTCGGCAATCTGGGATTTTATTTCCTCCCCTGCAACCTCAAACAAGATTCCCGGTGTAACCTCTACCTGATACTCCTTACCGTCAATAACAGCCTTTGTAACAGTGTCCTCAATAGTAAGCTTTTCTACCTTTTCATTATTAATAGCCGTCACCAATTCAGAAAAAGACTTTACACCTTTTTCCGGCTCGCCGAGCGACATATTCATAAGCAAAATAATTATTATAGGTAAAATTATATAAAAGCTTATGCCTTTAAAAGACTTTTTCAAAATTATTACCCCCTTTAAGACTTAATTTTAACACAAGAAAAATTTTTTCACAATCTATTTCACAGTTTATTCATAATACTCATTTTTAAGCACACCCACAAAAGGATATTGGCGGTATTTGTAATCAAAATCCAGTCCATAGCCCACAACAAACTCATCGGGAACTTCAAAACCTGTATATTTTGCCTTAATATCAACCACACGTCTTGAGGGCTTATCAAGAAATGTACATATTTCTACACTTTTTGCCCCTTGTTCCTTAAGATAGGCTTGTATTTTTTCGAGAGTTCTTCCCGAATCAATAATATCCTCAACTATAATTATATCCCTATCCTTAGGCTCAAAACCCTTTCCTGCATGAATTTCTACATTTCCCGTAGAAACTATTCCGCTTCCGTAGCTTGAAGCAAATAAAAACGATATCTCGGCAGGAATATTAAGCTCACGTATTAAATCAGCGACAAAGATAAAGCTTCCCGTAAGAACTGAAACAAGCAAAATTTCCCTTCCTTCATAATCGCGGTTAATCTCTGTTGCAAGCTCGCTTATTCTTTCCTTTATTTGTTCCTCGGAAACAAGGATTTTTTTGATAGGGTCATTAATATTGGACATTTTCTTCTTACCTTTCTTTTGTAGATGTATATTTGATTATCAGATATTTTTTTGTTTTTTCCGAAACGCTATACTTTCCCGACTGCCTCAGTCCGCACAGATACAGAATTTCTCCGTCTTTTTCGACTATTGGGATATAATCTCTTTCGTACCTGTCTATCTTCTCATCGGTAAAAATGTCGCTGAGTTTCTTTGTTCCTTTGATACCTTTCAGGCTCATTTTATCTCCGCTTTTCCTGTAACGTACAGTAAAGGGTGGTTTAACCTCGTCTGCATCAAAAAGTGCCACAGCGTTTCCAGTTTTCTTTGTCGGAGCATCTGTAATTAAAACTTCAAGCTCCCACCCTTTATCACCGAGTATACCTTCCTCGCTAAGCACAGATACATATGATTCTCCTGCCTCATTTTTCCTAAGGCTTACCTTATCATAATTTTTTTCTGCGTACAGATTTTTGGTAATATCAAACCTTTTTCCGCTGTCCTTTTTTAAAAATTCCAAAAAAGACTCAACTCTCTCAAAGGTGATTTCTGCTCCCCATTTTTTCAGGACCTGTGCCGTCGTTCTTCTCCCTATGGAAGTCGGTGCCTTTATAACGGGATTTATTAAAAGATATGTTTCAAAAAAGCACTTTTGAAGTAATTTTTCCGCCTCATTTTCAAGAAACTCGTTATCCTCCGCAATCATCCTCGAGGTCTGTACTATCTTACGGGAGACACCTCCAGAAATTTCCTCAAGCAAAGGAATAACCGAAAGACGGATTTTGTTTCTTGCATAAATTGGAAGGGCATTTGTGCTATCCTCACACCATTTTTGATTGTTCTCGCATAAATATTTCTCAATTTCGCATCTCTTCACGTCAAGAAGCGGTCTGATTATATTCTGGCGGCTATGCCTGATGCCCTCAAGTCCTGCGGGACTGCTTCCTCTTGCTATTCTGAAAAGAATGGTTTCCGCACAATCGTCAAGATTGTGTGCAGTGGCAATTTTGGCATTGCCCAATTTTCGAGAAACTTCCTCGAAAAATTCGTACCTTAGAATTCTGCCGCACTCTTCTTCACCGATTTTTCTTTCCCTTGCAATCTCGGTCACATTATATTGACGGTAGTAACACTCTACGCCATAATCTTCGCATACCTTTTTTACAAACTCGCTATCCCTGTCGGATTCTTCTCCGCGTATCAGATGATTAACATTGGCAACGGCTATTTTAAGGTCAAGCTCCTCTTTAAGTGCAAGCATCACATGTAAAAGGCAAATGGAATCCGCCCCTCCCGACACCGCACATAGCACCGTGTCGCCTTTATCAATCAGGGAATTTTCATAAATTGTTTTTCTTACTTTTTCAAGCAGCACCGCTATCAGCTCCTGCTGTCAAGATTCATAAACTTGGTATATTCACCGCGCCATGCAAGATTAAATATTCCACATTCGCCTGCACGGTTTTTTGCAAGGATACATTCGACTATATTAGCCGCACTTTCCTCTGCATTTTCCTCTGCAATGGGTCTGCTGAGCATTATAACAATATCGGCATCCTGCTCAATTGAGCCGCTTTCACGAAGGTCACTTAGCATAGGTCTTCTTGCAAGCTTTTCAGAGGAACGGTTAAGCTGAGAAAGGGTGATTACGGGAACGTTCAGTTCCTTCGCCATAACCTTAAGAGAACGTGACATTTCACTAACCTCCTGGGTACGACTCTCTCCCCTTCGTCCGCTGCCCTGCATAAGCTGAAGGTAGTCAATCACTACAAGTCCAAGCCCCTTTTCCATTTTAAGACGGCGGCATTTAGCTCTTATCTCAGCCACTGTGATACCGGGGGTATCATCAATGTATACGGGGGCGGTAATTATATCCTTAAGCGAATGGGCAATCTTTGTCATATCAGCCGCATCAATGTCCCCTATACGAAGCTTACCCGATTCCACAAGTGCCTCACTTGAAAGTACTCTGTTTACAAGCTCGTCCTTACTCATTTCCAGAGAAAAGATTGCAACGGGAACTTTCTCACGGATTGCGGCATTCTGTGCTATGTTAAGAGCAAAACTGGTTTTACCCACACCGGGACGTGCCGCAAGGATAATGAGGTTACTGTTCTGAAGTCCCGCAGTAGCTGCATCAAGCCCTGTAAAGCCCGTGCGTATACCGGTAATTTTACCGCCCCGGCGTTTACGCTCGTCCAGAATTGCAAGGGTGCTTTTTACAACCTCGCCGATATGGGAAAACGTCTTCGTTCCCTGCTGCTCGGATATTCTGAAAATAAGCTGTTCGCTCTTATCAATAATATCTCCTGCCGCAAGCTCGTCCTTCATGCCCATATCCATAATTTCATTCGCCGATTCAATAAGTCTTCTTAAGGTCTTTTTATCACGGGCAATTTCAATATACTGGTTTAAGTTTTCCTTTGTGAAAACATTCTGGGCAATTTTTGTAATGTAAGCAATACCGCCTACGGTATCGAGCTTATCCCCCAGTTTTTCCGAAAGAGTTACCATATCAACAGGTACGCCTTCTTCAAAAAGGGAGGCTATTGCATTAAATATTGTTTTATTTGCGGTAGCATAAAAGCAATCTTCGTCAAGCTTTTCCATGGCGTTAACGAGAGCTTTTTCGTCAAGAATCATATTTCCGAGAATTGCCGCTTCTGCTTCCAAATTATATGGCATGGTTCTGCCGATAGGCATTTCCATAATATCACCGTATTTCTATAATTTTTATCTTTCAATTATTGAGGATTTACAACTACAGTTATTTTTGCAGAAATTTCAGGATAAATCTTAAGCTCGACCGTAGTTTCGCCCGTTGTCTTTATTCCGTCGGGAAGAACAACCTTTCTCTTGTCAATCACATAATGAAGCTGCATTTTTACTGCATCGGCAACATTCTGATTGGTAATTTTACCAAAGAGCTTTCCGTTATCCCCTGCTTTTCCGCTGAGAACGATTTTCTTTCCCTCAAGCTTTGCCGCAGCTTCCTTTGCCGCGAGGATTTCCTGCTCTTTATGATATGCCGCAGCTTCGTTCTTTCCCTTTATATTATTAAGAACATCGGCAGTTGCAATTTCAGCCATTTTTTTGGGAAGCAAAAAGTTTCTTGCATATCCGTCGCTGGCTTCTACCACATCGCCTTTTTTTCCATGACCTTTAACATCGGTTAAAAGTACAACTTTCATTTAAATTACATCCTTTCCTATCAATTCATCAATTGCCTTTTTCAACAAATCTCCCGCATCGGCTACGGATGTGCCCCGAAGCTGTGCACCTGCCACCATCATATGGCCTCCGCCGCCAAGCTTTTCAAGCACCATCTGAACATTGATCTCGCCCAGGGAACGTCCGCTTATGATAACGCTTCCCTCATCATCACGGGCAACTACAAAAGATGCTTTCACATCGTTGATTTCAAGCAGCTCGTCAGCCGCACTTGCAATTACTATATGGGGAACAATTCCCGAAAAAAGGGAAATTGCTATGTTATCCGAATAAATCTGTGCCTCTGTTACAATACATGCCTTGTGCTTATAATTCTCAATGGATTTTCTCAGAAGCTTCTTTACGTGGAGGGTGTCAACCCCTGCGGCTCTTAAATACGCTGCCGCTTCGAACGTTCTCACACCTGTTTTAAAAGTAAAGTTCTTTGTATCAACAGCAATACCGCAGTAAAGTGCCTCCGCATCAACGGTGGAAACTGCATAATGAGCGTCAAAATACTGCATTATCTCCGTAACCATTTCACAGGTTGATGATGCAAACGGCTCATGGTAAACAAGGTCGGCATTTGAAATAAAGCTCTCGCTTCGTCTGTGATGGTCTATTACAACCTTGGTTTTTATACTGTCGATAAGCTCAGGCATCTCAGTGTATTCGGGAACGTGAGTGTCACATATAACAAGAAGCGTTCCCTGTGTAATATAATCACGAAGTCCCTGTTTTCCTATGAACATGCCGTCATGGTAATGATTTTCCTCAATTTTTTTAAGAAGCAAATGGACTGTGTCATCCTTTGTTACAAGAAGAACCTTCGCTTCTTTTTTTACATAGCTTGCCATGTTGGCAATACCTATTGCAGCACCGATTGCATCAGCATCGCTGTCACGGTGACCCATAATAAGCACATTGTCACAGGCGTCTATAAGTTCCCTGAGATTATGTGCCATAATCCTTGCTTTAACCTTGGTACGCTTTTCCGTTTCCTTGGAATTTCCTCCGTAATATGAGAATTTTCCGTCTTCTCTGATTACTGCCTGGTCTCCGCCTCTGCCCAGTGCCATATCAAGTGCTTTTTTTGCGGAAATATTATTCTTATTAAAGTTGTCCTCCCCAAAAGCGATTCCTATACTAATGGTGGGGGGCGTTTTCATGCCGGGATTATACTCTTTAACTGTTTTGAGTATCTCAAACTTACCTTCGGTAAAGCTGTCAAGCTCCTTTTTGGTAAAAACACATAGGAATTTATCCTTTTCCGTTTTCTTTATAAGTCCGCCTGCATCCTGAATCCAGCCGATAATATTTTTATCAAGAAGATTTGCAACGTCGAGTCTTTCTTCTTCATCCACGCTGTCAATAGCTTCATCATAGTTATCAACCATAATATGTGCTACTGCACATTGGGAATTAAAAAGCTCCTCTTTAAGCTTAAGAATCTGTGTAATATTTTCCATGTAAAGCATAATTGCCGCATGTTCCGCAGAGGTTCTCCTCCTTACATTGGCACGGACACTGTAGACTTCCTCTCCGATGTGAACATTAATTCCGTCCTTTATGCTTCTGTTATATATGTCACGTATGTTAATTTCGGGCAAAAGCTCGTTTATCTTTTTATCCGAAACAGACTGGAATAATTCCTTAAAAGCCGAATTGTACCAGGCTACGCTTCCGTCCACCCTGATTCCCGCAATGGGGTTCATTGATTTAAAAAGTGCCTCGTTATTCTGAAGCTCGTCCTCATCCTTTGCGGCATTACTTATATACTCACGCATTTTGCGGATTCTTCCGAAGTGCCTTGTCACCTTTTCAAAAAATATACAAAGCGAGCTGACAAGCACTATTGAAGCCAAGACCTGACTGAAACGAAAAAGAAAAATTGATGAGATAAAAATAATCAGTGAGAAAATCGGTGTGGATATATGGGGAACGCTGTCAAACATCTCATTTTTCTGTTTCATTACCATCGCCTCCTTTTCCTGCATTTGTGCCGATTTTTCTAAAATTAAACAGAGAATCTAAAAGTGCAAGTACTATATAACCGGTATATGCATTAATCAGCGGACTCGCCGCCGCCATTCCCAGGGACGAATTAAGTATAAAGAAATGGATAATAACCCTGAGAAACGTTCTGATATTTGATTTCTGCAAATAGTATTCAATAAATGATATCCCCGCTGCCAGGCTGAACACAGTCATGATAATACTTACGTTTAACGCTGCGGCACTGACAGTTTTGTTTAAATCAAGATGCGAAAGAACAATTGCCACAATCAGAATCAAAACCATCGGAAGCGGTATTCTGATATGGGAAAACTTATGCCTGATGGGATAGCCTGTGCGTTTGAGCTGTGCATTTACTGCCCACATTGTGACATAGCCGATAAAGACAGATAAAATGATTACACAAGCTGGAACCAACACACCTGCCAAAACGGACGCATGTTCTGCGAGCATATTAAAGGCTTCCTGTGATATACCCATTTCTACAGGTATCTGCTCCATAACTATAGACCCTGCCATATTGAAAAGTTCACTTACTGTAGCCGAAAAATACGCCGATACACTTAGCCCTGCCTTGTTTGAAATATAATTAAGCCACATATAAAGCGGAACAAGTGCACACAGTGATGCAATCCATACACCGCTGAAAAAATCAACCTTTCTTCTTATGCACTGCGAACAACCCACTGCACACAATATAGAAATGAGTGCCATAAAAAGACCTGTCATCTGCGCACTGTCACCGAAAGAAAATCCATACAAAAGCATTGATATACCCATTGCACACAAGGAACTCACAGTGCAGGTAATCGGCCCGAATACCACGTATGACATGACCAGATTATATGCACAAAGAAGCACCGCTATAATGGGCATTCCGAAAAGAATCGGAATGAGCGATACCAACATTCTTATTATTACTCCAAAGCCTAATTTTTCCTGTCGCATTTTACCTTTTCCTCAACTTTTATACTACCGAGCATAAAAACCCAATTTATCTATATTATAATACCACATATTGCCTACAATGTAAAGATATTTTAACCAAAAATTAAAGGTTTTAGAATATGTGGGAAACGCACCTTTTTTGTGTTGATTTTTCGTCAGGAATGTGATAAAATAAAACATATTTTTTATAGGATGTGTTATTATGAAAATAAGTGACGGTTACCTGCTTAGAAGTGTTGCAGGAAAAAATATTGTCGTTTCCGTAGGTGCAGACACTAATTTCAGTGGAATGCTTACACTTAATGACAGCGGAGTTTTTTTCTGGAATTTACTTAAACAGGGTACAACCAAAGAAAAAATGCTTGATGCCGTTTTAAAGGAATATGATGTATCACCCTCACAGGCTATGCATGATATTGACGAATTTGTAGAAAAGCTGTATGAGGCAAAAATTCTGGAGGACTGAAAGTAATGTACATAAAAGAAAAAATACGAAATCTCGCCTCCACGGTTGAAAAGGAAATCACGCCCTATTTCAACAGAATCGATGAAATTGCACGTTTTAACCAGGAAAAGGTTCTTGATGCATTTATTAAAAATCGCGTGGGTGAAAACTGCCTCAATCCTTCTACAGGATATGGCTACGGTGATGTGGGCAGAGAAACGCTTGAAGCAATATATGCTGATGTTTTTGGTGCGGAGGATGCTCTCGTAAGGCATAATATCGTAAATGGCACGCACTGTCTGACGATTTCGCTTTTTGCGGTGCTTCGCCCCGGTGATACACTTTTAGCCGCTACGGGCAAGCCCTATGACACCTTGGAGGAGGTTATAGGAATTGCGGGCAACAGCGGCGGAAGTCTTAAGGATTTCGGCGTTTCCTACAAACAGGTTGATTTAATAGACGGTGATGTTGACCTTGAAGGAATTACAAGGGCACTCACTCCCGACGTAAAGGCTGTAATTTTGCAGCGTTCAAAGGGCTATGACTGGAGAGATACATTAAGCTGTGAAAAGCTTGGAAAGGCAATCTCACATATAAAATCAATAAAACCCGACGTATGCTGCATTGTGGATAACTGCTACGGAGAATTTGCAGAAACCACAGAGCCAAGCCAGCACGGTGCAGACCTTGTGGTAGGTTCATTAATCAAAAACCCCGGCGGTTCTCTTGCTCAGTCGGGCGGCTACATAGTAGGAAAAAAGGAATACGTGGAGCTTGCGGCATTTCGTCAGACGGCACCGGGAATTGGAAAAGAATGCGGTGCAACCCTCGGGCAAAACCGATATATGTATCAGGGTCTTTTCATGGCGCCCCATATTGTGGCACAGGCAATTAAAAGTGCAGTTTTTGCCGGTGCTCTGATGCAAAAGCTTGGCTATGAAGTTAACCCCAAGCCCGAAGCAAATCATTATGATATTATTCAGGCAATAAAGTTCAACGATAAAGACAAGCTGATTAAATTTATTCAGGGAATACAAAAGGCGTCCCCTGTTGACAGTTACGCCCTCCCCATGCCCTGGGATATGCCGGGCTATCAGCATGAGGTAATTATGGCGGCAGGCACCTTTGTATCAGGTGCAAGCATTGAGCTTAGTGCAGATGCTCCCATTAAGCCCCCCTATGTCGGCTTTATGCAGGGTGGTATCACATATGAAAGTGCAAGGCTGGCTATAATGAACGCCGCCGCAGAAATAGACGAATAGGGGATGTTAAAAACGCCCAGACCGTAAAACATTTTTTCCTATCCTCTCAAACAGAAGACAAGACCTGCTGTTTTTTCAGCAGGTCTTGTCCTTTATAATACCTTATATCCTTGTGCTTCCACGATTTCCTTGAGGGTGTCAAGAGAAATTTCTTTATCACTCTTTACAATCGCCTCTCCTTTTTCATGGCTTACGATTGCCTCGGTAACGCCATCCAAAGCTTCAAGAGTGTTTTTCACTCTTGCCTCGCAATGGGGACACATCATACCTTCAATTTTAATAATTTTTTCCATTTGTTTTTTCTCCTTTACTGTTTTATTACTTTTAAAGAAATTCAACCTCAGTGCGTTTGTGATTACACAAAAGCTGGAAAGGCTCATTGCCGCCGCACCAAACATGGGGCTTAGCCTCCACCCTGTAATGGGTATCCACACACCAGCCGCAAGAGGTATGCCAATTACGTTATAGAAAAACGCCCAGAACAGATTTTCTTTAATGTTTTTAAGCGTGGCACGGCTAAGCTTAATTGCCGCAGCCACACCCAAAAGACTGCTTCCCGTAAGAACTATATCTGCCGATTCTACTGCAATATCCGTTCCCGCACCGATGGCAATTCCCACATCAGCCGAGGTCAGTGCAGGTGCGTCATTTATACCGTCGCCTACCATTGCCGTCTCCCCGCTTTTCATAAGAGTACGTATAGTAGCCTCTTTTCCGTCGGGAAGAACATCGGAAATAACCTCATCTATCCCTGTCTGTCTGGCAATAGCGTGTGCGGTACGCTTGTTATCTCCCGTAATCATAACTGTTCTAATGCCAATGTTTTTTAGTTCTTTTATCGCATCAACGCTGTCCTCTCTGATTACATCTGCCACGGCTATAATTCCGAGAATTTTATTATTTTCCGCAAAAATAAGCGGTGTTTTCCCTTCTTCGGAAAGCTTTTCTACTTTTTTTATCAGTTCATTACTTACGCTAAGTTGTTCTGACATCAATTTAAGATTTCCGCCAAGAAGTATTTTATCGTTGACCTTTCCTTTTACCCCACTTCCGGGAAGTGCCGAAAAATCCGTAATACTGTCGGGCGATATGTTCCTTTTTTCACATTCAACGCTTACTGCCTTTGCCAGCGGATGTTCACTGTTCTTTTCCAGCGTGACGGCTACCTTTAGCAGCTCTTCCTCGGCAACATTATCCGCAGTAATAATATCCGTAACCGAAGGTTCGCCCTTTGTAATTGTGCCTGTTTTGTCGAGAGCCACAATTTTTATTCTGCCTGTATGTTCAAGTGCTGCAGAGGTCTTATACAAAATTCCCCGCTTTGCCCCTACACCGTTTCCTACCATTATGGCAACAGGGGTTGCCAATCCCAAAGCACAGGGACAACTGATTACAAGCACGCAAATGCCCCTCGCAAGTGCAAAGCCGAAGCTCTCCTTAAGTAATAGCCATATAATTACTGTAATTACCGAAAGGATAATAACCGTCGGAACGAAAACTGCCGAAACTTTATCTGCAATTTTTGCAATGGGGGCTTTTGTTGCCGCCGCATCGCTTACCATTTGTATAATCTTAGATAACGCCGTATCATTTCCCACATTAACGGCTCTGCATTTTAAAAATCCCGATTGATTTACTGTTGCGGCAGACACCTTGTCCCCCGCACTTTTGTCTACGGGAAGGCTTTCTCCCGTCAGTGCAGATTCGTTGACCGCACTCTCTCCCTCGATAACCACGCCGTCTGCCGGAATGCTCATTCCGGGGCGGACAAGGAAAACATCACCCACCATAACCTCACCTGCAGGTATAACAAGCTCTTTTCCGTCACGCACTACGGTTGCCGTTTTCGGAGCAAGCTCCATAAGGCTTTTTATTGCGTTGGTGGTTTTTCCTTTTGAATATGCCTCCAGCATTTTTCCCACCGTTATAAGTGTAAGAATCATGGCGGCAGACTCAAAATAAAGCTCGTGCATATAGATGTGCGCAGAAGCCAAATCTCCTTTTAAGTACGCTCCCGTCATGGCAAAAAGTGCGTAGGTACTATAAACAAAAGCCGCGAGTGACCCCATGGAAACAAGCACGTCCATATTGGGTGCACGGTGAATTGTGCTTTTATACGCACTTATGAAAAATTTCTGATTAATCACCATCACCACTGCCGAAAGAAGCATCTGCATAATACCCACTGCCAAGGGATTATGCCTAAAAATCCACGGATACTCTATGCCGAAAAGCATCTGCCCCATAGAAAAATACATAAGAACAATTAAAAAACCTACAGACCATATAAGTCTTCTTTTCATATTTTTAATTTCGTGCTCGCCCGAAATATCTCCGGTGGCACTTTTTTCCGTTTTCTGACCGTCTTTTGAAGCCCCGTAACCGGCGTTGTACACCGCGGAGATAATTGCATCCGCCTGTGCACTTCCCTCTACTATCATGGAGTTTGTCAGAAGATTAACACTGCAGCTTGTTACTCCCTCCACGCAGGAAACAGCTTTCTCAACACGTGCACTGCACGCCGCACAGCTCATACCTGTAATATTATATTTTTCCATATTGCTGTCACCTCGTGTTTATCATATATCATCACGTGAATAAATGTCAATAGAATTTACTTTTACTAAACACTTTTTTGTGTAAAAAGTAAAAAATTTGATTGAAATTAAAGTCATTTTGTTTTATACTTTATAATAGGTAAATTTATTTTTAGCATTGGAGGAACTATTATGTATTCAGAAAAGGTTATACAGTTTGGCGAAGGTGGCTTCTTAAGAGGCTTTGTTGACTGGATGCTTCAGATTGTAAATGAAAAAACAGATTTTGCAGGCAGCGTTGTTGTTGTACAGCCCATTGATAAGGGTATGTGCGATATGCTTACTGCACAAGATTGCAAATATACACATATATGCCGCGGCAGCGAGGGTGTTGACACAAGAAAGATTGATGTTATCTCCCGTTGTGTAAAGCCTTATGATAATTATGACGAATATCTTAAGTTGGCAGAGATTCCCTCTTTCCGCTTTATCGTATCAAACACCACCGAGGCAGGTATCTGCTTTAGTGAAAATGATAAGTTTGAAGACATGCCTCCCGTGACATTCCCTGCAAAGGTAACACAGCTTCTTAAAAAGAGATTTGACCTTTCACTTCCCGGCTTTGTATTCCTCCCCTGTGAGCTTATTGACAAAAACGGTGCAGTACTTAAAAAGGTAATTCTTCAGTATGCAGACCTTTGGAATCTGGGCGATGATTTCAAGGCATGGGTTGAAAAGGAAAACATATTCTGCAACACATTGGTTGACAGAATTAACACAGGCTTCCCCAAAGATGAAAAGATTGACCTTGGCTATGAGGATAATATGCTCAACACTTCAGAGTACTTCCATCTGTGGGTTATTGACGGCTACAAGGAGCTTTGCAAAGAAATTCCTTTTGATAAATGCGACCTTAACGTAATCGTTACTGAAAATCTTGAAATGTATCGCACAAGAAAGGTACGCATCCTTAACGGTGCACATACATCACTTGTTCCCTATGCACTTTTGGAGGGATTTGATACTGTTAAGTCCTGCGTGGATGATGAAAAAATGAGAGAGCATATAAGAAAGTGTGTATTTGATGAAATTATCCCCACACTTGACCTCCCCAAGGAAGAGCTTATTGAGTATGCAGAAAGTGTAATCACACGTTTCTCAAACCCCTACATAAAGCACTACCTTTCATCCATTGCACTTAATTCAGTAAGCAAGTTCAAAGTAAGAGTTCTTCCCTCTATTCTTGAGTATATCAAGCGTTACGACAAGATGCCCGAAACTCTCATTTTCTCATTTGCAAAGCTTATTGACTTCTACAGAACTGACATGACAAACGACGATAAAGACGTTTGTGAATTTATGAAAACGGCTTCTGTTGAAGAAATTCTTGCAAACAAATCACTGTGGGATGAGGACCTTACATTCCTTTCCTCGGAGGTAAAGAAATATGTTAATAAATAATCTTGACAATGTTGAAATCAACCTTGAAGACGGTCATAAATACGCACGTTTTGACATTAAAGAGGGCGAAAATATTATAAAGTACGGTCAGCCTATCGGTCACGCGGTATGCGATATAAAAAAAGGCGACCATGTGCATACACACAATATGAAAACCAACCTTTCCGGTGAGCTTGAATACACCTACGAGCCGGGCGAGGTTAAGCGTGACAAAATCACCTCTGACCTTACCTTTATGGGCTACAGAAGAAGCGACGGAAGCGTGGGAATCAGAAATGATGTGTGGATTATTCCGACCGTTGGCTGTGTGAATTCTCAGGCGAAGGTTATTGCAGAAAAAACAGGTGCAAAGACATTTACTCATCCCTTTGGATGTTCACAGCTTGGCGACGACCATGAAACCACACAGCTTGTCCTGAAAGGACTTATAAAGCACCCCAATGCGGGCGGTGTTCTTGTGCTGGGACTTGGTTGCGAGAACAACAATATTGACCTTTTCAAGAAAGTTCTCGGTACATGGGATGAAAATCATGTAAAATTCCTTAACGCACAGGACGCAGGCGATGAAATTGAAGAAGGAATTGCAATTGTAAAAGAGCTTCAGAAGCGTGCAGAAAAAATGCAGCGTGAGCCTATAAGTATTTCCGAGCTTAAGATAGGTCTTAAATGCGGCGGAAGCGACGGCTACAGCGGAATTACTGCAAATCCCCTTGTAGGAAGGCTTTCCGACCTGCTCATATCAATGGGCGGAAGCTGTGTGCTTACAGAAGTTCCCGAAATGTTCGGTGCTGAGCATCTTTTGATGAAACGTTGTAAAAACGAAAAAATTTTTGATAAGACGGTTTCTCTCATCAATAACTTCAAGCAGTATTTTATCCGACACAATCAGGTGGTATATGAAAACCCCTCCCCCGGTAACAAAGCAGGCGGAATCACAACGCTTGAGGAAAAATCCCTCGGCTGTGTGCAAAAAGGCGGTTTATCCGAGGTTGTGGACGTGCTTGACTACGGCGATATGCTTAAAGAGAACGGACTTTCACTTCTTAACGGTCCGGGAAATGACATTGTGGCAGTTACAAACCTTACTGCATGCGGCGTACATATGATTCTCTTCACTACGGGCAGAGGTACACCCCTTGGTGCACCCGTTCCTACGATTAAGATTGCTACAAATCATTCCCTTGCTGAAAGAAAGGCAAACTGGATTGACTTTGATGCAAGCCCCATGCTTGACGGAATTGACCCCACAAAGGCACTTCTTGACTACTGCATTGAGATTGCAAACGGCAAACAGGCAAAGAATGAAATCAATAAATGTGAGGAAATATCTATATTTAAAGATGGAGTCGTACTTTAAAAAGAAGCGTGCCGCTTCATCCATTTTGTAGTGGCGGATATTATCCGCTCGCAGACGAGCAATGCTCGCCCCTACAGTTTTCATTACAAACACAAACGGAGCAGGAATTTCCTGCTCCGTTTTGGTTTATATTTTATTTTATTGTTCGTATTTTGTCCAGTCGAAATTTTCATTAAGAGAAGTCCACTTTTCATAAATGTGATTCTTCTTATCATAGTCGTGACTGTTTGTAGCTTCCTGGACAGGAATGTAATACCATGCAGCTTCATCGCTGTTATCAGACCATTTTTTCATTGTGTCGAGCAAATCATTAGCGGTTTCGGGGATACGGTTAAGAACTCGGTTAATCATTGTCATTGCCTCAGCTCGGGTGATAAATCTATCAGGTCTGAAAGTATTATCTTCATAACCTCTTATCCAGCCGTATTCAGCAGCTTCGTAAATTTCTTTTTCTGCCCAGTGACCTGCAACGTCTGTAAATTTATTCTCGGCCTCAACCGCAGTGTCTGCAAATCTTGCACAGATTGCGGCGAACTCAGCGCGTGTAATAAATGCATTGGGGTCAAAGCTTTCTGCGTTTCTTCCGTTAACAATGCCAAGCTTTGCCATAGTTGAAACGGCTGTGTTGTACCAATCCAAAATTTCCACATCACTGAAACTATTTTCGTAAGCGAGATTCATATTTCTTTCGTTCTCTTTAAGAAGTCTGAAGAAGATTGTTGTTACTTCAGCACGGGTGATATTATTGCCGGGTCTCACATCTCCTTCAGGATAACCTACAATATATGCAAAGTGGTCATCGCCGTTAAGCTTTTCGGGAGTATCGTAACCGTTTCCTGCAAGACCGTTGTCCTTAACCCAGCCTGCATATACAGTTGTGTTCTTTGTCATTTTTACTTCTGTTACCTTCTCGGTAAGCTCCTTGTCAAGATACCAACCCTCGAAGATGTAGCCTTCCTTCTTGGGAACCTTTGTCAGCTTAACTGTTGAATTTCTTGTATATGTTTCTTTGTCGATAGCTGAGCCGCCATCAGTTTCATATGTAAGGGCGTATTTTGTTGTACCGCCGCCTGTTGAGGGGCTATATATTGTTGCCTGATATGTGTTTTCACCATCGTAATCTATATATAACATCCAATCATCGCTTGTATCATTCTGTGTATTGTTGTCAAAAGTGACTGTTGACGTGGCATCCATTGAAACGGTTAATGTATAATCACCTGTATCTTCATATTTTGACGCACCATTAAGCGTAAATGTAAGGTCTGATAAAAATCCGGTTGATTGACCGTTAGGACTATCCAAATCAATTCGAAGCTCTGCCACACTAATAGGCCTTGTTTGAGCGAAATGAACTACAACTTTATTGCTTTGTGGGTAAACATCTCTTTGTGCTACTTCATAAAAAAGACCATTATCATCTGTTAAACTACCGGCAGTAGGTGCTCCTGTCACAGTAACACCCGGATGGAGAATGGTAACATCTATCGTTGTTGTTATAAGGGCTCTTTGAAACTCAGGCATAGCCTCAGAGTCACCTGCAAGTATGGTTCCGATAAATTCGCTGCCGGCAAAAATATTCCTCACCTGTGACATATCAAGAGTTGTGGCAAAATCTACACCTACTCCGCCTGATACCAGTGGCTCGTATATAGAGCCGGGATATTGGACACCATTTTTGAAAGCCCTAATATTAACAGGCATATTTTCAATTTCAATGAAAGGAACGGTTGTGGAATTTTTACCAACAAAAACTGAATCTACATGGTGCTTAACCGTTTGTGCTGATACTGTTGTAAACACTGAAAACACCATCATCAATGTTAATACAACGCTTAAAAACTTTTTCATTAACATTCACTCCTTATAGTGGTTATATAAATTTTAATTAATATACCTATGTATACATTTTTAAGTATATACCCAAAGTAAATAAAAGTCAATATTTTTGTTTGCTCTGACCTCACATTTTTTTGGCGAAAAATGGTGATAACCACATACTGAACCTGCAAGTAATGATAAGAAGCACCCTAATTGGGAAGAGTCCTCAATTAGGGTGGTTATATCAATTCATTAAGTTTCGGAAATACCCCGATACTTCTTTTGAGTATTCCGTTTATATATGCAATCAGAATTCCGTAGTTGGTAAACGGTATATTCTGCTTCTTTGCAGTATCCTTTCGGCTTGCCACTTCACGCTCGTTTATCATACAGCCGCCGCAGTGAATAACCATTTTATATCCAGAAACATTTTCGGGAAAATCCCTGCCCGAAGTAAATTCAAAGGTTATATCTTTACCCGTGTGTTTTTTTATCCATGCGGGGATTTTCACTGTTCCGATATCGTTACACTGCCTGTGGTGGGTGCAGCCCTCGGCGATTAAAATTCTATCGCCGTCTTGAAGCTTTTCGATTACGCTTACGGCTTTTACCGCTTCGTCAAGAATCCCTTTATACTTTGCAAAAAGTATAGAAAAAGAAGTAAGCGGCATACCTTCCGGAATTATTTTTGAAACCTCTCCGAACACCTGACTGTCGGTTATTACAACCGAAATCTTTTCTCCGAAGGCTTCAACTACATCGCATAGCTCCTCCACTTGAACGACTAATGTTACAGCCCCTATATCGAGCAAATTACGAAGTACATTCTGCTGAGGGAGAATTATTCTGCCCTTTGGTGCAGATTCATCAATAGGCGTTACCAGAACTACCATATCGCCCTTTTTTACAAAGGAATCCACAATCTGCATTTTATTTGATTTTTCGGGAATCAGCTTTGCTATTTTTTCCTTAAGCTCACCTATTCCCTCCCCTGTTAGTGCACTTACGTAAAACAAATCGCCCTTTCTGTCAGAAAGTGTGTCGGCTTTATTATACACTACTATATAGGGGATACTTTTTTCCTTGAAAAGCCTTTCTATCTCTCGGTCTTTGTCAGTTATACCTTTATTTGCATCACATACAAGCACTGCGGCATCTGTGCCTTGAAGTGCTTTCTTTGTGTTTTCAATACGTTTTTCACCCAAGATACTTGTATCGTCAAAGCCGGGGGTGTCGATTATAAGCACAGGACCTATTGGAAGAAGCTCCATGGCTTTTCTTACAACATCAGTGGTTGTTCCCGATACTTCCGACACAAGTGCCGTTTCCTGTGATGTAACGGCATTTACTAAGCTGGATTTCCCTGCGTTGGTACATCCGAAAAAGCCTATATGCACTCTTTCCGAGGAGGTTTGTGAATTAAGGCTCATCTCACACCGCCTCCCTTTTCTGTCACATTTGAATATGTAGCTTTTACATTAACATTGGAGAGCTTGCCTATTTTCCCCGAAAGTGCGCTTATTACATCCTGCGGAGCATCCATTGCGATAGCAATGATATTAATATTTCTCTCTCTGTACGGAAGCCCCATTCTGCCTATAATAAATTCTCCGTATTCATGAAGAATTTCATTAAGCTTTGGCACAGAAGAAGGCTCCTCTACTATAATCGAAAGAAGTGCTACTCTTGTTTCCATAATAAATATCCGCCTTACTTATTCTTAGGATTGACGATATCACGCCAGTCGAGGTCACCCCTCTGGAGACCGTGGATAAGCACTTCTGCTGTAGCAACATTTGTCGCAAGCGGCACATTATGCACGTCGCAAAGGCGGAAAAGTGCACTTACATCAGGCTCGTGAGGCTGTGCCGTAAGCGGGTCACGGAAGAACAATACAAGGTCGATTTCATCATATGCAATATGTGCACCTATCTGCTGGTCCCCGCCCTGAGGGCCTGACAGGAAGCGATGCACATCAAGACCTGTGGCCTCTATTATAAGACCGCCTGTTGTTCCCGTGGCAAAAAGCTTATGTTTGGAAAGAATTCCTTTGTAAGCAATACAAAACTGAACCATAAGTTCCTTTTTCTTATCATGAGCAATTAAAGCAATATTCATCCTATGTAGTTCTCCTCCTTAATCGGCACATATGCCCTAAGGACTAAAAGCGTCCCATTCTCACAAGTGACCGAAACCCGCGGCGGTTCTTTGCTGTTTAATGAGTAGTTTAAAAGCACCGCCGAAACCTCTTTTTTCATTTTCTCTAATGTTTTACTCTGTGTTACATTTATTCTATCATTTTTTATTACAGATTTCAATCTGTTTTTTGCTTCTGTTACACTTTGGCTTTTAATCCGTGCAAAAAACATTCTCATTTTATGCCCTCCGCTTTTTCTGAAAGAGTCTTTCAAAAAAGCTCTGTTTAAGTTTCATTAAATCAACATTCTCACCGTTAAGGCGGGAAGCAATATTCCTGTAGGCTTGTCCTGCACGGGAATTATTCATCGCACAGACATATTCACCCTTATTTGCCGCCACTATAATATCCTCATCATCGGGGACAACTCCGATAAGGTCTATAGCTAAAATATCAAGCATATCTTCAATGCCGAGCATGCTTCCGCTTTCAACCATTTTTGGTCTTAATTTATTGATTACAAGCTTAATTTCTTTTATATCATGCTTTTCCAGAAGCCCTATAATTCTGTCGGCATCTCTTACGCTTGAAACTTCGGGCATTGCAACCACAATTGCCTTTTTTGCGGCGGCAACGGCATTTTCAAAGCCCTGTTCGATACCTGCAGGACAGTCAATGAGTATGTAATCAAAACTGTCTTCCATTTTCCTTATAAGATGCTTCATCTGCGTTGTGGTAACTGCACTTTTATCCCTCGACTGTGCCGCAGGCAGAAGAAAAAGCCCCTCATATCTCTTATCTCTTACAAGTGCCTTTTCATAGGGTACGCGGTCCTCCACCACATCTACAAGGTCGTAGACAATCCTGTTCTCCACGCCCATTATAACATCAAGATTCCTAAGCCCGATATCGGTATCTATCATTACAACTTTCTTTCCTGTAAGTGCCAATGCCGCACCTATATTTGCGGTGGTGGTGGTTTTTCCTACTCCGCCCTTACCGCTTGTTATAACTATTATTTCGCACATTTTCTTCACCCCACGGGTTATTTTATCATACTTTCTTCTTAAGGTCTATATTAAAATTATAAACTCTGTAAGATTATTTCGCCATTTTCCGCCACTGCTGTTGCCGCGGCGACATTTTCATTCCTTTTGTTATAAGAACAGACCTTTCCTATTCTTATCTGCGAGGGTTGCATATATGCGGCATATACTTTTCCGTTTCCCGTTATATGGGCAACTCCCCTCAGTGCACCGATTACGGTTATGTTTCCCTTTGCCTTTACATATGCCCCCGGATTTACGTCACCATAGATTATAACATCGCCTCGGCTTATGACAGTTTCCCCGCTTCTCAGCGATTTTTCAATCACAAGGCATATATTTTCCCCATCGCACAGGGAATACTCTATCTGTTTTCGCGAAAGGCAATGCTTTTTTACCAGCATTGCATCCTCCCTGAAAAGCCTTTTTATTGTCTCCTCAAGACGCATTTCCTGATTATATTTAAGCTTTATTCCGCTGTAGGATATTTGCGTGTGTGAATTTTTAAAAAAGCTCTTTTTATCATTGGTGAGATTTTCAAGTTCCTCAATCGCCTCCGAAAAAGAAATATCGCCGTTAAAACACAGCTCTATCTCCTTACCGTGACCTTTTACCGTAAGAGGACACATATTAAACCTCCCTTATTTGGTTAATACTTCTGTATTCATATCCAGATCCTGTGAATTTTCAAAATAGCTGTCTACTACCTTTCTCACAGCCTGGGCAACATTTGCACCGCTCCCTGCCTTTTCAATCACGCAGGCAATGGCTATACGCGGTTTTTCGTAGGGTGCATAGGCTACGCAAACACCGTTTGTATAAACGCCCGAGGTCTGGGCACTGCCCGTTTTCGCCGCGACAGAAACCTTGCATCCGTGAAAAGCATTAAATGCCGTTCCCTCTGTTACCACCATGCGAAGCCCTTTGACAATAGCCTCACGGTTTTCTTCACTCATGTCAATTTTTGAAAGGACCTCAGGCTCGGTTTCACTGCCTGTTTTTTTATCACTGCTTTGAATTGATTTTATTATATGGGGTCTGTAGCGTGTTCCGCCGTTTGCAATTGTAGCAATATAGTTTGCAAGCTGTATGGGGGTGACAAGTGTGTCGGATTGCCCTATTGCCGTCTGGCAAACATCACCCGGATACCATATTCCCTTATTATTTTTTCTGTGTTCGGGGCTTGCCACAACGCCTGTCTTCTCCTCTGCAGAAAGTTCAATTCCGCTGTTTTGCCCCAGTCCGAATTTTTTTGCATATTTATTAATCTTTTCTATGGTCAGCCTTCTTCCCACATCAAAGAAAAACACATTGCACGAATCTCTTATTGCTTCGGAAACATTAAGATATCCGTGAGTTCCGCCGGATTGATTGTATATCCAACAACCGGGCTGATAATCCTTAAAGAAGGTATATTTACCGGTATCGAGAATTTCCTCATCTGTGGTTATTATCCCCTCCTCCAGAGCCGCAGTTCCCACCAATAATTTAAAAGTAGATGCAGGGGAATAAGTTCCCGCTAAGCTTCTGTTAAAAAGCGGCTTTGAGGGATTCTCCAAGAGTGAATTATAATCCTGTGCAAAGGTGGTAATCTCATATGACGGATATGACGCCATAGCGAGAATATCTCCCGTATTAACATCTATTACCACCATACTGCCCGCGTCGGCATCCCTGCCTCCTTCAGCAGTACTTCCTGCGGAATTAATCGCCCTTATTGTGTCCTCCAACGCCTCCTCGCAGGCAATCTGCATATCAAGGTCAATGGTGAGATTTACGTTTCGTCCGCTTACAGGCTCTTTTTCGATACTCTGACCCATACTTCCGCCGTGAGAGCTTTGTTCAACTCTGCCTCTGCCGTTCTCACCGCGAAGATATTCCTCTAAAAGCTTCTCTATTCCGCCTTTTCCTATGTGGGAATTTATCGTATATCCGTTATCCTTATTTTCTTTATATTCGTCGGCATTAACCACGCCCACTCTGCCCAGCATATGAGCGCCCAAGCTTTTGTAGGGATAGCTCCTGAGGGGCTGAGTTACAATACTGACACCCCAAAAGCTTTCGGGCTGCTCCTTTATAACCGATATCTCCTCAATAGGGACATTTTCGGCAAAAAGATACGGGGTTGCTGACGAAAAACCAAGCTTCTTCATATTAAGTCGGGTTGCGGCAATCTCTATAATCTCCTGCTTGGTATATTTCTTTGTGTCAATATCATACTTTTTAGCAAGAGCATCAATGATATCCTGCGCTGTTGCATTCTTTCCAAATCCGTTTTCTTTGCGCCATTTCTTAGCCGTGGCGGACTCTATGCTGAAAAAATATTTTCCGCTTTGCTCCGTCAGCGGGAGGACGCCGTCTGTTCTCCCCGACGTGTTGCCGAGAGTAGAAAACAAATTATTGATAACCGCATTAAGCTGACCTGAGTTTCTTCCCTCGATGCTTAAAATGTACACACTAAAGCCAGTGGCGTTTTTAACGATTGCTCTGCCGTTACGGTCAAGTATTTCTCCTCTGGGAGCTACAAGCTCTACGCTTCTTACCGTGCGTGTATTACTTTTTTCTCTGTAGTATTCGCCGTGGGTCACCTGGAGGTTTACAAGACGAAGCAATATAATCACTGCTATTATTGCAAAAAGGATATAAAACGCGGTATATCTTTTAGGCTTCATACGTTTTCCTCCTCTGCTTTTCTCTTAAACAACCCGCCGGTTTTTTCTCTGTATGTCCACCATACAAAAGTTAACATAAATACTCCTCCGAAAATGCCTTTTACCAATATATCGGCACACAAATGCCCTATAGGCAAGCTGTAACCGAGCATCATTTTAATAACTGCAAGCAAAGTTTCTTTCGCCGCTATACTTACAAAATAAATAAAGCTCACTATAACGGGGGAGTTTTCACTCTTTTTATCGGTAAGGAGGCTTACAGAGAATGCAAAGTACATTAAGATAAGTGTGTTTATGCCGAAAAGCTTTCCCGACAGGGTATCTGTCAAGAGGCCTGCAAATCCTCCTATAGCGGCAGAAAGCATATACCCCTCCGATACAGCAAGAATTACCAATGCTACCGATATGATATCGGGCGAACACCCAAATATTTTGATTTCGTTTAATATAAGCGTCTGCACAAGATATGCCGCATACACCCATATAAAATTCTTCAAATGTTTCACTTTTTTCACTTCCGTAATAAGCCAAAATAAATTAATCTATCGTAACTAATACCTTGTCAAGATTTTTTATTTTAACATCGGTCTCAAGAACTGCACTTAGAGTAAGATTTCTGCTGTCCTCTTTAATTTCTGTGATTTTTCCTATTTTAATACCGCGGGGATAAATTCCGCCTGTTCCGCTTGTTTCGATAATGTCGCCAACAACGGTTTTTGCACTGCGGTCAATGTAATTCATACTGCATTTTTCGTCTGAAGCCAGATATCCCACAGGCTCTACAATACCCATATCTCCGCTTCTGAGGCAAATTGACGAAACGGAGCTCTCGGAATCGAATATGGTCTTAACCTTTGAGTAATTATACCCTGTTTCAAAAACGACACCCACAAGTCCGTCGGGAACAAGCACTGCGGCATTTTTTACGATACCGTCCTTTGTTCCTTTATCGATAGTTATAATGCTTACCGAGTCGCTGAGATTTTTTCCTATCACATTTGCGGCGGTGCTTTTAAAATCGGTACGGCTTTCCGCAAGCCCGATGAGTCTTCGAAGCTCGTCATTCTCGGTTTTATAGCCCTCAAGCATCCTAAGCTGACCTTGAAGTTTCTGATTTTCTTCTTTAAGCTTTTTATTCTCGCGGGCGTTTTCACCTGAATCCACCATATTTCCTATGAAATCCCCTGCATAGTTATATGCCTTTGATACCCATTTCTGCACTGGAGAAAATACCGTCCCCACTGCATTTGCCACAGGGTTATTTCCTATTTTCAGCGAAACTGCGGAAAATGCAAGTATCACAAACGTTACACACGAAAGTATTATAATGTGTTTCTTTTTCATGACAGTACCTCTACGTTAAATTCATCACGAAGCATTTTGGAAAGAGCACAGACGGGAAGTCCCACCACGTTAAAATAATCACCGTTAATTTTCTCTATGAAAATACTTCCCTTTTCCTGAATTCCGTACGCCCCTGCCTTATCCATAGGCTCACGGCTTTTAACATATGCCCTGATTTCTGCCTCAGTAATGCTTCTGAAGGTTACCTGTGTCTTTTCATATTTTGATACAGCCAAATTTGTTTTTGTGTTTATGACACAGTAGCCCGTATATACCTCATGAGTTCTTCCGCTGAGGCGTCTGAGCATATCTGTAGCTTCCTCAATGTTTCGGGGCTTTCCGAATATCTCCCCGTCAAGCACTACCACAGTATCAGCCCCTATTACATATACCTCGCAATTAAAGGTATGGGCAACGTGCGACGCCTTGAGCATACTAAGCTGCTGCACCAGACTTTCGGGCGGAAGACCTTTAAGAGCAGTTTCATCAATATTTGCAGGGAAAACCTGTGCATCAATTCCTATATTTTTAAGAAGCTCTTTTCTTCTGGGGGATTTTGATGCAAGTATAAATATAGGCTTCGCCATAATTTTTATTCATCCTTTATCTTAAGATTTTTTCTTTGTAGGAATCAATACATTCTTGAATTATCTTCTCGGCTTCTTCTCTGCCTAAAACCTCGTTAACAGCCGTTTCTTTGTTTTCAAGCATTTTATAAACTTCAAAGAAGTGACTGATTTCCCTCGACATATGGTCGGGAAGCTCGTGGATATCCTTATATCCTGCATAGGTTGGGTCACTGAAAGGAATGGCGATAATCTTTTCGTCAACCTTTCCGTCGTCTATCATTTTAATAACGCCGATGGGGTAACAGCGTACCAGCACCAATGAGTCGATTTTTTCCTGACAAAGCACAAGCACATCAAGAGGGTCACCGTCATCAGCATAGGTACGGGGAATAAATCCGTAGTTTGCAGGGTAATGGGTGGAGGTATATAAAACTCTGTCAAGGATAATCATACCTGTTTCCTTGTCCAGCTCGTATTTATTTCTTCCTCCCTTGCGAATTTCAATTACGGAAAGAAAGTCATCTTTTTTGATTCTTTCGGGGTTAATGTTGTGCCACACGTTGAACATACAATCAAACCTTTCTTAAATGTTTGGGATAGTGGTTTTTAGCCTGCCCGTCGCTAAGCTTATACCACCCTACGGGGAATTTTTCTTTATAAAGCATCACACCATAGCCCTTTTCCCCTGTATGTGCAATTGCTTCGCCTTTTAAATAAGCTTCAAGCTCGTTCTCGCCAAGGGCTATACTACGTTTAAAATCTTCCTTTTTAAGTGCTGTGGCAAGGTGATGCGACGGCACAAATCTGCCCTTTCTTTCTTCGCCCAGGAAAAGTCCGGGACGAATGCACTTAATTTTATCAAGAGTAATCATTTCCCTGGGAAGAAGATAAAGATTTTCTCCAAAGGAAACAAAATTTCCGTCAAGGCTTATGTTAAGGTTTTCCTTTTCAAAACTGCGGTATGCTTCAATCATTTCCTTTTTTGCAGATGTCGGAGGGGTATGCTTTTTTGCTTGCCGCTCTCCGCTTTTTTCAAACACCGCTGAAAAATGCCCCTCTCCTTTAATTTCATGAGGCATCAGCCGATGCATTTCTATAAGGGATATATCACTGTATTTTTCCGCAAATTTTTGAGCGGTTTCCTCGTTTTCCTCGTTTGAAAATGTACAGGTGGAATACACGAGCCTTCCTCCGGGGGAAAGCATCTTATACGCTGAGTCGAGTATTGAAAGCTGACGCACTGCACAGGATTTCGTATGCTCTATACTCCATTCCTGTACTGCCACACTGTCTTTTCTGAACATGCCCTCTCCGCTGCAGGGTGCATCAACTACAATTTTATCAAAAAATTCGGGGAAAAGCTTTTCCATTTTTTCGGGGTACATATTGGTTACTACGGCATTTTTTATCCCCATACGCTCTATATTTTCACAAAGGATTTTTGCCCTGCCTGAATTTACTTCATTTGAAACCAAAAGTCCTTTTCCACCCAGTTTTGCGGCAAGCTGTGTGCTTTTTCCGCCGGGAGCGGCACAAAGGTCCAGAACCTTGTCCCCCTCTTCCACTTCCGCAAGCTCAGCGGCAATCATTGCCGACGGCTCCTGTGAATAAAAGAGACCTGCTATGCTGGAGGGGTGATTCCCCTTTTTTCCGTCGTAGTAAAATCCCGTGTGACACCAAGGCACGCTCTCTCCGCAAAAATCCACTATGTCTTTAAACTCATCCGCGGATATTTTAAGAGTATTCACACGCAGTGCAATATACGGAGTATCATCATAGGATTTTATAAAGCTTTCATATTCATTTCCAAGCTCGTTTTTCATTCTTTCGCAAAACTTTTCGGGTAAATTCAATTCTTATCACCTGTATATAATAAATCTATATTATTATAACATATTACAATGTCAAAATAAAGCGTTTTTTGGCAGATGCGAAAAAAAAGTGCGTTTTTAACCGCACTTTTTTCAATAGGTCAATATTTTTTTCAGTATGGGATAAATCTTTTTTGCAGCTACACCACAGTCTTACAGGCGGAACAAATAATTTCATTAATTTTTCCGAGGTCATCAATTTCATAAGTAATGGGAATACCTAATGTATTCAGATTGTGCTTTGGATTAAACCAACACGTATCAATACCGGCAATGAATCCACCCTTCATATCACTTGTAAGGCTATCTCCGATCAGAAGAACCTCTTTTTTATCAGTAATCCCAAGTTTTTCAAAGACATAATCAAAATATTCCTTATTAGGCTTCTCTACACCAACATTTTCCGATATGAAAATCGCATCAAAAATCTTATCAAGGCCCGAAACCTGTAATTTCTTCTCCTGTGCCCGCTTCGTGCCATTTGTAACAGCTACAAGAGTGTATTTTCCCTTTTGAGAAAGAAGTGTATCCTTTGCTTTATCAACAAATTCAATATGGTCACCAAGCGTTATCTGGTAATCCTCGTTAAATTTTTCAGCTATTGATATATCTGTGCCGATTATTTCAAAAAAATCACGGAATCTTCCAACTAAAATTTCTGCCTTGGTAAGTTCATTTCTTTCAAGCCTCTGCCAGTACTTTGAATTTATTTCTGAATACATACTCAGCATAGCATCACTGCATTCACCGATTTTATATTTTTTAAACAACGTTCTTATTGCATATGCTTCCGAGGCAAGAAAATCAAGTACAGTTCCGTCTATGTCCCACAATAAATATTTGTACATTTTAATTTCCCTTTCACACCTGTTTTTACTGCTTGACTACTTTTTCATCTCCATATATGGTAAAACAGTAAATCCGCATTTTTCATATAGCTTCACAGCTCTTTCGTTTTCTTCTTCAACTTCAAGTCGGAAAATGCAGTCCGTATACTTTTGGGTGATAAATTCCATAAGCATATTACCAAGTCCCAGACCTCGGTATTCCTCTTTAATATACAAATCCTCAATCCATATACACGGCTTTCCAAATTCGGTGGAGAAGCTTTTCGCAATCATCGCATAGCCTTGTATACCGTTTGAATCCTCTATTATATACCCCTCTAAATAGGGATTATCATTAATGCAGTTTTCTATGTCGCTCAGAAAAACCTCCTCCGAGCCATTGGTAAACACTGCCGGAGAGGTATAAAATACCCGCATCATTTCAAGAATTTCGGTTTTATCTTTTTCTGTCATAACTCTTATTATGCTGTTCATAATCATTCCATCTCCATAAATTCACTTACAAAATCATTATAGCATTTAATAAGGGAGAAATCAAGATACAAAAAGCACCGCAGAAAATTTCTGCGATGCTTTTATATAAATGAGTCTAATAATTTTCCGAATCAGCCCGTTACATCTGTTATTTCAATTTCCTGATACTGAGAAGTAAACCAATACATTGCAGTATCCATAATAATCTGATGTTTTCCATCAAATATATCAAGATATACTTTTGAATCGGGATATTTTTCATTTATTGCATTAAAGAGATTCACACTGTGAGTAAAAGGCACAACAGAGTCATATTTTCCGTGGAAAATTTTCACGTTTGCCTTTGCAATGGTGTCAATATAGGTCATGGGAGAACGCTTTTTCATTTCTTCCTTATCATTACTGCAACAAGCAAGCACATGCTCACGGTACTTTTCGTTTTGCTCCGCCCACAATTCAAGGTCAGTAATCGGAACATATGCTCCTACAGCCTTAAAATATTCGGGGCAAAAGCCAGCCATTAAAAGTGCCATATGACCGCCGCCGCTGCAACCCAAAAGGAAAATATTGTCTGCATCTATATTATCATAATTTGCGAGAACGTAATCTATAGCATCCTTTATATCCTGCTTGGCGTACTCTGAACCACAGGCAAGTGTGCAGTCGGGATTTGTTTTAAGATTGTTTCCGCGAAATTCAGGAAGCAGCAAATTAAAATCGTAACGCTCCGCCGCAGGAAGCATATTTTGTATCGGATTCTGTCTTTGCCAGCTCCATGTATGAAGTCCTATCAAAAGAGGTCTTTTCCTTTTGGACTGCGAATTATAAAATAAAGACGGCTGCATTGTACCATCCATGGTAGATTTTATAAAAATTTCTTTTTGTTCCATTTATGCATCTTCCTTTCCTTTTAAAACAAACGCAGGGCTCAATGAGCCCTGCATATGTTTATTGTCAAGCTAAATTATTTAGCAAGCTCTACGAGATGCTCATACTTAGCCTTTGCTGTAGCTGCTGCCTTAGCAAAGAGGTCTTTTGCTCTTTCAGGGTTAGAACGAGCAAGAGAGTTGTAACGAACTTCGTTCATAAGGAAGTCTTCATAGCTTTCGCTGGGCTCCTTAGAATCAAGCTGGAAGGGATTGAGACCTTCTTCTGCTCTTCTGGGGTCAAAGCGGAACAGATGCCAGTAACCTGCCTGAACGGCACGCTTTTCTTCTGTCTGAGCGATGCTCATACCGCCCTTGATACCGTGGTTGATACAGGGAGCGTATGCAATAACGATTGAAGGACCATTGTAGGTACCTGCTTCAACGAATGCTTTCATACACTGATTGTAGTCAGCACCCTGAGCAACCTGTGCAACGTATACGTAGCCGTAGCTCATAGCGATAGCTGCGAGGTCTTTCTTCTTAACTTCCTTACCAGCTGCTGCG
>JAZUCF010000020.1:0-5645 GCA_045638945.1 Clostridia bacterium | reverse complement strand
CTGCAATACCGATTTTTCCGTCTGCAGTTACATTATTGATTTCTCCTGCTGCTCGTGCACATACTACGCTTATGAATCCACTAGCTCTGTTATTAGCTCCGTCAGCAGCCACTACATAGGCTCCCTTGAAGTTTACATTCTTAAGTACGCCGCCTGAGCTGATTGTATTAAAGAAGCCAGCGGGTTCGTTATCGCCATTTGCCATATAAAGTCCGTAGATTGTATGACCGGCACCGTCAAAGGTTCCTTTATAAGATTTTATCATATAATCGGTACTCCACTTGTTTGCAGCGGTTATATTGGATGCGGTGTCATACCAGTCCTCGTCAAAAGGTATCTTTGATTCGTCTCCGTCACTGGGTACGTCACCTGTTTCAAAGAACTCATTGAGATAAATGTCATCTGTGAGGATTGCATTTACGGTGTTATTTCCTGCATTTACGTAATTTGCAAACCATGCAAGCTGATTACCGGTTGCTATGCTGTAGGTGTTTGTATTCGCATCATATGCAGGCTTATCAGCATCTTCGGGAGCTTCGCCTGACCATCCTTCTTTCCATACCGCAGTAAAGGTTGCACCTTCGGTTGTGGGAGTATACTTTGCTCCCGGAGCATAGATGGTGTCACCCAATTTCCAGCCTGCAAGATAGTGGTTTTTCGCTTTTCCCGCGAAATCTTTAGCTGTGGGAAGCGTACGCTCTACAGGATTTCCGCTTGTATCGTTAAGTGACCAGTTCATTACGATTATTCCATAACCGTTATTTGTACCGTCAAATTTGAATTCGAAGGTCGGATTGTATCTCCACTGTGCTATAGCTGTGGTATTGCCCGAAATTTCATATTCATCGCCCGGATAATACTCGGTGCCGTTAATCTTCCAGCCTGCAAAGTCATGATTTACTCTGGAGGGTGCGGCTCCGAGCGTGAACTTATCCCCTGCTTCGTACCGCTTATTATCGGTGGGCATTCCGGTCACCGCATCATCTGTGTTTTTATCGTAGGTGACAGTGTACTCTCCTTCACCTTCGGGAGCACCCAGTTCAACAAGCCATACGTTCGGACGATAGGTTTCATAGTAGGAAAGGAGTATCATACCCTGAGGATTAAGCTGCGTATCCTCATAGCTTCGGATGGTGCTTACACTTTCCTGCTTAATAGTCACACCTGTGGAATCTGCCGTGTAGCTCATAAGATTTGTGAAACGGCTACCGTCAAACCATGCGGTGTTTGTGGGGCTTGAAAGGTTTTGGTCGCTCGACAGCTTAACATAATCCTTTTCAACCTCTACAATATATCCTCCGCTGACTCTGGTCTGGTCATAAAACTTTCCGAGGCCTGTATTTTCAGTAACAAATCTGCTATTCTTATAGTCATAATGCCTTTTTGCTGCGTGGAGCCTTCCCTCGTAATCGGTGCTGAAGCGGAAAATATCACCTCGGTTAAAGCCGCTTATTGCACTTTCGTACTCGGGATTTACCTCCACACTCTTGCGTGAATCCACGCCGTCATAATAGTAGAGCTTCTTTATCTCCATACCGTCACTGTCGTAAGTATTTACAATTCTGTCAACAACATAGAGGTAGTTGCTATGGGTTACACCGGGAGTGCCGGTTTCGCACACGGCAAATACTGCTTCGGGAGTTTTTTTGCCGATGGTATAAATATCAAATTTGGCGTTCGAGCCGTCTGAAAGTGACTGTCTTACATAATAATCCTCAAAATCGTCTCCTCTCTTGACGACTATCATACCATCGCCTTTACCGATGAAGAATTGTTTGTCACCGTCGGTTCCACCGTCTTTGCCTAATGCCCCCTTCTTGTGTTTGAGCTCTTCATCCGTCTTTGTGTAGCGATGCTCAAGATTTTCCTCCTCTGCTTCGACAAAATTTCCGTCTTTATATCCGCGGGTGGGAGTATTGATTTTCTTAATCTTACCTTCTGCATTAAGGTCAAATATGATGGGTTTATTCACTACACTGTTATTTGTAAAATATGTTTCGATATCCTCGTGCTTTTTAAATTTCAGGCAGTCAACCTCTACCTTGTCGGCAAGGTCATATATCACATATCCGCCGGCATCCTTGGTTATAACTGCTACCTGCAGCTTTTTGCTGATTGCACTGCCTCTATCCCCCATTGCAAGAAGATAGCCTATAATTCCCTCGGTCTTATTTTCTGAGGTGCCTGCTATTCTTCCCTCGTGGTTTATATAGAAGGTGGAGCTCATGCCCACTTCCAGAGCATCTGCCCAGCTTTTGCTCTTGCCCGCAGGAATTTCTGTATTGCAAAGCTCATATTCTCTTCCGGCAATTGTATAGACTGCATCGGCAGTGCCGGCATTTTCAGCCATTTCAATTGCACCTGTTACCTTCGTTTTGGAAACTATCGCCGAGACAAGGTTCTTATCAAGGCTTTGTGCAACAGAAACAACGTCATTCTTTTCTATTTCCTCAAGAAAGATTTCCTTGCCTTTGATATTGGTAAGAGAGTACTCCTTGCCTTTAAGCTCCAGACTTCTGCCGTAGGAGTCAAAGGCATCATATATTACTTCCTCCTGCATATCCACAGCACTTACCAATACTGTTCTGTATGCTGTGATAACTGTAAGGTTATCGTTCACAAGCTTGATGCTTCCCGCATCAGCGTCAAGAAGTGTGGCAGTTACTTTCAAATCGCTGTCCACACACTTGCCGTTGTAGATTACATATTTTTTGTTGCTTCTGTCGGAAGTAAAGGATTCCTTAACTAAGCGTCCATTTTCTCTTTCGTAGGAGAAGCTTACGGTGTTTCCGCTTTTGCTTCTGCTTGTGATGTCTGCAAGGTCAATTTCGGTGACATCATATTCCTTGATGCCCATGTAAAGGAGCTTATCCTCGTATCTGTCGTAGTATGCTTTTACATTGTAGCCGAGGAAGTCGTTATAGGGCTTAAATTTAAGAAGCAGCGGTTTTGAATTTATTTTAATTTTTCCTTCATTTCCGCTTCCTCCCGTAAGGCTTGAATACTCATTTGCAGTAACCTGACCCTCGATAGGCTGTGCATTCCAGAACTCGGTGAGGACTGTTTTGCTGCTGTCAAAGGTGTAGTGTGCAGTTCCGTTTGAGAGGTAGGAGAATACATTGAGCATCTTGGCATCAAGAGCGTCCTCCAAAAGCTCAAACATTTTCTTAAAGGAAATCATTTCCTTTTCAATTTCTGCACCGTTATAAAGATCGCCGTTTCTTGCGGCTGCAAAGTAGCCGGGGGTAAATCCGCCACGTTCATCGGCAAAAATGTTGTAATTAAGTATTCTTCCTAAGATTGTGATTGCTTCGCCAAGGGTGATTTTATCATAAGGGCGGAATGCTATTCCCTGCCAGCCCGACACAAGCCCCATAGAATGTGCCGTCATAATTTCATTATAGAAGGGGGAATCTGTGGGAACGTCGGAGAAGAACTGTTCTCCTCCACTTTTCTGAATGGTTGCATTCCTGAGACGAAGTGCATATCTTACAAATTCCTGTCTCTGTACACCTTCTGTAAGGTCAAGGGGGAATTCATCGTCTTCCTTAAATACTCCCAAAGAGCGAAGAAGCTCAAATTCACTGTAGCGTGCTTTATCTTCCGTTTCTGCCACGGCAGATTTTACGGGAAAATCGTACCATTCGTCAACTGTTATTGTGAGGTATGCACCTTTTTCTCCGTTTACTCCGCGAAGAACAATCTGATTTCTCGTGTCAGTAGCTTTTGCAGCACTTACGATAGCATCAATTCTGAGAGAAAGCTCCTCTCCACTTGCCATCGCATTGCCTGCAAGGGATGTAACGTCCACATCCATTAATTGAACACTTGTTCCCGGAGAAGTTTTTTTTACAACTTCCTTGCTGTAGAGTTCGGGCTGCTTTGTATATGTAATGTCTCCTTTTGTCCAAGGAGCGGTTCTCGTCAAACTAATGGTGTTTGACGTACCGGAGGTTCTTGATGCATTGAAATAAAGCGTTACATTTTTAACTGCGGTACCCGCAAAGGGCTTCATATCAAACTTGTAATATACCGCTTTTTCAATCCCGGGCAATGCAGTGTTCAGGTACAAGGGGTCTGTTCCGTTTTCAACTGCCGTAAGAGTGTCCTCATCGGGTGCTGCCGCACTGACTCCTGCTGCATTCTCAGCGGTGATTTTCACTTTATATACATTTGCGGAAATGTCCGCACTGCGTGAATCCTCCGAAATTTTCACCGGGATTCCAAAGCTTTCGCTGAAAAACTCCACTCCGACATAAACCACGCCGTTTTTTTCAACAGGCTGGTGAGTAAGCTGAGTCTCCTTGCCGTCAACAGTGAAGATAAGATTTCCCACAGTAAAAGAGGCAACCGACTCTCCTCTGTTTATTGTGAAGGTATCTGCGTTTTTTGTGATTTTAATGTTAAGATATCCGCAAAGCTCCTCCATGGGAACGAAGATTGTATCATATGCCGCAAAGGGCTGATTTTTAAAATCTACTACACTCCCGAGAATTGAGACCTCGGCAGCATATTCACGCTCTGCAAGGACACCGATTGCACCAATGCTTGAAAAAAGCATAATGATGCCAAGAGTCAGCGAAAGCATCTTTTTACTTAAAACTTTCATTTTCCATTACTCCTTTCATTTGTGTCAATCTATCTTAAAATACTTCTGAAGCTCAGGGAGGTTTTTCTTTGCCTCTTCCACTCTTCCGAAATACGCCATTTCAATATGGTTCACAAGCACCTCATTATGTGCCTCGCAGTGAAGCGGTCCGCGGTATTTAACCGCCTGACGGGGATTGCCGTCCACGATTACCTCATCATATTTAAAATCGTCAAAGCGGTCAAGAAGCCATCTGCGTGAAAGGCACCAGGAATCAAAATATTCCTCAAGCTTGCCTCGATGGGAAAGAGGCTCATTAAGCTTTTTCATATATTGCATGAATTTCTCTTTTCTCTCCCCGTGGAGAAGCTCCTGCTTTTCAAAATCAAACTGATATGGATGAATAGTAAGTTTTGTTCCACTCTCCGTAATATCAAGCTCACTCATATAGCCAAAAGCCCATGTGTTTTCCAATCCCTTTCCCTTCCAATCGTATGGGAAGAAGAAATTCCCCATGCTGTACACGATAGGCTTTCCCTCATAATATTCATAGCCCTGGGGGCAGTGCGTGTGCATCGCAATGACAGCCTCGGCACCTATATCAATGAAGTGATGGTATAAATCAAATTTTGAAGGGGCGGGGAATGGGTTACACTCATTTCCGCCATGGAAGAATACAATCGGCTTATACCCATCCTTTTTTGCATCGATAATAGCCTTTCCTGCTCTTTGTACGTTATAGCCTGCCGTGCCTGCCGATGTAGCAGTAGCAGCGCCGTATTCGTTTTCACAGATTGCGATAATTGCTACATTAATTCCGTCCTTTGAAAGCTTGGCAGGAAGATATGCCTCATCAAGATTCTTTCCTGCGCCTATGTATTTATATCCGCCCTCGTAAAGCAAATCCATTGTGTGTTGCATTGCACCTTCGCCGAAATCGTTAGTATGATTGTTTGCCATGCCTACCACGGTGGGATTAAGAACATGCACAAATTCCAGAAAGCCGTCCTCGCTTATAAGGTTGGGCCCGCCTTTTATAATAGGCTCTCCGATTGAT
>JAZUCF010000019.1:0-94703 GCA_045638945.1 Clostridia bacterium | reverse complement strand
TAACAATGTTCGACGTTAGCAAAGCTCCTCATTATATTCCTGATGTCAGAGGAAACGGAATATTTTTAGAAGATGTAATTCACTTTACTCCGGAAACCAACCGTTGGGTAGCTAAACAAATTTTGGACAGTTATAAAAAAGTGTTTTAAAGCATCAGCCCTTTCACCTTATTATGAATTAAAAAGGAGATCAACTATGGAAAACAGAAATATTTTAAGTACAGCGGCTCAGAATGCACTTCCCAGCGGAGTAAGAAGAATGTTCGAGCTTGCAAAAAAGTACGATGATTCAATCAATCTGACATTGGGCGAGCCGGGATTTACCACACCGGAGCATATTATAAATGCCGGTATTGAATCCCTAAAGGCAGGAAAAACAAAATATACACCCAATGCAGGTATAAAAGAGCTTCGTGATGCCCTCGCATATAAGCTGGAAAAGGAAAACGGCATCAAGTGTGACCCCGACAAAAATCTGATTGTAACAGCAGGAGCTACTCAGGCACTGATGCTTGCGATGGTAACACTTGTTAACCCTGGAGATGAGGTTATTATTCAAGGTCCCAACTGGCCCGATTACCGCGGACAGATTGATATGGTAAATGCAAAAACAGTTTATGCCAAGGTTGACGAAAAGAACGGTTTCAAGATGACAGCCGATATTATTGAGCCACTTATCACCGATAAGACAAAGCTTATTATCATCAACTCTCCCTCCAACCCCACAGGTGGTGTTCTTGAATGGGAGGATTTACTTGAAATTGCCGAGCTTGTCAAGAAGTACAAAATCTTTGTAATCTCCGACGAGCCTTATGAAAGATTGGTGTACGACGGTTTTGAGCAGAAGAGCCTGGCGGCAATTCCCGGCATAGAGGATTATGTTCTGACGATAAACAGCTTCTCAAAAACCTTTGCTATGACAGGTTTTCGTGTTGGTTACATTTGTGCGAACGAAAAAATTGTGGAAAATCTTGTAAAGCTTCACGAAAATATGATTGCAAGCGTTCCCGAGCCTATGCAGATGGCGGCTGTGGAGGCAATCTATCACGGCGAAGAAGATGTGCGTGAAATGGTAGAATACTACGACAGAAACCGTCACCTGATTGTAGATGGACTTAACAAGATCAAGGGCTTTTCCTGCGTTTGTCCCAAGGGTGCATTTTACGTATTCCCCAATATAACAGGCTTTGGAATGAGCAGTCGTGAAACGGCTGAATATATACTTGAAAAGACACACGTTGTTACCTCCCCCGGCGATGCGTTCGGCCCCGACGGCGAAGGATATATCAGAATTTGCTATGCATCAAAATATGAAGATATAAAAGAGGCTCTCCGCAGAATGGAAGAAGCCTTCGGAAAAAAGTAAGCTAATTATATATGTTTGGAGGGAAACTGTATGAAACTTAGGCATGTAGGAAAAATGACGGTTGCGGCACATCGAGTGATTGCTATAACTGTTATGAAAATACTATGACTGCTTTTGAATGTGCCATTCAGGCAGGCGCGGATATGATTGAAACAGATGTGCATCTTACGAAGGATGAGGCTCTTGTTTTAATACACGATGATACAGTAGAAAGAACCACAGACGGCAAAGGAAACGTTGCGGATATGACAGCAGAGGAGCTTTTCAAACTCAATGCCGGAGATGTTAATATGCCTGAAACAATTCCGTATTTTGAGGATGTGGTAAAAAATATGGGAAGAAATATATGTTGCACGGCTTTTATCCGTACAGTATTATGCGAAATGTTGCGCTAAATCCCGATGACTATCTGTACTGTGCTTGTATTTTTAATGACAGGAATAAAGCATACTATGACTATCTTATCAAAAAAACATTGAGCCTTGGATTGGTGCGGGCGTGATGCAAAAAAACAGACTTAAAATTTGTGCTGGTTACGGTGCAAAATTGATTACCACAAATAATCCGGCAGATACTATCTGTAAATTGAAAGGATTGGAATTGCGAGATGAATAAAAACAACGAATAGATATGTTCTTCTATGTGTTTATATTATAATGTCGAATGCCCTCAAAAGAAACGAAAGGGGACCTTGTTATAAATATAAAAACATAAAACAGATACTTTATGATACTTCTTATGCGGTTGGTTTACCTCCTTGTAGAGTGCATGATTTTCGTCATTTCTTTGCAAGCATCCTATTCGAGAACAACGCTTCATTGAAAGATGTATCACAACTATTAGGACACGGACAAACAAGCACTACCGAAAGAATCTATGTGCATAAAAAAAGAGTAGGAAACATAGAATCCATCAATACACTTGCAAATGTTATAGGGTTCTAAAATTCCTACGTTAGAAAAATTCGTCAGAAAAGCTATGAAAACAAAAAAAGAAATGACTCAAAACCTAAGTTCTAAGCCATTTCTTCCTGGCGGAGAAGGTTCGTATACCTTCAAAATCCCCAAAATCTCCATCAAAAATCCCGTATGGGCTATCGCTCAATAGCCCATACGATTATAAGCTTCTTAATTATAGATTTACATTCAAAAGTCTTAACCCGTTTTGCAGATATGAACCAAAAGGAATCTTTTCTGTCATCGTATGTATGAGTATGTCCTTGTCATCTCTATGACCACCTAAATGGCGATACAAAAGGTTATATACTTCTGCAGGACTAATACCTTCGCTGACATCATAATCACGACCTAAGTACATTACTGCTTGTACACAGAGTAATATTTGCTCATCAAGCTCGTTTAGGGCGTTTATAAGTTTTTTATCAATTTTTGTGCTTTCGAAATTTTCGATTTTCTCCAAATACTCTACAAAATCTGACAAGCTACCATCATGCAGTCCATTTTTTGCTTCCTCATTGTATGTTGCTTCTTTGAGCAGAGCAAGATTTAGGATTTCTTTAATTTTATTATTATGAATACCGAACATTAAAATCACCTCATACAAATTATACCATATTCAAAGTAAATATTCAATAGATTTTAAGTGAGATTTCAACAAAATCATCAGTGACTTTTATTTCTTCTATCAGTTGACGCAAAAATTCTTTTCTGATTGGCAGATTGTTTTTGCTTTGCATATACTGGGCAAAGTTATCTTTCAGCTTCTCTATTTCATCATATTCAGGAATAGAGGAAATTTCGTTTTGAAGCCTTTTCAGTTTTTTGTTTATGCGGTTGTTTTCTGATTCGAGTTCTTCTATGCGTTCTCCAAGCTTATCACTGACAATTTTTGTGCAACCATTTTCGATTTGCAACAAACAGTTTTTGATTTTTCTTGAATTTGAATTTAAAACCGATTTTAATTCAGTAATTTCTTTTTTTCCTTTACTTGATTTTTGTTTGGAAATCTTTGAAAAATTGTTTATGAAGCCATTTATGTTATCTTTCGTGAAAATGAGTTCGGCTAATTTATTAAGTATGAAATTTTCAAGTTTAATAAGGTCGATTTCTTTTGCATTACATCCTCGCTTGTTCTTGTGTTTAGGACAAAAAAAAGAAAGGTATTCCTTTTGATGGTTATTTCGTCTGTTTACCTGCATTAATGTTCCGCATTTACAAACTACCAATCCACTCAAAAGGTAATCACCTTTCGGTTTAATATTACTGTGTTTTTTGCCCATTGCATTTACTTTATCCCAAATTTCATCAGAAACAATCCGAGGACAACCATCGACAATTCTAACGATTTCCTCATCTGGTTTTGAAGCGTGTCGGTTAAATTTTCCGTCAGGCGATTTTGAAACTGCTCTGTTATATTCATAAACTCCCTTGTATTTGATGTTTTTAAAAATATCGTGCAGACTGTTTTTACCGAATTTATTTCCGATTTTTGTTTTGTATCCTCGTTTGTTCATCTGTTCGATTATGGCAGAGAGGGAAGCTCCCTGTGCTCTCATTTTGAAGGCAAATTTTACAGCTTTAGCCTCTGTTCTGTTGATTATCAATGTCTGTGTTAATCTATCAACATCGTAACCCAAAGGTGGTATTCCTCCACACCATTTACCTTTGTTAGCTACAACAAGTTTTCCCCTTGAAACATTCTGAGAAATCTTCCTAACCTCTTCTTCATTGACCAAGATTGCCAATGATTTATAGGCTTTTTGACCGAAGCTCTCGCTATCGTTGACCTGTTCTGTTGCACTTAACAGCTTAACTCCGTGTTCTTCAAGAATTGTTTCGTATTTTCTATGCATTTTTTCGTTCCTGAAAAATCTGTCAAGCTTGTATACCACAACTACATCTACATCCAGCAAACCATTTTTAATATCATCAATCATTCGCCTGAAATTTTTCCTTTTGTCTGATTTTCCAGATTTTGCTCTGTCAATATATTCATCTGTAATTTCTATGTCATTTCTATCTGCATAATCGACAACAACTATTCTTTGTCCTTCAATACTTGTTTCATTTTGATTTTTGCTTGAAAATCTTCCGTAAAAAACTCCTGTTAACATTTTTGATTTCGCTCCTTTAACAACATAATATAGATTAGAGTGTTGACAAGAGCAGCATTGCCCTTGTCAACATTATTTGTTTTCAGCTTGCGTTGGGTTGATTTACAGAAAGCATTTTGTTTTAAGTTTTCTCTGCTAATTTTGATTTTAATTCTCATCATCAGCACCGCCTTTGATTGATAAAACATTGACTATAATTACTTTTGTCTTTTTAAGATTTCCAACGTCACGTCTTGCGTAATTTTTATCCTTTTCGCATTTGATGAAATTCTTTTCTTTTAAGGCTTTAATGAGTGAAGTGGTATCAGGAAATCCCAATTTGTTCATCATCTTAACAAATTGATTGTATAAGACTACTACTTCGCTAAGTTCACCATTTCTAAAAACGCTTTTGCCCCAAATGTTAGAATCATTTATGTTATCTTTAGGGAATTTTGTTTTATTCTTTGCGTATTCTTCAAGGAATTTATCCATAGCTTCTACGGATTGCTCTTGCCCTGCTTCGAGCAAAGTAGTGTTACAAATTAAAAATTCTCTGATTGCCTTTATATTAAAATTCATATTCAATTTGTTTTTAGCAATTTTGGCGGACAAAACAATAACAGCAATCTTTTCTGCCATTCTTCCAAACAAAGGCGAAAATTTTATGTTACGCTCTTCGCAATGTTTTTCTATGTGGCGGATTACTGTTTCTGTTTCTTTAGACAAATTATTATCAAGACATTTCTTGGAAAGTTTTGAAAGTTCTTTTGCAAACTCAAATCCTATATGTCCGTAATTTCTCTGTATATTTTCCAATATCAAGTCAGCGGTTTCTTTGTTTTTAGTAAAATTGTAGTTTTTTACTTCAAATAATCTTACTGCTATACCTCCGTAATTGGATTCCTTGAATTTTATCTCTCCTGTAGAGATAAAAACAGTATTAAATTCGCTTACACTGTCTTCGTCATTTGTCATTCTCTGTTTGTCATTTCCGCTTGTCAATATGTATGTGAGTTTAGTATTATTGGCATCTGACATCGAAAGCTCATCAAGCCCGATAGGTATGCCTTTATTGCCACAAGCTGATTTCATCAGCTTATTATCAGTTGTATTCCAGCTTTTGATTACTCCGTTTGATTTTACTTTAGGATTTCCCCACATTGAACCAGCTAACATTAAACTTGTGGTTTTACCTGATGTAGAGAGTCCTTCAATGTGAAATATAAATCTGAGTTCTTTTTCCTCAAACAGATTAATCATTGATGATGAAAGAGAAACAGCACATACAGTTCCAAGACCTGTATTAGAGGCTATGTGACTGTTAAAGAAATCTATGCAATCCTGATATTCTCCTTTGCACGATAAGTCAAGATTGCCATTATAGTACACTTTTTTAACCTTTCCGTTCCTGATTGCTTTTAAGTGCAAGAAGTAAATTTTCTCGTCTATTTTGTGCCATCCTACAGTTTTATAGATGTTTTCAATGGGGAATTCTTCTTCCATTGCAACTATATCATTTATTGTCTCAGTAGCCTCATCTTTTGAAAGAAATGGAAAGCCTTGTTTTGTAAGTTCAGCAAGTCCTTTAACGGTCAGTTTATCCCTGCTTATAGTGACTTCAACTTTCTTTCCGAGATATGTTGTTTGCAACACCAACTGCACCTCATTTGTTTGAACATCTCTTTTGATTTTGTTTAATTTGATTTCCTGATAATCCATATCAGTACCTCCTAAAAATTTATTTGAGCAAAAAAAATTAAATTATATGCCCTTAATAATTTGTTCAAACCGAATTTAAAATTGTATATCGACAGATGGCTCTCTGGAAGATTTAAGCTCTCAAACCCTTGGATGGAAGGGTTTGAGAGGCTTACGTCCATTTTATACTGAGTCGTTGGTTTGTTTATTTTATTGAAAAATTAGGTAAAAAGAGTCAAAATAGGGTAAAAAATTCCCTAAATTATGAAAAAAGCCTCTAATAGCCATTGATGGAAGGCTATTAGAGGTCACAAGCCATTTTTGTTATTGGTTCATTTGCTTCTGTTATTTTTTCTCTTTTTGCATATAGATTTTTTCCCTTAATGTCAACATCACCGAAAGTTATTTTTAATGCCACCTCAATAGCTTCATCTGTTATTATTATTTTTTCTACAAAGTTTAGTATGGTTTTTCGCAACTCATTAAAATTTCTTTCACTCCTTGCTTTTTGAAAATTGTTTATGAGTAACATTATTTCTTTTGATGTCACAGCAAATGATTTTGGTTGTTTGGCTATCAGAAGTTTTGCTTTTAAATTTTCTTCCTGTTCTTTTAATTCATAAAGTCGTTCTGAAAAATACTCTTTGTATGCTCCTTGTTCGATAGCATTGATGATGTTACGCTGATTTTTTTGTATTTGCATTAATTCTTCTTCAATTTCATTTGCTGTTTTCATTGATAAATCGTCAACATTCTCTGTATGTTGACGGATAACTTGCATTATTGCATTTACCTTATTAAACGAAAAAATATTTTTTTGTAATTCATCAAGCACATATTCCTCAAGGTATGACATATTTATTTCTTTAGAGTCACATTTTATAGTTGGAGCTTTTCTACTGCACCTAAAAGTCAATTGACTTTCCTTTCTTCGCCTATTTGCGTGCATGGAAGAGTCGCATTTACCACAAAACACAAGACCTGAGAGTAAATATTTCTGTCTGTTTCTGTTGGTAGATGCTTCTCTCTGGTTTTCGCACTGTCTTTCTCTTGCAAGATTAAACAACTCATCAGAAACTATGCGAGGACACCCGTTTTCTATCCGTATTACCTCGTTATCATCTTTGTATGCGTGCCTGTTGTATGTTCCTTTTGCGGTCTTTCTTGATGATTTGTTGTAGGTGTACACACCTTTGTATTTTTCATTTCTTAGTATCTCAAAAAGGCTGTTTTTACCGAAGGGACGACCAATCTTTGTTCTATACCCATTTGCATTTAATGTGTTTATGATGGTTGTGTAGCCCTCGCCATCTGCGTACATTTTGAATATTAATTTTACTGCTTCGGCTTCGTATTCATTTACAACAAGTTTTTTATCAATTATATCAAAGCCCAGAGGTGGTATTCCGCCACAATGAACAGATTTTTTGGCATTTTCTATATTACCCTTCATTATTTCTCTTGCAAGATTTTTGGAATAATATTCCGCCATTGCTTCAAGCACCGATTCTAATATTATTGATTCGGGTGTTCCGTCTAAGTTTTCTGTAACGCTTACCAGTCGAACATTATTAACTTTTAATTTTTGCTTATAAATTGCACTGTCATACTTGCTTCTTGCAAAACGGTCAAGTTTATGTACTATTATAGTATCGAATATTCCTGTTTCACTTGCTTTAATCATTTCCTGAAAACTTGGTCTTTCGGCTGTAGTTGCTGATTTTGCACGGTCTATGTATGTTTTAACTATTACAATGTTGTTATGTCTTGCGTAGTCTTCTATTGCACTTATTTGAGCATCTATGCTTTCGTCACGCTGATTTTCGCTTGAAAATCTTGCGTATATTGCCGCTTTTTGCATTTTTATACTCTCCTTTCATTTGACAGGGGAAGAGGGGCTTTCCAGTGTGTCCCCCTTATGTTTCCTCTGTACATTTCTTAGGTTTCACCTGCCCTTTGAGCGTTTTCCCCTGTTTCCCCTCGTTTTTAGATGGAAGAGACAGGTTTGACAAAATTTCTGTTATCCTATGTTCCATCCCATTTCTGTTTAATTGTTCGATTATGGCAAGTTCTACAAAATCACCTATTTTTAAATTGTTTTCAATGCAAAATTCATTCATCAGGAATTGAAGTTGTTCGGACATAAAAATAGTTCTTGATGATTTCTTTCCCCTTAACCTGTATCTGTATTCCTTTGCTTTTTTATCTGCAGAAAGAAATACTTTTAGTTTGTCTTCGTTTAATTTCAGAAATTTAAGCATTTCTTCGTATTCTGATATCATTCTTCTACACTCCTTTTTATCTTTTCTTAATACCTTTAGTTGCGAGATAGACACTCACAGCCAGCATCGCACCTTCACTAATTGCACTAAATGTGCTTGTTGTTGCACCCACTAAAAACCACATATACTAAGCTCCTTTCTTGCACAAACTGTCTACTGTCAGCATTATTGTCAGTGTCAAACAAAAACCTATTAGTGTATATTGCATTATTATCAACTCCTTCTACAATAGAAAAAGAGCTATGACTTTTAATTCGTCATAGCTCTAACTTTCAGTTTTAATGATTATTTCATTTTTGCGGCTGACTCTCTTGCTTTTTTTGCAGTTTCGTAACAATTTCTCGCTAACTGATATTCATATTCTGCATTAGGATTGTTTTTTGCCCTTGCCCAATGCTTGTCACCCATTTTAGTTTTTGTTTCAGCAACTTTTAAAAGTTGTGCTTTTGTCACTGCTGCCATTTATTTCACCTCTTCTAAAAAATTTTTATTTGTTGAAAAGTTCTTTTTTGAGTGCGTCTCGATTTTCTTGTGTGTTGTTGAAGTGTTCCAAATCATTTTTAGTCTTCATTGCCATTTGGTGTGCTCTCTGCCTTTGTTCTGCTGAAAGAGAACTATCATTTGCATATTTTCGTGCGGCATTGTATTGTTGCTGTGCAGATGACTTAGCACTTGATTCTAATGCACCGAAAATTAATTCACCAAGTACGCTGAAAAAACCCATTTTAAAATACCTCCTTATTCGACTGAATCTTTTATCAGCCTTCTTAATGTTTTTTCCGAATAACTGTATTTAACAGCTAATTGTTTAAGGTTTGTGCCATCAAATTCTTCAAGGATTTTTCTTTTGACTAATTCAGGATTAAGAAATCGCATAGGGAAGTTGACCTGTGTTCCTTTGTACAGCTGATACATTCTCATTGCAACATCTATCCCAAATTCGTCATTTATGTCCTTATATACAGAATTTAATAGTTCTATATTTTTTTCATCCAATAACACCACCTCATAGGGAGATTTTACCACGATACCTGTCGCAGAGCAAAAGACATTGTCCGTAAGTTTGTCCATTTCATTTCTCCTTTTGTGCATCATCGGCAAAGAAAGAGGCAGGTGTTAGTGAATACGGAATGACAAGAAGAATGGAAAAATCGCTTGAAACAAGTAATAATGAGGCTGTATGAGTAGGTTTGTCTTCCTCAAATATGATGTCGGAATATTCTACTGTAACATTACTTATCTCTTCTGAAAAAATTTTCTTAAATTCGTCAAAATCCTGTTTATCGTCTATTATAAGAACATAGCCTCCTAAATCTTTGTCAATATTACGATTTTCGCCATAATGATAATTGAGGAGTGCAATAGTTTCCTCTATTCTTTGATATAAAGGCGGAGGAAGCCCCAACAATTTTTCGCAATCTGACTTTGCACCAATTTTTCGCATAAAAAAACTCCTTTCTAATAGTATCAAAAAGATAATTTCTATTTGAAAGGAATTTTGTTTCGTGTTATTCATCTGTGGATTAACTATGGTAGCACATTAGGTCATAAAAATATCCCAGAACCTTGATAGTTCTGGGATTTCTTACCCCAAAGTGGGGATTTTATTGGCGGAGAAGGAGGGATTCGAACCCTCGCGCCGGTTTCCCGACCTACGCCCTTAGCAGGGGCGCCTCTTCGACCTGCTTGAGTACTTCTCCATTTGCAGTAAAGCTACCTTCAAGGAACACAATCCTTGCATATTATTAAAATGGCGGAGAGGGTGGGATTCGAACCCACGCGCCCTTTCGGACAAACGGTTTTCAAGACCGCCTCGTTATGACCACTTCGATACCTCTCCAATCAAATCCGACTATGATAGTATACCAAAGTAAGGTGAAAATGTCAATAACTTTTTACTAAAAACTTTAAAAATTATACCAATTTATTCAGTGCATTCTCGGCTGCCCTTTGTTGAGCCTCTTTTTTACTATAGGCACTGCCTTTTCCTAAAATTTTTCCGTTGGCAACAACCTGCATTTCAAAAAGACAATGATGGATGGGCCCATCGGAAGAAATTATTTCATAAACGATATTGCAGGAACCTTTTTCCTGAAGCTTTTCCTGAAGCTTTGTTTTATAATCAATTATCTGTCCGCTTTTTGCGGCTTTCTCTATCCTGTCTTTATAAAGTGAACAGAGGTATTCTCTTGTATTGTCAATTCCTGCGTCAAGATACATTGCCGCAATATGTGCTTCAAACATGTCCGCAAGAATGGAGGGACGTGTCCTGTCTCCGCAAAGCTCGGCACCGTTACCCAGCAGCATACATTTACTGATGCCTATTTCTGTTGCAAGCTCGGAAAGTGTCTTTTCACAAACGAGGGAGGCACGAATGCGTGTCATCATTCCTTCGTTAATATCGGGGAAGCTTACAAACAGATATTCACCAACCAAAAAGTCAACAATGGCATCACCCAAAAACTCGAGGCGTTCGTAGCTTTCAATTCCATGCTCATTTGCATATGAGGTGTGGGTAAAAGCTGTTTTAAGAAGCTGCGAATTTTTGAAAAAGTAGCCTATATTTTTTTGAAATTGATTTATATCCATTCTAAACCCTTCTTTATTCCTAAATACAAGGGATTCAGGCTGTGCTGAATCCCTTACACTATGTATTTATACCAACTGTTCAATTCTCTCGGCAACGTCGCCAACGGTTTCAATGCCTTCAAGCTGTTCATCTTCAATTTCGATGTTGAACTCGTCTTCAATATCGCAAATGATTGTTGCAATATCTACACTGTCTGCATGGAGGTCTGCGATAAATTCTGTATCTTCGTTAATTTCCGAAGCATCCATTTTTAATCTGCTTCCCATAGCATCTGCAATAATGTTTTTTAATGTTTCAAGAACCATATGTTTCTAACTCCTTTCGACAAATATGATAATATAAAATTACGTCTTAGTCAAGTGTTTTATGCTGAAAAAATACTTTAGGACCAAAATTTACATGACTATGTAAATTTGCAGAGAAAAGATCTCTGCAAAAACTAATTAAATTAAATAAAGAATACATAACACTGTTGCGGCTATCTGAAGTATGGCGGCATTTATTGCGGGAAGAAACTGTCTTTTCCTGAAATGATATACACTCAGGGAAACCGTAAAGACACTGCACCATAAAAAGAATATTGTGAAGAAAAATTTGTAAATTGCCATTAAAAAATCACCTTCTTAGTTTGCTTCTTCAAAATCTGCATAAACCACACGGAAAGACACCTTAACCTGTGCCTTGGAGTATTTTTCCTTCCAGTTAAATTTCTTCCACTCCTTAACATCTGTAAAGTGTCGTTTCAGGGAGCTTCCAAGTCCTAAAATATCGCAGTTTTGTTCTTTTTGCGATTTTTCGATTAGCTTTTTTGCGCCATGTTCAAGAATGTTTTCAAGATGACGGCAGAATTCTTCTGATTTCTTTGTATGATTTTCTATTTTCCCGGCGTCTACATATTCTATAGAAACGGGAACATTAATTTTAATGTGTGCAACACCGTTTTTTATTTGCGTGTGAATCTCGGCACGCTCCTGCTGGTCCATCCTTATGGTTACATAGTCGGATTTTTCGGGATACGAAATACTGTAGTTTCTGGGGTAAAATTCATTGCCCATAAGCCTTACCAAATCGGTATGAAAACTTCCCAGAGTCCCAATCATTTTATCATTTTTGAAAATTGCACTTCCAAGCACCTCAGCAGGGTTTTTGCCTTTTCGGATTATTTTGCCCGCACGCACTTCGTAGTCAAAGTCGTCCTTTTCTTTGTTGTCGGGGGCTTCCTCTTTTTTTGGAAGCTCATTTTTGTTTACTCCCACAAGAGGGACCACGCTTCCTGAAAAATCCTCAGTCATATTATAGTAGAGGTAGTAAAGGTAAGCTTCGTTTACCTTATCCTCAGCTACCTTTTGCATAATGTTGTCAAAGTATTTTTCAATATAAGTTTCGTGAACGGGTTTTACGCTTCTTAGGTATTTTTCTGCTTTGCTCTCCGATACGCACACATAAGTGTTGGGACGGAAATCTCTTGATGCCGCAAACCCTGATAAATAGTCCTTAACTCCTTTTTTTGCTATATCCTTTGAAAATATAACTATTTTTGTATGGGAAAGGTTTATTGCCTTACTTTTGATAGAGTCAAGCTTTCGGATTGCTGAAAACACCGTAGGAGCTTCAACTGTTACTATATCGGGCTTGGGTGCAGAGGGGGCACCGCCTCCCTCGGAGCTGTTTTCACCGCCGGGGTTTGCGAAGACAAAAGATGCTTTAATGGGAAAGCTTTCCCCTTTATCAACGCCCACGGCAATTACATATGCCTGATTTTCTACGTCCGTTCCGTAGCCGCATCCACCAAAAATAAGGCTGACAAGAAGAATTAATAAAATTGCTCTTTTCATTTTGCAGCCCTCCTTTTTCTGATTCTTGCTGTAATGAGCGTTACCACAGGTACAGTGGGGAAAAGAAGACTACTTATTCCGAGAAGCCTTTCATAGAAAGAAAAAGCGACGCTTTCACTGACGGGAATCAGTGCCGCAAAGAGTGTAATAAACGTAATAATCGGCACAAATGACTTTTCCTCGCTTTGGTTTTCGGAATTTGATGCAAGCTTTGATGTGACACAAATGAGTATACTCATACTGCACATTACAAACGCCGTCCACACAAACACTACAATAGGTTCAAGCCTTTGCAGGAATGCTCCCGATTTAATCATCCTTGTCATCTGATAAAAAGGAAGAAAGAAATTTTTTGATGCAGGGTAGGGGACAGTCAGGCAGTATGCAAGGGTGAAGCCCACGGAAATCAGCGTTATAACAATATAAGTTATGGCAGAGCATTTTTTTAGTTCTTTGTAGCTTCCCAGAAGAGGTGCAAAGAAAAAGAGGAGAATGGTTTCTGCAAAGCCGAAGTGCTTTACGAATATGCCATGAAGAAGCCTGTTTGTACTTTCCCCGAAAAAGGGCATCAGATTATCTGTTCTGTAGTGGGGGAACAAGGCAAGCGACACCGTAAGAATGGTAACTGCCACAAAGGGGAAAATTATATTGCTGAGGTTAGAGGTGGCACGCGTGCCGCAGTATGCGGCGGCAAATACCGATATAAGAATAAATAAAATAAAAAACTCATCAGGTGCGGTTGTAGCCATAACGGTGCTGAGTGCTTCTGCGAGAAGACGAAGCAGCAAAGCATTAAAAAGCGTAAAGGTAATTATATAAAAATAGCTTATAATAACCTTACCGAACTTACCGAATGCCAGTGAAAAAATATTAGTAACTGAATCGGGGGCAAAGGGCTTGTAAAGCCATAAAACAATGCTGAGTGAAATTGATGCAATCACGCATTTTGCCAGAACATCAAGCCAGGCGGCATTGCCAACGTACTTGACCATATATTCAGGCAGAATAACAAGATATTTTGAAAGTATCGCACATGAGCAAAGAATTGCTATGCTGATACTGCCGCTTTTTTGTTTCATGTGCTCACCCTTTCCATTTTCTTGATATGTGTGCCTGCCGCATTTTGCGTCTGGGGTTTATATAGTCCTCTCTGTTTTCCTGCTTCCATATGGGAGGGAGAAACAGCGGGGAGGGGATACCTTCGTTTGTTATGGGAGCAAAGGGTGCACCCATGGGAACGCCCATTGAGGTAGCATTTGTCCAAAGAAGAATGTTTATAAAAAGTCCTGATATAATTCCCAAGAAGCCTGCTATTGCACCCAAAAAAATGTATGCAAACCTGAGGATTCTTGCTGCCAACCCCAAATAATAATTGGGAGTAGCAAAAGAACCGATTGCAGTTATGGAAACAATAATAATGAGGATGGGGCTTACTATTCCCGCACTTACTGCCGCCTGTCCGAGTATTAAGGCACCGACAATGCTCAGTGTGCTTCCCGAAGCTTCAGGCACTCTTATGCTTGCCTCGCGGATTATTTCAAGGCATATTTCCATTATGATTATTTCGACCAAAGAGGGAAAAGGAACAGGCTCGCGGCTTGCTATAATTGACATTAATATTCCCGTAGGCAGAAGCTCACTGTGAAAGCTTACCACAGCCACATAAAGCCCCGGCAAAAGAAGCGATAGTATAAATGCAATCCAGCGTATGGCTCTTATGAAGTTTACATAAGGAAAACGCAGGTAATTGTCTTCAGCCGCTTCGTTAAGCTCAAAGATGGTTGTGGGGAGGATTAATACAAAGGGAGAGCCGTCAACAAGTATTACAACACGACCGTCAAGAAGTGCGCGTGATGCACGGTCGGGTCTTTCCGTTGATAAAAACTGGGGGATAGTGGTGAAGCTTTTATCCTCCAGAAGTTGTTCAAGCTCTGCCGCTGCAAAAATATAGTCAACGCCGATGCTTTCAATCCGTCTTAGGGTTTCCTCAACTAATGATGCGTTGGCAACATTTTCAATATACATGACGGAAACGGGCGTTTGACTGATTTTACCTACCTTAAACTCTTGACACATCAGGCTTTTGTTTCGTATCAGGTGTCTTATAAGAGCGGTGTTTTCACGAAGCTGTTCGGAAAAAGCGTCGTTAGGTCCACGGATAATGCGTTCAGTCTGTGGACTTTCCACTCCGCGGTGCTGCCAGCCTTTTACGTCGAGAGAATAGGCAGTTTTTGCACCGTCTACAAGCAGTATGGCACTGCCGAAATTAAGGTCAAAGGTTAAATCGCCGATTACATTTGTTTCCTTATATTCACTTTGTGAAAGCAGAATTTCGCCAATGGCACGAAAGCTCGAAATTTCAATCTCACGACTTTTTATCATCAGCGGTCTTAAGATAAAGTCGTTTAAAAACTCTTTATTTACAAGTCCGTCAATAAAAAACACAACTGCCTTATGGTCGTTTTCATCAATGCGGATTGTAAACTCACGCATTTTAATATCTCCGCTTTTTCCGAAGGAGAATTCCTCCTTGAGAGTTTTAAAGTCTTTGCGGAAAGTACCTGAAAGAACAGGTCCCCCTTCATTTTTTTGTACTTGGTAATTTTCGGCAGGTGTTGCGTTTTTTATTGTAAAATTTTCTACAGAATTATGCTTATATATAAATAAATTTTTGAAATTCATAGAATCACCTGTTTATATACTGTACCCGCAGGTAAAAAAATATACATAATTCAAATAAATTGCAAAAAAACATTGTATTGTACATTTGAAAGTGATAAAATAAAGAATTGAGATAATAATTAAATAGAAGGGGGAGTCTTTATGAGACAATTTAAAAATGCGGCGACTAAATATCTGTCAAAAAACATTAGCCTGTTTCTGGTATTTTGTATGATTTTTAGTACGTTAGCGGTTAGCCCGATTCATGCAGAAGCAGCGGATAGTGTGACAGTAAATATAGTCAGCTTTACCCGTGGAGCACAGGAGGATTTGCGTTCCAGTGAGCTTTTGGAGGCAAAAGTTGAAGGATACAGCGGTAACGTGCATGACCTTACCTACAAGTGGACAAACGGACTGGGTACATATCTGTACGTATACAATTCACATAATATGTACGGAATTAATAACACCGACGGAGAAATTGAAATTTATAACAATAACGTAAGCACCTCTGAAAATATGTCAGGAAGATCTTATAAAGATTCTTTTTCAGGGAAAGGCTATGCGTGGGCAGCGGTTTACGGTGCAAATTTGTCTAACTCTGCATTGGTAGGTACAGTAACTGTTGAAGTATATGACAACAACGGAACCCTTCTTGCAACTGATACACATACCGGTTCACGCGTGCAGACAGGGACAATATTGGGATTCATTCCTCTGTACGGATACAAGGGATTTGTAAATTCGGACCTTGAAGCGGATCTTAAGAACATTGCGTTTGGTATGTTTGAGGGTGACGTAAAACACATCAATGACCTTCTCGGTGAAGCAGGTTTGGTTCACGTTACTTGTGCTGAGTGTGCGGTTCCGAATGCGAAAGTTGCAAGTGGCTCCCAATATATAGCAATTGATTCAACTAACGGTTATTCTATTAAGGGTTTAGAAAAGGGAAAAGGTGTAGCTACAATAGAGGTTGAGAAGAGCAACTGTAAATTCCATCAAAATGTTTCTACAACTACAAATGTTGAAGTTTTTGTTTACAAAAAACCTACAACAACTTCAACTGCAACAAAAATTGAACTCAGAAACCTTGATCCTGATTGTGAATATCGTATAAATCATGTTAAGGGTGAACGTGCTAAGGACGAGGACGGAAACGATATAGTAATTTTTGAAAACCTCAATCCCAATACAGAATACCAGATAGGGGTTATCGGTCATCCGGAAGGAATAGACCACGCTCCTGTATACGCTTTCGTTTACGAAACAACTAAGCCTGCACATGTGGGTACTGTTGAGGTAATTTTAAACGGTTCTTACAATATGTCTACTAATACAGCAACGGGTGAACGTGTAAATATTTCTACAGTTATGGAAAACTGCGAAAATCTTTATCTCAGATATGAAGGTTCCGAGCTTTACTTCCCTCTTGAAAATACAGCAACAGGTATCTACTCCGCAGTGCTTTCTGACGGTAACTATACAATTCATTCCGCACAGACACCCTCTTCACAGATAGGTGAACAGGTGCTTACCATTGCCGGCGGCAGCAGAACGAGAGAATTATTCTTTAACAGCGTTGAGTATAATCTTAACGGAGGCACAGGCGGTCCTGACGAATTGACAGAGTACTACCTGAGCTTCAGCAGTGTCAATGTTTCAGATAAAATTCCAACTAAGGAAGGTTACCTTTTCTCTCATTGGTCTGACCAGAACAAAAAGAGCTACTACCCGGGAGACCTTCTTTCGGAAGATATTTCAGAGGCATACACATTAACGGCAAACTATGTTGAGGCAACCGACGTTTATGTTAATATTAAAATAAACCACATAAACTTATCACGTGACCACAATACCGATAACGGTCGTCATGATATAACCTTTACCGTTGACGGTCGTGAAGTGGGAGAGAGTGACTATACAGAGCTTATCAGCAAAACAATAGACTGGAATGGAACCGATGCGTTCAATTCCGATGAGTTTACTGCACAGTATGTGAAAAACGATGTGGAAGACTATACACTCTACACATCCAAAACACCTGTTCTGACAAATGTTGAAAAGGCAAAGGAATATACCTTTACAACATCGAAATCAGGTTATAAACGTGACAAAGTAACCACAGAAATTGATTCAAATGGTAACTATCAAATTAATGTTGAATTAATTTATGAGCCAAACAGATTTGATATAGAATTTGGCGTGGAACTCGACGAACAGGCAAAGAAAGTTCCTGACGAATTCAAACCCGTTGCAGCAAACGTTAAAATTCTTCAGTGGTACGATTATCCTTACGATGACAGCGAAGTTGTTGACTGGTATACAACAAGCCGTCAGCAATATACTTATGAAAGAGTTGCCATAGGAAGTGACGGTAAGGGAGCAGGTACATTCCCCGTTCCGATTGAAACAACTGACGGATACAGCCATTATCACTACAGAATGGAAATTGTTTCATACGAGCTTGCAGACGGAAGCATTATAGGTGCCGAGGATCTTAACAAGGCTCATACAACATACGTTACTGCAGATAAACGCTATTGGGCAAATATCGAGGTAACAGGCGGAACTGCTCCTAACGGAAGCAGCCTTACGGGTGTTTGTTATGATGGAACATCTCAGAAGGGAAGCCTTAAGGCAGTTATTTCAATTGAAGTATTTGACGTTACAATAAATCCCAACGGAGGAACAATAAATTCTTCAGTAAACAATATTCTTTTAGAAGACCAGATTGAGGTTCCCAACCTTACTCAGTATATTCCCACAAGGGGCGGCGGATACGTTTTTGACGGCTGGTACTATGCCGATGCAAACGGAAATATTACTTCAACTGCGGCTAACAGCGGAGATGAACTTCATTCAGACGTTGTTATTATGGCAAAATGGAAAGAACCCCTCACCGTAAGCGGTACTGTAACTGTTGCGGCTACCTATACTGTATTCAACGAGGAAAACGGTGTTTCTTATACACAAACGATTCCTGAAGCTGACAGAGCACACAGCGTGGTTGTAGCATTGCAGAGAATTGACCATACCGGCTATCCCGAAACAATTATGAATCTTACAGTTCCTGTTGTATATAACGGCAGTACAGGCAGCGGAACATATGAATTCAGCGGACTCCCCGATAATCTCCATGATTACAGAATAAAGGTGCTTTCAGCAAACTACGAAACTGTATATCAGAATGCACTGTCATCTTCGACCTCGGTCAACGATTACAGCGAGTATGATGAAAACCATTACAAAGCTGTATTTTCAGGCGGAACAAAAACATTCGTTAATGCATATCTTCATTTTGTTCCAACCAGCTTTTACCTTAAATACAAGCTCGATGCAAGCTACATTGGAGAAGGTTTCCGCCCCGACAGTGTAGAAACGCTCGTGCTTTGCGACGACGGAACAAAAGGAAGCAATCCTCAGGATTGGACAGTAATTACACAGATGGTAAGCTCAAACGGTATCCACGGACAGAATACAAAGCTTACAAACGGAATCGGCAACAATGATTTTTCCGTATGGAATGAAAAGCCCGACGGAATAACACTCTACGATTACTCAATCAGGGTAAAGAGCTACACAAAAGAAGGAAAAGAGGTTGAGTATGTTGCGGAAAATGAACCATTCAGAATTACATACAACGGTCATACGAGATATGACGAGGTAACATCAGGGCAGACACAGGAGCTTGTTGCCATGTTAGTTCCCAGAATGTACAAAATAACCTATGACCTTGGCAATATCGGGGAAGATACTGTCACAGGAATGGACGGATATCTTGATATGTCAGGCCATTTCATCGATTATTATTACTGGAGCCGCGGAAAAGCTATTACAGCAAATCCTCAGCGTGAAGGATACGTTTTTGCAGGCTGGTATGACAAAGATAATAAGCTTGTTACTAATGTAGATCCTTCTTTGTCAGGAGATATAACTCTTACTGCGAAGTGGATTTCAGCTCCTGAGTTTGAAACATTAGCAGATTCAGGTTATTATTCCGAGACAAAAGACGGTGCTGATAAAGTGGGTGTTATTTCTCTTAATGCAAGAATAAAGAATATTGTCGAGCTCGGAGAAAATATCGTGAAATTCGGTATGTACATCTACAATGAGTTTTCCGAGGAAGTAGCTTCTGCTGAGCATACGGAAATATCATCGCTTAAAGAGGATAACGGAGAATTCCACGTCATTATTTCCAACATAGCAGAGGAAAACTTCGCTAAGGAAGTATTAGCTATGCCTTACGTTATATTTGATGCGGATTCGGATTTAAACACCGAAGATGACATAAAAGTTTATTTTGGCGAAAAATTCGGAACCTCGGTACAAGGCATAAATAAATGGCTTGGTAATGAAAATCCCTATTTAAATTAAAAAAAGGAGATAGATATAAATGAATAAATATACAAAACCCGAAATAGAAATTCTTGATTTTGCAGAGGTAGACGTAATAGCTACTTCCGGAGAAGAACCTGTAAATACTCCTGAAAAACTCATTACTTGGGGAACGATGTCTCGGAACGTTAATTCTGAAGATGTAGCATTATTCAGATAATTCAAAGAGGTCGATGTAATGATATATCTTGAAAGGAGAATCAGTGAAACATTTATCTGCCATATAGTTGTATCGTTTGCAGTTTCCTTGCTATTCTATTTTGGTGTTTTACCACAAGGATACAGATTAAGCGTCCTTATGCTTGGTTTGACGGCTCTGGTTGATATAATAGACGTGGTGTTTTTTACAGCTATCTATTATAAATACACCAAGGAGGATACGAAGATTTTCTATAAAACGAATTTGCTGGCAGTGTCTTCGCTGATTGTTTGTGCAACTCTTCTTGCTTTATTAGATTCGGTAGTAAGTATCGAACCAATATATACATTCCTTTTCTTTCCGTTTAAGCTTGGAATGATTGCAATAGGAATGTCTAAATTTATTTCAGCTTTTACGTTTGGCATAGTTCTTCTTTTTGTTGCAGCAGTGACCCCCTTGTTTCTCCGTAAAGTTATTATAGAGGAAGAACCCATGCCACCAATGATGGAAATAGAGAATAATGAAAAAAAGGTTTCGGAATAAAATTCCGAAACCTTTTTTCATTATTCAATTTAGCAAATAGCCGTTCCTTCGGGTATAGAATCATCAACAAAGATTACCTTACAACCACAGGCATTGTTTGTTCCTGCAAGGAGCATGCCGTTGCTTGTCACGCCGCTAAAACGTGCAGGAGCAAGATTTGCCACAACGATAATCTTCTTTCCTACAAGCTCCTCTGCCTTGTAATCGTGCTTGATGCTTGAAACGATAACTCTTTCCCGGAGTCCGTCAAACAGCGTCAGCTTAATGCAGTTATTGGACTTACGGATATCATTAACCTTTACGATTTTGCACACACGAAGGTCGATTTTTGAGAATGTATCAATATCAATTTCTTCCTTAATGGGTTGTACGGGATCGGGATCGCCGTAAACCTTTTCGGGAACTGCTTCTTCGACTTCTTCCTCCTTGGGAGGATTTTTCTCGATTTCAGTCATAGGTGTTGAGAAATCGAGCAGGCTTAAATAGCTTTCCTTATCAACTGCGAAGAGGAATAGATAGAGCCTCGGTCCGCGTTCCTTGTCTATGATAAGCTTATATACATTCTTGAAGAACTGTCCCTGAACACCTTTAAGCTCCTTGGGGTCCATATTCTCGCCGAAAATCTTCTTGGGAATTGCGTAAAGCTCGCTGTTAAGGTCATCAAGAGAATATCCGTCAGTCTTGAGGAACTCAACCAAAAGCTCAATTTCCTTCTTTTCTTCGGGAGTGAAGCTCTCATAAAGCTCCCAGTTACGATACTGACGAAGTCTGTTTACGTTTTCAGGAGAACACTGCTCAAGCCAGTATTTTGCTCTTTCCAGTCTGTCTGCAAAATCAGCATACTTATAGGGAGTGCCGATTTTCTCAAATACGATTTCAAGCATCGGAACATTGAAGTTTACAACAGAGCCGAGCTGAACTAAAAGTGCCATGGGAACTGTTGTGGGAGTTCTTCCCTCGACAGTGGTGTTGTACATGATTTCCTTTGTATGCTCGTCTGCTGTGCCGTCAGCGAATGCAGTCTGCATCTTGTCAAACTCAAAATACTGACGAAGAATTCCGTCATCAAAGCAGAAATCAAAAGCTTTGAGAGGCTCGGTCTTTGAGTAAAGCCACAAAATAACTTCGGGCTGATAGAGGTTAAGAAGCGTTTCAGGAGTAAGGTTAAGTCCTGAAGAACCGGACATCTTACCCGTAGTACCCTTAATGCCTATGAACTCATAACCCTGGAACAGGGGAGGCTCGTAGCCGTAGATAGCCTTTGCAATATCCTTACTGGTATCATAACTGCCGTGCCTTGCCGCATGGTCTTTTCCGCCCGGCTCAAAGTCTACGCCCTCGTACATCCAGCGCATGGGCCAGTCAATCTTCCATGCAAGCTTGCAGTTAAAGTCCTTGGTGAAGTCAAAGCTTCCGCTATGACCGCATTCACAGGAGTACTCCGCAACCGTAGAATCATCGGAAAGGGAATGAATCTTGGTTGTGTCCTTTCCGCAGACGGGGCAGTAAATACTTACTGGATAGTAAGCTTCTCTTTCGCCCTCCTGTGCCTGCTGTGTGCGGTGGGAATCAAGAATATCAAATATTTCTCCACGCTTTTTAAGTGCGGTGAGTATATGTTGGGTGTACTTACCGCTTCTGTACATTTCTGCCTGATGGCGGTAGTCCATATCAATGCCGAATTTTATGATAGAACGCTCGAATTCCTTTTCGAAATACTCTGCGTAGGTTTTAATTTCGGGGCAGTCTGAGAAAGGATTTTCCACATCAGCATAGGGCTTTCCGATGTGCTGCTCAAAATCGTCACGAACCTTGGCAACATTTACGGGAACCTTTCTGAGTCTGTCGAACTCGTCCCAAGAGAAAAGAAGACGAGCCTTTTTGCCCATTTTCCTGAGGGCGCGAACTACAAAATAGCTTGTAGCTATATCACGGAAGTTACCGATATGAATCGAGCCTGAGGGGCTGATACCTGCGGCACAAACATATTCCTCTTTATAGGGGTTACGCTCAATAATTCTTTGTGCAATTTCTTCTGACCAATGCATTTTTCATCATCCTTTAAGTAATAAATTACATATTATAACTACAATATTATACCCTGTTTTCCTTATGTTGTCAATGAAAAAAGCGATATTTTCGGAAATATCGCAATAACCCCTTGACAAATGTGTCATAATGTGTCATAATACATGTGTTATTTTAATAAAGGCTAAGTGAAGTATACAGGAAAAGGCGTAAGCCGCCGAAGGAGTAACACTCTCAGGTGCCGAAAGGTAAAGACTGTATGCCGATAGCGCTCCGGAGAAGTCCGTTTCCTTATTAATAGGGAAGCATAAGGGTGCCGAAGGTGCAAGGTTTCTTTTAAAGAAGCTAATCTCTCAGGCAAAAGGACGGAGGTATGGGTCTTAAACAGGCTTGTTTACTGTGCGGAGTTTTTTTATTGTGAAAAACTCTGCTTTTTATTTTGCTTAGCAAAAGAAAGGATGTTTTATTTATGATGGCGATGCTTACTAAATACAATGGCATCATCAACGATTTCGTATGGGGAAAGGGCTTGTATCTGCTTCTTTTTGCAGGTTTACTCGCAACCGTAATCACAGGTGTTTTCCAGATTACCCATATCAGACATTGGTTTTCACAGACTCTTGGTTCGCTTTTTAAGAAGGACGTATCAGGTCACGTTAAAGGAAAATCAATCTCTCAGTTCCAGGCACTTTGTACTGCTCTTGCAGCTACAATCGGCGTAGGTAATATTGTCGGTGTTGCAACAGCTATCGCACTCGGCGGACCTGGTGCAGTGTTCTGGATGTGGCTTGCGGCATTCCTCGGAATGATGACAAACTACTCTGAAAATGTTCTCGGTATTTACTACAGAAGAAAAAATGCTGACGGTGAATGGTCAGGCGGTGCGATGTATTATCTTCGTGACGGTCTTGGCTCTTACAAGGGATGTAAGCATATTGGTAAAATCCTTGCCGTGCTTTTCTCTGTTTTTGCAATCCTTGCATCCTTCGGTATCGGTGCAATGGGTCAGATTAACAAGATTGTAATTTCTATTGTAGAAAACTTCAAAATTCCCGCACTTGCAAACAATATGCTCTATGAGGGCGTAAGCATGTATCACCTTATTTTAGGTATCGTGCTTGTGGTAATCGCAGGTCTTATTATCCTTGGCGGTCTTAAGAGAATTGCAAACTTTGCAGAAAAGGTAGTTCCTTTCATGGTAGTACTTTTCGTATTAGGAAGTATCGTTATCATCTGCAAGAATTTTGCACAGGTAGGAACAGCTTTCGGTGCAATTTTTGATAATGCATTTTCAGGCAATGCCGCATGGGGAGGTGCTGCAGGTATCACTCTCAGTCAGGTTATTACACAGGGCTGTAAGAGAGGCGTGTTCTCAAACGAGGCAGGTCTTGGTTCCTCCGTTATGGTTCATTCCAATTCAAACGTTATCGAGCCTGTTCGTCAGGGCCTCTGGGGTATTTTCGAGGTGTTCGCCGATACAATGATTGTTTGTACAATGACAGCACTTGTAGTACTTACCTCGGGCGTTATAGACCTTAGTAACGGTACTATCCTCATGGGTACAACAGATACTCTCGTTGCGACAGCATTTTCAACAGTGTTTGGCAGCATCGGCGGTAAGTTCGTAGCAATTGCAATTCTTCTCTTTGCTTTCACAACTGTTCTCGGTTGGGATCACTACGGAAGCAAGGCGTGGGAATACCTTTTCGGTACAAAGTCAGTTAAGGCTTATAAGGTAATTCACCTTGTAATGATTCTCTGCGGTGCACTTCTTACATCGTCTCTTGCATGGGATATTTCAGACACATTCAATGGTCTTATGATGGTGCCCAACCTTATTGCAGTAATCGCACTTTCCGGTCTTGTAGTAAAGATTACTAAGAATTATAAGGACAGAGTACTTAAGGGTAAAGACATTAAGCCTATGATTTCTGTATATGAAGATGTACAGGAGGAGCAGGAAAAAGCTCTTAAAGAATTAGCTGCAAAATAAAGAATACATAAAAAATAAGAACGCCTCGTGCGTTCTTATTTTTTATGTGCGGATTTAATCACTCTAATATCTTGATTTCCCCGTCAATATTAACTCTCCAGGCAGGGACAAATTTATATTTTTCACCGCCTAAGAATCGGAGGGAATACCCAAGCTCGATTTTCTTTATGTTTCCGCCAACGGGGAAAGCGTTTTTAAGCTTTGTAAGGCTTTCGGTGAAGGCTATCTTTTCTCTGCCCAAGTCCACAATTTCCTTTGGCCACTGTGCGGACATATTACATATTTCACCTTGTTTATCCAGTTCAATATTAATATACATATTGAAAAGATTGTAGTTTTTGTACATCTTATAGAAGCATTTTTCCTTTTTGTCAAACACGATTGATTTTGTATCAATTCCTAAGCTTTTGAGTGCCTTTTTAAGCTCCTTCTCAGAAGCTTTTTTTGAAGGCTTTCCCGTAGTATAAGCAAAATGATTACTGTATACCTTTAAAACCGCCCCATCATGCTTTGCCACCAATGAATTATCGGAAGTACCAAAGGCTACCTGCCTTCCGAAAAACAGCTCTGAAAGGTCACTTGCACTGTAGAACGTCACATTTAACTGGGGGAGATAATGGTTGTATTTTGGAAAATCTTCTTTACTGCACTTGAATCCGGAATCCTCAAGCACTTTAAATGATGCCTTGATGACGTTATCGGGGATAACGGATTTTTTGTAGGAATCAAAGGCGATGAAAGATAGCATAAACAAATTCATAGCGAGCAGAAAGCAGATTATCATGTTTTTAAGCTTAGACCATTTCATGAATTTTCCACCTCGCTTACATTTGTATATTTATGAAGCTTTCCGTCATCAGTAGAGGCAAGCCACGAGGCATTTAGAGCCTCATCAAGTCCTGTGTCAAGATATCCGATATATATATCCTCTATCAGGACAGGATTTTTTGAATCTGAAAGCATATTTACAAAATTGTCAAGAGCCGAAATGAAATTATCGGAGAGAGTAGTCTGGGCAACGGTTTCATAGGAACGCATATACTGTCTGTATGAAATAAGTCTGCCGCCCTTTACCGTCATTTCAATGGCACAGTCCATTTTTTTGTGCCCGTACTGTGCAGGTAGATTGATTTCTACAGGTCTGCCGTTTCGGTAGTAATCAAATTTAAAAACATACTCTTCTTCTCTGTTATAGGTCGATAAATCGCTTGAAACCAAAACACTAAGCGGCTCTTCAGATACGCAATCCCAAGTTTTTTCAGCTAAGTCAATGGCGGCGTTAAGCACATTGTAGCTGTCTCCACTTTCGTCAAGAAGTATTCCTCTGTTTGCAGTGACAGCCGAATACTCAAAGGTTGAATCGGGGTATATTACTGCCTGTGAATAGTTTGCGATATACTTTGTCGCTCCGTCTGCATCTTCATACGAATTTATCCCTGCGGAATTTAGGGAAAAGTTTTCCAGCAGTTTTCCGCGTGACTTATCATTTATAAGGTTGTGAGGCAGCAAAACTTCTGTTTCAGGCTCTGAGTCAGAAAATAAAACAAGAGGTGAGAGCGATACATTGCTTTCTTCGTCAAGCTCAAGTCCCGTGCTGAATGCAGGCTCATAGTAGCCGTCATTTGAGGTGTATACAGAAAGGTCGGAAGCAGGCAATGTGTAGGAGCTTTGAAGTACGTACGCGTAAGAAATTTCGGGATTCTTACTATCTCTTACAAGTATTCCAACATCGCTTTCCTCGCTTGACGGAAGAATAACAAATTCTTTCAGTGATTTTACTTCAGACGGAGCATTTTTTGTGTCGATACCCATAATTCTGCAAAGCATTTCCATGGAAAAGGAAACGGGGTATTCAACATAAATACTAAGCGATTCAAGACCAGATTCCCATGTATCGGAATCAATCTCTTTGCTTGCGGTGATGTCACCCTGAAGAAATCCCTTTATGATTTTTCGTGTGCGTTGGTCGATTGGGGAAAAACCTATGTCCGTATTATAATATGCCATCCAGAGTGAGCCGTCATTTATAAGGAACTTTCTCGGCTTGGAAAGATTCTCTTTTGAAATGCTGTACTCCGTTTCGACGGGGAAGAATTTTTCTATAAAGGGAAACGAGCGAAGATATTTTTCAAATTCTCCGCTTACTGAGCTTCCCGAATTCACAAACCAAAGCTGTGAAGTAAGAAACAATAAATTAAATATTAAAATAAATATAGCGGCACTTTTTATTCTTTCTTTAAACATAGTGTGCTTCCCCCAAATATATTACTAAAAAAGCTTCAGACTCACGTCTGAAGCTTTTTGTTGTTACGTTTTTAATTCATCCAGCCGTTAAACAGTGACTGTATTCCGTTAGAAAAACCGCTGATATTATTCATCATGCTCTGATTCAGAACGTTGATGTCAAAAAATACAACCTGATATGTACCGTCGGGAGCTTCAGCTCTTACAGCAAATTTATTATGCCCCTCGGAGAGAGAAACCTGCTTGTAAAATACTCCTGCGTTTCCTATACGAGTTTCAAAAACACTGCCATTGGAATTTTTAAGTGCCACATAACCGTTTCCGTTGTGCTTGTAATACGAAACAACGACCTTGCTTTTGCCTGTACCCGTGATTCCGTAGGTCTTTTTCAAAGTGGCTGAATTCTTCGTTTCCGGTTTTTTCACCACTATCAGACTGCTCGAGTTTCCGTTATCCGCAGATGAGATTGTAACAGGTGCTGCAAAAGCGGACAGGGAAGACAATATTAAAATGAATGAAATGAATAATGCACATAATTTTTTCATAGTCTACACCCTCTAAATTAAAACACGACATTTATCGTTCAAGTGTATTATACAACATCAATGTTACAACTGTGTTACAATAGCCTTAATGATTTATTACTTTTTGATGTAATTATTGGTAATAAAGTCACTTGTTGTCAGATTCCTGTTCATAAAGCGGAAGTGTTATCTTAACAATCGTACCTTTCTGATTAGGGCTTTCAATCTCAATTGTTCCGTTATGGCGGAGAATAATCTCCCTTGCAATGGCAAGACCAAGCCCCGTGCCTCCGCTCTGACGGCTCCTTGCCTTATCCACGCGGTAAAAGCGTTCGAAAATTCGTGCAAGGTCGCTTTCGGGGATTCCTATTCCGTTGTCCCTGACACAAATGTATGCTTTTGAAAAATCGCCGTAGCAGGTAACGTCAATCTTTCCTCCTGCGGGGGTGTATTTAATTGCGTTGGAAATAATATTGGTTATAACCTGCTCAATGGCATCAGGCTCACCAAAACAAACGGGTGAACTCATATTTACATCCAGCTTAATTCTGTGACCGCTGTTCTTTGCTGATATACTAAGCTTTTCCACAACATATGATATAAGCTGGGAAAGGTCAAATTTCTTTCTTCTTTCAATAACCTTGGAGCTGTCAAGCTGTGACAGGGTTAAAAGGTCTTTTACAAGTCTTGTCATTCTGTCGGCTTCGTTTTCTATTACGTTTACAAAATGAAGCGTGGAATCATCCAAAGTGCCTTCGCCCATGTCGGAAATTGTTTCGGCATATGTCTTGATTGTGGTAAGGGGAGTGCGAAGCTCGTGGGAAACATTTGCCACAAATTCACGTCTTGCATTGTCGAGCATCTGTCTTCTTGTAATATCCTGGAAAACAACCACCACGCCCGCAGTAAAGGAACGCTCCGTATTAAAAGGGGCGAAGAACGCCTTAAGATTTTTTTCCTTATATTCAATATCACGCTCTATATTTTCATTCGAATCAATGTAAAGGATTCTCGAAAGTGAAATATTTGCACCTAAAATATCGAAAAGCTCGTCAAAGCTTTTTCCTCTATGCTCGCCCAAAAGCTTTTCTCCCGCAGGGTTAATATGGATAAGATTACCTGCGTTGTCGTATGCCAAAACGGCGTCAGCCATGTTTTTAAGAATTGCTTCAACCTTATTTTTCTCAGCACGGATATCCTCAAGACCGTCATTTATTTTGGAAGCCATTTCGTTAAAGGCAATGGTGAGCCTTCCGATTTCGTCGCGGGAACGCACCTCGATTTTATGGCTGAAATCACCCTCCGCCATACTTTCGCTTCGGTGCTGGAGTGTGGAAATGGGGGAGATAATTGTCCTTGAAAGGAAAAATCCTAAAATTAAACTGATTAAAAGTCCGAATAAAAGTGCCCAGAATATATTTATGAACATATTGCCTATAATTTCATTTACTTCAAACTTGGTGTCCGTAATGTAAATAATATGTCCAGAAGCACCAACGCTTATGGCATAGTCCATAATCCGTGAATCTTTTTCAACTATATTTCCACGCTCTCCCGACATGGCAAGCGTCAGATTAGATGTAGGCTCAAAAGTGTCTGTCTTTTCCGAAGAACCACCAAGCACATTAAGCGAGGAGTCAAGAATATAATAATTCCTGAAAGAATCTATTCCCATTCTCACGGAATACACCTTAAGCAAGCTGAGTGCTTTGTCCACTCCTTCGGGAGAATCAATGACATTCTCAAATTCCGCCATTACTTCATCGGTAAAAAATTGCTTATCCAGTGAGCTTGTAAAATCATTATGATAGTACGCGGTAATATTTTGCAGCAGAAAAGTGCCGACAAGTATCATCACGCTGACGGTAAGCAAAAGAAATATTGCAATGATTTTCCACTGAATACTTTTGAACATAATATCAAACCTTACTTATTGAAGTAATATCCCACTCCGCGTTTTGTCATAATAAATCCGGGGGAGGCAGGATTATCCTCAACCTTTTCCCTGAGTCTTCTTACTGTAACGTCTACTGTACGCACATCCCCGAAATATTCATAGCCCCAAACCTTTTCAAGCAGTGTTTCACGGGTGAAAATCTGACCGGGCTGCTGTGCTAAAAATTTCAGAAGCTCAAATTCACGCAGGGTTAAGTCAATAACAGCATCATCCTTGGATGCTTCGTATCTTGAAGGATTGATTGTGAGATTACGGAAGGTAATAAGGTCAGCCGAGTCACTCGGAGCAGCCTCGGAAGCCGTGCGGCGTATATTTGCCTTAACACGTGCCATAAGCTCACGCACGGAGAAAGGCTTTGTGCAATAATCGTCAGCCCCCAGCTCAAGACCGAGAACCTTATCTACCTCCTCATCACGTGCTGTAAGCATAATGATAGGCGTAGACTGCTTTTCACGTACCTTTTTGCACACTTCAAAACCGTCCATTTTCGGAAGCATTACATCAAGAAGTATCAAATCGGGCTTTTCGCTGAGTGCAAGGCGATACCCCTCCTCTCCGTCAAAAGCGGTGAGTACACGGTAGCCTGATTTTGTAAGATTAAATTTTAATATTTCAACAATAGGTGCTTCGTCTTCGATAACGAGAATCAGCTTATCCATTTTTCATACCTCCGATTATCTATTGTAATACATAGTATATTTTATAATATTTTCCCGATTATGTCAATAAAAACAGTTGACAATTTTAAAGTTAGGTATTATAATAAGTACAGTTTCATACAAAGGCTGTGACGAAGACAGTAACAGATTTTGAAAGGCGAAGCGAGTCGGGGACGGTGTAAGCCCGATGTCAAGTAAATTTCTGCGAAAATCACTTCCGAGCCGCGCGGCTGAAATAATACGTAAGCCGTGACGGGAAGTCTCTCCGTTAAGGAGACGCATATGATGGTATGCTGATTAGGTGGTGCGAGGTTTCGTCCTGATTAGGGCGGAGCTTTTTTGTTTATTAATTAAAATTTATATATAACTACATGGAGGTAATGCTATGTACAACAAGGTTGATACCACAATGAATTTTGTTGACAGAGAAAAGAAAATCGGCAAATTCTGGCGTGAAAACAATATCTTTGAAAAAAGTATTGAAAACCGCGCAAAATGCGAAAGCTACACATTCTATGACGGTCCCCCCACGGCTAACGGTAAGCCTCATATCGGTCACGTTCTTACACGTGTAATAAAGGATATGATTCCCCGTTACCGCACTATGAAAGGGTATAAGGTTACCCGTAAGGCAGGCTGGGACACACACGGACTTCGCGTTGAGCTTGAGGTTGAGAAGCTTTTAGGTCTTGACGGAAAGGAACAGATTGAACAGTACGGTCTTGAGCCTTTCATTGCAAAATGTAAGGAAAGCGTATGGAAATACAAGGGAATGTGGGAGGATTTCTCACAGACAGTCGGCTTCTGGGCTGACATGGATGACCCATACGTTACCTATGACAATAACTTTATTGAGTCCGAATGGTGGGCACTTAAACAGATTTGGGACAAGGGGCTTCTTTACAAGGGCTTTAAAATCGTTCCTTACTGCCCCCGCTGCGGAACTCCGCTTTCCTCACACGAGGTTGCTCAGGGATATAAAAATGTAAAGGAACGCTCTGCCGTAGTTCGCTTCAAGGTAGTGGGTGAGGATGCTTTCTTCCTCGCATGGACAACAACTCCCTGGACACTTCCCTCAAACGTGGCACTCTGCGTAAATCCCGACGATGTTTATTGCAAGGTTAAAGCTGCTGACGGGTATACTTACTATATGGCAGAGGCACTCCTTGATAAGGTTCTTGGAAAGCTTGCAACAGAGGATACTCCTGCTTACGAAATTCTTGAAACCTACAAGGGTACAGACCTTGAACACAAGGAATACGAGCCTCTTTTTGACTGCGTAAAGCCAATCTGCGAGAAGCAGAAGAAAAAAGGCCATTTTGTAACATGTGATTCCTACGTAACAATGTCCGACGGTACAGGTATCGTTCATATTGCACCTGCATTCGGTGAGGACGATGCACAGGTGGGAAGACGCTATGACCTCCCCTTTGTACAGCTTGTTGATGCGGCAGGTAATATGAGCGAGGAAACTCCCTTTGCAGGTCTTTTTGTAAAGGATGCAGATCCCAAGGTGCTTGTAGACCTTGAATCAAGAGGACTTCTTTTTGACGCACCTAAGTTTGAGCATGATTATCCTTTCTGCTGGAGATGTGATACACCTCTTATTTACTATGCAAGAGAATCATGGTTTATTAAAATGACAGAGGTAAGGGAAGACCTTATCCGTAATAACGATACCATCAACTGGATCCCCGAAACAATTGGTAAGGGCAGATTTGGCGACTGGCTGAAGAATGTTCAGGACTGGGGCGTAAGCCGTGACCGCTATTGGGGTACACCTCTTAATATATGGATTTGTGAATGCGGTCATCAGCATTCAATCGGCTCTATTGAAGAACTTAAATCCATGAGCGATAACTGCCCCGAAGAAATCGAGCTTCACCGTCCCTTCATTGATGCAGTTACAATTAAGTGCCCCGAGTGTGGCAAAGAAATGCACCGTACCAAGGAAGTAATAGACTGCTGGTTTGACTCAGGTGCAATGCCCTTTGCTCAGTGGCACTATCCCTTTGAAAACAAGGAAATTTTTGAGGAGAACTTCCCTGCAAACTTCATCAGTGAGGCTGTTGACCAGACAAGAGGTTGGTTCTATTCGCTTCTTGCCATTTCAACGCTTATATTCAACGAAGCACCCTATAAGAACGTAATCGTTCTCGGTCACGTTCAGGACGAAAACGGACAGAAAATGAGTAAGTCCAAGGGTAATGCGGTTGACCCCTTTGATGCACTTGAAAAGCACGGTGCAGATGCAATTCGCTGGTATTTCTATGTAAACAGTGCTCCCTGGCTTCCCAACCGTTTCCACGACGGAGCGGTAAGCGAAGGTCAGCGTAAATTCATGGGTACGCTCTGGAACACATATGCATTCTTTGTGCTTTATGCAAACATTGATAAATTTGATGCCACAAAGTATACTCTTGATTACGATAAGCTTTCCGTTATGGATAAGTGGCTCATTTCCAAGCTTAATACACTTATTAAAACGGTTGATAGCTACTTAGGCGATTATAAGATTACCGAAAGTGCCCGTGTAATTCAGGAATTTACCGACGAAATGAGTAACTGGTATGTTCGCCGCAGCCGTGAACGCTTCTGGGGCAAGGAAATGACACAGGATAAGATTAATGCGTATATGACGCTTTATACTACTCTTGTTACACTTGCAAAGGTTACTGCACCCATGATTCCCTTTATGACAGAGGAAATCTACAGAAACCTTGTTTGCAGTATTGACAAGGACGCACCCATCAGCGTGCATCTTTGCGATTACCCTGTTTGCGATGAGTCAAAGATTGATGCCCAACTTGAAAAGGCAATGGAGGAAGTCCTTGATATCGTTGTCTTAGGCAGAGCGGCAAGAAACGCTTCAAACATCAAAAACCGTCAGCCTATCGGAAAAATGTATGTTAAGGCAGATACATCTCTTGATAGCTTCTATACAGAAATCATCGCCGATGAGCTGAATGTAAAGGAAGTTGAGTTTACAGACAATGTAAGTGCCTGCACAACCTATAGCTTCAAGCCTCAGCTTAAAACAGTAGGCCCCAAGTACGGCAAATTCCTCGGCGGTATCCGTGACTACCTTGCAAATGTTGACGGAAACAAAGCTATGGCAGAGCTTGAAAATAGCGGTGCAATCAAATTTGAGGTAAACGGCGAAACAGTTTCTCTTGAAAAAGAGGACCTTCTCATTGAATCTGCACAGGTAGAGGGCTTCCAGTCTGAAAGTGATTTCGGCATCACCGTAGTTCTTGACACCCGTCTTTCCGATGAGCTTATCGAGGAAGGCTTTGTGCGTGAAATTATCAGTAAGATTCAGACTATGCGTAAAGACAGCGGTTTTGAAGTTATGGATAACATCAATATTTATGTCAGCGGAAACGAAAAAATCTCTGCAATTATTGAAAGAAATGCAGATGAAATCAAGAATGATGTTCTCGCTCTTTCGGTAAACAGCGGTGCAAACTGTGATAACAGCAAAGAATGGAACATTAACGGCGAAAAGGTAATGATCGGCGTAGAAAAGGTATGATAATAGCTATACGGCGTGTCACTGTTGACACGCCGTGTGCTTTTGTGGTAGAATAATTCACATATATTAACACTGACAGGGAGGAATATTATGCAGAGAGAAAGATTTTCATCCAGATTGGGTTTTATTTTAATATCGGCAGGCTGTGCAATAGGTCTTGGTAATGTATGGCGTTTCCCATACATTGTAGGGCAGTACGGCGGTGCGGCTTTTATACTTCTTTATCTGGCGTTTTTGGTAGTGTTCGGGCTTCCCATTATGACGATGGAATTTGCCGTGGGCAGGGGAAGCCAGAAAAGTATAGCAGAGTCATTTAAGGTGCTTGAGCCGGAGGGAACAAAATGGCATTTGTTCGGAAAAATCGGTGTGGCGGGAAACTATCTTCTGATGATGTTTTATACCACCATTACGGGTTGGATGTTTGCCTATTTTATTAAAATGGCAAAGGGTGACTTTGTGGGACAAAGCGTGGCTGAGGTAGGCAATCAGTTTGCCGACTTTACAGGAAATGCTCCGTTGGTTGTGGGTTTTATGATTCTTGCGGTAGCCCTCGGATTTCTGATTTGTTCATTCGGTCTTGAAAAAGGCGTTGAAAAAATTACAAAGGTAATGATGCTTGCCCTTCTTGCTATTATTCTTGTGCTTGCAGGCAGGTCAATGACTCTTCCCGGAGCTTCCAAGGGGTTGGAGTACTACCTCGTTCCCAACTTTGATGCAATAATAGAGCAGGGAATAGGCAATGTAGTGTTTGCCGCTATGGGACAGGCGTTTTTCACCCTTTCCATCGGAATGGGGTCAATGGCAATCTTCGGAAGCTACATTTCCAAGGAACGCCGCCTTGCAGGGGAAACCATGTCAATTGCACTTCTTGATACCTTTGTGGCTTTTTGTGCAGGTCTTATCATTATCCCTGCATGCTTTGCCTACGGAATCGAGCCGGGAGCAGGTCCCAAGCTGATATTTGTTACCCTTCCCAATCTCTTTAATTCAATGAGCGGGGGGAGAATATGGGGAACACTCTTCTTCATATTTATGATTTTTGCGGCACTTTCCACTCTTGTTGCCGTGTTTGAAAATATTATTTCTTTTGCAATGGATAAGGGCTGGTCAAGAAAAAAAGCCTGCATTGCAAACTTCTTTTTGGTAATTATTCTTTCGCTTCCCTGTGCATTGGGCTTTAATGTTCTTTCATTTATTGAGCCTTTGGGAAAAGGTAGCGGTATTCTCGACCTTGAGGATTTCATTGTCAGCAACAATATTCTTCCTCTCGGCTCTTTGGTATATGTTCTTTTCTGTACCTCCCAGAAATACGGTTGGGGCTGGAAGAGCTTCTTTGAAGAAGCAAATACGGGGCAGGGAATTACGTTCTCATCAAAGCTCAAGGTTTATTGCAAATATGTTCTTCCCTTGATTCTGATTGGATTCTGGGTATGGGGAATAGTGGCAAAAATATTGGAGATCGCTGCCTGATATAACAGTTGACAAAAAGGCTACAAAATGGTATAATTTACTGGTCTTATTACGAGAGGAGTTATGGCAATGAATAATGTAACCGAAATATTCGGCAGTATGGTATTTAACGCTTCAGTAATGAAGGAAAGGCTTCCCGAGGAAACCTTTGCCATGATGCAAAGAGCGATAAAGAATAATAAACGTCTTGACCTTGAGGTTGCAAACGTTGTTGCCAATTCCATGAAGGATTGGGCGATTGAAAACGGGGCAACTCATTATACACATTGGTTTCAGCCCATGACAGGTGTCACGGCAGAAAAGCATGACAGCTTTATTTCTCCTGCCGAGGACGCTAATAAGGTTATTATGGAATTTTCGGGAAAAGAGCTTGTTCAGGGTGAATCCGATGCATCAAGCTTTCCCTCAGGCGGACTTCGTGCTACCTTTGAAGCCCGCGGATATACTGCGTGGGACCCTACGAGCTACGCCTTTATCAAGGATAATACCCTTTGTATTCCCACTGCATTTTGTTCCTACGGTGGCGAAGCACTTGACCAGAAGACACCCCTTCTTCGCAGTATGGAAGCCATTGATAAACAGGCGACACGTATAGTGAAGCTTTTCGGTCATGAAAACGTTAAAAACGTACGTACTACAGTCGGCCCAGAACAGGAATATTTCCTTGTGGAAAAGGATACATATCATAAGCGTCCCGACCTTGTTTTTGCAGGCAGAACTCTTTTCGGGGCTAAGCCTCCCAAGGGACAGGAGCTGGACGACCATTATTACGGAAGCATTAAGCCCCGTGTAATAAACTTTATGCATGACCTTGATGAGGAACTTTGGAAGCTTGGTATTCTTGCTAAGACAGAGCATAACGAGGCGGCTCCTGCACAGCACGAGCTTGCACCCATTTTTACTACTACGAATATAGCTGCAGACCATAATCAGCTTACCATGGAAATGATGCAGAAGGTGGCACAGAGGCATGACCTTGTATGTCTGCTCCACGAAAAACCCTTTGAGGGAGTAAACGGCAGCGGCAAGCATAATAACTGGTCAATCTCCACCGATACTGGCAAGAATCTTCTTGACCCGGGTGAAACTCCCCACGAAAATGCACAGTTTCTGCTGTTCCTTTGCTCCGTTATAAAAGCGGTTGACGATTATCAGGATTTGCTTCGTGTATCAATTGCCAGTGCAGGAAATGACCACAGATTAGGTGCACATGAAGCACCTCCTGCGGTAGTTTCAATGTTTTTGGGTGACGAGCTCAGCGAAATTCTTGAAGCAATAGAAAAAGACAAGGAATACGACGGACGTGAAAAAACACAGATTAAAATCGGTGTACACGTAATTCCAAGGTTCCCCAAGGATACAACCGACCGTAACAGAACAAGCCCCTTTGCATTTACGGGAAATAAGTTTGAATTCAGAATGCTCGGCAGTGCTTCGTCAATTTCGGAAGTAAACGTGGTGCTTAATACCGCAGTGGCGGAGAGCCTCCGTCAGTTTGCAGACGAGCTTGAAAATGCCTCTGATTTTGAAAATGCACTTCACGAGCTTATAAAGAGAACTATAAAAGAACATAAGCGTATTATCTTCAATGGAAACGGCTACGATGATAAGTGGATAGAGGAAGCTGAGGGAAGAGGGCTTTTGAATCTCCGTACAACTCCCGATGCACTTCCCCGTCTTATAGAGGAAAAGAATATCAATCTTTTCGCAACTCACAAAGTATATTCCGAGATTGAGGTAAGAAGCCGTTACGTGGTTCTTTTAGAGCATTATTGTAAAATCCTCAATATTGAGGGGCTTACAATGCTTGAAATGGCACAAAAGGATATTATGCCTGCCGTTTCAAGGTTTATAGGAACACTTTCCGAAACGCTTAACGCAAAGAGAGCGGCAGTGAAGGGTGCAGCGGCTAAATACGAGGAAAAGAATATAGAGAAAGCATCGCTTCTTTTAGATACAATGTATGAGAAAACCGATGCCCTTGAAAAAGCTCTCCGTGAAACGGAGAAGCTTGAAGACCCCCAGGAAAAGGCAAATTTCTATCGTGACAGTGTAATTAAGGTGATGGAAGAATTACGCAGCGCCGCAGATGAACTGGAAGTAATCTGTGACAGAAATATATGGCCGTATCCCGACTATAGTGAAATGCTCTTCGGAGTTAAATAACACAAAAAAAGAATCGGCACTGCCGATTCTTTTTTTGTGTTAAAAAATATTGCAAAACAGGGAAATATATGCTAAACTAAAACTATCTATGCAGAATGGAGTTTTTTTATGATATACGTAATGCAGATTGTAAACACTCACGGAATCCGAGGCGAGGTAAAGGCACTTCACTATACCGACGGGGAGGCCTTTTTTAAAAAGGTAAAAACCGTGTATAAAAAGGACAACACCCCCATAAAAATTCTTTCGTGGAGATTTCAGAAGGGCAGTGTGCTTTTAAAGCTTGAGGGCGTGGATAGTGTTGAAAGTGCCGAAAAGCTTAAATTTACCGAGCTTTTCGCCAAAGAGGAGGATTTGCCCCTTCTTCCCGATGGGCAGTACTATTTCTTTCAGCTTAAAAATCTTACGGCAGTGCTTCCCGATGGAAGCGTACTTGGCGAGGTTACCGACGTAATAGAAAATACTGCCTCAAATCTGCTTGAAATAACCAAAGGTGACGGTGAAAAGGTGCTTGTACCTAATATTCCGGTGTTTGTAGAGAGAGTCGACCTTGCAGATAGAAAAATATATATAACCCCCATTGAAGGACTGATATAAATGAAATTCAGCGTTTTAACGCTTTTTCCCGAAATGCTTTCGGCACTTGGCGAAAGTATTATCGGCAGAGCGATTAATAAAGGAATTATAGAAACGGAATATATAAATATCCGCGATTATTCCAAGGATAAGCACCGCCGTGTTGACGACTATCCCTATGGTGCAGGCGGAGGTATGGTTATGCAGCCCCAGCCCATTTACGATGCGTATAAGGCAGTGGCAGGGGAGAATAAGCCTCATGTTATATATATGTCCCCTCAGGGTGCTACCCTTACGCAGAATAAGGCAAGGGAGCTTGCACAAAATGAGCATATTGTAATTCTGTGCGGACATTATGAGGGCGTGGACGAGCGTATTTTGGAAGAAATTGTGGATGAAGAAATCTCAATCGGTGACTATGTTCTCACGGGAGGGGAACTTCCTGCAATGGTGCTGATTGACTGCGTATGCCGTATGATAGATGGAGTGCTTGACAGCTCTGAAACCGCCAGTGTGGAAAGCCATTATAACGGACTTTTAGAATATCCCCAGTATACCAGACCTCCCGAATTCATGGGACGACAGGTGCCTGAAATCCTACTTAGCGGACACCATGCAAACATAGAAAAATGGCGCAGAGAACAGAGTATACTCCGCACAGCAAAAAAACGCCCCGATTTGATAGAAAAGGCATCTCTTACTGATAAAGAAAAGCAGTGGCTTGAAAACGAACTGAAAGGCAGTGAATAACATGAATGTACGTGAAGCGATTGAAAAACGCAGAACTATCAGAAAATTTACGGATAAGGTTATAGATAAAACAGATTTACACGAATTGATTGATTGTGCCCGTCTTGCGGCATATGGAGCGAATCTCCAGCCTCTCAAATTCAGATGCATTAATGATACTAATGAAACCGAGGCGGTTTTTCAGCATATCAAATGGGCAGGCTATCTGACTGACGGTGCCCCCAAAGAAGGGGAAAAGCCCAATGCATATATTGCAATCATGGGAGATACCGAGCTAAAGAAGAACGGCATGTTTGAAACTGATGCAGGTGCGGCGGTTACCACTATGATGCTCCGTGCTACAGAGCTTAATCTTGCTACCTGCTGGCTTGGTGCAATTAACAGGGAGGAAATTTCAAAGATACTTAATATTCCCGATAACCTTAAGCTTCTTTATCTCCTTGCCGTTGGAGAAGCAGGTCAGGAAAGCGCCGCCTGCAATATGGAAAATGGCGATGTGAAATATTTCATGGGCGAAAACGGCGTTCTTAACGTGCCCAAACGCTCTCTTGAAGAAATTATAATCGGTGAATAATTATGGAGCATGAATTTTCAAGAACGGAAAAGCTGATAGGGAAAGATGCACTTGAAAGACTTTCTCGGTGCCGCGTTGCGATTTTCGGAATAGGCGGTGTGGGCGGATACGTTATGGAAGCACTTGCAAGGAGCGGAGTAGGGCATTTTGATTTAATAGATAACGATACGGTAAATATAACAAATATCAACCGTCAGATTATTGCTACTCATGATACAATAGGGCAGTTTAAGGTTGACGTTGCAAAAAACAGAATTTTAAGCATCAATCCAAAGGCAAAGGCTAACGTTTATAAAACCTTTTATCTGCCCGAAAACTCTTATCAGTTTGATTTTTCAACATATGATTATGTGGTGGATGCTGTTGACACGGTTACGGCAAAAATAGAAATTATCGTGAATGCAAAAAAAGCAGGCGTTCCCGTAATAAGCTGTATGGGAACGGGAAACAAGCTCAGTCCCACGCTTTTTGAAATCACGGATATTTATAAAACCTCCGTTTGCCCTCTTGCAAAAGTAATGCGGAGGGAGCTTAAAAAAAGAGGAATTGAAAAACTTAAGGTTCTTTATTCAAAGGAAGAAACTATAAAACAAGATGTTGATAGTGGAGAAAAGCCTACACCTGCAAGCATATCCTTTGTGCCGCCTGTGGCAGGGCTTATTATCGCAGGAGAAGTTATAAAAGATTTGATTGAAAGGAATATATATAAATGAGCATTACAAGCAGAAAGTACGGAGAACTTGACGGGCAGGAGGTAGTTGCATGCACTCTTGACAATAATAAAGGTCTCAGAGCTGAAATATTGAATTACGGAGGTATTATTACACGCCTTGTATATAATAACACAGACGTAGCTTTGGGTTGGGATAACTTTGACGAGTATCTTAATAACGGAAGCTGCTACGGCGCAATGATTGGCAGAAATTCAAACCGTATTGAAAATTCTGAGTTTGAGCTTAATGGAAAAGTGTATAAGCTTACTCCCAATAACAAGGAGCATAACCTTCACGGAGGTCCTGTAGGCTTTGACAGACGTATGTGGGAGGTTGAGTGTGCAGACGGAGAAGAGCCTGCAGTGATTCTTCGCAGAATCAGTCCCGATGGAGAGGAAGGCTTTCCGGGAAATGCCGCAATCAAGGTTACATATACCCTTACCAAGGATAATGCAATCGAGATTCACTACGAGGGCGAATGTGACAAGGACACGATTATTAATATGACAAACCATACATATTTCAATCCCAACGGTCACGACAGCGGAAGTGTTGAAAACTGCAGGCTGTGGCTTGACTCAAGCTTCTATACGCCCAACACAAAGGAATGTTTTCCCGATGGAAGTATAGCTTCGGTTGACGGCACGCCCTTTGATTTCAGAAATGAAGCAACCTTAGGAGAAAAGCTTTCTATAAAGCACGAGCAGACAGATATGTTCGGAGGATATAACCATAACCTTGTTCTTAATGGAAGAGGCTACAGGCTTGCAGGAATTTTTACGGGGGATAAGAGTGGTATTTCAATCGAAATGTATACTGACCTTCCCGGAGTACAGCTTTACATTCCCCGCGGTACACCCAATGAAAAGAGAAAATGCAAGGACGGTGCAATCTATTGCAGCCGTAATGCTCTCTGCCTTGAAACACAAATGTTTCCCAACAGTATGAAACATGCTCATTTTCCGTCCATAATCGTTAAAGCAGGGGAGAAGTACGACACAAAAACAGCCTATAAATTTAAATAAACAGGTTAATTTCACAAAAAAATTATTGAAAACTTTGTTATTTTGTGTTATAATTCATGGAATAAAGCACCAATTTTGGAAGTTGATAATATAAAAATAGTGAAAACAATTTCCAATCGGAGGTAAAAAATGGTTTATAACAATATTTTAGAGGCAATGGGAAGCACGCCCATAATATGCCTTTCCAATATGGGAGACTCTGAAAGTGCCCGGATTTTAGTGAAGTTTGAAGGACTTAACGTAGGCGGTTCCATCAAGACACGAACTGCGTATAATATGATACTTGAAGCCGAAAAAATGGGTAAAATAAATAAAGATACCATTATTGTTGAGCCTACCAGTGGCAATCAGGGAATAGGACTTGCCCTTGTAGGTGCGGTGAGAGGGTATAAGACAAAAATTATTATGCCCGATTCTGTAAGTGAAGAACGCAGAAAACTTGTCAAGCACTATGGGGCTGAGGTTATTCTCATTCACGATGCAGGCAATATTGGTGAATGTATTGAAGAATGCTTGCAGACTGCCCTTCGCATGCAAAAGGAAGATTCTAACGTATTCGTTCCCCAACAGTTTGAAAATCCCGCCAACCCTGCCGTTCAGCGTAATGTAACTGCCGCTGAAATCATAGAGCAGGTTGACGGCCCTATCCACGGATTTTGCAGCGGAATCGGTACGGGCGGTACAATTACAGGTATAGGTGAAGTGCTTAAGGAGCATAATCCCGATATGACTATATGGGCGGTTGAGCCGGAGCATGCGGCAATCCTTTCGGGAGGCTCTATCGGTACACACTTGCAAATGGGTATCGGTGACGGACTTATTCCCCCGATTCTTAATCAGAAGATTTACAGTGATATATGTATAGTAAAGGACGAGGAAGCAATTCAGACCGCTAAGGATCTGGCTGCAAAGGAAGGCATTATGTGCGGAATTTCCAGCGGCACAAACGTTGCTGCGGCAATTAAGCTTGCAAAAAAGCTTGGCAAAGGGAAAACCGTTGTAACCGTGCTTCCCGACACTGCGGAGAGATATTTCTCAACACCGCTCTTTGAAGATTGATTTTAATTTAACAACATAACAGGAGGAATTTTTATGAACACAAATGTAAGACCCGATTCTATGGAGCGTATCACAACAAAAGCCCTGGCAGAAAAATTTATTGATGAACAGGTTCAGCTTGTGCGTGAACAGGTTGGTGACAAGAAGGTTCTTCTTGCACTTTCCGGCGGTGTTGACAGCTCTGTTGTTGCGGCACTTTTGATTAAGGCAATAGGCAAGCAGCTTGTTTGCGTACACGTAAATCATGGTCTTATGCGTAAAGGCGAGAGTGAGCAGGTTATTGAAATTTTCAAAAACGGTCTTAATGCAAACCTTATTTACGTTGATGCCACAGACAGATTTCTTGACCTTCTTGCAGGTGTTGAGGAGCCTGAAAGAAAGAGAAAGATTATCGGCGGAGAATTTATCAAGGTGTTCGATGAAGAAGCTGCGAAGCTTTCTGATATTAAATTCCTTGCACAGGGTACAATTTATCCCGACATTCTTGAAAGTAAAGGCGTAAAGGCTCATCATAATGTAGGCGGTCTTCCCGAAGATATGGAAATGGAGCTTGTAGAGCCTGTTAAGCTTCTTTATAAAGATGAAGTAAGAGTTGTCGGCTCTGCACTTGGACTTCCCGACGAAATGGTTTACCGTCAGCCTTTCCCCGGCCCCGGCCTTGGTGTAAGATGCCTTGGTGCAATCACCCGAGACAGACTTCATGCCCTTCGCGAAGCGGATGCAATTCTTCGTGAAGAATTTGATATCTGCGGTCTTGCAAAAACTGTTTGGCAGTACTTTATTGCAGTACCCGATATGAAAAGCGTCGGAGTAAAAGATGACAAGCGTTACGAAGGCTGGCCTGCAATCATCCGTGCAGTCAACACCACAGATGCCATGACAGCTACAATCGAAGAAATCCCCTACGAAGTTCTTCATAAGATTACAGCTCGTATCACTTCAGAGGTAGACGGCATCAACCGTGTCCTCCTTGACCTCACACCTAAGCCCATCGGCACAATCGAGTGGGAATAATAACCTATCCCAGAAAAGCCTTGTTTTAAACCATTCTTGGCTATATAAAAGGTGTTTTGACAACGCTTTTTTCTGGCTATATAAGTAAATATATAAATTAGACTGCTACCGGGTAGTAGAATGTGTAAAGCATTCATAAGCATATCGTTAGGTCTTTGAAGATATGCTTGTGGGTGCTTTCTTTTTTAAAAGGAGGACCAAATGAAAATTAAAGAATATTTTTCAAAAACCGAAATTATACTGTGGTCTGCATCTGTTTTTCTTATTACAGCATTTTTTATAATATTTGACAGAGAAAATTATTTGACATTTATTGCTTCTGTTATAGGTGTATCTTCTCTTATTTTTAATGCAAAAGGAAACCCGATAGGGCAACTGCTTATGATAGTATTCAGTTTGCTGTATGGTATAATTTCATATACTTTTTTATATTATGGTGAAATGATTACTTATTTAGGAATGACAATGCCAATGTCTGTTTTAGCCCTTTTTTCGTGGCTGAAAAACCCATATAAAGAAAACAAGTCAGAAGTAAAGGTAAATTATATCTGCAAAAAAGAAATTGTTTTTATGTTTATACTTACAATTATTGTAACGATTATATTTTACTATATTTTAGCCTTTTTCAATACAGCAAATATAATACCAAGCACACTTTCAGTATTAACAAGTTTTATAGCAGTATATCTTACTTTTAGAAGAAGTCCGTATTTCGCAATAGCGTATTCTGCCAATGATATAGTGCTGGTAATATTGTGGATATTAGCAAGTATGTCAGATGTTCGTTATATTTCAGTTGTAGTCTGTTTTATTGCATTTTTTATCAATGACATATACGGTTTTATAAATTGGAAGCGCATTGAAAAAAGACAATTTAAAGAACAAAATTATCTTTTCAAACAGTGAAATCTGTTGTATAATATTAAACAGATTTAATGTTGCGAAAAGAAAGCTGGTGGGAAAGTGATTGATTCAAGGCTGATCGATAAGCTGAAAATAGTAACCGAGGAAGAACAGAAGTTTTTAGACGGCGGGATAGACATAGAACGTAATATTTATATGCAAAGTTCGCTTAATATTGTAAACAGCCAAAAACTGATTGAAAGAGGTAAGCTGATAACAGTAAGACCTCACACACGGTTTGTGAGATTCCCAGAGCATTCTCATGACTTTATTGAAATGGTGTATATGTGCAGTGGATGTACATGCCACTTTGTAAACGGAAAGGAAGTCACCCTTAAGGAAGGCGAGCTATTGATTTTATGCCAAAGTGCAGTTCAGGAAATACTGCCCGCAGAATTTGATGACATTGCCGTGAATTTTATTGTTTTGCCGTCGTTTTTTGATGATGTGCTGAGAATTCTTGGAGAAGAAAATACCCCGCTTCGAAAATTTCTTATTGATACAATAAAGGGCAATAATAGTGAAACGCCATATCTTCATTTCAAAGTGTCGGAAGTTTTGCCTATACAAAATCTTATTGAAAATTTGATATGGAATCTATTGCATAAGGTTTCAAACAAACGTAACATCAACCAAAAAACAATGGCACTCTTATTTTTGCAATTAATAAATCATACAGATAGGCTTGAATCATATGAGCAGGATGAAACCGTTATGAAGGTTTTAAGATATATAGAGGACAACTATAAGGACGGAAGCCTCTCTGATCTTGCGGAGATATTATTTTGTGATGTTTATTCGCTGTCGCGTGAGATTAAAAATAAAACAGGAAAAAACTACACAGAGCTTTTGCAGGAAAAAAGGCTTTCGCAGGCGTGCTTTTATCTTAAAAACACAAATATGACAATAGAGGACATTGCATTTTCTGTCGGATACGAAAATATAAGCTATTTTTACAGAATATTTAAAAACAGTTACGGTTTTTCTCCAAGAAAATACAGGATTAACGAAAGAATCAGTCTTTTATAAGGCTGATTCTTTTGCTTGCAAATAAAGACAGTTTTTTTCTCAAATAGCGTTATTAAAATAAGTTTTGGGGAGTGATATACTTACATAAAAGGTGGGGATAGTATGAAATACGCTCTTGCAGTAGATATCGGAGCTTCTTCAGGCAGACATATTTTAGGTTGGATTGAAGATGGCAGAATTCAAACAGAAGAGATTTATAGATTTGAAAATAACATTAAAGAAATCAATGGCTCTCTTATATGGGATATCCAAAGTCTTGTCAATGAGGTTAAAACAGGTATAAAAAAATGCAGGGAAGTCGGGAAAATCCCCGAAACTGTTGCTATAGATACATGGGGGGTAGATTATGTTCTTCTGGATGAAAATAAGGATATAATTTTTCCTATTTACAGCTATCGGGATTCAAGAACATTGAATAGCGTAGAAAAGGTTGAAGAAATTGTGTCCAAAGACGAACTCTATACGAGAACAGGTATACAGAAACTTAATTTTAATACGGTTTATCAGCTTTACTGTGATAAGCTTTCGGGCAGACTTGATAATGCAAAGCACTTTTTAATGATACCTGCATTTCTTTCATATTGTCTGACGGGGGTTATGAAAAACGAATATACAAATATGACAACTACAGGCTTTATGAACGCACAGGAGTACAAGCCTGATACTTTCATATTAAATAAACTTGGAATAAGTGAAGATCTCTTTGGTGAAATTCTGATGCCGGGCGATTTGCTTGGTGAATTTACAGAGGAAATGCAACGCTTTTGCGGCTTTAATGCAAAGGTTTTATTCTGTCCCAGTCACGATACTGCATCTGCCGTTGCGGCGTGTCCCTTAAAGGATAACGATGCATATATATCATCGGGAACGTGGAGCCTTATAGGAATCGAAATGAAAAGCCCCGTCCTTACAAAAGAAGCACAGAAATCCAATTTTACAAACGAGGGCGGAATAGAACATAGATTCCGTTTCCTTAAAAACTATATGGGAATGTGGCTTTTTCAAAATATCAGACGCAATATCGGAAAAGCACTTACCTATGATGAAATGATGAACGAGGCAATGAATGCCGGAAATTACTATTATATAGATGTAAATGCACAGGTCTTTGTGGCACCTGAAAATATGATAGATGCGATAAAAAATTACCTTGATAAACCTGATATGACTTTGGGAGAGATTATAAACAGTGTATATCATTCTCTTGCAAGGTCATATAAATGGGCAATGGAGGAAATTGAGGCTATATCGGGGTCGAAAATCAATACAATCCATATTGTCGGCGGGGGAAGCAAGGATAAATATCTTTGTGCTTTAACGGAAGAATATACGGCTAAAAAAGTAGTGACAGGTGCCGTTGAAACAACTGCACTGGGAAATATCATTTCCCAGTTCTATACAAAAGACGGCGAGTATACCTTGGACAAATTAAGAGAAATAATAAGTAATTCATTTACAGCGGAGGAGGAATAAAATGAGTCGATATGAAGAAAGCAGAAAAATCTACGAAAGTATAGGGGTGGATACAGAAAAAGCGATAGAAACGCTTAGAAATGTTTCTGTTTCCATGCATTGCTGGCAGGGTGATGATGTAATCGGTTTCGATAGCATCGGAGAGCTTACGGGAGGTATTCAGACAACGGGCAACTACCCCGGAAGAGCAAGAAATCCCAAAGAACTTATGGAGGATATTGACAAGGCACTTTCACTTATCCCCGGAAAAAAGAAAATTAATGTACACGCCTGCTATGCAATATTTGAGGGCGAAAAGGCAGACCGTGATGCACTCCGCCCTGAACACTTCAAGGCGTGGGTTGAGTTTGCAAAGGAAAGAGGAATGGGGCTTGATTTTAATCCCACATTCTTCTCACACGCAATGGTAAAGGATAATCTTACCCTGTCTTCTCCCGATGAAAGCGTAAGAAAATTCTGGGTGGAGCACGGAAAAAGATGTATCGAAATATCTCAGTATTTTGCAGAAGAAACGGGTGTTCCCTGCGTGATGAATATATGGATTCCCGATGGCTATAAGGATATCCCCGCAGACAGACTCGGCCCGAGACAGCGTTTTAAAAAATCCCTTGATGAAATTCTTTCTGTAAATTACGACAAGGAAAAGGTTTATGTGTGCCTTGAATCAAAGGTGTTCGGCATCGGTATGGAATCTTACACTGTTGGTTCTGCGGAATTTTGTCTTAACTATGTAAACCAAAAGGGCATAACCCCTCTTATGGATAACGGACATTATCACCCTACAGAGGTTGTTTCGGATAAGATTGCGGCAATGCTTCCGTTCCACGAGAAGATTGCACTTCATGTTACAAGGGGCGTCAGATGGGACAGCGACCATGTAGTTTTGTTTGACGATGAAACAAAGGAAATTGCAAAAGAAATTGTTCACCATGATGCCCTGGATAAGGTGTTTATTGCAACAGATTATTTTGATGCATCAATAAATCGTATCTCTGCATGGGTAACAGGAATGAGAAGTGTGCAAAAATCCCTTCTCAACGCTCTTCTGCAGCCGAAAGATACTCTTAAGGCACTTCAGAACGAAGGAAGGCTTACGGAACTTATGGTGCTTCAGGAGGAACTTAAAACAGCTCCCTTTGGTGATGTGTGGAATGAATATTTAACTCGTGAAAATGTTAAAAACGATTATATAACAGAAGTAAAAGAATATGAAAAGAAAGTGTTGGTGGAAAGAATATGAAAGATATTTTAACAGCTCCATTTGTAAAAGAAATGCAGAAAACAACCCAGAATATGTATCGTCTTGGGTGGGATGAAAGAAATGGCGGTAATATCAGCTATATGCTCGATAATGACGAAGTGGGAGAGTACCTCGACCTTACAAAAGTAATTCGCACAATTCCTATTGGTTTTGAAGCAAAGAGCCTTATCGGAAAAATCTTTATCGTAACAGGAACAGGAAAATACTTTAAAAATGTTATGGATGATCCTCAGAATAACCTTGGAATAATCCGCATTGCAGAAGATGGCACAACAGCTGAGCTTCTTTGGGGATACGAAGATGGCGGAAAATTCACATCAGAACTTCCTGCACATCTTATGAGCCATATGGCACGCCTTGAGGTAGACCCCGAAAATCGTGTTGTAATGCACACACATCCTACATATACACTTGCAATGAACTATGTTCACGAGCTTGATGAAAAGAAGTTTACACACTCTCTCTGGGAAATGTGCACAGAATGTATAGTAGTATTTCCCGATGGTGTAGGCGTTCTTCCGTGGATGCTTTGCGGAACAAATTCAATAGGCGAAGCAACTGCAGAGAAAATGAAAGAATTCAGAGTAGTTATCTGGGGTATGCATGGAATTTATGGTGCAGGAAAAACCATGGACGAAACCTTCGGGCTTGTTGAAACGGTAGAAAAAGCAGCTCAGATTTATATGCTTACCGCAAATCTTCCGAGGGTTAACACAATCAAGGATGAAGAAATGGTTGAGCTTGCCGAATTTTTTAAAGTTAATTACCGCAGGGATTTCTTGAATTTGTAATCAGAAATAAACTCTCTAATTGACTTTTCAAGCGTTGTTTGTTAAAATTATTTTGGTAGATATCATACTACTTTATAATTAAATTTAGGAGGATGTATACTATGGCAAACAGATTTGTTCTTAACGAAACAAGTTATCACGGAAAGGGAGCAATAAATGAAATTGCAACCGAAATCAAAGCAAGAGCATTTAAAAAAGCATTTGTATGCTCTGATCCCGATCTTATAAAATTTGGTGTAACCAAAAAGGTTACAGATATTCTTGATAATGCAGATATTCCATATGAAATATTCAGCGAAATCAAGGCTAATCCTACAATCGAAAATGTTCAGGCAGGTGTAGAGGTATTTAAGGCAAGCGGTGCAGACTGCATTGTTGCAATTGGCGGCGGCTCTTCAATGGATACTGCAAAGGCAATCGGTATCATCATTGAAAATCCTGAATTTGCCGATGTCCGTTCGCTTGAGGGAGTTGCTCCCACAAAGAATAAATGCACTCCCATTATCGCAGTTCCCACAACTGCAGGTACTGCAGCAGAGGTAACAATTAACTATGTTATCACAGACGCAGAAAAAAATCGTAAAATGGTTTGTGTCGATGTTCATGATATCCCCGTTGTAGCTGTTGTTGACCCTGATATGATGGCTACAATGCCTAAGGGCTTGACCGCTGCTACAGGTATGGATGCACTTACACACGCTATTGAAGGCTATATCACCGCAGGTGCCTGGGAAATGAGTGATATGTTCCATATCAAGGCAATTGAAATAATTGCAAACAGCCTCCGCGGTGCAGTAGAAAACACTGATGAAGGCAGAAATGGTATGGCACTCGGTCAGTATATTGCGGGAATGGGCTTTTCCAATGTAGGTCTTGGTATCGTTCACTCAATGGCTCATCCCTTGGGTGCTCTGTATGATACTCCCCACGGTGTTGCAAATGCCATTATTCTTCCCACAGTAATGGAATACAACGCTCCTGCAACAGGAGAGAAGTACAGAGCTATTGCGAAGGCAATGGGCGTAGACAATGCCTATACAATAAGCCTTGAAGATGCAAGAAAGGCTGCAATTGATGAAGTAAAGAAACTTTCTTCGGATGTTGGTATTCCCGCTGACCTTAAAGAAATTGTAAAACCCGAAGATATTGATTTCCTCGCTCAGTCAGCTTTTGATGATGCTTGCCGTCCCGGAAATCCGAGAGCAACAAGTGTAGAGGAAATAAAGGAGCTTTACCTTAAGCTTATGTAATAAGAACGTCATATGCCAAAAAGACCTTGAGATTATAAAATCCCGAGGTCTTTTTATATGTTTGGAAACATTAAAACATTAAAAAACAATTGATAAGGAAAGCGGTTTATGATAAAATACGAGTAGATTTTGATAGTGAAGGAGTTTCCTTTATGAAATTTATACATTTATCCGACCTTCATATAGGTAAGCGTGTAAATGAATACTCAATGCTTGAGGATCAGGAATACATACTGAAGCAGATAACAAGCATTATAGATGAAGAAAAACCTCATGGCGTAATAATAGCAGGTGACGTGTATGATAAGTCCGTACCGTCCGCCGAGGCTGTGGCACTTTTTGATGATTTTTTAGTGAAATTATCAAAAAGAAAACTCAGTGTTTTCGTGATAAGCGGAAATCATGATTCGCCAGAGCGTATTGCTTTTGGAGGAAGGCTTATGGAACAGGGCGGAATATATTTGTCTCCTGTTTATAATGGGGAAATAACCCCTGTCATTCTGGAGGATGAGTACGGAAAAATCAACGTGTGGATGCTTCCGTTTGTAAAGCCTGCCCACGTACGTAAATTTAACGAAGGTGCAGAAATTAATTCATATACAGATGCAATTAAGCTTGCCATAGACAATCTTAAAATAAATACAAATGAGCGTAACATTATGATTACCCATCAGTTTGTAACGGGTGCGGACAGAACCGAGTCGGAGGAAATTTCCGTTGGCGGAAGCGATAATGTGGATGTTTCTGTTTTTGCACTCTTTGACTATACGGCTCTCGGTCATATTCACAGACCGCAAAACTGTAAAAGCGAAAAGGTAAGATATAGCGGAACACCACTTAAATATTCATTTTCCGAAGCAAAGGATAATAAGAGTGTCAGCGTAGTTGAGCTCAGGGAAAAAGGCAGTCTTGATGTGAAAACCATTCCTCTTGTACCCATGCGTGATATGGTTGAAATCAAAGGCAGGTATGAAGAAATTATGCTTCGTGATTTTTATAAGGACACAACCTACGGTGAGGATTATATCCATATTACCCTTACGGATGAGGAGGATATACCTGATGCAATAGGAAAGCTCCGCATAGTCTACCATAACCTTATGAAGCTTGATTACGACAATTTGCGTACAAGAGGCGAAAATTTAATTGAAGGTGCTGATATGACGGAGAAAAAGACGCCGATAGAGCATTTTTCCGAGTTCTACAGATTGCAGAATAATTCCGAAATGAATGACTCCCAAAGTGAGTTTATTAAAAATCTGATTACCGAGGTATGGGAGGGAGAAGCATGAGACCGATTAAATTAATTATGTCAGCTTTCGGACCCTATGCAGAAAGGACGGAGCTTAACCTAAGCTCCCTTGGAAAAGGCGGTATCTATCTTATTTGCGGTGATACGGGAGCGGGTAAGACCACTATATTTGATGCCATTACATTTGCACTTTTCGGAGAGGCAAGCGGAGAAAACAGGGAAGCCTCCATGTTTCGTTCAAAGTATGCTTTGCCCGAAACTCCTACCGAGGTGGAATTATATTTTTCCTATGGCGGAAAAGAATATTATGTGAAAAGAAACCCCGAATATAACCGCCCCAAAAGCCGCGGAGAGGGATATACTGCGGAAAAAGCGAATGCCTATCTTCGCTATCCCGACGGCAGAATTGTGACAAAACTAAAAGAGGTTAATAGTGCAATTGTTGAAATAATGGGAATTGATAAAAACCAGTTTACACAGATTGCTATGCTAGCACAGGGGGATTTTTTAAAGCTTCTCCTTGCTTCTACAGAGGAGAGAAAGAAGATTTTTCAGAGACTTTTTAAAACTCAAAACTACTACATTTTGCAGGAGAAACTGAAAAACGAATCCGGAAAATTAGGCAGAGAATATGAAGCCATTTCCGACAGTATCAGCCAGTATGTAAATGGGATTATTGCGGACGAGGACGATGTTCTTTCTTTGCAGGTGAAAAAGGCAAAAGAAAGCCTTCTTCCCATAGGGGAAACACTGTTGCTTTTGGAGGAGCTTATAAAAAAAGATTCAGAGTGTGAAGAAAAATACTCTGAAAGCATAAAACAGCTCGATTGCAAGCTGGAGGAAATTACAAAAATTCTCACACGTGCACAGACCTTGCAAACTGCTGAAAAAGCACTTGAAACCGCAGAAAAAGCATTATCGGTTTCTATAGAGAAAAGAGAGGAACTCGGGGAAAAGCTTAGAGCCGAAGAATCCAGAAAATCAGAACAGGCAGGAATTCTGCTGCTGATCGCTTCCATTGATACACAGCTTTGTGAATATGACGATTATGACAAAAAGAAAGAAGAACTTGTATCTGTACGTAAAACAGTTAAAACCGACGAGGAGGCTTTAGAGGAAAAAACCGGACTCAAAGAGGAAACATCAGAGGAACTTGCAAAACTTGAACAGGAACAAAAATCTCTTGAAAATATAGGTGCGGATAAGGCAAAATTAGAAGCGGAAAAAGCAAAATTCACAGCAAAAAAGACGGCTCTTGATAATCTGTCTGATGAGATTGCAGCTCTTGAAGCGCTTAACATAGATTTGAAAATAGCACAGGATGATTATATAAGGAAGTCGCAAATTGTGAAGGAAAAGAAATCGGAATATGAAGCTCTTAATAAAGCCTATCTGGACGAACAGGCAGGCATTCTTGCCAAATCTCTCAAAGATGGGGAAGCATGCCCTGTGTGTGGCTCTGTAGCGCATCCCTGCATTGCACAAAAATCCGAAAAGGCACCCACAAAGGAAGAACTTAAAAAAAGCAAGGACGAAGTTGAAAAGGCACAGAAAGATGAAACAAAGGCAAGTCTTGATGCCGGACAGTTAAATGGAACAGTTAAAGAGAAAAAGGCATCTGTTGATAAACTTTCCGGGGAGCTTCTCGTCAGCGATAGTCTTGAAAACATACAGAAAAAAACCGACAGCACCATTTCCAGTCTGGATGAAAAGCTTTCTCAAATTAAAAAGGCAGAAGAGAGAAGAAGCGAGCTTGAAATTCTTATTCCTAAGCAAAAAGAAAAAGCCGAAACCGTTCAAAACGAAATTTCTGCCTTAAATGAAAATCTTGTCAAAAATAACGCAATTCTTGAAAATCTTGAAAAGAGCCTTAAAGAGCTTTCGAAAAAATTGCAGTATGAAAGCAAAGAAATGGCAAAGAGTGCAAAAACTGACCTTGAAACAAAGAAAGCGAAGCTTGAAACAGCACTTAAAAATGCAAGGGAAGCCTTTGAAGAGAATGAAAAGAATATTGCGGCAATAGAAAGCAAAATTGAGGAAAACAAGAAGCTGCTCATGGGCAGTAAGGGAATTGATATTGAGAAAGAGGAAACACAGCAACAGAAATTAAAAGAAGAAAAAGAGAAGCTTTTAAATCTTCAAAAGGAAGTACATTCAAGAAAAACTGCAAACTCTTCTTCTCTTGAAAATATCAGACTCAAATCCGATGAAATAAAGGCTGTTGAAGAGAAATGGACGTGGATGAAAGCCCTCTCAAATACCGCAAACGGAAACATCAGCGGTAAGGAAAAAATAATGCTTGAAACCTATATTCAGATGACATATTTTGACCGAATCATAAGCCGTGCCAACAGAAGATTTTTGGTTATGTCAGGCGGTCAGTATGAGCTGAAACGAAGAATTGAGGCTGAAAATAACCGTAGTCAAAGCGGCTTGGAGCTTGATGTAATTGACCACTATAACGGAACACTAAGAAGCGTAAAAACCCTTTCGGGCGGTGAATCCTTTAAGGCTTCGCTTTCCCTTGCGCTGGGGCTTTCCGATGAGATTCAGTCCTCGGCAGGCGGAATCAAGCTTGAGAGCATGTTCGTAGATGAAGGCTTTGGTTCGCTTGATGATGAATCTCTTTCTCAGGCGATAAAGGCACTTTCCTCTCTTGGGGACAGCAACCGTCTTGTGGGAATTATTTCCCACGTAGGTGAGCTTAAGGAACGTATAGAAAGACGGATTGTGGTTACAAAGGATAAAACGGGAGGAAGCAGAGCGACTATAGATATTTAACAATTTGAAAACTCGATTGACATTTTTATTTTTATAAGGTATTATTGAAGAAGAAAATGTCGAAATGAGGATAAATAATGCGTAACGAAAAAGAAGAATATCAAAAACGTGTGCAGTCATTTTTTAAGGATGCAGATACAAACATAGAAGTACTCAGTGAAAAAATGGTGCAGTTTAATACCCTGATGGCATATTATCGCTGTGCCATGATGGAAATAGAAACAAAGTTCAACGTTCTTAACGAGCAGTTTTCGCTGCAATATGACCGTAATCCCATAAACGGAATGAAAACCCGTCTTAAAAGCCTTTTCAGTATTCGTGAAAAGCTGGCGGGAAAGGGACTTCCGCTCTCTGTTAATGCAATAGAGGAAAACCTCAGTGATATTGCCGGGGTAAGGGTAATATGCTCTTTTACAGATGATGTATATCTACTTCGTGATGCTCTTTTAAAACAGGACGACATCACACTTATCTGTGAAAAGGATTATATTAAAAATCCCAAGCCCAACGGATATCGTTCTCTTCATCTTATAGTCAGCGTTCCGATTTTCCTTTCTCATGAAAAACGCAGTATGAAGGTGGAAATTCAGCTTCGTACAATATCAATGGATTCGTGGGCAAGCTTGGAGCATCAGCTTAGGTATAAAAAGGATTTTGAATTTTCCGAGAAAATGGCAAAGGAGCTCCTTCATTGTGCAAATTTAAGTGCTGAGCTTGACAACCGTATGGACAGACTCCGAGAAATTACAATCAAATAAGAACGGAGGTGTAAATTTTTACACCTCCGTTTTATATAATGCTGCCAATTGCGTATAAGATTACTATGTGAACAGGATAGAAAATATAAAAAAAGTATTTCATATTATATTTCCCTCTTTTTCCGTTATAAAAAAACAGGGGAATAAGAGCCAAAAACTCATAAGCCTGTACAGGAATCCGGACACTGCTGATTAGCGGGAACATTCCCACGGCGAACAATGAAGTACGCAATATTTTTCTGTATAGACCTTGTCCGTGCGGTATCACATACGCAAATGCAGGGAGCATACAGCCCCAGAATCCGTAATCAATCAAAAAATACTGCCCCGTAATATAAACACAGGATATGATTAAAATAGCCGAGGCAGCGGAAAATATAATTTTATGCACGCTTTTATTTTTCATTGCAGATGAAAAGAACTGCAAACTGTAAATTATCAGTATAGCAAAGGAAAGCGTGAAGAAGATATTCAAATACATATCCTCCGTAAAAAGAGTGTAGAAAGCCTGAAAAACTATGGCAAAGAAAGCCATTACAAAAAAGTACCGCGGTTTATTTTTGGTATATCTGCACCCCTCGGCGATCAAAAATGCAAAGATGGGAAAGGCAATCCTTCCGATTAGCCTCAACAGCATATTATCGGGAAATAATATAACTCCGATATGGTCAATCGCCATAGAGAATGCGGCAATGATTTTTAGTATGTTTCCGCTCAGTCCGAAGGTTTTCATAACTATACTCCTTTCACGGCATAGTATATAGAAAAAAGCTGTGATTGTCAAGAAATTATATAGTTGATAAGCGCGCGGAAAGTATAAATATTCAATATAGTAAGAGATTGACACTAACTTTTGGATATGGTAAAATAAAATGAATTATTCACATAAAATAGGTAATGAGGTGAAAAAGGTGAAAACCGTTATCGGATATTTAAGGGAGTTTTACGGAAAAATGGCTTTTGGATTCGGCATTAAATTCGTGGGAACAATTGCCGAATTAATGCTTCCGTTCATACTGAGCCACGTTCTCAGCAACGTAATCGGTAAAGACGTGGAGGAGATTATTTTTTGGGGGGCTTTAATGATTCTATGCTCTCTGATTGCCTGTGTTTTCAATATTTCGGCGAATCGTATGGCATGTAAAATTTCCCGTGATTTTGCGGAAAATTTAAGGCGTGATTTATTTAAAAAGACGCTTTATCTGTCAGCTTCGCAGACGGATAAATTCACAATCCCCTCTCTTGAATCAAGGATTACAACCGATACATATAACATTCACGGCTTCGTGAACATGATGCAGAGAATGGGTGTCCGTGCTCCCATTATGCTTATAGGCGGTATATCCATTACTCTTTTTATGGATGCGTATCTTTCGCTTGTTATGATAGCCGTTCTTCCGCTTATATTTGCCACAGTGTTTTTTATATCAAAAAAGGGTGTTCCGCTTTATGATAAGCTGCAAAAATGCGTAGATGATATGGTGCGTGTGGTACGTGAGGATTATATGGGAATCCGCGTTATAAAGGCACTTTCAAAATCGGGCTATGAGCATCGCCGTTACGACAAGGTGAACCGTGCTCTTTCAAGGCAGGAGGTTCACGCAGGTGTCATAATGGGAAGTGTTCATCCCATTATGAATATATTGATGAATGCAGGAACAGTTGCAGTAATAGCAATAAGCAGCGGCAGGGTAAATCAGGGCTTATCCTCTCCAGAAACCATCATTGCTTTCATGCAGTATTTCACCCACATTTCCATGTCAATGATGGTTGTCAGCCGTATGTTTGTAATGTATACAAAATCAGCCGCTTCGGCACGGCGAGTGGGTGAGGTATTAGATGCTCCCGAAGATGTAAGAGTTATGTCAAAATCTCTCTATCCCGACAAGGAAAACACGGCTCATATAACTTTTGAAAATGTATCGTTTTCCTATAAAGGGAAAAAGAATAATCTCAGCGATATTTCCTTTACACTCAAAAAGGGAGAATCCTTGGGAGTAATCGGTGCTACAGGCTCGGGGAAATCAACCTTGATTAAGCTTCTTATGCGTTTTTATGATGCGTCTGACGGAGCAATTTACATAAACGGAGAGGATATCCGCACAATAGAAAAAGCGCGTTTAAATGCCATGTTCGGCTCGGCACTTCAGCAGGATTTTTTGTATGCTGACTCCATAGAAGAAAATATTAGATTCGGGCGTGATATTTCTCATGACGATGTTGTGAAAGCGGCGTGTATAGCTCAGGCAGACGGCTTTATAAGGGAGTTTTCTGACGGTTATAATCATATGCTTTCGCCTCACGGCACGAATATTTCAGGCGGACAGAAGCAACGTACACTTATCTCCCGTGCCCTTGCGGGAAAGCCCGAAATCCTTGTGCTTGATGACAGCTCCTCGGCACTTGATTACAAGACCGATGCACTTCTTCGCGGTGCACTTCGTGAAAATCTTGAGGATACAACAGTTATTACCGTTGCACAGAGGGTAAGCTCTGTTAAGGATTGTGACCTTATCATAGTCCTTGAAGAGGGCAGAATTATAGGTATAGGCGAGCATGATTACCTTATGAAAAACTGTGTGCCATACAAGGAAATCAGTGATTCCCAGATGGGGGGTGCTTTCGTTGAGTAGAGGAGGAATGTCTGGAGGCCCCGGCGGTGGCCATGGTGGTTTTGTGTCGGGAAAAGGGGACGCAAAACGCCCCGAAAGGAAAAAACTCGATAAAAAAACTATGAAAAGCATACTGTGGCGTCTGTGCGGATATGTAATGAATTACTGGTATTTATTTATTCCTGCCGTTATAATGACATTGTTTTCAAATCAATTGGCACTTTTAGGTCCCAAGTATTCGGGTATAGCCATAGATGCCATAGCATCTGCGGGCGGTGTTGATTTTGCCGTGGTACGGGAAAATATAGTGAAAATGATTTTCTGCTATGTTATTTCCGCAGTTCTCAGCTATATTTTAGCGTTTCTGATGATGTACTTAGGTCAGAAAATTGTATATACCATGCGTAAACAGCTTTTTGAAAAGCTTACTTCGCTTCCCGTAGGATATTTTGATACGCATCCTGCAGGCGATATAATAAGCCGTATTTCCTACGATATTGATACCATTAACAGCTCCCTTTCCCACGATTTGGTGCAGATAATGACCAGCATCTACACGGTGCTCGGCTCATTGATTTTCATGTGGAATATTTCAAAACCGCTGATACTTGTTTTCGTGGTTACTGTCCCTGTTTCCATATTTTTTGCAAAGTACCGTTCCAGAAAAGTACGTCCCTTGTTTTCCCTGCGTTCAAGAAAGTTGGGAGAGCTTAACGGATATGCAGAAGAAATGCTTTCGGGATGCCGCAGTATCGGGGCGTACGGCAGGGAAGATGTGATTTCAGGCAGATTCAATTCCCGTAACAAAGATGCCATGGATGCGTACTATAATGCTGATTATTACGGCTGTACTATGGGTCCTACCATGGGATTTATAAATAACCTTTCAATTTCTCTTGTAATGATGATGGGAGGAATATTATATCTGTATTCGCAAAATGGTACGGTATCTATGGGAAGCATATTTTTCATGACCCTTGGAGGCGTGGCGCAGTTTGTCCAATATTCAAGAAAATTTGCAGGTCCGATAAATGAATTTGCCAATATTATTCATGAGCTTCAATCTGCATTTTCAGCGGCGGAAAGGGTTTTCAGAGTTATTGACGAAACTCCTGAAAAAGAAGACGGCAAAGACGCCTTGGTGCTTGAAAATGCAAGGGGCGAGGTATGCCTTGAAAACGTAAGCTTTGGCTACACTTCCGATAAAACCATTTTGGAGAATGTGTCATTTGAAGCTCTTTCGGGAAAAACAATCGCAATAGTAGGTCCGACAGGAGCAGGTAAGACGACTATAATAAATCTGCTCATGCGTTTTTATGATGTGACGAGCGGAAGTATTACCGTTGACAATACTGATATCCGCAAAATCACCCGTGATTCCCTCCGAGGAGCATATACAATGGTATTGCAGGATACATGGCTTTTCTGCGGAAGCATATTCGATAATATTGCCTACGGCAGAGAAGGGGCAACACTCGAAGAAGTAAAGGCGGCGGCAAAGGCGGCACGTATTGATTCTTATATTGAGAGTCTGCCTGACGGATATGATGCAATTCTTACCGACGACGGTGTAAATATTTCCAAAGGGCAAAGACAGCTTATCACCATTGCCCGTGCGATAATTGCAAACTCACGGATGCTTATTTTAGATGAAGCCACAAGTAACGTGGATTCCCGTACCGAGATTAAAATTCAGGAGGCAATGCACGAGCTTATGAATGGAAAAACATGCTTTGTAATTGCACACAGACTATCTACAATACAGGATGCTGACACAATCCTGGTTGTTTTGGACGGAAAAATAGCGGAAATGGGAAATCATGAAGAACTGATGAAGCAAGGAGGCTTCTACAGCACTCTTTACAATTCACAGTTTGAGTGACAAAATAAATTGACAATCGTAAACGAAACTTTGCAAGGAAGCGTCAAATCTTAGGTTTGACACTTCCTTTTTTCTGTGGTAAAATATCAACGGGTGATAAAAATGGCTACAATACTTGTTGCGGAGGATGACAGAAACATGCGTCTTTTAACCTCTGCACGTCTAAAAGATTATTATACTGTTAAAACAGCTTGCGACGGAGCCGAAGCTTTGGAAATCATACATAATGGCGGTATTGATTTAATCATTGCCGATATTATGATGCCCAATATGGATGGGTACGAGCTTTTAACGGCAATACGAAGCGAGGGGTATGAAACTCCCTTTTTATTTTTGACTGCTAAGGAAACCTTTGCCGATAAAGCAAAGGGCTTTGAGCTCGGAACAGATGATTATATGACCAAGCCTTTCAGCAGCGAGGAGCTTTTGTGGAGAGTAAAGGCACTTTTGCGCCGTTCCAATATAAGTCAAGAGAAAAAGATTATTATCGGAAGCGTTGTATTGGATTCGGAAAAATATGCAGTTTATTCGGACACGGAATATATTGAACTTCCTAAGAAAGAGTTTGAGCTTCTCTTTAAGCTTCTCTCATATCCCGAACAGATTTTCTCAAAGGAACAGCTTTTGACGAGCATATGGGGGATAACGAGCGAAAGCGGGGAAGAAACCATTAAAACCCATATCAGCAGAATCAGAAACCGACTTAAAAATATGACGGAATTTGATATTAAAACTATAAAGGGACTTGGATACAAGGCTGTGATAAAATAAACTCAAAGAGGAAGAAACTATGAAAAAGCCCGATATTTCAAAATATGATATAGCAAAATACGCTGACGATATTTCCAAATATACGAATAAAATAATACCCCAGTTTCTGATTCAGTCAATCGCTGTGGTTATTACCTCCATTTTAGGAAGCTATTTTATGACATGGCTTATTAACGATGCACTGGAAATAAAAAACACTTACCTTGGTGCTTCTCTTGAACTTATCGGTGTTATCGGATTTCTGATTATTTTGCTCGTTCCCATGAATATGATATTCTACAGGTCAAGAAAAAAGGAAATCAGAATCCTGTCCGAGGGTATCCAGCATCTTGCCGAGGGTGATTTTGATTATGAAATTCCCCTTAAAAAGGGCTATTCACTGGCAAAGGTATATGCAAATTTTAATAAGATGTGCGAGGAATTAAGAAGCGTTCAGATGCTGAGAAATGACTTCATCAACAGCTATTCTCATGAGTTTAAAACACCAATCGCATCAATAAACGGATTTGCCTCCCTGCTTCTTGAAAAAGAACTCAGCGAGGAGGAGAGAAATGAGTATCTTAAAATAATTATAGAGGAAACGGACAGATTATCAAGATTGGCAAGTAATACAATCCTTCTGTCACGTCTTTCTTCCCAAAAAATTGTAACCGATGCACAGTGTTATGATTTAAGTGAACAAATCAGACAGTGCGGAATTTTGTTATCAAAGCAGTGGATGGATAAGGAAATAGATTTTTCTCTTAATCTTCCGCCCATCATGTTTGACGGAAACAGGGAGCTTATGCAGCATTTGTGGATTAATCTTATTTCAAATGCCGTCAATCATACCCCGAAAAACGGAAAGATTACTGTTTCACATTCCGAAACCAAGGATAAAATTATTATTTCAGTTTCCGACACTGGTGCAGGGATGGATGAAAACACCAAAAAGCACCTTTTCGACCCATATTTTCAAGGTGATTCCTCACGCTCGAAGCAGGGACTTGGACTCGGTCTTTCCATTGTCAAAAGAATTGTAGAGCTGTGCGATGGGGAAATAACCGTGGAAAGCACCTTGGGAAAGGGAAGCACATTTGCAGTAGCACTTACCAAAGTAAACTGAATGTAAACAAATTTGCTTGATGAATTTACGAAACAAGAACCTTGTTGTGATAATCTTTATAGTAGCGAATTATGGAGGTTATTGTTATGAAATGGAATATTATCGGCGATTCAAGTTGTGATTTGTTTGATTTAGAAAAAAATATTGATTGTGTTTCATACAGAAGTGTCCCGTTCTTTATAAATGTTGAGGATAAAGAATATATCGATGACGACGCCCTTGATATAGGTGCAATGATGGACCATATGGAAAAGAGTAAGAAGGCAAGCTCCACTGCATGCCCGTCACCGCAGTCGTGGTCGGAAAAAATGACGGCAGGCGAGAATAATATCTGCGTTACCATTTCCAAAAATCTTTCAGGTAGCTATCAGAGTGCGGATATTGCCACAAAAGCATTTGAGGATGAAAACGAAAATACAAAAGCCGCAGTAGTAGATGGCTGTGCTACAGGTCCATCCTCTGTTCTTACCGTCAGAAAGCTTACAGAGCTTATAGAAAAGGGCGAAAGCTTTGAAAGCGTAATTGAAAAAACCCGTGAATACGTAAGCGGTATACATACAGTTTTTGCCCTTTCGTGCTTTGACAATCTCGTAAAGTCAGGCAGAGTGGGAAAGATTGCGGGCTTTCTTGCATCAAGTCTTGATTTCAGGGGTGTAGGTGTGGAAAGTGGCGGAAAGATTGCCTTTAAAACAAAGGTAAGAGGAAAGAAAAAAGTAATTTCCGCTATGCTTGAAATAATCCGTGAAAACGGCTTTAACGGCGGTGATGTAGTTATAAGCCATTGTTTTAATGAAGAACTGGCTCTTACTATGAAAAAAGAAATTGAAGCTCTTGACGAAAAGGTAAACGTTACCATTATGTCCACACGCGGACTTAACAGCTTCTATGCCGACAAAGCGGGACTTATAATATCATATTGATTAACAAAAAAATAAGCTGTGACAGCTCGTCACAGCTATTTTTTTACTGTATAGGAAATTGCTTAATTTTATCGCGGGCGACATTTGTATATTTGAATTTAGTCTGGACGCGAAATGGGTGAAGCGGCACGCTTCTTTTTTATGTTAACAGGGAAATATTCCGTTTCACCGTCGATAAAAACCTTTTTTAAGGTAATGCCGAGTGCATCTGTAAGCTCACTTGACTCATATGCGGTATCCGCTGAGGAATCAAGAATAAGTTTACCGTCTTTTAAAATAAGTATTCTGTCAGCGTATTTAAATGCCGCTCTCACGTCGTGAACTACGGCAATGATACCTTTTCCGTCTTTTTTTAATTCATTCAAAATTTCCATTATTTCAATCGAGTGCTGTATGTCGAGGAAGGTAGTAGGCTCATCGAGGAGAATATACGGAGTGTTTTGTGCAAGAAGCATAGCTATATAAACACGCTGCCTTTCACCGCCTGACAGGCAGGAAAGCGGCGTTTGTGCAAACTCCTTTGTATTTGTTTTCAGAAGGGCATCTTCCACAATGCGTTCATCCTCTGCTGAAAAACTGTGAGAAAAGGAAAGGTAAGGATATCTTCCGTAGGAAACGAATTCACGTACAGAAATATCGGGAATTTTTCTTTGCTGAATCATTATGGAAACCTTTTTTGCAAATTCCTTTGAAGAAATGTCCTTATAATTTTCTCCGTCTATGTTGATTGTGCCTTGCTTTGGAGTAAGAAGCCTTGCAATAAGCGACAAAAGTGTGCTTTTTCCGCTGCCGTTTGCACCGATTATAAAGGCGGATTCTCCTACCTTGAATTGTGCCTTGATATCGCTTAAAACTTTTTTATCTCCGTAGGAAAAAGAAACATTTTTTACATCAATCATTTTTATCGGCTCCTTTCTCTCAGAATTAAATAAATGAAGAAAGGTCCTCCGATAAAGGACAGCAGAATTCCTACGGGGAGCTCATATGGACGGAAAAGAATCCGGCTGAGTAAATCGCATAAAAGCACGAAAAGTGCACCGCACGGAATACTGCATCCTATAAGAAGTCTGTGGCGGTTGCCTGTAAATGAACGAATAATATGAGGGACTACAAGCCCAACAAAGCTGATTAGCCCCGAAAAGCTTACCGCCGCCGCGGAGAGCATTCCTGCCGTAAGAAGTAGAAAGAGTCTCATTCTTTTTACATTCATTCCCAGTGACTGTGCCGACACGCTGCCCAAAGCAAGAACATCGATATTCCTTGAAAATATAATTGCAATAAAAAGCCCAATTATGATTACAGGCACCGCATATTTTAAAACGTGAAAATCTATTGCATTAAAACCTCCCACGGAAAAGGTAGTCATATTAAGCGATGAGGATGGGAACAGGGTTTTAACTGTGCTTATAGCGGCATTTAAAATGCTGCTGACCGCAATTCCCGTCAGCGTCAGTGTTATTTTTGAAACAGATGATTTGTAAGAGATAAAATATATCAAAAGGCAAGCAGCTACCGCGCCGATAAATGCCGCCACGGGAACAAAGAAATACAGGGCAGGAAACAGGGAAAGAACTATTGCCACCCCTAAACCTGCGCCCGAATTTATACCTATAATATTTGAAGAAGCCATGGAATTGTTAAGCACTGCCTGAATGATAACACCCGAAACGCTTAATGCGCTTCCGCAAAAAACTGCGGCGATAACGCGGGGAAGACGCACAAAAAACAAAATTCTGTAATCGGGATTAGTAAAGTTTCCTTCAAAAAGAGCCCTGAACGCCTTGGTTATATTTATTTTAGTTGCCCCAAGGCTAAGTGCGATAAATATACTTAAAACAAGAGAAAACCACAAGACGGCAAAGAGTAAATAACTACCCTTTGCCGAAAATTCATCTGTCTTTTCAGTTTTGCAGTATTTTTGCCAGATATTCATAGCTATCATTCCATCTGTTGTTTGGTTTATAGTGAAAAAGCTCCTTGGGAAGAATGTGGAAATTACCGCTTTTTACCGCCTTTAACTCTTTTAAGGCAGGGCTTTTTTTCATAACGCTCCTGAGATATGAAAGTGCATTTCCTTCTTCACCCATTGTTATCGCAAAAATGTAATCAGGATTTTCCTTGATAATTGCCTCCGCACTTAAATCTTTAAGAAGCGAAGGATTTTTATCGGTAATGCTTTTAAGTCCCATATCCTCAATCATATTGTATGCCTGAGTGTCTGTCTTGACTTTAATTCCGCTGCTGAAAACACGCATGAGAAGAAAGGTCTTGCCACTGTTTTCGGAAATGTCAGATAAGGTTTTTTCAATATCACTCTTTACATCTGTTACATGCTTTTCATATAAATCCTCACGCCCCGTTACATTGCAGAACTTTCTCATCATGTCAGCATAATCCTCAAAAGTGTCGACAGAAAAATATCCGTATGCAATATTCATGGAATCAAATGAGCTTTTCAGAGCTAAGTGATTTGTAAGCTCTGATGAAAGAATGACATAGTCGGGGTTAAGGGACACAATAAGTTCAAGATTGGGCTCTTTTACACTACCGATGATTTCGGCATTTCCGATGTCAAGTCCTCTTTCCTTTACAGTATCATCACTTGCTCCTGCAAGAGTTCCGCCCGAAAGCAGCCACGAGTGGGCAAATGATCCATAGCAGGCAATAACCTTTGGATTTTCGGGGATATAAAAAGTATTTCCCATATTATCGGTTATTTGCTTTCCCGACTCGTTCAAAGGACGCTGAGCACAGGAAGCAGAGCATAAAACCATAAGAATAATTAAAACAAAGAGGCAAAACTTTTTCATCTTGTCTTAATTTCCTTTGTCAAAATTTCCTCTTTACGGCAGAGTATATCGTTTCCCGAAATATCTTTTAAAAATCTTTCCTCACCGATTCTGTCTATTGCACCGCCGAAGCGTTCTTTTGCATATGCATTTTCCCTGAACCACAGAAGACATTTTTCAAGAATGGGGTAAATATCCTCTGCACGTACCAAAGAGGGAAGAAGTGTGCCCTTTCGGCTTGTCTTGCCCCATGTTCCGCCGACGTATATGCTAAAGAGGGTTTCGCTTTCAGGTGCTATGGCACCAAAGGGGCATTTTCCTGTACATACACCGCAGTTTTTGCAGAGGTCTTTATCAATAACTAACTTTCCGTCTGTAACCTTTGCCGCCTTTACTGGACACGCCTTTTCTATGGCGCAGCTTTTACAGCCGCGGCATTTTTCAGCATCGTAAACCGGTACTCGGTTTCCCTCAATTCCGAAATCGTTAAGGCTTTGCTTCATACAACTGTTGGGGCATCCCCCTACGGTTATTTTAAATTTGTGAGGGAGGGATACACTGCCCCAACCAAGATAATATTTTTCATAAATATCCTTTGCAATGGCGTGTGTGTCACAGTTGCCAAATACGCAGGTAGAGCCTTTGCACGCGGCAATGGGACGGATTTTAGCACCTGTTCCGCCAAAATAAAGGTTAAGTTCTGCAGCAAATTTTTGTACTTCTTCAATCTTTTCAAAAGGGATACCGGGGATTTCCACACAAAGGCGTGCAGTTGCAAAAACCTTTCCGTTACCATAAGTTTTTGATATTTTTGAAATATTTTCAAAGTCCTCCGCCGTGAAAACTGTTCCGGGAGCAACAATTCTGCCCGAAAAAAGGTCTGTTCCGCGGTTGCGGAGGAATCCCTGCCCTTTGACTTTCATAATTTGCTCATTTGTTAAACTCATATAAAAAATCCTCTCAATAGTGATACTAAAATCGTATCATTTGAGAGGATTTTTGTCAATAGCTCTTATTGTTTTTTAACAAATTTCATGCGGAAAATAATAGCCGTTACAACAGTCGAAATAACAATTTCGGGAATCATATACGTGCCGTTGTATATCAGCGAGTACATAAGTACAGTTTGCCCCTCTTCTGCATAGACTCCCCAGATAAGTATTCCTGATATTATATGACAGATATATCTTAGCAGTGTTACCATAAATGCACTAAGAGGTGCTGAAAAACTTTTCTTACCGCTCAGTTTATAAAAGAAACCCGACAGCCCAAGCACACCGAATGCAAAAAAGTAGTCAAGCAATACCACAGCCATAAAATATATAAATGTTTGTGTGGGAGGCGGGTAAAAGCCGAATATCATCTGCAAAACTGCATATGAAAGGCTACAGCATAGCCCCCATTTTGTTCCGAACATAATGCCTGCGGCAATAATTGGGACCATGGACGCAAGTGTTACGCTTCCGCCCTGAAGCCATGGGGCGGGGATAAGCTTACTTACCCACATAAGTACGGTGGCAAGTGCAATTAAAAGTGCACTTGTTGTAATTTTTTTAGTTGTGTTCATTTGTAAATTTCATTCCTTTCATTATTTAAGGAAAAATCAAAAAAATCGAACCGAGGAAAATTCGGTCCGATTTAAAAATCTGATGATATTTCCCTACGTTGGCATTATCCAAATCAGGTTACGGGTTAAAGCGGCAATACGCTTACTCTCAGCCTGCTTGCGCAAGCTCCCCGACTATTAAATTGTTGCTTCGAAGCAATTTCATTATATAACCGTGAATTAAGTTTGTCAATAAATTTTTGTTTTGTTTTTATATTATAACTTCAAAAATTTGCACTATCGGAAAGAATATTTATAATATTGTCAATCTTTATTGCAAATTAAAAACAGTAGTGTTATATTGTTTTAAGAAACTTATTTTAAGGGGAAAAATTACATGAAATGCATTGTAAACGGCAAGCTTGTTCTTGAGGATAGAGTCGTGGATTCTCACGCAATCATTTTTGATGGAAGAATAGAAAAAATTATAGACGAAAGTGAAATCAATATTAATGATTACGAAATTATTGATGCAAAAGGCAATTTCATCCTGCCAGGTCTTATTGATATGCATATTCACGGATATCTGGGTGCTGATGCCTCCGACGGCGATGCTGACGGAATAAGAAAAATGGCAAAGGGAATAATTCAGAACGGTGTTACTTCATGGTGCCCCACAACAATGACAGTTTCAAAAAAAGAAATCGAAAAAGCCTTTGACTCTGTAAGGGAAGTTAGAAACAGCGGTGAATATTACGGGGCCCGAATTTTAGGCGTTAACAGCGAAGGTCCTTTCATAAATCCCGAGAAAAAGGGTGCTCAGGCAGAAGAACATATACAAAAACCCGATGCTGAATTTATTAAGAAACACTCGGATATTATAAAGCTCTTCACAGTAGCCCCTGAAGTACAGGGAGCATTGGAGTGTATAGAAAAAGCGGCAAACGGAACCGATGTTCTTGTTTCTATGGGACATACCAATGCAAGCTATGAAGAAGCTGTCTTGGGTATCGAAAAAGGGGTAAGGCATACAACACACCTTTTCAATGCAATGACGCCTCTTTCACACCGAAGCCCAGGTGTAACGGGCGCGGCACTTTCCGACAGCCGTGTAAGCACTGAGCTTATAGCCGACACCTTTCATGTGAATAAAGGGCTTTTCGCACTCGTGTCGAAGCTTAAGGGCGATAAACTCTGCCTTATAACCGACTGTATGAGAGCAGGCGGTATGCCTGACGGAGAATATACTCTCGGCGGGCAGAGCGTTTACAAAGAGGGTATTAAGTGCCTTATGCCCGACGGAACTATCGCAGGAAGTGTATTAAAGCTTAACGATGCAGTAAGAAATCTTTATGAAAATACCGAGCTTGAAATTTACGAGGCTGTGAACTGTGCTTCTCTCAATATTGCAAAAGCATTGGGCGAGGATAATGAGATTGGCTCTCTCCGAGTAGGTAAGCGTGCAGACATCATAATTACCGACGGGAAATTTAATGTTAATGTAGCAATACTCGGCGGAGAAATAAGATATAAAGGAGAATAATCATGATAGCAAAACTTGAACCGGAATTTATGCCTATGGTAAAAGTCATTAACGACTTTAAAGAAGCCGTGGCAAAAGCAGAAAGTCAGAGCGTGGCAATCTGTGTGGAAAGAAACGGCGGACTAATGGCAGTATATAAGCTTGATATTTACAAGGAAAACACAGGTCACGACGAGGAAAACTACGGCATTGTAGAAAGAATTATCAAAACCCTCCTTTGGACAAAGGGTGGATATAAGGTATATGTGGCAGGCTCACATTACATATATAAACGCATCGCAGACGATTACAAAAAGGGCGGAGCAAGGGAATTTGATTCAAACTTTATGTCCCGTGTATATGAAAAGCCCTTTGAGGTTATCTATGTTGAAAACATCGAAGATGCCCCCAAGGAAAACGATGCGTCTTCTCCCATAGGCAGACATCTTGACGGTTGCCGTATCGGCTTTGATGCAGGAGGAAGTGACCGCAAGGTTTCAGCCGTTGTAGATGGTGAAACGGTTTATTCGGAAGAGGTTGTATGGTTCCCCAAGCTTCAGGATGATCCCAAGTATCACTATGAAGGAATCTTAAATGCAATTAAAACCGCTGCATCGCATATGCCCAGAGTTGATGCAATCGGAGTTTCCTCGGCAGGCGTTTATATTGATAATAAAATAATGGTTGCATCGCTTTTCCTTAAAGTATCTGACGAAGATTTTGAAAAGCACGTAAAGACAATGTATATGGATGTGGCAAAGGAAATCGGTGATGTTCCCCTTGAAGTTGCAAATGATGGTGACGTAACAGCTCTTGCAGGAGCCATGAGCCTCGAGGATAACAATGTTCTCGGTGTTGCGATGGGTACAAGCGAAGCGGCAGGATATGTTGACAAGGACGGAAATATTACTGGCTGGCTTAACGAGCTTGCATTTGTCCCCGTAGACTTCAACAAGGATGCTATGGTTGACGAGTGGAGCGGAGATTACGGCTGCGGTGTTAAATATTTCTCCCAGGATGCAGTGATAAAGCTTGCTCCCAAAGCAGGAATAGAGCTTGATGAAAAGCTTTCGCCTGCGGAAAAGCTCAAGGTTGTACAGGGACTTATGGCACAAAATGACAGCCGTGCGGCGGCCATCTATGAAACCATGGGTGTATATTTCGGCTACGCAATTGCCTACTACTCCATGTTCTATGATATAAAACATGTTCTTATAATGGGCAGAGTTACAAGCGGAAACGGCGGTACAATTCTTCTTGAAAAGGCAAACGAAGTGCTTAAGACAGAATTCCCCGAACTTTTTGAAAAAGTTAAGCTTCATATTCCCGATGAAAAGGCAAGGAGAGTAGGTCAGTCCGTCGCTGCTGCAAGCCTTCCCAAAATCAGATAGTACAATAAAGACAAGTTTCATTTTGAAACTTGTCTTTATTTGTAATCTGTGGTATAATGAATTAATCTTAATGGCTATGCCTCAAGGAGTTATTAATATGAAAGTGGTTTTGGCGACCCTTAATGCAAAATACATACACGTAAATCTTGCACTGCATTCAATAGGAAGATATTGCGAGGAGTTTAATCCCGAAATCTGCGAGTATACGGTCAATGATAATATTGACAATATCATTGCATCACTGCATATGAAAAAAGCTGATGTAATTGCATTTTCCTGCTACATATGGAATATTGAAAAGGTTTTGTATATTTCCGAGTGTCTTAAAAAAGTTAATCCGTCACTAAAAATAATCTTAGGAGGACACGAGGTTTCCCACGACAGTAAAAGCATTATGGCTGAAAATCCATGGATAGATTATATTATCCGCGGAGAAGGTGAGAAGCCTATGCTTTCGCTTCTTCGTGCTATCGAAGAGAATTTTGATGTGGCAAATGTAGGCTCGCTTACCTTTCGCAAGAGAGATGAAATAAAAGAAACTCCCCTCGCGAACCATGGAAGCCTTAACGAATACCCCTTTGCCTACGATGAGAGCATACGTGAATTTAAAGGAAAGATTATTTACTACGAATCCTCCAGAGGGTGTCCGTTTAATTGCAGTTACTGCCTTTCGGGAGATAACAGGCGAGTTGATTTCCTCGACCTTGAAAGAGTGAAAAAAGAGCTTCTGTTTTTCATTGAAAATGATGTTCCTTTGGTTAAATTCGTAGACCGTACATTTAATGCAGATAAGAAAAGGGCAAAAGAAATTTGGAAGTTCATTATCGAGAACAGTAAGAAAACCTGCTTTCATTTTGAACTTGCGGGAAGCCTGATTGATGATGAAACAGTAGAGCTTTTAAAAACTGCCCCCAAAGGAATAATCCAATTTGAAATAGGCGTGCAGTCCACCAATGAAAAGACAATCAGAGCAATCGGACGAAGCATCGAATTTGAAAAAGTCCGTGACAATGTGAAAAAGCTTCTTCAGGCGGATAATATTCATATTCATCTTGACCTTATTGCAGGGCTTCCTTATGAAGGTTACGAAAGCTTTAAAAAATCCTTTGATGAAGTTATTGCTATTCACCCCCACGTACTTCAGCTTGGCTTTTTAAAGCTTCTCAAAGGTTCAAGGCTAAGAGCAGAAACAGAAAAGTACGGCTATAGATACAAGGAAAAAGCCCCCTATGAGGTAATGAAAAACGACTTTATTTCCTTTGATGAAATAATAAGGCTTAAATTCATCGAGGAGCTTCTGGAAAGATATTATAACAGCGGTGATTTTACACGCTGTATGGATTTTCTTTTTGAAAGGGAAGAATCAGCCTTTGGCGTATTTGAGAAAATATATGATTATTTCACACAAAACGCCCTTTTTGACCGCAGTGTTTCTCTTGAAGCTCATTATGAGATTTTGGAAAAAGTATTCCCTTATAAAGGGCTTTCGGACTGTGTAAAGGCAGACCGCCTTATAAATAAAAAAGCAAAGCTATCCTATGAAAACGAAAAGGAATTTAAGGAAGAGTGCTTTGAGTTTTTAAAGAAGAAAGAAAACATAGAAAAATATCTTCCTGCTTATATCTCGCTTCAACCAAGAAAGATTTATACAAAGCTCCGTTTTGAAAAGCTATTCGGCGGTGTATATCTGTATGACACTTCACAAAACAAATTAATAGAAATAACGGAGGACTTTCGCGTATAAAAATTGATAAAAATCGGAGAACAATAAGATTTTTCTGCTTCTGTATTGACTATTTTTTTTATTATGATAAAATAATTGCATGATTTACACAGAAATTCTTAATGCTGATGAGGAGAGAAAATATGAATCAAAAGCGGAGAAGTCAGATTACGCAAATGCTCGCCGAGCAGCAGGCAATAACCAATAATGAGCTGATGGAGAGCTTCGGAATTTCCATTGAAACGGTTCGCCGTGACCTTGCATATCTTGAAAGTCAGGGGGTTTTGACGAGAGTTTACGGCGGTGCCGTCAAAAAAGAAGTTGTCCGTACAGAACCCTTGTATACTAACAGACAGCAAAAGAATAATAAAGAAAAGCAGAAGATTGCAGAGGCGGCACAGCAGCTAATAGAACCTGACGATATTGTGTTTTTTGATCTTGGTACTACGGTAGATTCTGTTGCAAAAAAACTTGATGCAACCAAAAAAATTCATGCTTTCACAAATGCGGTCAGAACAGCGGTTACTCTGTCGGAAAAATGTCCCGAGGTTATTTTGACGGGAGGCAGAATCCGTCGGGGAGAGCTGTCGCTTTCAGGTACGTTGGCAGAGAACAATATATCCAATTTTAATATTGATAAGGCTGTAATTGGTGCGGCAGGCATTACCGATGAAGGAATTTCCGATTTTATCGCCGATGAGGCGGGGCTTCGCAGCAGGATTATAGACAATGCAGATAAGGTGATTGTTTTAGCGGATTATTCTAAGTTTGGCGTCAGGGCAATGTGCCGTGTCTGCCACTTGGAGGAAATAGATGTACTCATCACGGATGATAAAGCGCCAAAGGATTTCCTAAGGAAAATTGAAAAAATGGGTGTTCAGGTTATTATTGTAAAATAAAATGGCAGGGGTAAAGAAACTTCGGTTTTTTACCCCTGTTTTGTTTTTAATTGACAATGTTTTGAAAATATTTTGACTACATATTGACAACATCTTGCAAACATGATAAAATTATCTACGGATGAATTTTATATTTTCAAGGAGGTTATTAACTATGAAAACAGATGTTGTTGTCATCGGTGCCGGTGCGGTGGGTTGTGCAATAGCCAGAGAGCTTTCAAAGTATCAGGTTAATGTCATCGTAGTCGACAAAAATGAGGATGTGGGCGGTGATGCTTCCAAATCAAACAGTGCCATTATCCACACAGGCTATGATGCGGCTCCCGGAACGCTGGAGTCTCAGCTTGTTGTTGCGGCAAATGCCATGTACGATGAAATTGTGAAGGATTTGGATGTGCCTTTCAAGAGAATTGGTGCTATTCTTCCTGCAATTACCGAGGAACAATTCAGCCAGCTTCCTGCAATTAAGGAAAAGGCTTTCAAAAATCACGTTTATGACGTGGAATATAAATCAGGTAAAGAGCTTCTTAGTATGGAACCCAACCTTAATCCTGAGGTAAAGGGCGGCTTATTTATTCCCAGAGAAAGTATTATTGACCCCTTTATTTTTGTACAGGCAATGGCTGAAAACGCTTGCGAAAACGGGGTAGAGTTCCTTTTAGGTGCAAAGGTAACCGATATTAAAGTTGAAAACGGAAAAATTAAGAGTGTGGTTACCGAGAAAGGCGAAATTGAGACAAAATATGTTATTAACAGTGCAGGTCTTTATTGTGACGATATTGCCGCAATGGTTGGCAAAGCTGACTATAAGGTAGTTGCAAGAAAAGGTCAGTTCTATATTTTGGATAAAAATACATCCTGTCAGGTTGAACACATTGTATTGCCCATTCCCACAAAGGTGACGAAGGGTAAATTGATGTGTCCTACCATTCACGGAAATATGCTTGTCGGACCTACTGCCGAGGATCAGGATTCAAAGGTTGATAAGTCCACAACCACGGAAGGCTTGGACAGCATCGCAAAAGATGTGAGAAATCTGATTCCCGATGTAAATCTTCGTGATACCATCACTCAGTATTCAGGACTTCGTCCAAATCGTAATCCCGAGGGACTTAATTTTGATATGTATGATGACCTTGAGGGCTACATAAATCTTTCAGGTGTCCGTTCTACAGGCTTGACGCTTTCTGTGTCAATGGGTAAGTATGTTGTGCAGCAAATGCTTATGCACGGTGCGGATTTCGTGTTAAAAGAAAACTTTATTAAGGAAAGAAAAGGCATCATAAAATTCAGTGAACAGCCTCGTGATGTGCAGGATGCTCTGATTCGTGAAAATCCTTTGTACGGCAATGTTGTATGTCGTTGTGAAACCATAACAGAGGCAGAAATTGTTCAGGCAATTCACCGCCCTGTTGGAGCAAAGAGCGTTGATGCGGTAAAACGTCGTGTTCGTGCAGGAATGGGTCGTTGCCATGGCGGCTTCTGCGGACCTAAGGTTATTGAAATTTTGTCACGTGAGCTGAATGTTGCTCCCGAAGAAATTAATAAGCATAATCCCGGCTCCTACATGGTAACGGGAAGAAGCCGTGATTAAGGAGGGGTAAATATTATGTATAATATGAATTATGATGTTGTAGTAGTGGGCGGCGGTCCCGCAGGTCTTGCCGCGGCTGTTTCTGCAAAAGAAGAGGGTGCTGAGAAGGTTCTCATTATTGAACGTGATAACGCACTGGGCGGAATTTTGCAGCAGTGTATTCATCCGGGGTTTGGTTTGACTCGCTTTAAAGAGGAATTAACAGGTCCCGAATATTACAGTCGTTTTGTTAAACGTGCAGACGAGCTTGGGGTAGAATATCTTTTAAACTCCATGGTTTTAGAGGTTGATACGGAAAATAAGCAGGTATTTTGTACCAGCGGAGAATACGGAATGGTTTGTGTTCAGGCAAAAAGTATTGTACTTTCTATGGGATGCCGTGAAAGAACACGTGCAGGCATCGTTGTACCCGGTACTCGCCCTGCAGGACTTTACACAGCCGGCTCGGCACAGCGTCTTGTCAATCGTCAGAATATTATGGTCGGTAAAAAGGTCGTAATTTTAGGCTCAGGCGATATTGGTATGATTATGGCACGCCGTATGACATTAGAGGGTGCACAGGTTGTTATGGTAGTTGAGATAATGGACTATCTGGCAGGCTTGACACGTAACAGAGTGCAGTGCCTTGATGACTTCGGTATTCCGTTAAAGCTGGCACACACCATCACAAGAATTGAAGGAAATGAACGTGTAACAGGTGTTTATGTTGCTCCCGTTGATGAAAACAGAAAGCCCGTATTGGAAAAAGAAGAATTTGTATCCTGTGATACTGTCCTTTTCTCTGTAGGACTTATTCCCGAAAATGAGCTTTCCAAAAATGCATCAATTAATATTTCTCCCGTGACAAACGGTCCTGTTGTAAATCAGCATATGCAGACATCTGCGGAGGGTGTTTTTGCCTGCGGCAATGTAGTTCACGTTAATGACCTTGTTGACAACGTAAGCGGCGAGAGTGAAACGGCAGGTAAATATGCTGCCCTGTATGCAATGGGAAAAATTCCTACAGAAAAGAAAGAGGTTACATGTCAGACCGGCAGAAATGTAAGATATATTTGTCCTCAAAAGATTTCTTTGTCAGATGATGCGGAAAAGGTGAATCTTTACTTCCGTGTTCTTACTCCAGAGCTTGGAGTAAAGCTTGTTGCAAAATGCGGTGACAAGGTTATTGCGCAGAAAAAAGAAATCAAGGTAAACCCCGGCGAAATGAACTGCATCAGTGTTGACACTTCTGAAATTACGGGAGAATTGACAATTGAGGTTGTAAAGGAGGACTAAAACTATGAAAAAAGATATTATTTGTACGATTTGTCCGAGAGGCTGCACAGTTACTGTAGAGGGCAATGCGGATGGCATTACCTCCATTACAGGCTATGGCTGCAAGCGTGGTGAGAAGTTTGCTTCCGATGAATTTACAAGCCCCGTCAGAATTTTAACCACAACCGTTAAGATTGACGGCAGTGATAACGACCTTTTGCCTGTTCGTTCATCTGCTGCATTGCCTAAAGAAAAAATACTTGACTGCATGGAAGTTATAAAGAAGGCTATGGTTAAACTGCCCGTAAAGCAGTATGACGTTGTTGTAAAGGATATCTGTAAAACGGGTATTGACATTGTAGCAACAAAGGATGTGTAATAGCATATGAATAAAAAGGTTTATATGTGCGGATTTTCTCAGGAATCCAATTCCTTTAATCCCGTATTGACTGATCTTAAAACCTTCAGCGACTTTAGTCCCTTCTGGGGCAAGGTGGACATACCCGAGAAATTTTGTCTGCCTTCCGCAAACGGGATGTTTGAGACCTTTACTCAGGAAAACGCAGAAGTGATTTGCGGTCCTGTCATTCGTGCAGGAAGTGGCGGCCCTGTTGAACATAGTGTTGTGACTCTGTTTTTAGATGTTGTTTTAAAGCAATTGGAGCAAGTAGGTGCGCTTGACGGCATTGCGATTGCAATGCATGGTGCCACAGTATCCGATGAAACTGATGATGTTTGCGGTTACATCATAGAAGGTGTCCGCAAGGCGGTTGGTGAGAACATTCCCATTTCAGTTTCTTTTGACCTTCATGGCAATGTTACTGAAAAAATTATGAGAAATGCAGACTATATCAGCGGCTTTCAGGAATATCCGCATTTGGACCAGAAGGAAACGGGTATTCGTGCAGCGAAAAGACTTATAGAGAAAATTGAGGGAAGAGGAGGTATCACAGCCCGTGTAACAATTCCTTCGATTGCCTCCGCTCACGGATACACCACTTCTACCGGGTCTTTAAATAAGCTTGTTACCTATGCAAAAAGCCTGATTAAGCAAGGAGAAATTATTGACTACACAATTTTTCAGGTTCAGCCATGGCTTGATGTCAGTGAAATGGCAACAACGGTGATTGTAATCGCAGAATCCGAGGAAAAGGCAAAGAGCGTTGCGTCCGAGCTTGCACTTGAAAATTTTAAAATCCGCGAGGAACTTTTGGGCGAAAAGCTTTTTTCAATACCTGAAGTTATAAAGAAAGCTCTGGCAAATAAAAGCGGCAAGCCTGTGATTTTGGTGGATTCTGCTGATTCACCCAATGCAGGGGCTTCGGCAGACAGTGCTGCCGTGATTGAATATTTGTTGCCTTATCGCGATGTTCTTACATGTGCCGTAGCGGTTTCAGATATTCCTGCTGTAGAAAAGGCAATTGAACTTGGAATTGGTTCAGTATCTGATTTCACTTTGGGTGCGACAAAGGCTCCCGAACTTTCAAAGCCGGTTTTTGTGGAGAACGCTACCGTTGTGGGTATTCATGAAGGTACATTTTATTCGTACGGACCTCAGGATAAGGGTGCTGAAAGATGCTTGGGAAAAACTGTTATCCTTAAGGCAGGAAAGATTTGGATTAATGTTTCAAGCTATGGAAAGTTTGAGGGCGATTTGAATTTCTATCGTTCTTTTGGCATTGAGCCTGCGGAATGTGATTTGGTAGGTGTTAAGGCTTGCACTTCATTCCGTGCCGGTTACGAACCCATTTCCGCGGAGATTTGCAATACGGATACTCCCGGCAGTGCCGGCGGCGTACTGACGGCATTACCCTTTAAAAAGCGCCCCGTTCCAATGTATCCTTTTGAAGAAATTACCGAAAAGAATATCTCGGACGCAAAACGCTACAGATAGGAGAATCATTATGAATTTATCATCCAACATAATCCGCTTTTATGACGTGCTCGGTATAGAAAAAACCATTGACCTTTTTTCTGAAATAGGATTTAAAGCAATCGATTTTAATGCTGACCTTGAAGAATTCCATACAGACGTGCATGGCAGGGAGTTTTATAAAAATCTTAAAAGCTATGCCGAGAGTAAAGGAATTCGTTTCACTCAGGCACATGCTCCTTTCTGCAGAATGTTTGAAGACAACGAGGATTGTGTGAAAAAAATTGTAAAAGCTTTTGAAAACGTTTCTTATTTAGGAACAGAAATGATTGTAGTTCACCCTTGCAAGCATATTAATTACAAGGATGAAGAAGGCAAGGGGATGTTTGATTGCAACATCAATTTTTACAAATCTCTGATTCCCTACGCAGAAGAATTCGGTGTTAAAATTGCGGTTGAGAATGTTAACGGTACCGTGACTGAAACTGCAAAAGGTCTTCTTTATATTTACGAAAGCCTAAATAATCCCGTGTTTACTATCTGTCTTGATGCGGGACACGGTAATATTGTGGGGGAGGATCCGGCAGAAATGATTCGCAGTGTAGGAAGCAGAATAGGATGCACGCATATCCACGATAATAATGGAAAGATTGATCAACATACTTTACCATTCCATGGAAATATTAACTGGGAATCGGTAACAAAGGCGTTTGCCGATATAGATTATAAAGGTAATTTCAATTATGAAGCATCAAGATTTCTCAAGAACGTTCCCGATGCTTTAATAGTGCAGGGCGCGACATATATGGCAGAAGTGGGTAAGTATCTTATAGAACGCTTTGAATGTTATAAGACACTTGCATAATTTCTTTGGGCCATTAAAATATGGGTGTAAAAAACGTTGTTTTTTACACCCATATTTTTAGCAGTTATGTTGTCTTATAAGATTTAAAAATGTCTCAGAAGCAGGAGATAAGGGTGTGTTTCTGAGATAGGCACACCCAATATTTCTTGGAGGAAGCGGTGGCTCAAGCTTCATCGGGAGAACAAGCCCTTTATCAAGACTTTCCTTTGAAAATTCTTCTATTACGCATGAAACGCCAAGGTCAATTGAAGCAAAACGTATCAATAAATCATGTGCGGCAATTTCAATCTGCGGCTCTAATGTGATGTCCTTATCATTAAACTGCCTGTTAAGATAGTGGCGTGATGATGAATTTTCTTCGAGAAGAATAAGGGGTTCTTCTGACATTTCCTGCCAAGAATAGCTCGGTTTAATATTGTGCCTGGGACTGCATACAAAAATATCATGTATTTCAAAACAAGGCTCAATGCAAAGCTCATCATCCGATATAGGCATATTGACAAAAGCAAGCTCAGCTTTACCATCTTTAACAAGCTGAAGCATCTGATGTGAGTATGAATTTGCCATTTCTATACGGATTTCGGGATAAGTCGCGTGAAACTGCTCAAGATAAGGAAGCAGGTAGTGGCTTGTTATTGTGTCACCTGCGGCGATAGTAAGTAAGCCGCTGTCCAAATGGTGAAGCCGTGCAAGAAGTGTTTCCCCCTGTAAAATGGATTGCATGGCACTTTCCACCTTTTGAAACAGAAGCTCGCCCTCCTTTGTTAAGGATACACCCCGCCGTGAACGCACAAAAAGGATGGCGTTTAAATCAGCTTCAAGCTGATGAATGCATTGTGATATTGCCGACTGGGATATATAAAGGTGTTTTGCAGCTTTTGAAAATGATTGATGGCGTGCCGTTTCATAGAAAATTCTATAATAATCGAGCTTTGTTTTCATATAAGTTCTCCTTATTACAGTAGTAAGTATTATCTACTTTACTAATGGTGATAATTGTATTATAATAAGAGTGTAATAAAAAGTCAAGTTCTTTTGGAGGGATTTAAATGGCTATTAAGGAAAGAAGAGTAGGAACTATTTCAAGAGGCATACGTTGCCCCATTATCCGTGAGGGAGATGATCTTGCATCAATAGTTGCAACAAGCGTTCTTGAAGCCGCTGAATATGAAGACTTCGAGCTTCGTGACCGTGATGTAATTTCCATGACAGAGTCAATCGTTGCAAGATCACAGGGAAATTACGTTACTGTTGATAACATTGCTCAGGATGTTAGAGAAAAGCTTGGCGGAGGTACTGTAGGTGTTATTTTCCCCATTCTTTCCCGTAATCGTTTTGCAATCTGTTTAAGGGGTATAGCAAAGGGGGCAAAAAAAGTTGTTCTAATGCTTAGTTATCCTTCTGATGAGGTAGGAAACAAGCTTGTAACCGATGATCAGATTGATGCATCGGGAATTAATCCGTATTCCGATGTGCTTTCACTTGAGCGTTATCGTGAAGCATTCGGTTATAACAAGCACGAATTCACAGGTGTTGACTATGTTGAGTATTACGGCGACCTTGTTCGTGAATGCGGTGCAGAAGTAGAATTTGTATTTGCAAATCAGGCAAAAGCAATTCTTAATTATACTGATTGCGTTATTAACTGTGATATTCACACCAGAGCAAGGACAAAGCGTATTCTCAAGGAAAATGGTGCTAAAGTTGTATGCGGCCTTGATGAAATTATGAATAAGCCCATAAACGGCAGTGGATATAACGAAAAATATGGTCTTCTTGGTTCAAACAAATCAACCGAAGACAGCATTAAGCTTTTCCCCAGAGAATGTAAAGACCTTGTTTTAGAAGTTCAGAAGAAAATTCTTGATGCTACAGGTAAGCATGTGGAAGTTATGGTCTACGGTGACGGTGCATTTAAAGACCCCCAGGGAAAAATCTGGGAGCTTGCAGACCCGGTTGTATCACCTGCATTTACCGATGGTCTTATCGGTACACCCAATGAAATCAAGCTTAAGTATCTTGCCGACAATGATTTTAAAGACCTTAGCGGTGATGCTTTGAAGGAAGCTATTTCCGATAAAATAAAATCAAAGGCTGACAATCTTGTGGGAAATATGGCATCACAGGGTACAACACCCCGTCGGCTTACAGACCTTATCGGTTCTCTTTGTGACCTTACAAGCGGCAGCGGTGACAAGGGTACACCCGTTGTTCTTGTACAGGGTTATTTCGATAATTTAACAGACTAATTTAATACGATAAACGAAAAAAGTGTGATTAAACATCACACTTTTTTGCTGCCCTCTCAGGGCTCGATTCCCCGAGGATAAGAAAATCCACACGCCTAAAGGCGTATTTCACATTGCGGAGCAATATTTCACGCCCGAAGGGCATTTCACAAATCCTGAAAGGATTTATTTCATTGAAAAAAGCACTTCAAACGAAGTGCTTTTTTCTGGTGACCCCACGGGGAATCGAACCCCGGTCTTCGCCGTGAGAGGGCGACGTCCTAGGCCGCTAGACTATGGGGCCGTTTTTTGACTGCCTGTTTATTATAATATGAAAAACCTGCATTGTCAACAATTTTTTTATTCTTTTTTTAATTATATCTTAATTTAATATATGTTCTTGCAATTTTATTCAATTAATGTTAAAATAACCATTGTTGTAAAAGGAGTTGTATTTATGAAAGAACTTAAACCAATGCTGTTTACTTCAATGAAAAATTACAGCAAGGAAAAATTAATCAAGGATATTATTGCAGGAATTATAGTTGCGATAATAGCGCTTCCGCTTTCAATAGCTTTGGCACTTGCCTCCGGTGTAGGACCGCAGGAGGGTATATATACGGCTATTGTTGCAGGTTTTATCATTTCATTCTTGGGCGGAAGTAATGTGCAGATTGCAGGACCTACGGCGGCATTTGCCACTATCGTTGCAGGAATTGTCGCAAAAAACGGAATGGAGGGGCTTGCTCTCGCCACGATTATGGCAGGTATTATCCTTATTCTTATGGGTGTTTTTAAACTTGGAAGTCTTATCAGATTCATCCCTTATACGATTACAACGGGATTTACTGCCGGTATTGCCGTAACAATACTTATTGGTCAGTTTAAAGACTTTTTCGGTGTCACATATAAAGCAGGGCAGAAGCCTGTTGAAGCAATGGAAAAGCTTGAAGTGTTCCTTGATAATATTTCAACGCTGAATCTTCAGGCTCTAATTATCGGAATTGTCAGCCTTGCGATTCTTATTATATGGCCTCGTATCAGTAAAAAGATACCCGGCTCGCTTATTGCGGTGATTGTTGGAGTTTTAATTGTACAGCTTCTTGGCTTAGACGTACCCACAATAGGTAAGCTCTACACGGTTGAAAGTAAGCTTCCTTCTTTTGCACTTCCCAAAATGGATATTCATATGGTTAAAACTCTTTTACCCGATGCTTTTACAATAGCAATTCTCGCCGCAATAGAATCGCTTCTTTCTTGTGTTGTTGCAGACGGAATGACAAACAGCAAGCACCGCTCGAATGCAGAGCTTGTTGCCCAGGGCTTGGGTAATATGGGAAGTGCCTTTTTCGGAGGAATCCCGGCTACAGGGGCTATCGCCCGTACTGCGGCAAATATTAAAAATGGCGGAAGTACACCCGTCTCAGGTATGGTTCATGCGGTAGTGCTTCTTTTGGTATTGGTGCTTCTGATGCCCTATGCGGCTATGATTCCCATGCCTACAATTGCCGCAATTCTTTTTATGGTTGCATATAATATGTGCCAGTGGAGACCGTTTGTACGCCTTATAAAAACAGCTCCCAAGAGCGACATAGCAGTTCTTGTAATTACGTTTGTTCTCACGGTTGTGTTTGACCTTGTTATAGCAATTGAGATAGGCTTTGTTCTTGCCTGCTTACTCTTTATGAAGCGTATGAGCGATGAAACAGGGGTACAGGGTTGGAAATATCCGGAAAAGGACACTGATGATAGCGAAAAGCTTAAAATCCTTCCCGAAAATATACGTGTTTACGAAATCACAGGACCGTTATTCTTCGGTGCAGCAGACCGCCTTGCAGATATCAGCGTAGAGGAACACATCAGATGTATCATAGTAAGAATGCGTAGTGTGCCTGCAATTGATGCCACGGCAATGAATACTCTTGAGGAGCTTTACGAGCGTTGCAGTGAGAGCGGCATTACTCTTATTTTCTCACATGTAAATGAACAGCCTTTGCGTGTAATGGATAAAGCAGGCTTTATTGATAAGGTGGGAAGACAAAACTTCTGCGACCATATAGACAGTGCAATAGTGGTTGCAAATCAGATAGCTGCAGAATGAATTTTTACTTCGTTTAAAGGAGGTGGCGAAAATGCCATTAAAAAAATATAAAAGCATAGTAATTTTCATGGGATTGTCCCGATGCAAGAAAAGAGCATACGGGCAAGGGACTACTTCGCCGCCTGTTTCTTCTTTGTAACTGATTTGTCACTAAAAAATTTATTAACAAAGGAGAAAAATTTATGTGGTTTATATTTGCTGTACTCACAGCTATTTTATGGGGCGTTGCTGAACTTTTTTACAAAAAAGGCGCACGTCAGGAAGAAAAATTTTCACATCTGAAAATCTGTGTTTGTGTAGGTATCGTAATGGGAATACACGCGATTTTCACTCTGCTTACACAGGACATTAATTACAACCCTGTTAATCTTATCAGATACCTTCCGGTATCACTGCTGTATATTGTATCAATGGCATTTTCCTATTTCGGTATGCGATTTATTGAAGAATCCATATCAGACCCTATCGAAAACACCTCGGGTGCAATGTGCGCGCTGCTCTGTGTTATCTTTTTAAAAGAATCACTTTCATTACCGGCGGTAATTGCTGTAATCCTTATGCTTATAGGTGTTCTCGGTGTCGGAATCCTTGAAAACAGGGGAGAAACGGTAAGGAAAAAAACACTGGGCAAAAAAATGGCTATTATTGCTTTTTGTATGCCCTTTATGTACGCTATACTCGATGCAGTAGGCACTTTTGCAGATGCTTTTTATCTTGATAATGTGGCAGCTACACCGCTCATCGGTGTAACCGAAGATACGCTCGAAGCATTGGCAAACACCAGTTATGAGCTTACATTTGCAATAGTTGCACTCATCTTATATTTGTTTATGAAAATAAAGAAGGTTGAGTTCGGTTCAATTCCGAAACAAAGTGACAAGTTCCTCGCTGCAATATTTGAAACTGCAGGACAGTTTACATATGTGTATGCACTTAGCGGAAACGGTGCGGTTGCAGCACCGATACTTTCTTCCGGATGTATCGTGGCATTGCTTCTTTCAAGGATTTTCCTCAAAGAAAAGCTCACACCAATGAAATATATGTTTATCTCCATTGTAATCCTTGGCGTACTTATGCTGGCGGTAGTAGAGGGCCCGTAATATAAGTATATCCGAAAGAGGACATGCAATTTGTAAAAAAACATAAATCAAGGTTGACAAAAATGATAAGTTAGGATAAAATATAGTAAGTATTACATAATTCGGGAGGAAAATTTGATGAAAACTTTGGAAAAAATGAAGAAGATGACCGGTCGTTACGGCATCGCATGTGCAATTTTTGCATTTATCTTGTTTGTAATGCAGTTTTTGCCCTACTGGAGCTATACCACAGGTTCTTATAAAGAGGCAGGTAAGCCCGTAGCAGTTGAAACAAGTGCAGGTCAGTGGGAATTTATCACAAGAGATATGCTTTCTGCAAGAAGAACAGGTGATGAAAGCATCAAGGCAGAGGAAAAGGTTGAAAAGTCATATTCTCCTTTCAGCTATGTTTGGAATAACTTCCGTGACACTGAATTCCTTGAGTACCTTTCTTATGAATGCAAAGAGGTTGTAAACTTCTCCGCACTTCTTACACCTAACGTTATCATTCTTTTGTCAGCACTTGTTACAGTGTTGATTAACGCAATTAAGCGTAGAGCAATGATTGGTGCAGCTGTTGCATTGATATGCGGAAGTGCAGGTGTTGTTACATTCTTCCTGTCAGCTCCTTATATGGCAGGCAATTCTGCAATGTGGCTCATTCAGCTTGTTGCAAGCATTGCATTGGTTGTTACATCTGTCTTAAAGCTTCTTGTGGCAATCCGTGCAAAGGAACGTCAGGAAGTATTGGATGAACTTGCTTAATTCAATAAGGTAAAGATACTCACCGTGCAGGAAATCCTGCACGGTGCTTTATGTCGAGAAAAATTTAGAAATTGTTCTTGACATAGGGGGCGGACTGTGTTATTATATAGCAGTAACCGCGTAGAAAAGGTATTAAATGCGTTTTACGCAACCTTAATAGCGAGTCTGTATAAACGGGAGGTGCAACAAATGTACGCAGTAATTAAGACCGGCGGCAAGCAGTATCAGGTTAAGGTTGGCGACGTTATCTTCGTTGAAAAGCTTGAAGGCGAAGCAGGCGCAGAAATCAAATTTGATCAGGTTCTTGCAATCGGTGACGAAGGTAAGTTTACAGCAGGTGCTCCTACAGTTGAGGGTGCTACTGTATCTGCTAAGGTTCTCAGCCAGACAAAGGGCAAGAAGATTATCGTTTTCAAGATGAAGCCTAAAAAAGGTTACAGAAACAAGAACGGTCATCGTCAGCCTTATACAAAGGTTGAAATCACAGCAATCAATGCGTAATTATGATTAAGTTTACTACGGTAAAGAATACCGAGGGTAAAATCACGCAGTTTACCGTGGACGGGCACAGCGGTTATGCCGAAAGTGGCAGTGATATTGTTTGTGCATCTGTTTCTACTGCTGTGTGGCTTACCATTAACGGCATTGAAAAACAAAACCTTGCACAGCTTACATATGAGGAGCGTGACGGTTTTGTAAATTGCATTATTTCAGACACTCGTCAGGAAGGTGCAGACATACTGATTAACTCACTTGTGATGTTTATCTCGGAGCTTTCCGGTCAGTATGGTGAATTTTTGAAATTTACACAGAATTAATTCTGTAGCTATTTATTCGGAAGGAGTGAAATTATAATGTTCGCATTGAATATTCAGTTGTTCGCTCACAAAAAGGGTGTTGGTTCTACAAAGAACGGTCGTGACAGTGAGTCTAAGCGTCTTGGCGCAAAGCGTGCTGACGGTCAGGCAGTGCTTGCCGGAAACATCCTCGTTCGTCAGAGAGGAACTAAAATTCATCCCGGTATCAATGTAGGTATTGGTAGCGATGATACCTTGTATGCTCTTGTTGACGGAAAAGTTAAGTTCGAGCGTAAGGGCAAGGATAAGAAGCAGGTTAGTGTATATCCTGCATAAGTCAAAAATGAAAGCTCGGAATTTTTTCCGAGCTTTTTTGATTTTTCAATAAACTTAAGCAAGCACAAATAAAATTGCGTGCTGCTTTATCACACCCGTATGAAAGAGAGGTAAAGGTATGTTCTTAGATAAAGCGACCATCACTGTAAAAGCAGGAAACGGCGGAAATGGTCTTGTTTCCTTTCACAGAGAAAAATACGTTCCTGACGGCGGTCCCGACGGCGGTGACGGCGGCAAGGGCGGAAATATAGTTTTTAAAGCTGACAAAACCCTTACAACTCTTGTTGATTTTGCTCATAAAAAGGTGTTTACCGCCAGAAACGGCGAGGACGGAAAAGCACGTCGTTCTTTCGGAAGAAAAGGGGAGGACCTCTATATTCATGTGCCTGTAGGTACGGTTATAAAAGACGCCAAGAGCGGCAGAGTAATGAAAGATATGTCTGTAAACGAAGAGGAATTTATTGCCGCATACGGCGGAAACGGCGGGTGGGGTAATGTGCATTTTGCAACTGCTACCCGCCAGACGCCAAAGTTTGCAAAAGACGGAATCCGCGGGCAGGAAAGGGAGCTTATATTAGAGCTTAAGCTTATTGCAGATGTAGGTCTTGCAGGCTTTCCCAACGTGGGTAAATCCACCCTTCTCTCTGCGGTAAGTGCGGCACGTCCCAAAATTGCAAATTACCATTTTACAACCCTTGAGCCTAATTTGGGTGTTGTAAAAATGGGCGAGGGAAAGAGCTTTGTTATGGCTGATATCCCCGGACTTATCGAAGGTGCCCACGAGGGAATAGGCCTCGGGCACGAATTCCTCAGACATATTGAGCGTACACGCCTTATTGTGCATATTGTAGACGTGTCTGGAACTGAGGGGAGAAATCCCATTGATGATTTTGAAAAGATAAATAATGAGCTTTCTCTTTACAGCAAATCACTGTCTGAGCGTCCCCAGATTGTTGCGGCAAATAAAATTGATGTAATTACCGATCCAAAGCTTTTGGAGGATTTCAGAAAATATATTGAAGATAAAGGGCTTGAGCTTTTTGAAATAAGTGCTGCGGCACATATGGGCACAAAAGAGCTTATTAACCACGTGTCAAAGCTCATTGATACATTAGAGCCTGTAGAAATTTATGAGGCGGATTTTGTGGAGGAGGATTTCTCGGAGGAGCCGTTCAATGTGCGAAAAGAGGGCGATACCTACGTTGTGGAGGGTCCTTATGTGGAAAAACTTCTCCGTCATTCCAATTTTGAAGATGCGGAAAGTATGCAGTACTTCCAGCTCGCACTCAGAAGAAAAGGTATAATCGAGGCTCTTGAAAACTTAGGATGCGGCGAGGGTGACCCCGTGCGTATGTATGAACTTGAATTTGACTATACAGAATAATTTAAAATATAGGGTGAGGAATATGTTATCATCTAAACAGCGTGCGTATTTACGCGGTCTTGCAAATAAAGAAAATGCTATTTTTCAGATAGGAAAAAGCGGAATAAGCGACGAAATTTTAACGGAGCTTGATATAGTTTTGGAAAAACGTGAGCTTATAAAAATAACAGTGCTTGAAACAGCCTTTATGTCGACACGTACAGCGTGTGAAGCAATTTGCGAGGAAATCGGTGCCGAGCCTGTCCAGTGTATCGGCAACAAGGTTGTTATCTACCGCATGGCAAGGGAGAAGGACAATCGCAGGATTGTGCTTCCAAAGTGAGGAACTGCTATGAAAATCGGATTGTTTGGCGGAGCATTTAATCCTGTGCATAACGGTCACATGGCAGTAGCGTATGCGGCACTTGATAAGATAAAGCTTGACCGCATAATCTTTATTCCTACAGGGAAAGCTCCTCATAAAAAGGAAACACAAATATCCCGTGAAGACCGATATAATATGATTTTGGAGGCTACAGCATCGGAGGATAAATTTTCAGTCAGTGATTATGAAATAAAACGCACTGAGGTAAACTACAGTGCAAATACGGCAGAATATTTTAAATCACTTTATCCTGATGATGAGCTATACTTCATAATCGGAGATGATTCCTATAACGAGCTTAATACATGGTTTGAGCCCCACAGGATTTTAAAGGTATGCACGTTGCTTGTTTTTCCCAGAGAGGGAGCGGCTGTAAAGCCTCCTGCCGTAGAAATTCCCATGCAGAAAGTTCCGATTTCGTCAAGCGAGATAAGAAATCAGATAAAGATTGGAAAAGATTGCAGAAACTTATTGCCAAAATCGGTTTTTGATTATATAATAAAAAGAAAACTGTACACAGATGTGAATTGAGGGATTTTCCTTGACAGAAAATGAAATAATCGAAAAACTTAAAGCAACACAAAAAGAACGCAGGTTTAATCATACGCTTGGAGTAATGGGGGAGGCAGTGCGCCTTGCTCCGCTTTTTGGCGTGAATGAGGAAAAAGCCCGAATTTCGGCATTGCTTCACGATTGTGCAAAAAACCTTGATGAAGCAAGCGGTGAGGACTTTTATATAATCTGCAAGCGTTATGGCGTTACACTGGATGATTGTGCAAAGAGTGAAAAGGCATTGGTACATGCATACTTAGGTGCGGCTGTTGCATACAAAGATTTTGGAATTGACGACCATGAAATTTTAGAGGCGATTTATTACCATACCACAGGCAGAGCTAATATGACGCCTCTTGAAAAGCTTATATATATAGCAGATATGACAGAGCCGGGCAGAACTATTGAACAGGCGGCAGAAATACGAAGACTCGTCGAGTTCAATATAGACGAGGCACTGATTTATGCCATTGGATGCTCGATTAAGCACGTAATCCGAAAGGGAACACTTATTCATCCTGACTCGGTTCATGCGCTTAATTATCTTATATCGCATAGGAGGGACAAGTCTTGACAGATTTAGAAAAAGTACACAAGCTTGCAGAAATATTGGACAGTAAGAAAGGGCGTAATATTATAGCTCTTGACCTTAAAGGTGCTACTATAATATCAGATTATTTTGTAATATGCACTGCAGGCTCGCCTGCACAGATGCACGCACTGTATGAAGCAGCGTGTGAAGAAATGGCAAAGATTGACTCTCCTCCCGTAAGAAGTGAGGGAATGAAAAATCCCGATTGGGCATTGGTGGATTTCGGCGGAGTGATGCTCCATATTTTCAGCATGCAAATGCGTGACTTTTATGGTCTTGACAATTTGTGGGCAGAGGCCCAGAAAATTGAAATCAATACAATAGATGAAGTTTGATAAATTACGCTTAGAAAGGACCTGAAACATAATGGAATATAATTTTAAAGCGATTGAACAAAAGTGGCAGAAATATTGGGAGGATAATAATTCTTTCAAGGCAGAAAACAACTCGGAAAAGCCTAAGTTTTATGCTCTTGTAGAATTCCCTTACCCCTCGGGAAGCGGTATGCACGTAGGTCATATCAAGGCATACAGCGGTCTTGAGGTTGTTTCAAGAAAGAGAAGACTTGAGGGCTATAACGTGCTTTTCCCCATAGGCTTTGATGCATATGGTCTGCCTACTGAAAATACGGCTATTAAGACAGGCGTTCATCCCAGACAGGTTACCGATAAAAATATCGTTAAGTTTACAAGTCAGCTTAAGCGTGTAGGATTTTCTTTTGATTGGTCAAGAGTTATTGACACCACAGACGAGGGCTACTATAAGTGGACACAGTGGATTTTCCTTAAAATGTTTGAAAAGGGTCTTGTTTTCCGTGATAAAACGCTTGTAAACTACTGCCCAAGCTGTAAGGTTGTTCTTTCTAACGAGGATTCACAGGGCGGAAAGTGCGATATCTGTCACAGCGATATTGTGCAGAAAACTAAGGAAGTCTGGTACTTAAGAATTACCGAGTACGCTGACAAGCTTCTGGAAGGTCTTGAAACTGTTGACTATCTTCCAAATGTTAAGCTTCAGCAGAAGAACTGGATTGGTAAGAGTGAGGGTGCTTTCGTTAATTTCCCCATTAAGGAAAATGACGAAAAGCTCCGTGTTTATACAACCCGTCCCGATACTCTTTACGGAGTAACATTTATGGTTATTGCCCCCGAGCATCCCATAATTGAAAAATATAAGGCTTCGATTGCTAATTTTGATGAACTTGAAGCATATAAAAAGGAATGTGCAAAGAAGAGCGAGTTTGAAAGAACTCAGCTTGTAAAGGATAAAACAGGTGTAAAAATTCAGGGACTTACAGCAATTAATCCCATTACCGAAAAAGAAATCCCAATCTACATTTCCGACTATGTAATGATGGGCTACGGTACGGGTGCTATTATGGCTGTGCCTGCGCATGACACACGTGACTATGACTTTGCAAAGAAATTCGGTATTGATATTATTGAAGTTATAAAAGGCGGAGATATTTCCAAGGAAGCCTACACAGGCGACGGAGAAATGGTTAATTCCGACCTTCTTAACGGAATTAAGACAAAGCAGGAAGCAATCGGTAAAATGCTTGAAATCTTAAAGGAAAAGAACTGCGGTGAAAAAGGTGTTCAGTACAAAATGAAGGACTGGGCATTCAACCGTCAGAGATATTGGGGAGAGCCTATTCCCATTGTTCACTGCCCCGAATGCGGTATAGTTCCCGTTCCTTACGATGAACTTCCGTTAAGACTTCCTCCCGTTGACAATTTTGAACCCGGTCAGGACGGAGAAAGCCCTCTTGCAAAGATTGAGTCCTTTGTAAACTGTACTTGTCCCAAGTGCGGAAAAAAGGCGAGAAGAGAGACCGATACTATGCCTCAGTGGGCAGGCTCATCTTGGTATTTCCTTCGTTACTGCGACCCCAATAATACAGAGGAGTTCGCATCACAGGAAGCACTCCGCTATTGGATGAACGTCGACTGGTATAACGGCGGTATGGAGCACGTAACCAGACATATGATTTACTCACGCTTCTGGCATAAGTTCCTTTACGATTTGGGGCTTGTTCCCACAAGTGAGCCTTACGCAAAGAGAACTGCACAGGGACTTATCTTAGGACCTGACGGCGATAAAATGAGTAAGAGTAAGGGAAATGTTGTTGACCCCAACGATGTTGTTGATGTATACGGAGCAGATGTTCTCAGGGCATATGTTCTCTTTATGGGTGACTATGAGCAGGCAGCTCCCTGGAACGAAAGCAGTATGAAGGGATGTAAGAGATTCCTTGACAGAGTATGGGAGCTTCATACAAAGCTTATTGACGGGGACAGCTACCGTGATGAGCTTATAAGCAGTATGCATAAGACAATCAAGAAGGTTTCAAACGATATTGAAAGCATGAAGTTTAATACAGCCCTTGCTGCACTTATGACTCTTGTAAATAAAATTTACGAAGTAGGAAATGTGAACAAGGCTGAATATAAAACACTTCTTACGCTGCTTAATCCTTTCGCTCCTCATATGACAGAGGAACTCTACAGTGAGCTTTTCGGAGAAATTCTTTCCGAGGGCAAATGGGTAGAGTATGATGAGGCACTTTGCATTGATTCTACCGTCGAAATTGTTGTTCAGATTAACGGCAGAGTAAAGGCGAAAATGATGGTTGATGCTAACATCAAGCGTGAAGATATGGAAAAAGCGGCAATGGAAAATGACGAGATTAAGGAGCTTATCGGTACCCAGTCTGTAGTAAAAGTCATTGCAGTTCCAGGAAAGCTTGTAAACATTGTTGTTAAATAAAAAGCACAAATATAAAAGGACTGAAAAATATGAATTATAAAAGTACCCGTGATAACAGTATAGAAGTAAAAAGCTCCGAGGCTATTGCAAAAGGTCTTTCTCCCGAGGGAGGACTTTTTGTTCCGGAAAGCATACCTTCTGTTTCGCTTACAAACATTAAGTATATGGCAGATATGTCATATACTCAGCGTGCCAAAGAAATATTGGGACGTTTCCTTACGGATTTTACCGAGGATGAGCTTGAAAATTGCATCAGCGCGGCGTATACTAAAGAAAAATTTGAAACTAACAGTATTGCCCCTGTCTACAAGATGAATGATTCTCAGTATATTTTAGAACTGTGGCACGGTCCTACCTGTGCATTTAAGGATATGGCACTTCAGATTCTTCCGCATCTTCTTACAACCTCTGTTAAGAAGCTCGGAATTGACCGCGAAACCGTTATCCTTGTTGCTACAAGCGGTGATACAGGTAAGGCGGCACTTGAGGGGTTCAAGGACGTCGAGGGAACAAAGATTATAGTATTCTTCCCCGATGAAGGTGTAAGCCAGATTCAGCGTCTTCAGATGTGTACCCAGGAGGGTAAGAATGTATTTGTAAGTGCCGTTAACGGTAATTTTGACGATGCTCAGAACGGTGTAAAGGCAATTTTTACGGATAAGGAATATGAAAATGAGCTTCTTTCCGAAAAGAAAGCACTTTCATCAGCCAATTCCATTAACTGGGGCAGACTTGTTCCTCAGATTGTGTACTATTTCTCCGCATACTGTGATATGGTAAAGGCAGAGGAAATTGAATGCGGCGATGAGGTTAATATCTGTGTACCCACAGGTAATTTCGGAAACATTTTAGCGGCATATTACGCAAAATGTATGGGACTTCCCATTAAAAAGCTTATTTGTGCTTCAAATAAAAACAATGTTCTCACAGATTTTATAAATACAGGTGTATATGACAGAAACCGTGAGTTCTATGTAACTACATCACCCTCTATGGATATTCTCATATCTTCAAACCTTGAAAGACTTCTTTATATGATTTCAGAGGGGAATGATGCTCTTGTAAAAGGCTATATGTCAGAGCTTAAGGAAAATGGCAAATATGCCGTAAGTGATGAAATCAAAGAAGCAATTACGAAGAATTTCTACGGCGGATGTGCCGATGATGAAAAGTGTGCAAAGACCATCAGCGATACTTACGAGAAATTCGGCTATGTTACGGATACTCACACAGCAGTTGCAGTTGCAGTTCATAATGAATATGTTAAAGAAACAGGCGACGAAACAAAGACCATCATTGCATCTACTGCAAGTCCGTTTAAATTTAACGGTGCTGTTCTTTCTGCACTCGGAAATGAAGAGCAGGTGGCAGAGCTTGATGAGTTCAGACTTCTTGACAAGCTTGCCGAGGATTATGAGCTTCGCGTTCCCGCATCGCTTAAATCTCTGGAGGAAAAGGAAATCCGCTTTGAAGTTGTATGTGACAAAAATCAGATGAAGGCAGTTATAAACGAATTTCTTAGCAATTAATATGTAAAGGCTGATGTATTATTAATACCATTAACTCAAAACAATTGTACAGTGCGAGCTGTTCCCTTGTAATGGTAATACATCAGCCTTTTTACTTAATACGCAAAATCATACAGACCTTCGTTGCTATGATTTTGCATCAGTACTGTTAGTTACAGCACTCTTTTTTGGAAAAGGTTTCGCAACCTGTTTCCGAGATTTTGTTTGCATCGCGGCCGCCAACCATAATATGCTCAGCCATACACTCGTTATCAGTGTTGTGATGCACACAGTTTGTGACAACGCATTTTACGCCGCCTAAGGGTTTGTCTGAGTTTCTGCAAGACATCTTTATCACTCCCGACTGAATTTGTAAGTCGGTGAATCAGACTCATTGCCGATTGCAATGTGTTTGATTCAAAGCTTACGATAGTATTTTGCGTAGTAATAATAATTATATTCGGAGAAAATTATGGCAATTTTTGCACTTAGCGATCTCCATTTGCCTTTGGGAATAGATAAGCCTATGGATATTTTCGGGGTAAGATGGGACAATTACGTTGAAAAAATTGAATACGAGTGGAAAAAAACTGTATCAGAGGAAGATTATGTCATAATAAACGGTGATTTCAGTTGGGCGACGTATCTTTCCGAGTCATTGGCTGATTTCAGGTTTATAGAAGCACTTCCGGGTAGAAAGCTTATTTCAAAGGGAAATCACGACTATTGGTGGGAAACAATTACCAAGATGAACGCTTTTCTTGAAGAAAATGATATTAAAAGCGTAACCTTTATGCAGAATAATGCGGTGTTGTGTGAAAACGTTGCCGTATGCGGTGCAAAGGGATGGATTTCCCCGTCTGACAAAGCTTTTAAGAAAGATGATGAAAAAATTTACCGGCGTGAGCTTATAAGGCTTGAAACCTCTCTTAAAGCGGCGACGGAGCTTTCGGATACAATCGTTGCAGCACTTCATTATCCGCCCGATGATAATTATATGGAGGTTATAGATAAATATAACGTGACGAGGTGCGTGTTCGGGCATTTACACGGCAAAAGGGCAGGGGATTATAGACTTAATGACCAAAAATATGCCCTTGTCAGTGCCGATTTTCTAAAATTTGCACCAAAACGCATAATTTAGGCGGAAATATTCAAAAAACACTTGCAAAAAGCATAAAAATATGATATAAATATGTTTTGATGTGGGCTTTATGTTTATACAGCCAAACAGTCTGGCTGAAAGCCTTGAACAATAGGAGGAAACGAGTATGAAGGTATTGAAAGTTGAACAGCGCGAAGACAAGAGAATGTATCTTGAAATCGAGATTGACAGCGCTAAATTCGAAGAAGCTATGGATAAGAGCTACAGAAAGAATGTTAAGCAGATTAACATCCCCGGCTTCAGAAAGGGTAAAGCACCCAGAAAAATTATTGAAAAGTATTACACCGAGGCAGTTTTTTATGACGATGCAATTAATTTTGCAGTGCCCGATGCATATGATAAAGCAGTCCAGGAAAGCGGTATTGAGCCTGTTGAAATGCCTGTAATCGACATCGTTAAGCTTGAAAAGGGCGAAAACTTTGTATTCAGTGCACTTGTAACAGTTCGTCCCGAGGTAACTCTTGGCGATTACAAGGGTATAACAGCGGAAAAAGCTGTCAATACTGTAACAGATGAAGAAGTAGATGCCGATATTAAGAAAATGCAGGAAAATGCTGCAAGCATTTCTACTCTTACAGAGGGAACTATTGAAATGGGCGATAAGGTTGACCTTGATTTCGAGGGCTTCGTTGATGACGTGGCTTTTGAAGGCGGCAAGGGCGAGCATTACAGCCTTGTTCTCGGTTCAAACAGCTTCATTCCCGGATTCGAGGAGCAGATTGCAGGTAAGACAATCGGCGAAGATTTTGATGTAAATGTTACTTTCCCCGAGGAATATCATTCAGAAGACCTTAAGGGTAAGGCAGCAGTATTTAAGTGTAAGGTTCACTCTGTTGAGAAGAAGAACCTTCCCGAGCTTGACGATGAATTTGCTAAGGACGTAAGCGAATTTGATACTCTCAAAGAGCTTCGCGAGGACTCTAAGGCTAAGCTTGAAAAGGCTAAGGAAGCACAGGCACAGCGTCAGTTTGAAGATGCAGTGGTTGATATCGCTGTTGACAATGCATCTGTTGAAATTCCCGAGTGCATGATTAAAAATCAGATTGATAATCAGATTCAGGATATTTCCTACAGACTTCAGAGCCAGGGTATGCCCCTTGAGCAGTACCTTCAGTACACCGGTATGACAATGGAAGCTCTTCGTGAACAGCTTAAGGAAACCGCTGAAAAAGCAGTTAAGACACAGCTTGTTCTCGCTGAAATTGCAAAAGCTGAAAACGTAGAGGTTTCAGAGGAAGACGTTGAGGCAGAATTTAAGAAAATGGCAGATATGTACGGCATGGAAGTAGAAAAGGTTAAGGAGCTTATGGGTGCAAATCTCGATGCTCTTAAGGCTGATCTCAAGACTCAGAAGACAATTGCCGTTATTGTAGACGCAGCTAAAGTAGGTAAGGCTAAGAAGACAGCAGCAAAGAAGCCTGCCGCTAAGAAAGCTGACACAGAAGAAAAGGCTCCTGCAAAGAAGCCTGCTGCTAAGAAGACAACTGTAAAGAAGGCAGACGCAGAGGAAAAGCCTGCGGCTAAGAAGACAACCGCTAAGAAGACAACAACAGCAAAGAAGCCTGCGGCTAAAAAGACTGCGGCAAAGAAAGATGCTGAATAATTACTAAAGAAGAAAAATTTTGAAAGAGGAGGATGCAATATGAGTTTAGTTCCATACGTAATTGAACAGACAGGACAAGGAGAAAGATCTTACGACATTTTCTCAAGACTTTTGAAAGACAGAATTATTTTTATTGGTGATGAAATTACTGATGCAACAGCTAGCGTTGTTGTAGCACAATTATTATTCTTAGAATCAGAAGATCCAGATAAAGATATTCATATTTATATAAATAGTCCAGGTGGTAGTGTTACAGCTGGTATGGCAATTTATGATACCATGCAGTACATTAAATCAGATGTATGTACAATATGTATTGGTATGGCAGCAAGTATGGGAGCATTCCTTCTTGCAGCTGGTAAAAAA